>JBEKDE010000006.1:0-88518 GCA_050014515.1 Occallatibacter sp.
CCGCGCACTTGCTTGCATCGACCCCGCCTCAACAAGCCGCGCAAATGCGCTGGCCGTCTCGGAGGTCGTCACAATCCTCCGCGGGTGTTTCCCCGGTGCGTGCCCTCGCCTGTCCTATCGGCGGACACGCCAGCAACTTGAATTCCGAATGCGCAGCACCTTTCGGAGATGCGAGATAAAGGCCGTTTGAACTCCAGGAAAAAACAGGTTCTCAAGCCAGCCACATGAGCTTTGTGTGAGCCTGTTTTCGCTGCGGAGGCAGCAGTCAAAACCCGCTTCAGGTGCCCCGCTTTCAGCTCCCTCAAAAAAACCTCAAAAAAAGGCCCTCGCGCCTCCCAGCAAGCCTTACATTTGTAAAGAAAACAATTTATAGGCGAAGAAAAATCGTCACCGTCATCAATCTTCTGTGAAAGGGAACCGCATGCGTCCTTTCTTTTCCCCTGCCTGCTTCCGCCGGCTTGTCGCAACGCAATTGATCCTTGGTTGTTGTCTCCTTCTTCTCACGGCCGGTCCGCTTGCGGCACAATCCACATTCGGTTCCATTCTGGGCACGGTTCGCGATGGCAGCGGCGCAGTTGTCGAAGGCGCGCAGGTTGCGCTCATCAACACTGGCACCTCCGGCTCGCGCGTGCTCATCTCCGACTCCACCGGCAGCTTCGGCTTCAAGAACATCGACGTGGGCACCTACACGCTCACCATCACGGCTCCGGGGTTTGAAAAGGAGTCTCTGCCTGAGATCGACCTCACCGCGCGCGAAACCCGCCGCATGGACGTGGTGCTCAAACCTGGCTCGGAAAATCAGACCGTGATGGTCGTCGACAACCCGCTTCCGGTGATCACTACAGATGTCTCCAACCTCGCCGAGACCAAGACCGGCGCCGAGTTGGTCGACCTGCCTGTGGCCATCTATTCGCGCTCCACAGGTTCAACAAGCCCGATCTCCACGCTCACCACCGAGGCGGGCGTACAGACGGACGATAGCGGCGAGCTCGCCGTGGACGGCACGACTGCGGCTTTGCTCTCGGTTACAGTCGACGGAATCTCGTCGGTGGGAGTGGAGTACTCCGGCCCTGTCAACGAAATGTTCCCCTCGTTCAACTCCATCGAAGAGATTCGGGTCTCGGAGTCAAACAACAGCGCTGAGTTCGGCGGAGTGGCCGACATCACCACCGTCTCCAAGGCTGGAACCAACCAGTACCACGGGGGCGTTTTTGAGAACCACGAGAACACCATTCTCAACTCCAACAACATCTTTGCGCTGTCGAAGCCCAAGATCATCATGAACGACTTTGGCGGAACGCTCGGCGGCCCGGTCCAGATTCCGCATCTGTTCAACGGCCACGACAGCACTTTCTTCTTCATCAGCTTTGAAGGCCTGCGCTTGCCGCGTGAAACGCCTATTGTGCTGAGCGTGCCCTCAGTGGATATGCGCAACGGCAATATTGGCTACTACCTCAACCAGACTTACTGCGAGCCCGACCCCTCCACGCAGTGTCCAAACGGGTACACAGTCTACAATCCCGATGGCTCTGTGCTCACCAACTCAAACACTGGACCGGCGGTCGCGCCAAGCGCCATCACCACCAAGTTGCTCAACGTGTTGATGCCCGCGCCCAACCTCGGCCCGGCAGACTCCTTTGCCAACAACTACCAGGTCAACTTTCCCTCGCCCATCTCGTCGAACCAGGGCGATGCGCGCCTCGATCACGCGCTATCATCGCGGCAAACGGTCTTTGCCCGCTTCTCTTATAAGAACCGCCAGGTCACCACTGCACCCTCCGCCGCGTGCACTTTCACCTACTGCGCTGAGGCCGGCAGTCCCTTGCAGGGTGCATACAACACGCCCGAGATCGACGAGGGCATGACCTTCGCGCACAACTACGTCTTCACGCCGCGCCTGCTGAACGAGTTTCGCGGCGGATACAACGCGCAGCATACTTCGGAGACGCAGAGCTACTCCACCGCCAACATCCTCAGTCAAACGGGCCTCACCGTCCCGCAGCCCGATCTCGACTGGTCTGAAGCGCCCCAGGTGCTCATCAACGGCTTCATGTCCACAGGTGCGGGCAACCCCGGCGTGCAGCGCGGCCAGATCATCCAGGCACTCGACAACGTGAGTTGGTCGCCTGCCAAACACTCCTTCAAGTTCGGCGCGGATTTCAAACGCATCACCGACCATGATGACAATGTCTTCGGCAACTACCGCTCCGGCTGGTATGTCTTCGATGGGTCGTCGTCGATTGTGCAGGGAACCGCGGACCAGGTTAATTTCGCCGGCGAACCATATTCAGGCTTTCTGCTCGGGTATCCCGACTACACCGAAGTCAGCTCAACCAACAACCCCACCATGAATGGCCTCGGCTACGCTTACGCCACTTTTGCGCAGGATGACTGGAAGATCACGCCCAGCCTCACCCTCAATCTCGGCTTGCGCTACGAGTTGCATCCCCCGCTCAAGGAAACGCACTACAACACAGCTACCTTCATGCCGAATTATTCCGCGTCGATTGGTGGCCAGGCCGTCAGCGGAGCGGTCGTTGTCTCCAATGCTCAGGCGGAAGCCGACGCCTCTTCCGCGTTCCTCGGCGCGATTGCGCCAACGCCCCTGCTCACGGCCGCCCAGGCTGGAATCCCGGGCGGACTGCGCTACACCGACAAGACCGACTGGGGACCGCGCCTGGGTTTTGCCTGGCAACCCTATCACAGCGGAAAAACCGTTCTGCGCGGCGGCTGGGGGCGCTTCATTGAATCTCCGCTTGGCTTTGCGCTGGTCTCAGGATGGGCCGTCCATTCCAGCTACGTAGGCACCTACAACCAGGGCTATGCCTCCGATGGCGTCACGCCGCTCATCTCCTTCGCCACGCCTTTTAACAGCGCCGCCGGTAGCACCACCGGAACTGCCGGCTTCTACTACGCTTTTCCCATCCACTACCACGACCCGAGCGTCCAGCAGTGGAACCTGACTCTCGAGCAGGACCTCGGCCACTCCCTCGGCGCGCGCTTTTCCTACACAGCCAGTCACGGCCAGAACCTTGAAGCGATGGTCGATCTCAACCAGGTGCGGCCCAATCCCTACGGCTATTCCAACATCGATCCAGCGCCTGCCGCCACGGGCGCCTGCATCACAGATGGTGGGAACCTTGTTTCCGACCATCGCCCCTATCCCTGCTGGAGCGTCATTCAGAGCGTCACCAACCTGGCTGAAAGCAACTACGACAGCGGAACCGTTGAAGTCTCGCGCCACAGCGGCAAATCAATCACCTTCGACGCCAGCTACACTTACACGCACGATCTCTCCAATGCCGGCGGGGCCACGCCCAACGCATTCGCCGTAGCCGGTGGCAGCTTCCTCACCAATCGCTTTCACCCCGGCCTTGACTACGGCAACGTCATCTACGACCGCCGTCACCGCTTCCTGGTCACCTATCTCTACAACCTTCCCTTCGGCCACGGGCAGCCCTTGCTCAATGACGGCTCCGCTCTCAACCGCTTCATCGGCGATTGGCAACTTGCCGGTGTCGCCATCCTGCAGAGCGGCCCGTTCCTCACACCCTATGAAGAGTCTGTCGACCCGGCCAACACCAACATCCTCACCACCGTTGGCGAGGCGCGCCCTGATCAGCTAAGCGGCGTCTCGCTGTACGCATCGCGGCGCACCACTTCTCAGTGGCTCAACCCCAACGCGTTCCCCTATATGAACCTGCAAAACTCGGCCGGCAACGGTATCGGACGCTTTGGCAACGCGCCCGTCGGCGGGGTTGTCGGTCCTGGCACCGACAACTTCTCACTCTCGCTATTGAAGAACCTCTCACTCTCGGAAAAGAGCAAGTTTCAATTTGGCCTTGAAGCGGCCAACGTTTTCAATCATCGCAACTACGAGCCGCCCAACATGCAGGTCGACGCACCTTCGAGCTTCGGCACCATCACCGCGTTGCAAACCGCCGAAGGCGCGGGCCCAAGAAGCCTGGAGCTAACCGGACGTATCAACTTCTAGAGCAAACCAGAGTAAACGTGCCCTTGCCGAGAGTGCGCGGGGCGGCTTTTTCTTGAGGAAAAAGCCACTTGGCATCGTGCTTCCTGGGGACAGCTACTCTGGTTTCGCTATAGCTCATTGCCGCATGCAATCCTCACGCTTCGGCAATGCTCGCCTGTTCGCTGCCGTCCGGGTTCAGTACCAACTCAGTTTTGTTATCGAAGACCATGGTCGGCACATTGTCTGCGGAGAACTTCGTCCACTGCGGGATTCCGGGACGGCTGGGATTGCCGGTGCGGGCAAATTGAATCCATGCGTCGCTCATCTTCGCGCCCAACGCACGTGCTTCGGGCCCGCCACCGGTCATGTTCTCGCAGCGGTCGGTGTTGTTGAAGACAAACGCGATCTCGGAGCAATGGAATGCGCGCGGTCTGCCGTCGAGAACTGGCGTCTGCCATGTGAACCAGTAGAGATAGGCAGGCGCCTTTCCCAGCGCTCCCTTCGCTTTGCACTGCTTGATCGCATTTTCCCGCACGGTCGAAGCAGCAATGTGGGACCAGATGTCGAATGGCTTGACGTGCGGCGTCCGCTCGCGGAATGCGGCCAGGATCTGCGGCGCTTTGTCGCCATAGATTCCACGCACGCGCGTCTCCACCTCGGCATCGGTCATTTGCTCGTATTCAGGATGATTGATGCCCGTGACGAATTCGTTCAGCGTGGTGCCGATGATCATCGGCACGTCTTCAGAGAGCGCAGAAGCCTTCGGGTCGAAAGGATGCGCCGGCAGCAGCTTCTCATCCAGCGTTGGAGACAGCCCCAGCATTGCCTCCATCCTGCGGAAGTTGGGGACACCGCCAGTTGGCGCTGGATTGTTCTTTCGCATCACATCGGTACTGGATTTGAGCAGCTGCACATATGGCAAGGTTTGAATCTGGTCGATGGTAGCGGCCGTTAGTCCCAAATCCGCGACAACCAGGTCGGCCAGCTTCTGCGACGACTCTTGCGTGCGCACCCGCAGCGTCGATCCGCTTTCCACAATCGCCCGATGAAACAGCCCCTTGGCCGCGGGCATGGCCATCAGGACGCTCACTTTCCCACCCCCGCCCGATTGCCCGAAGATGGTCACGCTGCCTGGGTCACCGCCAAAAGCGGAGATGTTGTCGCGCACCCATTCGAGAGCAGCCACAATATCCAGCATGCCCACGTTCGCCGAGCCGGCGTACTTATCGCCATATTTTGAGAGGTCGAGATAGCCGAACACATTAAGCCGATGATTGAGCGAAACCACCACCACGTCGCCGCGCCGGGCCAGGCTTTCACCATCATAGGAGAGTAGCTCCTGCCCCGACCCGGCGGCATAACCGCCGCCGTGAAGCCACACCATGACCGGGCGCTTTCCGCCATCGTTGATCTTGGGCGTCCAGATGTTGACCCGCAGGCAGTCTTCTCCCTGAATTCCGTCGTCCCACGTAAAAAGAAAAGACTCTTCGTCATTGGCCCAACCCGCCCTTGCCGCCTGTGGCGCAACATAGCCAAAATGCCGTGAGCTGCGAACGCCGGTCCATGGCTTGGGTTTTTCGGGAGGAAGAAAGCGGCCTGCACCATCGGTGCTGGCGGCATACGGAATTCCCTTGAAGCTAAAAATGCGATTGTGAATGTACCCCGCAACCTTGCCCGCGCTGGTTTCCACGATTGCCGTCTCTGCTGATGCCACCACGGATGACCCGCCGACCGGAGCATTCGTGCTGCCGCTCTGGGCTTCTGCTCCGCTACCCAGTGTCGGGAACGCCGCGGCCGTTGCTGCACCACCCAGCGCACTCGCCGCCCCAAGCAGCAATGCACGCCGTCCTATTTTCCCCGTCAGCCCGCTGCTCATAATCTGCTGCGAATTCTCATCGATGGCCATTGCAAATCCTCCAGGTTTCCAGCCGCAACTCTCACAGCTCATTCCGGCTGCGAGCCAGTATACCCCTGCTGCCAACCGTCCGAGGACGTTGCCTATATAGCTTCAAAAGAGAAAAGGGTCATGGAAGCATCGTCTTGACGACCTGACATCACCACTTGAGTCCAACTCCGAACAGGCTCTTGCAGTGAGGGCAATGAGCACTCTCCGGGCCAAGCACTGTGATACTTACCGGGTGAGTTCTGCGATCTGCACATGATAAGGACCTAAAAGGTCGCCTGTGGAGTGACCGACAGCCGCAAGTGCGAGGCGGTAATTTACCTGGGTCTGCAACAGGGTAAGTTCGGCCTGCGCGAGCCTGGTCTGAGCATCGAGCACAAAAAAGTTTGTTTCCGCGCCGAGTTCGAACTTGCGCTGCTCTGAGGCCAGGGACTTCTGCGCCAGCTCAAACGACGTTGTTCCTGCTGCCAGTGCCTGCCTGGCTTCGTCGAGCTGATGGACAGCGTCGCGAACCTCACGCGTGATCTGCTCGCGAATTTGGACTCCCGCATAGAGATCGTGCGTCCGCGACACCAGGGCAGTTCCCAGGTTTGCCTGGCCGCCGCGATTCCGCACAGGCAGCGTGAGCGAGAGCGTCCCACCATAACCCGGATAGCCAAATCCGAACAGTTGGCTCATCGAAGAACCAAATCCGCCGGGCGCAACAAACTGGCCTGTCACCAGGTTGTATTGATTGCCTCCCAGTCCGTTGCTTTGATAGAAGGCCTGCACGGAGAGATTAGGTTCAAGCTGATTGCGCGCAAGGCGAATGCCGGTTTCATCATTGTCAAGGGAATCCTTGACGGCATCGAGTTCCGGACGCTGGCTGAGCGCCTGCGCGAGCGCCGATTCTGCATCAACGTCTTTGAGCTCTCCGTCGGGTTGCGGCTTTTCAGTCAGCTCCAATTCCATATTGTGCGTCTGCGGATCGCGATCGGCGCCAATGGTAAAGCGCAACGCTTCCTCTGCCTGGGTGAGGGCATAGCCAGCCTGGATCACTCCGACCTTGCGCGCGGCAACCTCCGATTGAGACCGATAGATATCCAGTGGCGGCAATGCGCCTAACTCAAGGGATCGCTTGTCGCGGTCGTAACTCGCCTCTGCCAGCTTGAGAGACTTTTCTCCCACATCGAGTGCGCCGCGGGCCTGAACCGCAGACCAATATTGACCGACCACCTGGAGAATCGCATCGTTGACCTCGGCTTCAAAAGTGGATTGGGACTGGGCGAGCGAACGGCGCGCGATCTTGATCAGAGCCGTGTTGGCAAAGCGGCCAGCACCGCGCAGCAGAGGCTGCGTGATGGTGAAACTCAGTGTTGACGCGTAATAGGGATTGAAGTAGTTATACGAGCTATTGGTGGAGAACTTGTTGCTGCCGATGCTTGCAAGAATATTCGTTCCAGGTGTGAATGTCTGCGTATAGCTCACGAGTCCTGCCTGACTCAGCGAGTTGAGGGTCGCATTGCCGCTGACTCCAACACCTTGTAACTGGCTGTAAGTGGGAGAGGAGAATCGACTGATGTTGAGAGTGCTCTGCAGGCTAGGATCGAATGGTTGAAATTGGCCCAGCAACGCGAACTTCTGCGTTTCGATCTGCGTTTCTTCAATCTGCACGTTGCTGTTGTTTTCAAGCGTCAGCAGGATCGCGTCCCTCAAGCTCAAACTGAGCTTTCCGTTCTGGACGTAGTCCTGCAGATGCTGCGGAGGAGGAAGCTTGTCGGCGCGGACGCGCGCGGTAAGCATGCCGCGATAACTCTCAGGCGACTGCGGGAGCGCCGGCAGCGCGGCAACCAGGGCAACGAGCAAAACGAATGTAAAGCGAATGGACCTCATCCCAGGACTCCATCTAAGTGCGGAAATTTTGGGCGATACAAATTGGGCCTTGCGTGCCGATTCATTCGGGCCAGGTGTGAGCTATTCATATCGGATTGCCTCCACCGGATCGAGCCGCGCAGCCTTGGTGGCCGGATAGATTCCAAATACGAGCCCGACAGAGATGGATACAAGAAACGCCAGCGCAATCGAACTGAACGTGACGATCGTAGACCAGCCGGCCAGCCACGCAATGAGCCTCGATATGAAGAAGCCGAAAACCACGCCTATAGTGCCACCGGCGAACGAAATCATGGTGGCCTCGACGACAAATTGGCGCACGATGTCCGATTGCCTCGCTCCGACGGCGCGGCGCAGGCCTATCTCCCGTGTGCGCTCCAGAATGCTGGCAAGCATGATGTTCATGATGCCGATGCCGCCCACAAGCAGCGATATTGATGCGATGGCAACCATGACGGTATTGAAGAGGTGCTCCGTGCGCCTCTGTTCTGCGAGTAATTCGGCAGGCACCACAATACTGAAATCATCAGCGCCGTGATGCGAAGAATCCAGGATGGCGCGCACCACCTGCGCTGACTCGGAAACATTGGCCCCGTCCGCAAAGGTGAGATAGATCCCGTCAATCTCATCCCGGACGTCGCTGTAGCTGTCCTCAAGCCGCAGAAATGCCGACTGCAAAGGAATATAGACGTTGTTGTTCACATCCGCGGAAGATGTCCCCGCGCTGTCGCCCTGGGCGCTGAGTTGCGGGCTGACCACCCCGATCACGCGAAACCATTGCTCGTTCACTTTGATGTACTGGCCGAGCGGGTCGGAGGAGCCAAATAAACTCCACTTGGCCGCCGCACCCAGTACACAGACGGGCGCGCCGCGATCAGCATCGCCCTGATCGAAAAACCTACCACTCAACAGGTGCAGCCCGGCGATTTGCCGGTATGTGGAGTTGACTCCCATCACATTCGGCATATCCTGCTGAGCCTTGGGAATCATCTTCGACGGGGTGAGCTGTTTGCGCGGAGTGGAAGCGACAACGCCTTCGAGATCATCGCGGATTACGCGATAGTCCTGCAGCGTCAGGCCCGGGGAAAGCTTGCGAACCTTCTGATGCGCCTGCCATTCCACGGTTTCCTTCGCTTCGACGATGAGGTTGTGAACGCCCATCTGCTCAATGAGAGCCATCACTTTCTGACGTGCGCCAGCGCCGATGGACAGCATGGCAACCACCGCGGCCACGCCGAAGATCATGCCCAGCATGGTGAGCAGCGAGCGCATTCCATGCACCAACAGGTTCTGCATGCCCAATTGCGCATCTCTTGCCCATTGCTGGTAGACGAGCAAAAAACGTTCCGGCACCACCTGTCGATTCGAACTCATCAAGGCGTCCCTCCTGCGCTGGGCGCTGAACCGGAGCCGTTTGTTTTGCGGGGCGCGGTCGGGTCGATCAACGCAACCTTGCTTCCTTCTTCCAATCCATCAATTGCCGCTCGGCTTTCATTCTCGGTTTCGATCTTTACCTCCCGCTGGTCGTAGCCGTTGTCTTTCTTGACATAGACAATCCGCTTGCCGTCTTTGAGAAAGAGCGCCTGCCGCGGCAGATAGAGCACATTCTTTTTGGTGCCGCCGAGAAAGACAATGTTCGCCGTGAATCCGGAGCGCAAGAGCGGATCAGCATCCGCGAGCTGAATCGACACTTCAAAGTTGCCGTTCGTATTACTCGAGAAGAATTGCCGCACCGACATTCCGCCTACGCTCTTCACGGTTCCGTGAAACGCGCGACCGGGCAAAGCGTCGAAGACCACCTCAACCTGCTGGCCCACCTGGACATTCGCACGATCCTGCTCCGCAATCTTCGCAGTGAGGTCCAACCCCTGGGGATCGACAATCTGCGCGATCGAACTGCCCGGCTGCACCTGGTCACCCTCGTGGTAGTCGGGCAAAGACATTCCCGTGAAAAAGAAACCGCCGGATGCATTCATGTTTTTCTGGATCGAGACCAATCCATCCATGGGCGCCGTGACGTGCATTTTATCCAGGTTTTGCTGCGCCTGGTCCATGCCCAGCTTGGCCTTGTTGTATTTTTCCTTCGCCAGATAAGTAGCGGCCTGGCCGGAAGCCTTGTGCGACTCGATGTCTTTCTCTTGCTCGGCCAGCACTCGCTTTGCCTGTTGAAGCGCAAGGTCGTTTTTATCGGCGTCGATTTTGCTGACCAGTTCGTTCTTCTGAACGTCAAGCTCGGCCCTGCGCACACCATAGCGATCCTTCAACAACTCAACGTTGTCTTTTGCGGCAAGCACCGCCGCATCCGCCTGCGCCTTGGTGATCTCCTGTTCGGCCTGGAGCAGCTCTGAGCGATTCTGCTCCAGCTTGTAAAGCTGTTCGCTTGGATCGAACTCGAAAACGATGTCGCCCTTTTTCACGGACTCGCCGGTGCGCAGCAGACGAGTGATCTGCAGCGAGTCTCCACCGACGGCGGGTGCAGCGAGCATGATCGAATGGCTCGCGCGCAGTTCTCCAGTGGCGTGGGCCTTCAGGTCGATCTCTCCACGCTTGACCTCCGCCAGAGGAATCTCATCGCCGTGGGTAGTGAGCTTTACGCGGCTGGATGCCACAACCGCGCCGATGCCGCCAACCAGCACAATGACTGCGATTGTCCAGATCAGGATGCGATGCTTCTTTACGCGCGCCATCTCACTCCTTCCCCGTCGGATCCTGGAGCGCCACCAGGTCATCCTGCTTCAAGCCTGAGGAGACCAGGATGCGGTCGCGGCTCCTTCGTTCAATTTGAATCACGCGCTCCTCAAATGCAGAACCGTTCCAAACGTAGGCCACAGTGCGGCCGGATTTCAGAAAGGAGGCCTGTGCGGGGATCGTGATTGCATCCTCAACTCGTCCAACCATGATATTGATCTGCACGGTCATTCCAGGTTTGAGACGAGGATCTGCCTGGTCGATGCCTATCTCCAGATCGAAGTTGCGCGGGATGGGCCAGCCCGCGGAAAAGTCGGAGGTAGCAATGGTGCCGATGCGTTCCACTTTGCCCGTGAACTGGCGGTCGGCAATCGCATCCAGTTGCAGCGTCACCGGCTGCGACACTGCCAATCGCCCGCGCTCTGTCTCGTCGACACGCGCTGCAACACGCATCGAAGCGGCGTCAGGCAGTTCCGCAATCGGCGTGCCGGGCCACGCCCGTTCACCAGCTTTGAAAGGGCCTTCCCCGCCGTTATGCCAAATGGAAAGAAGACTGATGGTTCCGTCGGACGGCGCCCGCAAAGTCATCGCCGCCAACGCGGTCTCTGCGCGTTGCGCGTCAAAATCCGCCTTTCGGCTTGCGTGTTTTTTACCTTCAATCGTCGCCTCATCGATAGACGTGTCGGACTTCAGTTTTTCCTCTGCCTCGTGCAAACCCTGTTGCGCGTCGGCAACTTTCAAATTGGCTTCGGCTCCTTCAATCCTGGAAACAACCTCACTCTTGCTGGCATCGAGTTTGGCCAAATCGACGTCATATTTTGCTTTCATCGCCGCGGTGGTATCCACTTCTTCCGTGAGCCGGCCCTCCGCGCGAACCTGGTCAATCTCAGCCTGCGAAGACTTCAGCGTCGATTGGTCCTGCGCCAGATCCTGCTTGGTCTTTGACGGATCGAACTCGACCACAACGTCGCCCTTCTTCACCTGGGTTCCGTCGGTTACGATTTTGAGAATTTGCAGGTCGCCCGCATTCGAAGGCGCGGTAATGGTGACCGATTTCATCGCTTTCAGTTGCCCGCGAAACTGGAGAGCGTCAAGAAACTCGCCACGCTTGACTTGGAAGGTTGGGACCGTTGGAGCCTTTCGGGAGTAGTGAACGAATGCAAAGACAGCCGCACTGGCAAAAGCAAGGACCGCGGCCACAGTCCACGCCTTTTTTCCACCCCACAGGTCCCTGAGCCCTTGCATCACTTCACTCCGCTTTCTGCGCTAGCGGCGCTCTGCGGATCCACATCCACCGCAGCCGAAAGATCGGGCATTAGGCGGGAGTCGTGGCCTTCAATCGAAAATGTGGCGGAGAATTTGCGAAGCTTGGGAGAGAAATCGCCCGGCGTTCCCATCGGATCAATGGATTCCAGCTGTCCGGGAAGCGCAAAGTCGGTATACGCGTCGAGATGAACCAGCGCCCTCTCACCAATCTTCAGATCAAGCAGATCCTCCTGGTTGACGGGAACGCGCACCTCCATAACAGCCGGATCGACCACTTGCATAAACGGCACGCCAGGGCGCACCTGGTCGCCCTCCTGCACCTCACCCATGTTCCCTTCTTTCCAGATGGTGTTCAAAACAACGATGCCGGCAATCGGGGAATGAATCTCCATCAGGGCAGAGTTGGCCTGGGCATGAACCATGGTCTCGCGGGTGCGGTCACGCTGGATTTCGAGAATGCGAATGGAGGCTTGCGCCGCCTTGCGCTTCAGATCGAAGGTCTCCTTCAATTGCTTCAGCGTGGCTTCGGCCTCGTCCAAATCCTCCTGCGCCTTCTCCGCGTCGATGCGGGAGAGCAGCTCAACCTTCTCCATTTCCAGCTTGGCTTTGGCGAGACTATCCTCCGCCTGTTTGATCTCGGTCTCGTCCTTGGCGCGCTCAGCGGCCTCTTTCGCCTGCTCTTCGACCACCTTCTCATTTTCATCGTCGCTCTGTGCCTGCTTATCGATGAAGTCGCGGAGCTGCGCCTGGCGGTCAAACTCAACCAGCAAATCCCCCTGCTTCACGCGGGTCCCGCTCGGAACAAGCCTGGTAATCGTAAGCGTGCCCACCGTTTGGCCGGCGATCAACGGAGCCTGAATTGATCGGGCAACCACTGCGGCAGTCATGCCGTTGAGACGCAGGGTTTGAGGCGCGGCCGGTCCCTGGGTCGCCTGTGAGCCAGCCCCCATATGATCGACTCTTTTGACACGAAGAAAAACGACCGAAAGCACCCCCACAGCCACCAGCGCGGTCGACACTGCAACAACCAGCGCCCACGGCCAGCGGCGTGGCCCCGTACCGGACGCCGGGTCCGCGGACACTGCTTTCTCTTGACCCTCGGGCAAACTGCCAGGGCTGCTCACCTGGGCCCCGCTTCAGCAGAAGACGATTTCATGCAAGGCGCTCCAGCACATTCATTATCCCGCAAACACTCTTGCCGTTCCCCAGGTATGAAGAATAGTGGAAGGTGGTGCTACCGCAGGGAACGAATGAAATGAGGAATACTCTTTCTTTGGACGCATGTTAGACGAAATCGTGGGTAATTCCGCTCAAAGGAATCTAAGAGATAGACCCTTACTGCCCTTGCACCGCAGAATTCACGGGGCTGGCTCTGTTCTGGGTGGCGTCATCTCCAGAGCCCACATAGCGGTTGGCCGCATATACATGCCTGCCCGGAAATTGCCCGTAATATCCCAGGCTTCCGGCGTCCGGAACCAGTAGCCCTTGCTCTCGTAGATCACGTGATAGAGCCCCCAGGTGGTCTTCCACGCTTCCTCTTTCAGGCCTTCGCTCATCAGAAGCCCGGCATAGCCCGCAGTGGTGCCCACCCATACTTCCTTTGCCTCGGCGTTCGTAAGGATTGTGCCGTCCGCCGCCATGCCATTGGCCGCGCCCATCTCGCCGCCGCCAAATTTCATGACGTTGAAGTCGAAAATCTTCTTCATCACTGAGACCTGCATCGCGTGCGGAACAATATCGCCGAGGCCAGTAAGGTTCGCATACCACTGTCCGGCCAGTTGGTCGGTCTGAATGTCATCTTTGGACTCGCTCCCCGTGTCGTAGCGAAAATATTCGCCATTCCAAAGCTGCGCAATGTAAGTCTTCTGCCCTTGTAAAAACAGCGCATGGTATTCCGTGGCTTTATTCGCATCCCCAAGCGCCCGAGCCGTTTCCTCCGCGGCCCTCAACGCGGCAAGCCACAAGCCGCCCGAGTACGCGCTGACGCCGCTCGTCACCCAGTCATCGTAAGTCTGGTCGGGATAGCCTCCGTTCTCGGGTACTCCACCGCCGCGATCGAACTGCCGTAGATACTCGATGGCAGCTTGCGTCGCGGGCCACGTGCGGCGGAGAAAGGCCGTATCGGTTCGTCCGGTCAGCACATAGTCGCGATAGACCATCAGAACGAACTTGGAGTTGAGGTCCTTCCAGTCATTGGTATCCTGCCAGCCAGGTTCATTCACAGCAATAAAGGGATCCCCTTCCGGAACTCCGAGGTCGTGCGGCACTGCGCCAATCTTCTTCCGCTTATGCGTAACAGGCTTGCCGGTCTGCTCCGATTTCCAGACCCAGAGCCCTTGCTCGGGCCATTCCTTCGTGACAGTATCCGCAAATTCCAGCAGCACCTGTTTGTCGATGTTCGGCCAGAACTTCAACAGCGGAAGCGACGCATAAAAACGCACATCGAGCGTTCCGTAGTATGCGTAATCAAAGCATTCAAGCAGGGCGAATGACGGGGTCGACTTTGCGTCGGAGCCAACCTGGCGCCCCCAGAACGTTCCTCCGTCGGTCAGCGCGTAGAGCTCATTGAAAAGCATGCCGCGATACCAAAGCGGCTTGCTCTCATCATTGACAAACGGCGCCTGCCATTTGTCGATCGCATCGCTCCATTCGGCGCAGTGCAGCAGCCCATCGCGGGCAATCTTCCACGCGGTGCGTCCTGAGGCTCCGTAAAAATCCGTATAGCGCCGATTCCATTTTCTCCCTTCTCCAAACTGGACAACTGGGAAATCCCACGAGAGGGCAATGGGAACAACTCTCTTCTCTCCAGGCCGCAGCGTGAATCGCACGGCAATGGCACCGGCTAGTTTTTCCTTGTCGCTCACCCAGGATTTGCCGTCGTTGGCGAGCCTGCCGTCTCTCGAAAAGGGAGCCCAAACAGCTTTGCCGTCCCCACTCGCCATAAATGTAGTTTGATAGCTGACTTCCACCCCAGCAGAATCGAGCGCGGCAATCGCGAACTGTCCATCCCATTCATTGGGCGCATCCCCGGCCCGGTTGCGGTCGAAGACGATCCCCTTCATGGTTGTGTTGCCGTCGAGCTTCTCGCTCACGTAATCATTGTGATTGCCCTGGTTCGGCGACCCCGCAAAGTCGCGCGTAAAGGTGCGAAACCATCCTGACATGTTGGTCCAGGAGAGAAGTACAGAGACGGTAACCGTTCTGTCGGTTGGATTTTCGGCGTGCACCCGGTACACGGCCACAGGGTAACTCGATTCGCGATAGTTGCCGGGAATCACCGGCGAAAGCTGCTCCACAACCACGTGCGCGGGAAACTTGTCCCAACGGTAGTCGAACCACGCCTTGGGAAAGAGAGCGTTGTATTCGCCGGCGCCGACCGGATAATCCCATTTCCAGCTCGATAGCTCGCTCCCACCCGGATGGCCATTCATCAATACTTGCGCCATACCCTGCGCGTCGCCCTCGGACTGCTGAAACATGGCGAATTGATTGGCGTATACCGGCTCATATTTATGGACGCCGGCTTTGATATGCCACCGTGCAAAATCGCCGCGATAGCTGCGGGAGAACGTTCCTGCTCCAAAACCGCCAACGGGAACTCCCTGCCAGTAGCCGTCATCGATATCGCCTGGACTGCGCGTCTTGCCGGAGTTCTCAAGGGGCAGGCCAAGAGGACGCTTCCAGGCGGCCTTCGGAATGCCTTCGCCGCCAAATGCGTTTGGAGCAACTGCATTGCAAAGCGCAAACAAGATGACGACAGTAAGCAATTGGTTCAAGGTGCCCCCACATTTCCTCTGGCTCAAAGTCTGAATTTCTCGAGAGTTTCCCGATGCAGCCGGCAAAGAATCGATTCGCTGCCGGGCACAAAATGCAATCAACGGTTCTTCGTTCGCTTTACCCAAATTTGAGGATGGAGCGAATATTCTTGCCCATTTACTCCCGCAAGGGTACATACTAATGATTAATTAGGAACGATATCACGTTTTGCTTCGAGCAGGCGAAATGACGGAAAGTCAGTCGGTTGGCAGTAGCGGGAGATTTGAGGAGTTGAGAGATATGCTGAAGGTCTTCATTCTGTTTCTGGTTTCTGTGGCGGCCATCTCGGCCGAGACGCATCCGATTTTGCCCATCGGCTCCCCGGCTCCGGACTTTGCATTGCCTGGAACCGACGGCAAGATCCATCGTCTGAGCGACTACGCAGCCAGCCCGATTCTCGTGGTCGTGTTTACCTGCAACCATTGCCCAATCGCGCAGATGTATGAGAAGCGCATCGAACGCCTGGCCGCGGACTACAAGAGCCGCGGAGTCGCGCTGGTGGCCATTCAGCCCAACGATCCGAAAGCTCTGCGCATTGACGAACTGGACTCTTCCGACGTGAGTGACAGCCTGGATGAAATGAAGATTCGCGTGCGCTACAAGCACCTGACCTACACGTACCTCTACGATGGAGATACGCAGAAAGTAGCGCGCGCTTACGGGCCGCAGGCAACCCCTCACGTCTTCATCTTCGATCAGTCGCGGCGGTTGCGTTACGAAGGCCGCATTGACGACAACTATCGAGTCGAACTGGTCAAGACGAAAGATGCGCGCAATGCCCTTGACGATCTGCTTGCGCATCGCGAAGTTCGCGTTACGCACACCGGCGCCATGGGCTGTTCAACCAAATGGAGTGAGAAGTCGGCGGATCGGATTGCAACCTTACAGAAAATTGAGGCGCAGCCGGTCACCGTGACTCAGGTCTCAAAGGCCGATCTCGCCAAGCTTCGCACCAATCCCTCGCATCAAATGATGCTGGTTGATTTCTGGGCCACTTGGTGCGGCTCCTGCATCGCTGAATTTGCCGATCTTCAAGACACATTGCGCATGTATAGCGACCGCGATCTGTCCCTGGTCACCGTCTCGGTGAACATGCCGGACGAGCAGGCCAGCGTCCTGCGCTTCCTTCAAAAGAAGCATGCCACAAGCCGCAATCTCCTGTTTTCATCGACGGACACCGCGGACATGCAAAAAGCATTCGATCCCACGTGGGACTCCGCCGTACCCTACACCGTGCTTCTGTCTCCTGACGGGAAGGTGCTTTACAAGCAGTTGGGATCGGTGGATGTACTCGAACTCCGACGCATCATTCTGGCGAATGTCGCTTCGGAGTACTCCGGATTCAGCGACTATTGGAAGGGCAAATAGCCTGCGGACGAAGGCTCGGAATGAGCAGCCCTCAACTCGCCGGCAGAGCTTCACTTTTGGTTGCAGTCTGGAGCGCCAGGAAGATCGCGCCCATCAGTTGCGCGTCCTTTCCCAGCCCGCTAGGAACCAGCGAAGGCTGGACCTGTTCACGCCGCGCATCAAGTACCGCGCGCGTGGCGGCGCCAAACGCAGGATGAACCCCGATGCTCCCGCCAAGTACAAATAATGGAGAATTCAGGATCAGCGAAATGTTGTAGATTGCATAGCCGAGAGTGCGCGCGACAAGCTCGAGAACTTCCTGTGCAAGCGGGTTTGATGCCACCGCATGGTCGAATATCTGCGTTGCCGTAGCCTCCATGGGAAGCGGTGTCAGATCAGCGCGCCAGCGGCTCTTCCACAACGACTTGATCCCCTCGCCGCCGACAATGGCTTCGAGTGCGCCCGGTTCACCACGTCCCGCCGGAGACTCATTTGTGCCGGGGACGAGCATGTAACCGATTTCTCCCGCGGTCCAGATGTTGCCGCGATGCAGTTCGCCATTGATCACAATGCCGGCGCCCAGCCCCGTTCCGATCGCCAGGAAAACAAAATCGCCCGCTCCTTGCGCGACGCCCGCGTTTTGCTCGCCGATGGCTGCCAGATTCACATCGTTGTCCACCGAGGCTGGCACTCCGAACTCAGCCTCAAGCATTTCGCGGAAGGGAACGTCGCGCCAACCCATCAGGTACGATGTCGCAATTACAACACCGTTGTCGACATCGGTCACGCCAGGCGCGCCAGCCGCGATCGCGCTCAACGAATTGGGCCGTAACGACGCCTCCTTGAGGAGCGTATCAACTCCTTCGCGCATCAAACGCACCACCGCAGCAGCATCCCCTGTGCCCACCGTAGATGCCGACCACTTTCCCAGGATTGCCCCTTCGCCGTCGGCGAGAGCCAATCGCAAACTTGTCCCACCGATGTCAGCGCCGACCACGTAGCGGGGGGTTGAGTCCTGGATGTTTGTCAGGGAAGAAGCAGGCCCTGTCGATCGTTCCTGTGCCATTGCCTGAGACGCCTCGCAGATAGATTTCATGCACTGCCGCTTGAAGCAACACTATGGTTGATGGATCAATGGTTGTGGTTCGCCCGTTGAGGTTCGGCGCTGATGCTTTCCAATGCGCACCCCCTGGTTTCAGGCATCACAAAGCCAACAAAGAAAAGCGTGATGATGCAAAAGACCCCGTAGATACAGAATGTGGCTGTGTTACCTGCGCCCTTGATGAGCGAAAGAAATGTAAGCGAGACAATAAAGTTGGACGCACCGGAACCCAAAGTGGCAGCGGCAACTCCGCGCGCTCGCAGTCGCAACGGAAAAACCTCGGCGACAATGATCCACGCGATCGGTCCCATGCTGAATGCGAAGCATGTGATGTAGACCATCAAACACCCGGTCGCAATGATGCCCATCGAGGTCCCCAACGCAGCCTGATTGTGAAACGAAAAAGCGAGCAGGAACAGCGATAGCATCATTCCGCTGACGCCCCAATACAGCAGCGGCTTTCGCCCTACGCGATCGACCAGCACCAGCGCGATGATCGTGGCGAGAACGTTCACAATGGCCACAAGAAGCGTCGCGAAGATGGCGCTCCGGTCAGAGCCGATGCCCGCCAGGGCGAAGATTTGAGGCCCGTAATAGATGATGGTGTTGATCCCGGTCACCTGCTGCAACACGGTAAATCCGACAGCAATCACAAGTGCTCGCCGCACAGTTGGGGTCCAGAGCGCGGCCCATCGCTTTTCCATGGTGACCAGGAGGCTTGCGCGAATATCAGCCAGCAGCAGCGCCGTGCCCTCTTCGTCCGTATAGGAATGCAGAATCGCTTCCGCTTCGCTTGATCTTCCGTGCGCGACCAGCCAGCGAGGGCTTTCAGGAACCGTGATCACGAGCAGAAGAAACAAGACGGCAGGTATCGCACCCAGGCCAAACATCGACCTCCACGCGTGCCCGTCGGCGAGCCAGTAGCCAACCAGGTCGGCCAGCGCAATTCCTACGGTGAGCGCGAACTGATAGAAGCCAATCAGCATTCCGCGGGATTGCGGTGGGGCAAGCTCCGAGACATACACGGGCGCCGTGACCGACGTGAATCCAATTGCGATCCCAAGCAGGGTTCTTGAGACGATCAGTGTCAGGACGTTCGGCGCCAGCAGCGCAAGGATCGATCCGACGATAAACAGCACGCCGCCCCACACCAGGATCGTCCTTCGTCCAAATCGATCGGCAAACATTCCGCCCACAACCGCGCCGAGCATAGAGCCAATCAAGACGACGCTGACGACAACCTCTTCCATTTGGGTCGACAGCGAAAAAGTGGAGCGAACAAAGATGAGAGCCGCCGCGATGATCCCCATATCAAAACCGTAGAGGACGCCGCCCAGGCCGGCAATCAGGGAGACCTTGGCGATGAAGAAGCTGTTGACACTGGGGCGCACAGTCGAAATGGAGCCGGTCATGTGTCCCCCAATTTGTGTAGAGATGCTGATCTGAGAGCTTCTGGTACAATTAAACCACTTTTTAAGCAACCATTACAAATTAACTTAAAATGATTGAGAGGCAGGGGAAAAGCAGATGGATTCCACCAGCAGTCGCACCCGCCGTTGGATCTCTGGAATAGAACCGGCCAGGGAACTGCTTTCTGCCACCGGGGCGCAGATTCTGGAGATCGAATGCCGCGAGCAGCCGCAGAAGCTCCATGAACTCATTCGTGCGTACGCCTCCGACCCGGCGATCCGATCCACCCTGGATACGCTGCGGGACGCAGCTGCGGCGAAGGCCGGCCCTGTTCTCTTCATCGGCATGGGAGCATCCTTCTGCTCCGCGATCAGCGGATCAACCACCCTGCAATCTCACGGCAGGCCATCGTTCACAGTGGATGCCGGCGAGTGGCTGCATTACGGAGTTTCAGTCTGGGACGACGCGGCGCTCTCCATCCTGCTCACCACCTCTGGGGAAAGCGCTGAGCTTGTGGAACTGTTCAAGCACGGCACGACCGGGCCCTTGGCGCTGATCTCCAACAATCCGGCGAGCACCTGCTGGAAGCTTACGGAAAACAGGCTCCCCATCCTGGCAGGGCCCGAATATGGAAACGCAACCAAGACCTATACCAACGCCGCTGCCGCTGCAATCATTACTGCGTCTGAAATTCTCGGAATTCCATGGCAGAAAGATGCCTTAGACGCAGCGGAGAACTTCTCCGCCAACCTCGGCCGCATCTTCAGCATGCGCAGCAATCTTGAGGAGTTTTGTCGCGGCGCGGCGAACACTGAGATCATCGGCCGCGGGGCAGCGTACGGCGGCGCCATCATGAGCGCGCTGTGCATCCGCGAAATGACCGGCCATCGCGCCGCCGTTCATACGGGTGCAGGCTTCCGTCACGGACCCAACCTCGATGTGGACGCTTCGCATGTGGCCATTATTTTCGCATTGGGTCGCGTGGCTAAACTTGGCATAAAGCTTGCCCATGAGTGTAATCGTCGAGGCGGCAAGGTGGTTCTTGTTTCTGAAGCCGACCGCGAGCCGACCGATCTGCTCTTCCCTGTTCGCGTGGATGCTGTCGCCGAGCCTTGGGAAGGAATCACTTCCCTCCTGGCGCCGCAGGCCCTCACATTGGCGATGGTGGAGAGAACTGGTTGTCGCCTTCCCCCGCGCTTCGAATACGGAGTCATGGAGCAATAACTGATCCCGCGAAGAGTGGGTTTCAGTGCTTGGCACCAAGCCACAGCAGCGCATCCTCAAACATCTGGTTCTGATGCGGATCTGAGAATATCCTGTCACCGTGCCCCATGTTCACGTACACCATCCTGTACCTGCTGTTGGTCCAGGCAACTGGAATATCGCCACCGGTAAGCGTGTCCTTGAAGCCAAGCGGAAAATTGGATGGATCGAGCGTGAGAAGAACCTTCACATCCTTGTTGGCTCGCGGGTTTGGCTGCCAGCTATACCACTCGTTTGCCGGAGAAATAAACTTGGCAGGAAGGTGCCTGGTAATCGGACTGGATGGATCGTCAACGTGGAGAGTCGCAGGCAATGGCGGCCAACTATTTCCGTAAAACACCGCACCGCCAAGAAACTCAACGAACCACGGCCAGTGCGTGCCGCTGTCGTTGTACGCGGCAAAATGAAATCCAAACCAGCCCCCCCCATGCTCCATATACTGCTGGAACGCCGCGCGTTGCGGGCCCGTGTGTGCTGAATCATTGAGCCATACAACAATCTGAATCGACTTGAGACGTTCCGCGTTCAAATCGTCCCAGCTTGTTGTGGACTCAAACTGAAAGCCATCCCTTTTGGCTGCGTCGGCAAAGAATTTCACCGCCTGCTTGGCAAAGTCAACGTGGTCGGTTTCGACATTGGTGGAGTAAAACGCGAGAACGTGCAGCGGAGCTTTCTGAGCGAGCGTAATCGCCGGCGTGACGCTGAGCGCGAAGGCTGCGAGTCCGAGACAGAGACGTTTGATCATCGTTGCGATGCCCACAGAATTGCATTGTGAAAGAGAGTTGTGAAGGCGCTGTTCTGAAAGAGCTCGCCATGGTGGCCCATGAAGATGTACACATTGCGAGCCTTGACGTGCTCGTTGGTCCAGACGACTGGATGGTCGCCCATCTTGATGTTGCTCGCGGGCGAATAGGTGTTCTCATCAACACTTGCGAGCACGCGCACGTTGGGCCGCGGCGACTTGTCGTAGGTGTACCACTCCTCGTTCTCAATGATGAAGTGCTTGGGAAGATTCTTCATCACCGGATGCTCCGGAGCCTCAACAGTGACAGTTCCGTTGACGAAGGTGGGAATGTACTTTGTGAATCGGATCCCTCCCATAAAGTTGGAAAACCATGGCCACATAGGATATCCGTCAAACTCGCCCAGCAGCGTGGCGTGGTGGAAGCCAATCCACCCCCCGCGTCCCTCCTCAATGTATCTCTGGAACGCTGCCATTGCCGTGGGCGTCCATGCGTATGGCGGGAAATTGAGCTGAATGAAGAGCTTGTATTGGGAAAGAAAGGCGTCGTCGATCTTGCTTGTGTCTTCGATGTAGTCGACGGTGAATCCATCGGCGTCCGCCTCGCGCGCCAGCCAAACTTTCGCAGCATCGACAAAGGGTTTGTGGATTCCACCCTTTTCTGCGATGGCCACGACCTTAAACCGCGTTTGCTGAGCGTGAACTGCGCGGAGCGAAATCAGCGTAATCAGACCCAATAGCAGAAACCGACCGCACCGAGAAAACATACCGCTTGTATGCAACATTCATCGTCCTCGCGATTCGCCAGATTTTGCTTGAGACCAGCTCTCCATCGCAACTTTATGCGCGATGGATCAGACAATCGCAGCTGACCCCTTGCGCAAGCCCGCCGCAGTCAGCATACTTAGTAATCAAGGTGAAGTATCTCATGAATTCCCGCTTCCTGAATGGCGTGGTGCAGAAATCCTTTTCCGTTCCCCTGGCCATTGGCGCCCTGGCGGCCGCCATCGCGCTGATGGCGCAACCGGCTCCCGCGACTGGGCGACTCGCCGCGCCGAGCAGCGGATTGATCAATCCCCGCGCCATCGTTTTCAGTCCGGCCACAGGGAAGGTTTATGCGGTGGACACAAGCCATGGCGCAGTTGATATTTATTCAGACCTCGGCAAGCACGTGCGCCGCGTGCCGGTTGGATCGGAACCGGTGTCCATCGCTGTGAACACCCAGACTGGCACGGCTTACATTGCCAATGCCGGGGATGGCACGGTGAGCGTACTCGATGGAACTTCAGACACTGTTTTAGCGACTTTGCCCATTGGAAGCCACCCTTACTCCATCGCTGCGGATTCGGCGACTGGCAAAGTTTTCGTCACGCATACATTCGGCGACCAGGTCAGCATTCTCGATGGAGCGACCAATACAGTTACAGATTTTAAGACCGGCTCGGCTGACCTGATCGCAATCAACTCTCATACCGGAACGGTCTACCTGCTCGGCTATGGTGGCGCGGTTAAAGTACTGGATGAGGCAAACCGAACGTTCAGCGAACACCCCGTGGGAAGGCATGCCTGGGGCCTGATGCTCGACGAGAGCAGCGGAACTGTCTATGTGACTCGCATCGAAAACGCAGACCTGGCCGCTCTGACCGCCGCTTCCGCCGAACCTCAGATTTTGCGTGCGGGAGCGATCCCCTGCGCGATTGCCGTGAATTCCAAGGCTCAGGTGCTCTACGTGGCCAACTACGGAGAGAACAGCGTCACCGTTGTCGATGCGAAATCCGGCTCGATAATCGCAACGATTCCGGTTGGCGACCATCCGAAAGCGATTGCCCTTGATCCAGATCGCCAGCTTGTCTTTGTCGCAAACACCATCGGCAACAGCGTCACGATCATTGACGCCGGGAAAAACACGGTCCTCGCCACGCTGCCGGCTGGAAGAAGCCCCTATGCTCTCGCCGTGGTTCCCGGTTCCAGCAATCTTTACGTGGCCAACGAGTCTGATCAAGAGTCTTCTACAGTTGTCGATCTCAGCGGCATTCAAGGTCACGCGCAATAGAAGCCGGTCGCTCATGAGAAATTCAGGCCGCGGCGTAGTGGTTCAGTTGCAAATCTCGAAGCTCGTCCATCGAACACGCGCGGGCGCCGCCAATGTCTCTGGACTAATGCTGTTGCCGGTCAATCCGCTTGACGGCTTTGAACATGCTGTCAAGCAGCTCCTGCTTCTTTCCGTCATAGTCCCCTGACAACTCCCACATGAAGACTCCGCCAAGGTTGCGCACCTCAAGAGCGTAGTCCACCTTGCGTGCTGTCGAATCGGGATCGTCGTAGGTAATGAAGCCGGGCGCTGGTTCGTCGTGAACGAGGTAGGGCGCCATCGCGATGGGATCAAACGCCTCCACCCAGCCGTCCTTGCCGATGCGCGGCTTGATGTATGCAGCATAGTCGTGGCTTCCAGTCGATTTTTCGCAATTGCACGGGCCGTGCAATGTGCCAACAGGAAATTGGTATCCATAGAACGCCGTGCCCAGATTGATCTTCTCCGGCGGCACGGCCAGCTTGTTGAGGTAAAGATTCATACTGTCGTCGATGCTGCCATCGTGGCCAGGATCGGCGCCATTGGAAAACAGCGGAGAATTGTGGCCCGCGTGGTTGGTCCACGGACCGTGGAAGTCGTACGTCATGACATTGTAGAAGTCGACAATCGGCGTCAGATGTGCAAAGTCAAATTCACCCCAATGGCCGGGCTCCGACGGAGTGGCCATCGACAGCAGGTAGCGGGGCGCCGGAAGCTCATCGCGGAGAGCCTGCATAAGAAGAACATTGTTGGCTACATCCGTCGGACCCTCGGGAACTTCCCAGTCAATATCAATTCCATCATAGGAATATTTGAGGACAAATTGCTTGAGATTCCGCGCAAACAGTGAGCGTGTCTCGGCCGTTGCAGCTGCTTTGCGAAATGCAGCGGCCTCCCCCTGCACGCATGCCAGCACACGCACTCCTGCCTTGTGCGCTCGCGGAATCAGCACGGGCTCGATTGCGTTATGCGAGACCTGAACCGCGCCATCTCCGGCGGGATCAATCACCAATGCAACATGGATTAGGTGTGTGAGCTTCTTGTACGGAATCTGCTTCGCCGTGTAAGCGGGAGTCCGAGTCTGATCCTGATAGAGATAATAGGCAACCAATCGCTTGTGGCCTGCGGAGGATGTTGACTGGGCTTGTCCGAAGAATGGGATTGCCGCCACGAGCAGCACCAGTGCGGCAATTTCGAACCTGACGGAAGACTCTACTGCTGGTCCCTGGATCTTTGGAAATATCATTGTTTCTCAATCTTCCTAACAAACTGTTGGGCACCGGCCTGCCCGGTCTCTAGAACAGCCTCTCCGCACTAGAAACCCGGCGCGAACCGCCTTGCAGTTACCGGCGGTAGCATTGCTGATCAATAAGCCACAATTCAATCACAATCGGGTAGATCAAGCAACGCGGCCCGAGCCAGGGCAAGGATACTACCCAGCATATTCCCCCAGAATCCTGTGCGGCGACATCTACGCGGAAGCGCAGGAATATGCCGATATCCAATGCTCTTTTTAAACCTGGGCATCGCAGGGAGCAAGAAGTTGACTGCAATCCCTGGTTGCTTAACCACCCTATTGCGATGCACTTACCGCCTGGTCGGTACCGCAAAGCAGATCGCAGCAAGGCGAGCCTGCGATGAAAGGCAAGACAGATTCAGATTAACCGATTTTGATTCAATAGCTTATGCTGCGAGATCGATACTCGACGACCCTTTGTCTTAGAAGTTTGAAGAGGCTCAATCCCTAAGGAGCGGGCTCGATTTGATCATTTGATGCGAATTTAATCTTGCTTTATTTTTTGACGGCGTGTAGCCTTCACGCATCGCCGATTTCAGTTTCTGTTCCCAAGAGTGTCACGTAATCGGCTGCTTGTTTACTTTCTTTAGAATCGTAACAAAGAAAGAGAGGCCTATGAAACGCTGCGGATTTCCACTCATCCTGCTTTCCCTCTGTCTCGCCACCTTCAACTGTCAGGCGCAGACGGTGACGGGCGCCATTCGCGGCACCATCACCGACCCAAGCGGCGCTATCGTTTCCGGCGCCACGGTGACCGCCACCAACACGGCATCCGCTGTCGCGACAACGACAAAGACCAACGCCACTGGCGAATATTCCATCCGGTTTCTTCAGATTGGACAGTACAGCCTGAGAGTTTCGGCGCCTGGATTCGAGACAGTTGACTATGGGCCCTTCTCGCTCGAGATCGACCAGACCGCCAAGATCGACATTCCGCTTCACATCGGCGCGGCCACGGCAACGGTGAATGTCTCCGGCCAGATGCAGCCGATCCTCAACACTGAAAGCGCGACACTGGGCGAAACGTTTACTGAAAATACCATTAACAGCGTTCCGTTGAATGGCCGCGATTTCTCGCAATTGACGGTCTACACCCCGGGAGCGGTTGCGCCAGGATTCAGTTCTTTCGGCGGAAGCGACTCGACCGAGCGCAACATCGACGCAGGAAACCAGGTTTCAGTGGACGGCAACCGCCAGCAGGCTAACAACTACCTGCTTGACGGTCAGGAGATCAACGAGAACATCAACAACACCATCGCCTACAGC
This sequence comes from Occallatibacter sp., assembly GCA_050014515.1. Lineage (GTDB taxonomy): Bacteria > Acidobacteriota > Terriglobia > Terriglobales > Acidobacteriaceae > Telmatobacter. The sequence continues at coordinate 26,017 of JBEKDE010000006.1, forward strand.
CCCAGTCCTGACGCACTCGCAGAAATGCGCGTGGTTGAATCCAACGCAAACGCGGAGTTCGGCAATGTGAATGGCGGAACCGTTCTCGCTAACATGAAAAGCGGTGGTAACCAGCTCCACGGCAGCGTTTTCGGATATCTGAAAAACGATAGTCTCGACGCCAACAGTTGGAGCAACGACCAGTACGCAATTCCAAAGGGCGACTACACCACTGCGCAATATGGCGGTACGCTCGGCGGACCCATCATCAGGGACAAGGTCTTCTTCTTCGTCGACTATGAGGCCATGCGCTATCACAACGCGGGCCAGACCACTTCCAGCGTCATACCCGCGGCATTCCGCACAGGCGATCTGTCGGCGCTTCTGGCGCCGGGATCGCTTGGCCCAGGCTCAATGCCCACCCAGCTTTATGACACCCAGACGATTGACCCCGCAACGGGCCAGCCAAAAGCGTTTGCAAACAACCAGATCCCGATTACCAATCCAGTAGCTCTCTACCTGTTTTCGAACCCCAAAGCCTACCCTTTGCCGAACCATCCAGCCAATTCAGCTGATCCGCTCGGTATCGCCGGTAACTTCGAGGGCCCGGGCGCAGGCTTCGCTCTCAACGATCAAGGTGACGCCAAAGTCGACTGGCAGTTGCGCGCTTCCGACAAAGCGTCGTTCCGCTACTCGCAAGGTTACGCGGCCGATGGCACCACGGCCGATCCGCTCCCGGTGAATTTCCCCATTGCCAACAGCTATCCTGACCACTTCTTCGACTCAAACTGGGTGCACACCATCAGCCCGTCCATGGTGAATTCATTCACCGCTGACTACGGCAGAGTCAAATTCAACAATGGAGTCTCGACAGACCCCTCCGGCATCTTCGGTCTTACCGGAAATCAGCTTGTCGGGATTCCCGGAAACCCGCAGAAGACGGCGGGATTCAGTTCGCAAAACTTCAATGGGACCAGCGGCAATGGCTACCCAAGCGGATTCGGGACCAATCCCTCGCCGGAGATTTTTGTCGATAACATTTTTGGCTATTCCGACAACTTCACCTGGCAAAAAGGACGCCACCTGATGAAGTTCGGCGGCGAATTCCTGCGCTACGAGCAGAACAGCTTCTATCCTGGAAACGACGGGGAGCTGGGCGCGTTCAATTACAACGGCCAATACAGCGCGAATCCCTATCCAGCTCCTCCCACTCTATCCGGTCTTCCATACCCGCTTGCCGATTTTCTTCTTGATCGCGTGCAGGACGTTCAGATCGGCGATGTCACTGGACTCACTGGGCAGCGCCAATGGCGCGACGGCATTTTTGCGCAAGACGACTTCAAGGTCAGTCCAAAGCTGACGGTAAATATCGGTGTGCGCTGGGAGTTCGATCAACCCATCTTTGAAGTGAATAACAAGATGGCGAACGTGAACATGCAGACTCTGCAAATCGAGTACGCGGGCGTCAATGGCAACAGCCGTGCTCTGTATGATCCGGACTACGCGCAGTTTCAGCCCCGCGTGGGATTCGCCTATCAGCTGCAGTCCCGTTTCGTGGTTCGCGGCGGCTATGGGATCTCAAGCTACCTCGAGGGCACCGGCGCCAACCTTCGCCTCACGCAGAACCCTCCCTTCCATACCGACTTCGAACAGACCGGCGTGAGCCCGAGTCCGGCTGGCGGTGGCGCACCCTACTCACCGGGTGTGTATTACCAGGCGTCCAATGGCTTCCCCACCAGCCAGGTTCCCACCACCACCTTCTACATCTGGCCGAAGAATCTCAAGCCCGCCCAGACGCAGGAGTTCAGCCTCACCACCGAATATCAGATCGCTCATGCGTCAACCATCCAGGTAGGCTATGTCGGCATTCTCGGACATCACCTTACCGACCCCTACTGGGGGAACCAATGGACCTCGCCGACGGCGACCGCTCCTTACGCCAGCATCGTTGGTCAAGATGGCGTAGCAAAAATCACGCAAACTGAATCAGCCAGCAATTACAACGGATTGCAGGCCGTTTACAGGCAGCATCTCACAGCAGGACTTGAATTAACCGCAAACTACACCTATTCCCATTCGCTGACTGACAACATCGGTTTCTACGGGGTCTACAACATCTGGAGCGGCCAATATTACCAGCAGAATGCCTACGATCCGAAGAGCGAATGGGGCCCCGCCGGCTCTGACACGCGTCACAACATTTCTGTGACCGGTGTATATGACCTGCCTTTTGGCCACGGAAAACAGTTCGGTTCCAACTGGAATCCAGTCGTGAATTCAGTTGTCGGCGGTTGGAAACTCAGCGGAGCGCAGGTCTACTATTCCGGATTTCCGGTCACCGTCTCCTCGCCACCCCATTACTCCAACGCCGTGAATGCATTCACTGGCGCCGCGCGTCCCAACCAGCTTCGCCCCCTCAAGATGGTCGACCGTTCCATCAATGCCTATTGGGGAACAGAGGTGCAGGGAACTTCCTGCAGCCCGGATCAAGACGATGGTAAGTGCATCTTCCAGGAACAGTCGAACTACTCTTTTGGCACGGTGCGTCCCGGCTCGTTGCGCGCTCCGAGCTTCCAGAACATCGATATGGCCGTCGTCAAAAGCTTCCCTATCTGGCATGAGAATCGGCTTGAATTCCGTGCGGACTTCTTCAACGCATTCAACATCGCTGACTACGCTGCGCCGGACAGCGGCATGACCGACGGCAACTTTGGCCAGATTACAGGCACAGTGAGCAACAACCGCTCCACGCAGCTCTCACTGAAATACGCATTTTAGAGGGGTTCTCCAATTCCCGTGGAGTATTCCGGGGCGTGCAAGGTGGCGTTTCCTTGAGGAAAACGCCACTTTGGAATCGTGGCTCCGCTATACACCAATTGGAGAACCGCTATAAGAGTTTACCGAAGGCAAGTTCTGCCCAAGGATTGTTCCATCTGCTTCACGCCGCAGCCGCGCCAACGGCTGCGGTCCCTTTTTTGTGGGCGCAGGGATTGGGCGCATGATTAGTGGGGAAGACTCACCGCATACAAATACCAGGCCGCGTGCGGCAACCACTGCTCCGTCCATCGCCAATCTTCATCCTTACCTGTTACCGCAAAGCCGAGATTGAAGGCGATGCCGTCTTCATCCTTGAGTCCGGAGGTGATGCCATTGACAATTCCGCCCGGCGCGCCAGTGTACTTATACGAGCGGAAGAACATGTACGGGGCATAGCCGTGCCCGCTGCCCATCAGCATGGTCGCGTCAAAGGGATTGCGCCCGAGAATCCAGTGCAGCTGATTCCACGCATAAGCACGCAACTGCGACTGAAACTCCGGCTTGTCCGCGAACAATGGCAGAGCCATGCGCGCAGCTGCAGCAAGCGAGGCGAGCCGGGCATCTTCGCCCTGCCACCACGGCGCCGCCTCCGTATCGTGAGGAAAAAAGAATGCCGTTCGCATCGCTCCTTCTGTGCGAATCAACTGCCGCGCATATCCGAACGGATTGTTGACCTCCGAGGTAACAGCGAGTTCGAAACGCAGCGAGCGATCCACAGTTTCCAGCACCTTGGGCTTGATGTCAGCCGATGCAATGTTCAAATACTCAAGCAGGCTGATCACGGGCAGGCCCGCGTCTGACGGATGAAAATAAGGGCGCGTCCCGTCGTCTGCGCGCCAGTAGTCATGCCAGCTTCCCGATGAAGTGAGCCGCGCCATCAGGCTGGCTGCGCGCGCATCGGCCGCTCGCTTGTATGCCTCGTTATGCGTCGCGCCATAAAGCTCGGTTGCGGCCATCAAGGCGCAATAGTCGTCCAGGATGTTTTCCACCCCATCATTCAGCAGTTCGCGATTGTGCGCATTGAGAAACTCAAACGCCTCTTCAGCCGCACGCAAATATTCCTTTCGCGACAATTCCCCATCGATCGGCATCGTGCTCGCCAATGCCAGCGCCGCGATCGCCATGCCGCCGCCCGCGCGAAAGCTCGATTCAAATGCGTGCGGCCCCGAATTTGTGATAGACCGCTCCGTCGAGTCGGATGCATTCAGCTTGATCTTCGTCTTCCAGTTGGGATCGCCAATAGCCCGGTCCTTGGCCAGCTTTTCTCTGCCCGGCGCGTTGATGGTCTCAAAGAATGAGCCGTTCGGTCTCTTGATTCGCACCAGGAAATCCGCCCCGTACAGCCCCTCATCCAACATGCGTCGCTCGTATTCGCTGAAGTTGTCATCCTTGCGCGCTTCCAGAGCCTGATAGCTCTTCAACAGACTCCAGGCCGCCAGCGGAACCTGCTGTGGATTGAAGTACGAGGTCGGATTCTGATGCGAGAGGTGGATGCCGTAGTCACCCGTTGCGTCGTACCACCCTCCGTGCACATCGACGAATCCTTCATTCTTGCCAGGAAGCATAAGATGGCGATCTGCCTCATCCATTTCCCCGCTTGCGCGCTGGCCCTTGAAGTAAAAAATGACGTTGGACAGGGTATCGCGCTCAAGAACGTCGTCGTTGATTTCGAAAGCACACGAACTGGTGTCGCCCCCGGTTGTGTGCACCTGAAGAATGTAGTGACCAGGCCGCTGCCATGCGGAGAAATCCGCCGTCCAGAAGACCTGGTTCTCCCAGTTGAAGACCTTACCTGCGGGCGTGAGCTTCGCTTCGAAAACAACTTTGTTCGAATCGGCGTCAACCAGGCCGAACCTCTCGGGGCGGTCCTGCGCGGTTCCGGAAACGATCGCCTGCTTGGGTGCCTGCGTCTCGTAGCCCACCTGATCAAGCAGCACGCGAACCTGGCTCCAACACGCGTGCACGCAAGATACGCTGCACAAAATCACCAGCAAGCGCCGTTGGACTCCAACGGTTCGCCGTTCTCTGCCCATTGAATTGCCGCCTTCGAGGCTGAACCAACTGGAGCGCACAGCCTGAGTTCACAATCAGTGTAGAGAACGAGGCGAATCTTTGGTACTGTTATTTAGAAAGCGGCTTTCCATCGAAACCCCTGCGCCACCCACTGTGTGGATCGAAGATCCGCCCGCAATTCCGATCCAGCTTTCGCGCAGACCGCCAGAGAATACCGGACTTGCTATACTCGGTGAAGAAAGTGCCAGACTTCAACAGGTTGGGTCTGGAGAACAATCCTGGCCGTGAAAAGTGGGAGATTGAGCATCCTCGTTGTAAAGCATTGATCCGGAGAGTGACGCACAGCAATTGATTTCTGCTGTCGTGAACGAGTCCCTTGTGAAAAAAGAACCGATTGCTGTAGGAAGACCGGCTCTACTTCGCCGCACGAATGCGCTCACCATTCTGAAGCTCCTGCGCGAGGCTGGATCGTGTTCGAGGGCGGACCTGGTTCGCGCCTCTGGAATGAGCGCTCCCACCGTCACCAACGTAGTCGCAGACCTGCTTGCCGCGAATCTGATCAAGCCGCTGGGTGAGGGCGAATCAAGCGGCGGCCGGCCCCCGGACATGATCCGTTTCAAGGCCGAACGCGGGTGCATTCTTGGCGTGCAGATCACCGCTGGGAGCATCTCCTTCCTGCTTACGGATTTGAGCGGCGAAGAGCTCGACAGGACTCAAGTCCAGCTAGCCGGACGGAAAACAAATCCCGAAGCGATCTGCAGTTTAATTGGCGAGGAGCTTCGCAGCCTTCTCAAGAAGCATAAAAAAGCGCGGGAACAATTGCTCGCAATGGTGGTTGGAGTCCCGGCAATCACCAATGTTGAGGAAGGGATTGTGCTGTCGATCAGCACGCTGGAGGACTGGCGGTCCATTCCATTGCGACGGCTTCTGAGCAAGCACGCCGGCTGCCTTGTAGTTATTGAAAACGATACCAATCTTTCCGCCCTTGGAGAGCGTTATCGCGGCGCAGCACGCTCCGAGCCTACTTTTGTTCTCATCGACATTGGCGCCAACGTCAGCGCCGGTATCGTCCTCAATGGCAAGCTGCATCATGGTTCTCAGTGGTCTGCCGGCGAGATCGCCTATCTTCGTTTGCCGAGCGTCCAGCGCAAAAGGCCGGCACTGCATGAATTCGGAGAACTGGAGTCGGTGATTACTGGTCCCGGGATCCTCGCGGCGTGGAAAGACGAAGTTGCGAAGTCGCGCAACACTTCTCTGCATAAGCAAACGAATGCGCTTGACGTTCTGGATTTGGCCCAGTCAGGTGACCCGGCTGCGGGCAGGATCATCCTGTATCGCGCGGAAATCGTCGCCGACGTCATCGTGAATCTCTCTCTCGTTCTCAATCCCGGCTTGATCCTGCTGGGAGGAGAAGTGGGCCGGCATCCGGAGCTGTTGAGCCTTGTCAAGAAGGAGCTGGAGCAAAGTGAGTTTGCAATTCCGCGCATCGCAGCTGCCAGTCTTGGCGAATTCGCAGTGCTTTGGGGAGCAATCGCCGTCGCGCTCGAAGCAATCCCTCCCCTGCTCCTTCCACAATCGATCGTCTGAAGCAGGCCGCCGATAACAGAATAGGCGCGCACTTTTGCTCGACGGCGTTGGCAAACGTTGCAAAGTCCAAACACATTGCAACCGTAAATCTTTAGAGCTGCAATCGAACCTTCCACCGAGTCAGCAGGGCGGCCACGGCAAGAATGAACGCTGTGAAGACCGCGCTGCGCACCGCTCCCTGCCAGCCGTAGACGAAGTGCGTATCGAGGTAGTGGATGCCCGCTGCTGTAAGGATGTAGTCCCAGAAGTCCGGGAGCAGATAGGTCGTCAGGGTATTGGAGCCCGCGGGGCGCGCAAAGAAGGCCCATCCGGTCTTCTTCTTCACATCGCAAATCCAGTAAAGCGCGGTGAACACCAGAACGGCAGCGCCTATGCTGTAGAAGCTCCAGGTGGGCGTGGCGCGGATTTTCGAGATGCCCAGCGGGGTGAGAAACCATCCCGCGATCAGCGCGGCGACGCCGAATCCAAGACCGAGAGCAGTCTTCTGGCCAAGCGTTTGCCACCGATGAGCCCCGAGAAAAATGACGGAGGTGACAATGCCGGCGAGGGTGATTCCCGCCATGGCTCCGTTGCTGAACGGCCATAAGTAGTAAGGCAACCGATCGGCGAATTTGACCCAATTCCCAGCGGACAGAGCATTGAACACCATCATGGCGACGAACCAGCCCAGCGGCGCCCAAAGCCAGCGGCGCGTTGGAATGTAGACGAGGGCAACGGCAAAATACGTGTAGCCGATAAGCCCAAGAATCTCGGGGTAGCCGATTTGAATCCAGGAAATGTGTTCCGGGTTGGGCGTGTGGCGGAAGATGGCAAACATCGCAATAACCAGCACAACGCCGGCAATCCGCAGTCCGCGGTAGAGCGGTGCAGGTCGGGCGGAATCGCCGTAGTCGTTCAGAAAGAGAGCGGCGCCCGCGAGAGCCAGAATCGCCCAGACAGCGGGACGGATGATCATGCGCGACGCGTCTCCGTCATCGGCGTTCGCGAGGATTAGCCCGAGCACCATCAGGCTGGCGGTGCGCAGCGCAACATGCATCCACAATGCCGGTAGGGACGGGTTCCGTTTGAGCCGGCTTTTGATGGCAAGCGGCATCGAAAGCCCGACAATAAACAGGAAAAACGGGAAGACCATATCGACATAGGTCATGAAGTCGACATTGGCCTTCATGTGGTAGTTCCACCAGGGCAATCCCCTGACGCCGGCCAGTTCATTGACGAAGATCATCACCGTCATGGTGAGGCCGCGGAAGATATCGATCGAGGCAAGACGCGCGGTAACAGGACGTTCTGCCATAACCACGGGTGCTGCGCCGCCCACAGGCTTCATTGGTTTCCGCCTTTCGCGCTCCTATTGAGCCCGTCATTCACTGCATTGAGCAGCACGCCGCTGGAGTCGCCCTCATAGTCCCAGAACATGATGCCCCGCAGTTGATGTGAGAGCACGTACTTGCACTTCAACGCGAGCGACTCGGGGTCTTCGTAGGTCATGAAGATTTGCTTCTCTGCATTGTAAAGATACGGAACCTCGGCGACGGGGTCCCAATAGCGGATGAATCCGTTTTTCAGCATGGCGTCGGGCCCAGATCCGTACTGCGCATAGGAGTGCGGAATCTCTTTCCCGGGCTGAAACAGTCCGTGATTTGTAGCCGCCACCTGGCCCCAAACATGCCCGTAAAATGGAACGCCGAGCACAATCTTCTCCGCAGGAACGCCGGCCTTTTCATATGCCTCCACAGAATTGGCCGCGGAGGCCTTCTTGGGATCGGCGGGGTTGGCGTAGAGGGGAGCATGGTGCCCGGTGATCGCATCCGAGTCCGGTTCGTAGTAGTCGTAGGCCATCAGGTTCACGGTGTCGACATACCTCTGCACCTGGCCCATCTCCGTATGATCGAGAAACTCCTGCGAAGCCCCGGTTGCGATGGTCACGTAGAGCGGCCTGTGCAGTTCCTTCCCCAACGCGTCGAAACGCATCCGTAATTCTTTGAGCAGCAGCGTGTAATTCTGCTTGTCTTCCGGGCGAAAATGACTTTCTGCGCCAGGCATACCTGGGTACTCCCAGTCGATATCCAGCCCATCGAGCTGATGTGCCCGCACAAAATCAACCACGCTGGCGACAAAGACATTGCGGCTCTTACGAGTAAGGGCCATGTCAGAAAATGCGCCCGACCAGAGCCATCCGCCCACGCTGACGAGCACCGTCAGGGATGGGTTCTCCTGCTTCAGCGCCACCAGCGCCGCCAGGTTCTGATCGTCATGAGCGAAGCCTTTGACGATGCGTCCACCCTTGATATTGGCGAAGGCGTAGTTGATCCGCGTCAGCTTTCGCGCAGCAATCTCGCCGTCGCGAAGCGGATTGTCCTGGGGGAAAACATAGGCGACGATGACCGGCTGCTGGGCAGACGCACCAGCACAGATAGCAGCAATCGAGCAGAAGCACACGAGCGTGGCCAGACATGAGGTCAGAACCCTGCGTCTCATTGTGGTCAGGCTCCTCGCAAATCCCCTTCCATCCAGCTTGAACAAGGTATCGCCTCCTGTCTGCACGGCTCGTTGACAATCTGTTCGAGTCGAATGCATATGCCTCAGCGCGTGCCAAGTGTATCAGCCAAGGCGTAGCCGGCTTGTTCTGCACCGTCGCAAATGAAAACCTTCCTCTGGAAAGCCGATTCCGGGATATCTTCTCGCTCCAAAATGGCAGCTCCAGCCCAACCAGTAACTAGCTGCATTTCAGGCAAAGAATCAACTGGTTTAATACGCAAAGGAGGGTGTATCTTCATATAACGAAATTGCAACTGCAGTTTGAAACTGGTTCTGGATGGAAGGAATTGCGCGCTGGCGGCAACTCCATTTGAAGCAGCCTGCAAAGACGCAACCGGCCGTCAGAATCTTCCGTAAGGGATTTCCTTGGATCTGGAGGAGGCATGATGAAGAGGTTCTTGTCCGGAATTATACAAAAGCGCACGCTTAATTGTTGTTGGATGCTCACGCTGGCAGGCCTGCTGGCAATACCCGCAGGTTCTCTCGCTCAAGGCTATTTCGGAACCGTAACCGGTGTGCTCACCGATCAGACCGGTGCCGTGGTTCCTGGCGCAAACGTGACGCTCACCGACCAGAACAAGGGTTACACGTTCCACGTAACCACTGACACCACCGGCCGCTATCTCTTCCGCTCGATTCCTCCAGGCGTCTACTCGGTAACCACGGAGATAAGTGGATTTGAAAAGATGGTGCGCACCGGCGTGCGAGTGGACGTAAATCAGAACGCGACCGCTAACTTCCACCTCAAAGTGTCGGCTTCATCGCAGACCGTCGAAGTAAATGCACAAAACCAGGGGCTCGACGCGCAGGATGCGACCACCGGTCTGGTGGTTGACCGGAAGTTCATCAACGATCTGCCGCTCGTCGACCGCTACGTGATGGACCTGGTCTCGCTTACGCCAGGAGTGACCGAAGCCGACGATCAATGCAGCACCGGATGCACCGGCACTAACTTCGTCTCCAATGGCAGCCGTAACTCCACGGCAGACGTTCTGATGGATGGAGCGACGATCACAAACTACGAACCCAATGGCGGCGTCACAAATGTCACCTATACCCCTTCTTCGGAGGCGGTGGACGAGTTCCGCGTGGAGCAGTCGAACTTCAGCGCCGAGTATGGGTTTTCCGGTGCCTCCATCGTGAACATGATCACGCGTTCTGGATCGAACCAGTTCCACGGCGAGGCCTATGACTTTGAACGAAACGCTATCACCGACGCCAACAACTGGTTCAATAATCTCTACCAAATTCCAATTCCCCCTGTGCATCGCCATAATTTTGGCGGCATCGTCAGCGGACCGATCTACCGCGATAAGACATTCTTCTTCTTCGACTACGACGCAACCCGGCAAAGCAACATGGGCACCTACCAGGCAGGCGTGCCGACCGATGCCGAGCGGAACAACGGGGACTTCGGCGCAGTGTGCACATCGCAAGGTGGAAGCTTCAACAGCACCGGATTGTGCTCTGTGGCTTCAGGACAAATCTGGGATCCGTATTCGGGCGTTTACCAGGCGACCGATCCGACTGGGAATGGGGGAGCAGCCGGCGCTTACCGCCAGACCTTTATCCCATACAACAACGTTGGCGCCTATGCCAGCCCGGGTAATCCAAAGCTTGCTGGAACGGTTTATCAACTCTCAGGTGGCCCCGGCGACCTGATCGACCCCCAGGCGCAGGCATTGATGAAGCTGTTTCCGGAGCCCAATGTGAACGCCTCCAACCTCTACGACAACTGGGCTACCTCAGGAGCAAGCCGCTCCCCAAACGACCAGTTCGACATCAAAGTCGATCATCGCTTCAACGAGAAGAATCTGCTCAGCGCCAAGTACTCGCAGCAGTGGGCAAGCTCCCAGGCATTCAACTGCTTCGGCAACTTCGCCGACCCCTGCGCCGGTGGCCCGAACCAGACCGGCGCGCATCTGTTCACAATTACGGATTCGCACACTTTTTCGAAGACGCTGCTGCTCACGACCACGCTCGGGTTTACGCGCGGAATGGAGGAGATTCTGGCGTACAGCGGAGCAGGCGGCGTCACCGACCCGCTAAGCAAGCTCGGAATGCCGGAGTACCTGAACTCCAACGGCTTCAAGGGCGTTCCCTCTATGTTCATCGATCAGGGAACCTACTACTCGGCCGGGTATACAAGCATCGGTGGAGATCCGTACGGCAACTACCGGCAGGGCCAGGACACCGGCCAGCTCACCGTCGCAATCAACAAAGTGCATGCCGATCATGAGATGAAGTTCGGCTTTGAAGGCCGTCTGCACCAGATGAACTACATCCAGACCAACGCGCCCAACGGCATCTTCAACTTCGACCATTACGGCACAGCCCAATGTCCGAATTCTTATTCGGTTTGCGGCGGCGACGGCATGGCGACCTTTATGATGGGCAGCCCGGATGGTGGCTCTTACTACGAGATTCAGGACCGTCCCGCGACCGAAGACCACCAGTTTGCAGGCTTCTTCCAGGACAACTGGAAGATCACGCGCAAGCTGACTCTGAATCTTGGCATGCGCTATGAAGTCTCCGTGCCGCGCACCGATCGCTTCAACCGCCAGAACTCGCTCAACCTGGATGCAACGTTCCCGGTCCAGGTTCCAGGTCTTACGCTCACTGGCGGTGAAGTCTTCGCCACTGCCAGCGATCGCCACATCGTGAACGAAGACTATAAAGACATCCAGCCGCGCTTCGGGTTCGCACTCCAACTCGATCCCAAGACCGTTCTCCGCGGCGGATACGGCATCTACTACTCGCAGCCCCGCTCCGGCGCCACCGGCGTGGCGCCCTATGGCGCGCAGGGATACAACCAGTACACCAGTTCCATCACAACATTCAACAACGACGGCGCCACCCCGTACCTGCGCCTGAATAACCCATTCCCCAACCTTAATCCGGTTTGCTCCAGCAATCCGCCGGCATCTTCATGCTCGGGGACAAATGGCCTGATTCAGCCGCCGGGAAAATCGCTCGGCTTGCTGAATGACTATGGATACGGCGCAAACGGCGATTTGCGCAATGTGACCAACACGCCTTACGAGCAGAGCTGGAGCTTCGGGCTTGAGATGCAGCTTCCCGCCAAAATTGTCACCAACATGATCTATGTCGGGAAGAAAGGCACTCATCTTTACTATTCAGGGGACAACTACATCAATCATCTCGGCCCGTTTGTGGAAGGCCTCGACGCCAACGGGCTAAACCAACTGACGACGATGGTGAACAATCCCTTCTACGGGATCAACACCGACCCGGGCAGCATTCTTTCGCAGCCGCAGATACCGCAACTCAATCTTGAGCTTCCCTGGCCGCAGTTTCCGGGCGGGGTCACCATTGAACCGCCGCCCATCGCGAACTCCGAATACCACGCCATGCAACTCACCGCAGAGAAGCGTTATTCGAACGGCTTGCAGTTCCTGGCCAGCTTTGTCTGGTCGAAGTCGATTGACGATGCGTCGGCGCCAGATGACAACACCACCTGGCTGGGAAGCTTCTCCAGCCTCGTCGACCCCAATAAGCCATGGCTCGAGCGCAGCCTTTCCACATTCGACATTCCGTATGTGTATCAATTCAGCTACACGTACGATCTGCCATGGGGACGCGGGAAGATGCTCCTTGGTCACATGCCCGCGGTGCTCAATACGATCATCGGCGGATGGAAGACCAACGGAGTCTGGCGTATCTCGTACGGCAGACCGCTGCCCTTCTTCACGTATGACGGCGTATCACTGCCGACTTACGGCGGCCAGCGGCCCAACATTGTGGCACGGCCGGTGCGCACCAAGGGCAAGGACTCAGTCTGGATAAACAACTATATCGCCAATCCCCAGTCCCTTCAATTGCCGCAGCCTTACGCTTTCGGCACCGCTCCGCGCGCTACGGGCCTGATCCGCACCCCCACCGCCTTCAACACCAGCATGTCCATCCAGAAGGTATTCGGACTTTCCTGGCTTCGTGAAGGGGCAAACTTTGAGCTGCGGCTTGAAGCTCAAAACGCGCTCAATCATCCGGTATTTGGCACACCGGACACTTCGGTGGATGACCCGAATTTTGGCGTAATCAGCTACACATCGAACGGTCCGCGCCAGATCCAGCTTGGAGGGAAGTTTAACTTCTAAGGCTACGCGCCTTACGCGGTCTTATTGAATCGAATGATGGAAATTGCTGAGAATCAAATCTTCTTCGAGCCGCAGGATTGATTGTCTCGGCGTAATGAAATAGGCCAAATGGCGCTTCGCTATTTCGCGTCCGCATATTCGTACACTGTGCCTGCGATCTCGCCAAGCACATTGCCGGCGCGCAGCAGTGCGGCGGCTGAGTCGCCGGCGGCGGGGATCAGATTGACATACGCAGAAAATGCAAGCGTCTGCCCGTTCGCTGTGACAATATAACCTGCGAGCCCCTTGCCCGTGATGAACAGCTCATGATTCAGCAAATCAGGCACGCCGTACGTTCCGGTCTTTGCAAACACATGGCCCGCAGCCGGCGAATCCTTTTGGATCTCCACAAGTGTGCCGTCCTTACCCATCACCGGCAGCGCCGCACGAAACTTCGCCGCAAAGCTCTGCTGCGAGATGAAAGTCAGATAGTGCACCATGAAGTCCGGAGTAAAGAACGCGTCCGCCCCCGCTCCGTCGGACTGCATTGCGGAACCAACATCAAGGCCAGCCTCCTTCAACATATCGTGTTCCGCACCGAAACCCGCAGTCACCGGATCGGCCTTCGCTTCGCCCCTGGGCGCAGCGCCATAGGTTCCCACCAGGTACGGCATCGTCATCGCCGCATGAAGATTCTGGCTCACCTTGAGCGTAACTTTCGCTTCTTCGCTGAACGGGGCGGAAGTGTGAACGGCAACCACATTCTTATCGATATAGAAAGGCTTCAACGCTGTAAAGTCTGCGTTCGCCTCAGAGCCCGGCGAGGAAACCGCAACCCCGCTGGCAATAAGCGCTTCGGTTAAAACGGTCTGGCCATAAACAGACGGCGCAGGCGCGTGATACACCGTAAGACTTTTGACCGCGTCCAGCGGAACGGTTCCGGTGACAGTCACATCCTGTGTACCATCTGCCGAGGGCTTGTTTACAAACTCAAGCTCGAACGGCCCACCCTTCGCCACCGTCTTCGTCTTGTTGGTGAAGCGCGCATAGCGAGTCACAGGAGAAAAGCTGAGAGCCGCCGGCGCATCTACTGCTGAACCAGCCGTCGCAAAAACATCGATCACGTTGTCATTGACGCAGATGGGTGAAATGACAATGCCGGTTCCGCCTTCGTGTTCCCCTTCAGGAAACAGCGAAATGTCAACCAGCACACGCCCGTCGATTCGATGAATGCCATGGGCCGCAACCTGCCGTGCAAGGTCGTTGATAGCCGCGAGTGGATTGCCAGGCACAACCGCCGCGCCCGCCATCGGCGAATAGGAATGATCCTCGTCCTTGAATGCCAGCGTGCCGTCCGGCTGCTCCCTGCCGGAAAGATCCGGATCACCGCTCGCGACGAGCACAAGATCGCCTTTGAGCGTTCCCTGCGCATCAATCGCACCCGCTGCATACACCTTGGTCTTGAAGCGGAAGTCAGGACCCAGCAGCTTCATGGCCGTACCTTCAGAAAGCAGCTTGGTCGTCGACCCCGGAACAAAGTACTGCTGCTCATTCAACGCAAAGATCACCTTGTGCGTATCGAGCGAGTAAAACTCCATGCCAAAGCGGGAGTGCGCATACTCCGGCCGCGCCATGATGGCGGCGATTTTCTTTTCCAGATCAGGATTCACTTGGGCCGCCACAGGTGCGGAGGTTCCTGCAACCAGGACAAACACAGCGGCGGACAACGCAACATTCCAACGAACAACGGCGCTCATGGATTCGTCTCACTTTCCTCAAGGAGGTGTACTTCGTCCATCACTGACCTGCATAACTTCTGAGTTACTGAATCGCGCCCGCTGCCACGGTCACGCGGTTAGTCCACTCTTCACGTCTGACTGTGCGTCTTTCAATTTCATCAACCTTAATGCGATAGCCGATACCCGCACCCGTCGGCACATGGATCGTGCCCTGGGGAGTCACAGTCACCTCCGGATCGATAATGTCTTCGACCCAATAGCGCTGGCTGGCCGATACATCGCCGGGATACACAAAGCCCGGCAATGTTGACATCGCGATGTTGTGTGCACGACCGACGCCCGACTCCAGCATGCCGCCGCACCAGACTGGAATGCCATTGGCCATGCACAAAGCCTGGATCTTTTTAGCTGCGCTGTGTCCGCCTACGCGTCCGAGTTTGATATTGATCACGCGGCATGCACCAAGAGCGATGGCCGCTTCCGCATCTCGAACGCCGTGAATACACTCGTCAAGACAGATCGCCGTCTTTAACTGCGGCTGAAGCAATGAGTGCTGATAAATCTCGTTCC
This sequence comes from Occallatibacter sp., assembly GCA_050014515.1. Lineage (GTDB taxonomy): Bacteria > Acidobacteriota > Terriglobia > Terriglobales > Acidobacteriaceae > Telmatobacter. Next base: position 41,357 of record JBEKDE010000006.1, read on the forward strand.
ATGGAAGCGGCTGTTCAATGTAGCTTAAGCCGAAATCATCCAATTGCTTCAGTAAATCCGCATCTTCCAATCGATATGCCGAATTCGCATCCACGGTCAGATCGATATCAGGGAAGCTCTTGCGCACAGCGGCAACCACCCCAACATCTTTGCCGGGCTTGATCTTCAACTTCACGCGTCGATAGCCATCGGCCAGTTCCTTCGCGACCGCGTCAAGAAGCTTGCCCGTATCCGATTGAATTCCAAGTGACACGCCGGAAGCGATCACATCGCGCGTCCCACCTAACGCCTGGCTCAGGCTCTTTCCCTCAGAACGTGCATACGCATCCCACGCGGCGCACTCAATTGCTGCCTTCGCCATCTCCTGCCCACGCACGTTTTCCATTAACTCGGTAATCTCATCAGGCGACGATACATCCACATCCAGAACTAACCCAGAAAGAAATTCGCGGCTCATAATCCAAGCGGTCTGAATGGTTTCCGCGTTGTAGTAGGGGCCTTCCAAAGCAGTCACTTCAGACCAGCCCGTGCCAACGTCTGTATGCACTTCAAGCAGCACGACTCTGCGATCTTGCGTAACGCCGAAGCTGGTTTCGAAGGGCGCCTTGAGGCGCATCTTCAGTTCCCGCGCGATGATGGATTCAATTCTCATAGCTTCTCCGAGTGCTCTCTCTTGTATTTCTCAAGTATGTAGCTGGCCGCTTTTTGATTTCCTTCAAAGCCCGTGACGGCGTATCCATCGTGCAACAACTTCATTAACTCGCTGCGCAGGCGCGTCTGGCCCGCGAGCCGCAACTCGATCGGTACGTCGCTCGATCCAGGCGGAATCTCAACGGCGATCGCGTCATCCGAACGACTGCGGGGAACTCCACTCATTGCGCGTTCAACGTGCAGGCTGTTCAGATTCCACTCGGCTACCAATCGGTCTGTCGGAATGCCTCCGTGGAGCGGGCTGCTTGTCGTTCCATAAAGATTCGGAATATAACTCCGGCTCACTGCGCCAAGCCGCGCAAAGTTGAAATACGCATTTCTAATTTGCAGTGGATCAAATGTCCAGACGATCTGATCGATGCCGCGGCCCAATGCGTCTTCGCGCTGCGCAAGTTTGATGAGTCTTCCCAGACCGCGATTCTGGTACTCTGGGATGACAGCAACCATATGCGAATGGAAGTGAGCATGGCCTCCATCCACTGCGCCAAACGAGAGGGCGAATCCAACCATTCGCTCCCCGTCCAGAGCGCCCAGAGCCTGCCCGCCAAAGTTTCGCGCAACCGAGAAAATGGATGACGGCACAACATCAACGTCGCTGTAACCCCAGGCCTCGCGCTGCACTTGTTCGGCCTTTTGAAAGTCTTCGAGGCCATTCATGGGGCGAATGACGATCTCTTGCGAGGGGCGGGAAGCCAGTGCCGACGACATCTTTGTTCCCTCCTCTGCAACACTTGCAACTTATGTTTCTTCTTGCTTTTTGCGCTTTCTCAGCTATAAATAGAACACATCACAGCGCCCAGTCAAGCATCAAAACTCATTCGCACCGTCATCGCAGCAAGAAAATGAAACATTTGATAGATTCCCGACTTTCAAGGCGGAAACCATGGCACAAACCCATCTCTCACCTCGTTCGCCAAGTGACCAGCCGCAGAGTTCGCTCGCTCGCGTACTGGGCGTTCGAGATGGAATTGCGATCGTATTCGGCACCGTCATTGGCTCCGGAATCTTTCTTGTGCCGGGCCCCATCGCCCAAAAACTCCCCACACTCGCACTCGTTCTGCTGGTCTGGATCACCGGCGGAATCCTCAGCCTGTTCGGCAGCCTTTCCTTAGGTGAACTCGCGGCAAACTATCCCGGCGCTGGCGGCCTTTACATCTACCTTCGACGCATCTATGGAAAGCCGCTTGCCTTTCTCTACGGGTGGGCGCTCCTGAGCCTCATTCAATCCGGAAGCATTGCCACGCTGGCCTCCGGCTTCGCGCTCTACACGTCGAAGATCCTCACCCTCACTCCCTTCGAATTCAAGGCGCTGCCGACGGTTGCAATCCTATTCTTCTCCCTCGTCAATCTCGTCGGCATTCGCGTGGCGCGAGCAGTACAGAACATTGGCGCAATCAGCAAGCTCATCGGGATCGCCCTCGTCTTCGGCCTCCTGATCGTCCGCGGCCACGCCAGTCATCTCCAAATCTCAACACCCACGCATACTTCCTCTTCTTTGCTCGTCGACTTTGGCGTCGCATTAATCGCGGTCCTGTGGGCGTACGAGGGCTGGCACGTCGTGTCGTTCACTGCCGGCGAATTCAAAGCGCCTGCACGTGATTTGCCGCGCAGCCTTCTGTGGGGCACCCTCATCGTCACCGCGGTCTATCTCCTGATGAACGTTGCCTACTATGCGGTTCTTACTCCACTTGAAGTGAGCGCAAGCGCAAGCGCCGCAAGCAGCGCAATCAAATCAGCATGGGGGCAGGGGGCAATGCTGCTCGTCTCTGTGGTCATTCTTACCTCAATCCTCGGCGCGTTGAACGGCATGGTCCTGACCGCGCCGCGGGTCTACTATGCCATGGCGAAAGACGGCATATTCCTTGAAAAGTTCGGCGAGATCAGTCAGCAGTTTCGTGTTCCTGTCTTCGCCATCGTAGTCCAGGCCATCTGGTCCTCAGCCCTCACGCTTATGGGGACGTTTCAGCAGTTATTCACCTACGTAATCTTCACCGCGTGGATCTTCTACGGCCTCACCGTCGCAGGCGTCCTTCTGCTTCGCCGTCGCGCCATTGCCCCTCTTGCAAGTTTTCGAACCCCAGGCTATCCATTTGTTCCCATCGCCTTCGTGTTAGCTGCTGCCGGTATCACGCTGAGCACCATCCTGGCCGACCCCTTGCACGCAGCCTACGGCGTCGCATTAGTGCTTATTGGAGTTCCTCTCTATCTCCTCTTTCAAAGAAATCGCAAAGGGATCATCGTCGATCCGCCCCCAGATCAATAAACTCCGGCGCGGCAATCTACTTCTTTTCCGCTGCTCGATCAAGATCCTCAAATGTTGCATTTCCGATTCGATAGTGCGGGTAATCGTAATAATCGAAGTGCCACCACTCAAACGTATAAACCGCGAAGCCCTCACGCTCCATCGCCCTGCGAAGCAAGTCGCGATGCCATCGCTCGATCGATGTTCCGCCCGGATAGAACGGATACGAGCGCTCTGACATTTCGTCATATCCCCCAGTCATACGGATCGGCTTGCCTGTCTTCAGGTCGTAAAGCGTCAGGTCAACCGCGCAGCCGCGATTGTGCCGCGATCCCTGGCTGGGATCGGCGACGAATATCTTCTTATCGTCGGGCGTGCCGTCCCAGAACATCTTCGTCACATACCACGGACGATAGGAGTCGTGAATCAGCAGTCCATATCCAAGCGTATGCAGCCACTGCGAAGCCCGCACCACGGCCTCGGCAGCCGGCCGTTGCATGTATGCACGCGCCTGCAGGTAGAGCGGTGCAGCAAGAAAGTTCCGCGTCGATGCGTATCGAATGTCCAGCTTGATTGTGGGGTCCAGCGTTGTAAGTTCCACCAGATCGGTAGGGTGAAAGTATCCTTGTTCGGTAGGCGGCGTGCTCAACAGCGCTTCACGGCGCAGTTCCGCCACTGGCTTCAGCGGTTTGATCTGAAACACAGTATCATCCGCGGGGATTGTCAAGCGCGGAAACAGCACGCCGCCGACGCGGACGCCCGTTACCGAACCATCCCTCGCACGTTGAAAGACGGAGAACTCATCCTGATAAAGCCCGCTCGCGGGAAACTTGAACGTATCGCGCGAAACCTGCTCAAGGGGTGCATTATCGAACCACTCAATCTGAACGCTAAGCTTTCCGTGATCCTCAAAGACGAAGAGCTTGTCGAAGTCCCATCCATACTCGCCTATCAGGTCAATGAATTCCTTCGGCGTGTCTGCAGGCATTGCCGTTGGTTCACGATGAAACGACTTGCCGTCAATGGTCAGCGTGTCGTTCGCATTTCCATCCCCGGCAAACGAAATGGGCGCCTCGCTGTAGCTGACGCGCCCATCTCTGATCCAGTGAGAACCTTCAGCCTTCAGCTCTTCCAGCACGCCACCCTGTGGATGAGACAGGAATAAATGCCCGCTGCGTTCCTCAAGATCAACCACTTCGTCGTTGCCGCGGTAATGCCCCGCGGCATTGCGAGCAACATCCACGGGGATCGCAGTCGTGGACGGCAGTTGCGGCAGCGGCTTATGTTCCCGTACGCTGAGCATCAGTCGCAACGCATCATCGCCAATGTGATTGACCACCGCATTCGTCCCGTCGGCAGTGGAAATCACGACCACGCCAAGTTTGCGATCGGGGAGCGCCGCCACTTGCGTCGCAAACCCGTAGATCGCTCCCCCGTGGCCAATCTGGCGTTCACCCTCGAACGTCCCGAGAATGAAACCAAGACCGACTTTCAAGTGCGATGCGCCCGTGAATTGCGGCGTCCACATTTCGTCAAGCGCCTTCGAAGAGATCACATGCGTCGAGCCCAACTGCCCTGCCGCGAAGAGCACACTTAGGAATCGCCCCAGGTCGCCCACAGTCGAATACATGCATCCGGCCGGTCCCTCGCCAAGCTGAAACTTCGGAGCAGAAAAGCTGAGACTGTCGTAACTCCACATCTGCGCGTCAGCCAGGTGACTGAGCAACCCGGGTTCAGGCTTGAATGAGCTGTGCGTCATTCCCATGGGAAGAAGAACCGCATCGTGGAGATAGTCCGCGTACGGTTGACCCGAGACGGTCTGCAACACATAGCCTACGGTTGCAATCGCAGCATTCGAATACTTGGTCTCTGTCCCAGGCGCGTAAACGAGCGTGGTCTGGTTCAGGCTGTCCACCGTTGCCTGGAGACTTGGCTCCGACGTGTCGAAATAATGCCCCACCGGCGGTTCGCGCACAAGTCCCGAGCGGTGCGACATCAGTTCGCGCAGAGTAATCGTACCGCCGAAAGGATTGACCGGATGAAATGTTGGCAAGTACGTCGTGACGGGTGCATCCAGGTTCAGTTTCCCTTCGCCGACGAGCTGCATTACGCCAATATCCGTAAACAGCTTTGAGACTGAACCGACGCGAAACACCGTGTCTGCAGTGGCCGGAACTTTGTGCGCCGAATCCTGATAGCCGAAGCCTTCAGACCAGACCACGCGCTGATCGTCCACCAGTGCAATTGCAACCGCAGGCAACTGCTTGTCGGCCATCTCATGCGCGATGCGCTCCCGCAGAGCCGCAATCACTGGCTCCCATTGCGCTTCCGGCTGCGACTGGCCAACGCATACCGCAGCACCGCAGAGCAGCCACGTTGCAATCACTGAATGGAATAGACGAAATGTGCGCAGATTATTACGTTTCAGCAGAAGCGACATCTGCTCTCCAATCTTCAACCACATTTATTGCACTGCTTGCGGCAGGTTTAATCCATGTCCCTGACCATAGATGATATCGCCAGGTTTGGCGCCAGTATGCGCTGCGTGGTCGATGACCACCACGCCATTCACCAGCACATAAGGAATGCCTTCGGGATACGACACAGGATGCTCATAGGTAGAGGTATCCTGAATCTTGTCGTAGTCGAAGATGGTCACATCCGCTCGCGCCCCTTCGCGAATCACCCCTCGATCAGAGAAGCGCAACCGTGTTGCCGGCCACGACGTCATCTTGCGAATCGCGTCTTCCAGCGTGAGCGTGTGGGTCTCGCGAACGTAACGCGCAATCACGCGTGGAAAATTTCCATACGCGCGCGGATGATTCAGGTCGGCGGGCTGCCCTGCCACTTCGCTCGCGCCCGAGTCGCTTCCGATCGCGGTCCAATTGAACTTGAGCGCCGTCTCAACATCCGCCTCGCTCATCATGTGATACACCGCGAGCACGCGGGACTGTCCCTGCTCCACAAGGTCGAATGCAGCATCCGCGGGAGACTTGCCCATCTCCTTCGCGATTACCGTCATCGACTTGCCTTCATACTTTCGATTCTCCGGATTCGCCGCATCCACTAGGACGATTCCGTCCCATCCGCCGGCCGCTTCAATAATGTTCCACCAGCCCGGTGAGCCTGTCTGTTGATCGTGCTTCAGGCGCTCGCGAATCGCTGGATCAGCCAGTCGCTTCTTCAGTGCCGCATCACCGCCATCGAAAGCCCACGATGGAATCGTCGCTTCCAGTCCCGTTCCGCCAGCGGTGTACATGTAAAGGTCGCCGGCAATCTCGTCTCCCCGCGCGCGAGCCGCAGCTACATGCTCTCCGATGAGAGCCATTGACTTGCTCCAATCCGGTTGATAGGCCACCTTCAAGTGGAATATCTCCGCCGGCAGATGCCCCTGCTCTGAAATCTGGATCAGTTCGTCGACCGCCTGCACCACCTCTTTGCCTTCGCCTCGCATGTGGCTTGCATAAAGACCGCCATAGGCGCCGGCAACTCTCGCCATCGCAATCAACTCGTCGGTCTTGGCGTAGCTCGATGGAGGATAGATAAGCGCAGTGGTCATGCCCATCGCACCCTGCTGCATCGCTGTCGCCATCAGGGCCTTCATCTTCACCAACTCCTCCGGAGTCGGTGGCCGGTCCACTTCGCCGATCACTGCGACTCTCGCCTGTGCCTCGCTGTAGTAGCATCCGAAGTTCATGCTGATGCCCTGCTGCTTCAGTTTGTTAAAGTACTCGTCGATGTGATCGGCATCCACCGGCGTGCCGCCTTCGCCCGCAATCGCTGTGGTCACACCCTCGCGCAGTTTGTTGTCAGCCAATCCGTTCTTCAGCAGCACCTCGGCCGACTGATCCATCACATCAATCCATCCCGGCGACACGTAAAGCCCGGCAGCGTCGATCTCCCTGCGGCCCGTCCCTTCTACCTTTCCAATCTTCACGAATCGCCCATTGGATATGGCGACATCGGCTGCGATCCACGGATTCCCAGCTCCATCCAGAACTCTGCCGTGACGAATCACGATATCGTACAAAGGGGCCGCACCCTCTTGCGCGTGGACCGCTGTCGTTGCGCCAATACCCACCAATGTGGCAATCAGCACTTGAGAAATGGTTCTCATGACATCTCCAGTCTCTTCGTTTTCGATTTCAATCGCTCCGTCGTCGAACGCTTACATCAGCATGGCGGCAAGCAGCGCAGTGCGTGGCACAAGATGCTTGCGCTGCAGATGTTCGTGCGGGGCATGCGCCCCTGCGCCCACAGCGCCCATGCCGTCGAGCGTAGGAATTCCGAGGGCCGCAGTAAAGTTCCCATCGGATCCACCGCCGGTAGCAGCCTCTTCAAGCGCTATCCCGATGCCTGCGGCCAACTCCTGTGCGCGGCGAAACAGCGCAACAGTTCCTTTGGAACGCTCCATCGGCGGGCGATTCATTCCTCCGCACATCGTCAGCCCGCAGGCTTTATCAAAAGGACGCAGCGACCGCAGCGCGCGATCAACCTTTGCCGTGTCCTGTTTGCGCGCGAGACGCACATCGATGTCCACCCAGGCATCCGCCGCGATCACGTTCGAACGAGAGCCACCGCCAATGACTCCAGGATTCACCGTAATTCCCTTGGTCAAATCGGTGATGGATTGCAGTACCTGGATCTGGCGCGAAAGCTCGATTACTGCGCTGTGCCCTTTCTCGAAGTCCACACCGCTATGCGCCGCTACTCCCATGACCGACAGCCTGTAGAGGCCCACGGCCTTGCGCGCGGTCTTGTAGGCGCCTGCGTCTCCCTGCGCCGGCTCCAGCACGTACACCGCGCCGCACTTGCGCGCGATGGATTCAGTCAGCAGGCGCGATGCCGGGCTGCCCACTTCTTCATCTCCATGAATGAGCAGCGTCACCGGGCGCCGCAGAACCTTCATCTGCTGGAGCGCCTCAACCGCAGAGAGCGCCATCACCACCCCGGCCTTCATATCGAGAACTCCCGGCCCGGAGATGCGGTCGCGTGTAACCTTAAATGGCATCCGTGCCAGCGTGCCCAGCGCCCATACCGTGTCGAGATGGCCCAGCAGCATGATTCTGCTTTCGCCGCGATGGCGCTCGCCGAAACGCACTTCGAGCGAATCACCCACACCGCGATGACGATGCCGCCGAACACTCGCTCCAGCGGACTTCGCCCATTCCCCAAAGAGGGTCTGAGCATGATCTACGGTCGCCTTGTCGCTGCTGGGAGATTCAATCTCAACCAGCGCGCGGAGACGGTCGATCAGATTCACCTCGTGCCGGCGAACCTCCTCGACAACGCTCGCAACATCGATGCGTACCGCCGATAACGGATTCATTCTCACCGTGCATCAAGATGCTTTTGAAAGAATTCGGCCGTTGCCGTATAGGAGCGCACGAAATCCTTCCAAAGAAGAAAGTCATGAATCTCGCCGGGGAAGACGATCTCTTCAAATGGAACATGCTGGGCGCGAAGCTTCTGCACCAGGCTGACCATTTGGCTGAACGGAACATTACGGTCATCATCGCCTTGAATCAGCAGGACCGGGGATTTCCAGGTCGCGATGGACGCATTCGGTGAAGAAGCAAACGCAAGCTTCACAGCATCCTGCGCGTCCGGTGCTGAGCCGGTCCCGGCCTCCCACGAAGGCAAAAAGTCTGACCAGTCATGCACGCCATGAAAGTCGACGCCTGCCGCAAAGATATCTGAATTGCGCGCCAGCCCCAGCGCTGTCAGCAGTCCGCCGTACGATCCGCCCCAAAGGCCGATGCGTTTAGGATCGACATTGGGCAGGCTTTGCAGATACAGCGCGCCGGCAAGCACATCGTTGTATTCCGCGGAGCCGCGCCAGCCTGAGTTCGGCGCAACGCGGAAATCGTGCCCATACATGATTCCCAGCCGGTAATTCACGGAAATAACAGTGAACCCCTGGCTCGCGAGATATTGGTTGATGGCATACGCGTTGCTGTAGTAGTCCATGTAGTGGAAGCCAAGCAGCATCTGCCGCGAGGGACCTCCGTGCGTGAAGACCAATGCCGGCCCCGGCTTGGTTTGGCCCTTGGGCACAAAAAGCTGGCAATGAATGGTCATGCCGTCGGCGGTCTTCAGGATCACCTGCTGCGGTTGCACCAGCTGCGCCGATGGAAAGTCCTTGGGCAGAGCGTCCTTCGTAATCAGTTCGCGCGTGCCGCCCGCGAGTTGATACACGAGACCCGGTGTCACTGCAGTCGAGCCGAGGCTGAATGTTGCCTTACCATCGCCTGTTTCAACCGGCGCCCACTCAATTGTGTCTCCTTTTGCCAATGCCTCCGGTGCGGAGTCGCCGCTCACCGGCACCTTCCATATATGGCGGCGGTCGACGTCATCTTCATTCGAAGACACAAGAACAGAACGTTGATCCGCAGTCAGCACCGCTTCTTCAACGTCGTAGTCGCCCGGAGTCAGGAGCTTTGCAGCACCACCCGATGAAGGAATGGAATAGAGATGATTGCGCCCGTCTGCTTCTGAACTGAATACAACTTTCCCGTCGGCAGCAAACAACAGCTGATCGGGAGCAAATGGCGGCAGAGAATCGCGAAGGCCATCGCCGCTGTTCCAGATTGCACTCGCTGCAAAAGTGTGTGCGTCCGCTACCCACAAGCTGTATGGCGTTGGGTGCAGCGGGATAATTGGCTGCTTCTCTTCCGCTCCGCCAATGCGTAGAAACGCTATCTGGTTTCCATCGGGCGACCAGCGCGGAGCGAGATCGCGATCCGTCGTCGGCGCTATGTAATGCACAGCCTGCAGGGTGCCATCCTTCACGTCGAGCACAGCCGTCAAACTATGATCATGGCGTCCGACCACCGCGACCAGGTGAGCCCCATCGGGCGACCATTGTGGAGCGGAGACGTTGCTCGCAATATCCGTGAGTTGCTTGGCCACGCCCGTCGTGCTCGCCGTCGCAGCAATCCATAATTGGCGCTTCGTCTCCCACACCGCCCACTTGCCGTCCGGGGAGATTTGGATATCCTCGCAACCCTCCTGCTCGCACCCCATTTCACCCAGCAGTCGCGGCTCACCACCCGTCACAGCAGCAATCCACACCTGTTGTTTGGGCTGCTTCGCTTCACTGAGAGGATTCGCACTGCGGCCCTCGCCATTGACCTCAGTACCGCGCGCATACACCACGCTCGCGCCGTCCGGCGTCAGTCGCAGCGACGCAATCGGCTGGCCGCTGTCGCCTGTATAGTGCGTTACCTGTTGCGGAGCAAACTGCGGGCCAGTGGCTACCCACACATTTTGTGCGCCGCGCTGGGCAAAGACCCACGCAATTCGCGAACCCTGATGAGCCGAGGTGAGTTGCGTAGGAAACGGCGCGCTCAGTATCTGCTCGATCGTGAAAGACTCTGCCTCCGCCGGATGAACTGCACCTGCGATACCGAATGCCGCGGCTATGACCGCAAGCAGTTGAAATGCACGACTGAATCTTTGCATTGAATTTCCTCTTAGCGCGGAACGGTTAGTACAGCAGGCTGAAGTGAAGCAGATGCCAGTGCCACAGGAACCACGAGTACGACACCGCGCTCAAAACGATGGCCACGTTGCCGACATGCGAAAGCCACCACTCTCCCGGCGCCTTCCAGGTCTTCACCACGCCAATCAGAATCAGCAATGTGCCAAGGCTTCCAATCCACCCAACAATCTGCACTGCACGCAGCGTCGGGTCAAAGCTCGAGTCGAAAAGCGGGCTGCCGCCGGACGCAATCAGGATGCTGATCCAGCAAGCCGCGTAAATCAGATCGACCGCGGCAACAAGCCGGATGAGAAGACGCCACAAGCGTTCGCGCGGCTCCAGTTGCAGCGGCCTGTTGTAATGTTTGCGAATCCATGCCGATACCGGCCAAAGGATCAGCGTGAGCAAAGACACTCCCACAACAAGCACAATGAGAAACACATTGAAGTTTTTGTTATCGAGCAAACCAATCTTTGTCCAGATCATGAACGGATAGTCCATCGCGAGCACGTAGTTTCCATCCGCATCCTTGGTAAAGCCGACCAGGTCCTGGCCGTACTTTTCGCGATACAGTAGTGGCCCAATCTCTTCCCACGTCTTTGGCACTTGATTGATGCCCTTGAACTGCGGAATGACGATCGTGCCATCCTTCCCCGGTATCACTTTCACGTTTCCAAGGAATCCGATGAAACTGAGGATGTTCGTCACCGGCCTCCGGCTCGTAATGTATTCGCCGGCTACCAGCTTCGCGTCGGCATCCGGGTTCGGCTGCTTGACACCGGCCGGAATCGTATAGGGAAAGTAGCGATCGAGAAATGCGTTGAACAGGTTGGCTCTCTGTTCTGTCTCGCCGCGCCCCGCGCTGTTATACGAGACAAAAAAGCCGAGGTTTTGATCCGGCATCAGAAAGAGGTCGCTGTGGAAGTATTGCGTGTCGCCGCCGTGGCCAAACATGCGATGCCCGTTGCGGGTCTGCTCATAGAAACCGAGGCACATGTGCGGCAATGCGGGATTCACTCCAAACTGAGCCGAGTGCATCAACGCGACCGTTTCGGGCTTCAGGATCTGAACGCCGTTGTATTCGCCATTCTGCAAATGCGCGAGCATGAAATGCGAAATATCTTCGGCAGAGCTCGCTAGGCTGCCCGCCGGCTCTGCCGCGATAATCTCATAAGGCTTTGACTCGCCGCTCCCCAGCGCATAGCCGCTCGACATCATTGGCTGCAACGCTGCAGGCAGCGGCTGGCGGAAGCTGCTATGAGTCATGCCCAGCGGCCCGAACACGTTCTTCTCGACGTAATCGTCGAATGGAATCCCGGACACGCGCTCCACAATATAGCCCGCCAGCGTAGCGCCATAGTTTGAATAGGCTGGCGTTGTGCCCGGAGGATAGACGCGCTGAGGCATGTGCGTCTTGAGGAAGTCGCCAATCGAAACTGGCTTCGCGCCCTTCGTCACAATTAGGTCCTTCACAGCTTCCTCAAACCCCGGGGTATGGGTCATGAGATTGCGCATCGTGATCGGCTTGGGATACGTCGCCGGCAGTTTGAAGTCGAGATAGTCGTTGATGTCGCGATCGAGATCAATCTTGCCCAACTCTACCTGCTGCATCACCGCGGTCCAGGTAAAAAGCTTCGAGACCGAACCCGGACGAAACAGCGTTTCGGGTGTAACCGGCTTCCTCTTGTCGACATCGGCGAACCCGTAACCCTTTTCATAAAGGACCTTGCCGTCCTTGACCACAATCACCGTGGCTCCAGCGATATTCTCCCGCTTCAACTGCATGGGCACAATGCCATCCAGCCACGCGGATAAATCGTCGGCACTGAGCGCGGGTGATTCCTGCCCGGCAGGTGCTGGTGCGGCCGCCGGTTTCGCCGCTGCTTCCTTCTCTGGATGCCCCGCCTCGCCACGAGCATTGCCGCTCATCACAACCGCTGCCAGAATCGCTGCGGCACACGCGCCTTTCAAGGCATGCTTACACATCATAGGGATTGCCCTCATCTCTTATTCCGTCACGGTAGTTCCGTTCTGCGGCGATACCGTGCCCGAACGAACCTGCTCGATGAATTTTGTCACTTCGCTATTCAACATGTCCGAACGATCAACCTGCACATAATGGGTAGAGCCTTTCGCGATGATGCGCCTGCTGTTCGTCGAAAGCTTCTTCAGATTCTCCTGCATCCCGTTCCAAATCACGGAGAGCTGCTTGCCTCCCTCATCGCCGAGCCGTGAATCGTGCATCGTCGGATCTTGCGAAAAGATGAGAAGCGGCATGTCCCCAAATGGGCCGGTATGAACCGACTCATCGCCCGATGCCGGCACAGCTTTCATCTCTCTTTCTACCGAGATAATTTGCGACGGCATGCAGGTATCGGCCTTGATCCATGCTGCATACGATTCCGCCCCCGGTGCCACTTCGGTGCACTGGCCCATGGCCCGCAATACTCCGGTAACGGTCGCCACCTCCACCAATGGAAACAGAATCTTGACGAATTGCGCTTGCTTCTTCTCGATCGATGCTGGAAAATACTTGTCCTGTTGTGGTGTAGACCCGTCAATGAACACAATGCCCGCGACTTGCTGCGGATATTGTGCCGCGTATTTGCGCATGTGAATTCCGGCGATCGAGTGACCCATTAAGATAACGGGATCCGTAATCCCCGCCTGTTCGAGCAGGCCATGCAGTTCATGCGAAATTGCATTTGAATCGCGCACTCCGGGAACTGATTCGCTCCATCCGAAACCGGCACGATCATAGGCGCACACCCTGGTCACCTTTGACAGCGCCGGCTGATTCTTCGCCCAGATGGTCGAGTCGTTTCCCAGGCCTGCTTCCAATACAACCACGGGCGAGCCGGAGCCGGTGCAAAGCATCTGCATCCCATGTCCATCCACCTGGTAAATCTTGCCCGGTATCCCGGCAAGCGAACGATAGTGGTGCAGTGCCACCGCATTCCAAATCGTGCCGGCGCCAAGCAGTACAACCACAACGACCAGTATGAAGAGAAGCACCCGCTTCGTCACGCGGACAGTGCGGGCGCGAATGGATCGACGAGGTTCAACCATGGATCACTTCAACCTCTCTCAGAGTTTCTGAATCGGCAAACACGCAGATCAGAATTCAATTCGAAGCGCAACCTCACCCTGCCGCCCCGGAAGTCTCTGCGAGATGGTTCCAAATAATGGGCCTTCGGACTGCTGAATCTGGATCGCCGCCGGATTGCCATTGTTGAACAGGTCGAAGTATTCAAAGATCGGCTGGATCTTCACCCTGTCGTTGATCGTAAAGAGGCGCGTAACCCGGATGTCCTGATTCACGTACATTGGAGACACAAACTGATTGCGGCCCGTCTTCAGGTCGCGTATGCCGTAGTTGCCGTTGCCATCCTGATCAACCGGAACAGCCGCAGACGCGGTGTAGTGGAACCCGCTCTGCGCGCGGAACGTTCCGCTGAACTGGAACTTGAACGGGATTTGCACCATCCCATGCAATTGCAGTGTGTGGCGCAGCGCGAAGTCCGACGGTCCCTCGTCCAGCTTGGGGCCGTTCCAGAAAATGCCCGCTTTCGGAATGTAGTTCCCGGTGATGCCGTCGAAGTATCCGGCATCGGCGTTTGTCTGTCCGGTGGCAGGGTCCGGTAACAACGTGGTCTCGCCGACGTAGCTATCGGTTGGATAGCAGATGCCGGTTGGGCCTTGATCCAGGTCGGAGCAAAGTGCGTCATCATCTTCCGACGTCAATGCATAACTGCCGCCAGCGGTGAAGTGGTTGCTATAGCGCTTCTCGAAAGCGATAATTGCAGCGTTGAACTTGCCTGAGTACCACGGGCCATAACCATTGACATACGATCCAACGAAGTTGTTCGTCAGGCGCGCGTCAAAAGGTAGATTCGTCTGCCGAACTCCCAACAGATTCTCGATGCCTTTGTGGTAGAGGTCGAGCGATATGACAAAGTTTCTGCTCACTTCCCGTTGAATTCCGAGCGTGGTAGCCCGCGAGAACGGCGTCGCAAAACCCGGAGCGAGAGTTACCGGAAACGACCCCGCTGGATCAACGAGATACGATATCGCACCGTAGGGACCCCAGAAGAGATACCCCGGCTGTTGCCCAATTGCGGCCGCGGCATTGTTCAAATATGTGGTTGGATCAAGACCCGAAAGCGATTGCACGTTGCTCTGCGTCACAACGCTGTTGGCCGGTATCGGAGCGTGTCCGGCTGCTACCACATTGTTCAGATGGTCGACGCCGTAGATCGGTCCGTTGAAGTATGGACAGGTTGCATCGGTCGCAGCGAGCTGCGCATCCGTCTCCGTCTCTGAAAGACACAGCCCGAACAGCGCGGGCGCAATGGTGGGAACACCGTAAAACAACCGCGGGTACGAGAGCGGCTGAATCGTCTGCAGGTTAGCGCCCCCAAACGCCGGGATGTCCCGCGCCAGTCCGAGGCGGAAGTGATCGTAGAAAACGCCGAAACTGCCGCGCACCAATGTCTTCGGATTCACCGCCCAGGAAAAACCGGCGCGTGGCGAGAAGTTCGTTTTGATCTTGAAGGCAGAGTCGTAATCCCAGCGCAGTCCTGCGCTGATGGTCAGGTTGCTCAAAAGCTTGAAATCATCCTGAAAGTAGGCCCCGCTGTAGTTGTTCCTGAGCCCGATGTCGTTGTCCGCTGGAGTCGCGCCGCCGGTTGTTTGCAGAAGAAAGAACCCGGAGTCGATCGGCCCATACGTTGCATAATCCGAAAGCGTCGCGAACAGCTGATTCTCCTGGACCTGCTGTTCCACGCCATCCACCTGTGTGCGCAGGTAGTCGAAGCCCATTTTGAAGGTGTTCATCTTCCACGTCTTGGTGAAGCTGACGCCCGTGTCGCCGTATTTCTGTTTCAGATATCCCTCAGTCGTCAGCGAGCCAAACTCCACCTGTCCGAGGTTTCCGAAAATGCCACCCGTATTATAGCCGCTGAAAATATTGAACAGGGTGTAAGGCCCAGCCTGCGGATGCGCCGGCCCCACCGAAGAGGGCTCGCTGCGGAACTGCGCGTAGAGGCTCATGATCCAAGGATTATCCTTATCAGCCAGCAGCACCGTATCCGTGCCGCCGATCATCAACGCGGTACTCCCATAGTCCTGTCGCGTTGAAGGCAGCGATGTCGACTCCGACAACGGCAGATAGTTGCCATTGTGCGCATTCGTATAGTTGGCTTCTTCCGTAAATGTATTCCTCCCAACCAACTCCGTGAATTTTCCGAAGGCGCGCGCCTCGCGATCCCGCGAAGGGCCGCCATAAGCCTGCTCGCTGTTGATCAAAACCTGGGGTGTACCCGGCGGGATCGTAAAATTCAATGCCTCATTCTGATGGATGTTCTCTCCCGATGCGAACCAGAAAATCTTGTCCTTCTTCAGCGCGCCGCCGCCCGCGACATCGTAATCCCAGCGCAGCAGGTAGGGCGTCGGACCGGCAATGTCGGAAGTGTCGAGCACATTGTCGCGCAGGAACACCGATGCCAAACCGTGAAGCTCGTTGCTCCCGCTCCTCGAAATCACGTTCACAATGCCGCCGGAGGCGTGGCCAAACTCGGCCTTGTACCCGCTGGTTAGCACCTCAAACTCCGAGATCGTATCCATGTTGAACTGCGCGGAAGCTCCGCCCGTCAGCTGGTTCGAGTTGTTCAATCCGTCGATCAGGTAGCCCGTGTTGTTGCCGCGCTCACCCAGGATCGAGATCGTATCATCCTCGCCTGGATCGTCCTGCTTGTTCTCCGTTACACCGGGGACCATCTGCAGCAGATCGATATAATCGCGCCCATTCAGCGGAATGTCATGTACCTGTTCCGGTGTAATCGTGAGCCCTTCAGCGGGCGTTGTCGGATCGATCAGCGGCGCATCGCTGGTAACTTCGACCCGCTCGGCAGTGCCGCCTACCTGCAACGTAACGTCCAGGGTCGCTGTGCGGTCCAGGGTCAGCGTCAGGTCGGGGATGATCTGCTTGGCGAATCCCGCGCGGGTTACCGTGATCTTGTAGCTGCCCACCGCCAGCGCGGCAACGTGATAGACGCCGTGTGCGTCGCTCGATGTGGTTCTGACCAGCCCAGTCTCCTTGGACTCTACTTCAACCTGGGCTCCTACAATTGCAAATTTATGCGGGTCCGTCACCGTGCCCGTAATGGTTGATGTAGTCTGTGCACGCAGGGGATTGATGAGTGAAACCGCCAGAAGTACCCCAGTGATCAAACCAGTAAGTTGAAACCTGTTCCTCAAAGAACAACAAGTTGCCATGCTGATCATTCGATCCTCCGTATGCGTTTGTCTTTGGGCACGTCCGATGAATGCTTGATCGAAGACACGGGGATGTAATCGATCTGGAAATGAGGCCAGAGGTCTAAAGAAACATATATTGCGAAATACTTCTGGCGTTAGTGTCGGGTTAGATTGGCTCAATGTCAACAGTTTTTTAACACATTGCGTGTTTTTCTTGTGGAGTAATGTCAAGCGTTTGTTCAAATGCTCAAAACTATGCAACAAACGTTGTCACAGGTTTCCGGAAGTTGCAGCATAGTTGGTGCAATCCGCCATCCTCGCCCCGGTACAATTTGAGACGAGTTCCCCGATGGTCCTGTCCGGAAAGCATTTGACAGAACTCATTCTGTGAGCAATGCTGCGGAGAACATGAAAAGCGCCCAGAGCAAGTCACCACTAACCGACGACCCCACAAGCTGGATCCAGCGCCTGAGCCCGCGGCGGCAGGAAATCATCCGCCAGGTCCTCAAGAATCCGCGGGAGTTCGTCCTGCTCAGCGTTCGCTCCGCCGCCGAGCGCCTGTCCACCGACCCGGCAACCATGGTCCGGATCATCCAGAAAATGGGCTTCGAAAGCTACCGCGCCTTTCAGAACTATTTGCACGACCTCTCCATCGCCAACGCCACCTCGCTCGACGGCATGCAGGCCCACAGCAACGGGGACGCCAAAACTCCCGACCACCTGCAGGCAATGCTGGAGCAGGATTTCAAGAATCTGAATGCCATCCGCAACACGCTGGACGTGAACAAGATCGCGATGGTCGCCAAGCGCATCCACTCTGCCAAGCGCATCATGATCGTCGGCGGCGACCTGGCGGCAAGCCTGGTCCACTACATCGAGCACCATCTCACCGTGATTGGCTTGCCCGTTTACAGTGCAACCACCAACGGCCGCAGCACGCATCTTTCGCGCCTCTTCGGCAAAGGTGATCTTGTCATCGCCATCAGCTTCCGGCGCGGCTTGCGCCAAACCGTTGAGGCCCTCAAGCGCGCGCGGGAGAACGGCGCTTACTGTGTCGGCATCACCGGAACCTACATCTCTCCCATCGCGCGCTTTACCGACGAATTTTTCGTCGCTTCGGTCGATAGCGAATCGTTCCTCGACTCCTACGTCGCTCCTTCTGCCCTCGTCAATCTGCTGCTCGTTGCCTGCGCACATTACGACCGCGAAGCAACGCTCGTACGCCTCCGTGAAGCAGCCAAGGAACAGCGTGAAGGTTTCCGCTGGTACGAGCTATCAACCTAACCGGCGTCCGCCTACTCCGCCGGCACAACAGGCAAAACAATGCTCGATGGATACACCGCGGAGTGATACACCCGCTCCGTTGCAGCCATGTAGTCCTCTGTGGAGGCCGCAAAAATGCTGGGCACAAACTTCTGCGGATTGCGATCGATGATGGGGAACCAGGTGCTCTGAATCTGCACCATGATCTTGTGCCCCTTCTGAAACACATGGTCCGCCGTGTGCAAGTCCACGTTATATTCGGTCACCTGGTTCGGCTTCAGCGGCTGCGGCTTGTCAAAGCCATGCAGGAACCGCGCCCGGTACACCTCGTCGGAAATCATCAGCTCAAATCCTCCCATTTTCACCTTGCGCGCCGGCTCCGATTCCTCCGCAGGAATATTCGAGACCGCGTCCTCCGGCTGCACATCGATCAGCTTCACAATCCAGTCCGCATCAGTGCCGGTCGTCGACGCGTAGAAATGTGCAACCACGTCGCCGGCCACGCGCACGTCGCTCTCCAGCGGCTCCGTCTCCCACGTCAACACATCAGGGCGGTGATCTACGAATCTCTGATCCTGCACCAGCCACTTCGGCCAGTCAGCGCCGGGATAAGTCGGGCTGATGGGACGCGGCCGATAAGGCACCGGGTTTGCAGGATCGGAGACAAACTCATCGAATGCCCTCGCGCCAGCCGCGGGCTTGCTGAACGACAGAGACCGCCCGGCGCCAAAGTAAATCGGCGTCGGCTTCGCGCTCTTTGGCGGCCACTCCGGATACTGCTTCCAGACATTGCTTCCGGTCTCAAACGCAAGCACCTTCGACGCCGGCTTGCTTCCTTCGCCGTGCAGCCAGTAGCGAAACCACGGCGCCATCACCTCGCTGCGAAAGTAATCGCTCGTAGCTGAGCCAAATGAAACATCTCCCAGATGCGTCCCGCCGTGCTCGAACCATCCGCCGTGGTTCCACGGGCCCACCACAAGGCAATTCAGCGATCCCGACCCAGCCTTCTCCAGAAGATCGTATGTCCTCACCGGACCGTAAAAGTCCTCCTGGTCCCACCATCCCGCCACGTTTTGCACCGGAACTGTGGTTCCATGCAGCCACGATTCCGTCGCCTGCGCCAGCCAGTATTTGTCGCGCGACGGGTGATCCACAAAGTCATTCCATGCCGGAATCTTTCCATGGAAGTAGTTCTTGTTCACATTCGAAAGCGGACCCAGCTTCAGATACCACTCATAGGTGTCAGCCTTGTCGAAATCAAAATGAAAATTGCTTTCCTTCTCCGCTTCCACCAGCGCCGAGTACTCCATCCCATAACTCAGGCGAAATGCTCCGTTGTGATGAAAATCGTCGCCCATGAACATGTCTGCCGGCGACGCCTGCTCCGACGCGGCCTTGAGCGCCGGGTGCGGATTACGCAGCGCCATCACCGTCGTCCAGCCTGCATACGAAATCCCCCAGATCCCCACCTTGCCGTTGTTCCTTGGAACATTCTTCACCAGCCAGTCGATCGTGTCGTATGCATCGGTCGATTCATCCACAGATTTCGGATCGCTCTCGTCGCGCGGCGCACGCTGCATCACAAACGTCCCCTCCGACTTGAAGCGACCGCGCAGATTCTGGAAAACAAAGATGTACCCATCTGCGATCAAGGGCCGAAATACACTGTCCTTCGCCGTAAGGCCCTCCTGATTCTCCGGCACGCCATACGGGGTGCGGGTGAACAGAATCGGAAGGTTCTCGGTCGCCGCGAGCGGAGTAAAGATCACCGTCTGCAAGTGCGTCCCGTCGCGCATGGGGATCATCACATTCTGCTGCCTGAACTCGTCGGGCTGCGCGGGTTGCGCAGTCTGCCCCGCGCTCTGCACCGCAGGTAGTCCAACAGCACACAGCAGCAAAAACGCCGGCGCGCTCATGGTCTTCGTGGATTTCATTTTGCGGACTCCTGTCCCGTCACCAAGTCTCTATTTGTCTTCATCCCCAAATTGAACAATCTCATTCTCCGCGGGCATTTCGCCGTGCACCACTTTCTTTTCCGGGAGCCAATCCAGCTTTGCCGCATCGTCGCCCAGGGTCCCTTTACCCAGGACCGCGTAGGAGGGATACGCGAACGGCAACCCATCGCTGCCCAGCGGAGAACTGCGATTGCTCAAGTGGAAATGCAGGTGAGGTTCAGTTGAGTTGCCCGTGTTGCCCAGCAGCGCAAGCACCTGTCCCACCTTCACATGGTCGCCCACCTTCACCCGAATCGATCCCGGCTGCAAGTGCGCATAAAATGCATATACCCCGTTCCCGATATCCAGAATCACGTGGTTGCCGCCCACCGTTTCCAGTGTGATGGGCACAGCGCGCGAATCAACTCCCGGGACGTTTTGCGGGATTCCATCCTTCACCTCGGTGACCACGCCATTTGCAACGGCATGCACCTTTTGTCCATAGCAAATGTAGTTCTCGTTTTTCTTCGCATCGCCGGAATAGGTCTTGCCGTCCTTGCCCACCTGCACCCAATCGATTGCAAATCTCTGCGATATGTGCGGCTCTCCTTCCAGCGTAATGATTGCGCGCCGATGCCCCGACGTGTTACTCGGTCCATTCGCCGCAAGCCAGTTCGACCCGCGCAGCGGCGACTGGATCACCACCGTTGCCGGCTTCACCGCGATCGCCTGCGTCACAATCCGCAGAACGTCCGTCCCGCCCTGCTGACGCATCGTCAGCGCGTGGCGAATCGCCGTCGGCGCTTTGAACCCTGGCGGCAGTTCGACCCACGCGTAGTAGACAATCTGCTCACCCGGAGCAATCACGCCCTCCGTGCCTGCTGCCGGCGGTGTCTTCGTGATGTGCTTGAGCGCGGCAACCAGCGGCGCGCCTGACTGATCCAGCAGAGTGCGCGTCCCGTCCAGCACCTCGATCCGGCTCAGTTCCGCCGGCGTCCCGCTCATGTTCGCGATGTACAGTTCATACGAGAGCACCTCGTGGCCATCGAGCCGCACCACCGTTGGCTCAATCTCCGTATGCACCGACGGGAACACCAACTTCGCCAGCGGCAATTGGTTCATCGCCTCATCGCTCAAAGCCTGCGCGTGAATCACCGGCGCTGCGGTCAGAAACAGCATGAAGGGAAGGCAGAACTTCAGTCTCGCACGCATCGTGAACCTCTTCTGGAGTCACCGGCTTCGCATCGCTGAGAACCGGCCGAATTGATTGCTTGGCTTCGCTGTCCGGGCAGTCGCAACATACGTTGCATGACTTGGGAATCCTGGAGCGGCTGCAAACACTCTCGCAGCGACGCCGGATTCTGTCAATCAAAAAGCTTTCAAGGATTCCTCAAACCTCAGGCATCTCAAAAAAATATTTGCGCAACAAACGTTGAATTCGACTATGCTGCAAAATTATGACACTCACCAGCCGTGGCATCCTCACCTATCTGCTCCTGGTCTTTTCGCTGAGCCTCGGACCCTACCTGCTTGTGATTCATGCCCAGCACCTGTCCGTCGGCTTTGGACTGGTGGTCGGCGTGCTCATGTGGATGCCAGCCACTGCGGCATGTCTCACCTGCCGCATCCTCGGCATTAACATCGCATCGCTCGGCTGGAACTGGCGTCCCGTCCGCTTTGAAGTGCTGGCCTATGTCGTGCCGATTCTTTACGCGATCCCCGTCTACATCGCCTGCTGGGTGCTGGTGCCCGGTTCCTGTGCCTTCCCTGACTACGCCAGCCAGATCGGCAAAGCCTTCGGCTTTCCAGGCTCGCCCCAACTCGCCACTTTCCTGCTTGGCCTGCCCGTATTCGCAACCTTCGGCGTCGTGCGCAGCATCGCTTCAGCGCTCGGCGAAGAGATCGGTTGGCGCGGTTTTCTGCTTCCCCGACTCACCAGCAACTTCGGCTGGCGCATCGGCTGCCTCATCAGCGGCTGCATCTGGGCCGTGTGGCACTATCCGCTCCTGCTCTTCGCGGATTACAACTCCGGCACACCCAAAGCCTTCGCTCTCACCTGCTTTACCCTGATGGTCATTTGCGACGCCTACATTCTCGGCTGGCTGCGTCTGCGCTCAAAGAGCCTGTGGCCCTGCGCCATGCTGCACGCCACGCACAATCTCTTCATCCAGGGAATCTTCGACCGCAGCACCACGCAGAGCGGCAATGCGCTTTATGTGACCACGGAGTTCGGCTTCGGCATGGTCATCACCACCGCGATTACCGCTTTCATCCTCTGGCGCAACTCAATACCCGAGCAGGATGCGAGCCTGCTCGCGCCCGCCTCCGCCGAAGCTTAGAACGTCCATTGCACTCTATGTCGATAAGCTCCGCTCCACTCGTCGCAGCATATCGCCGTCAATGCTGAGCAGGCGCGCACGGCCATCCAGGAATGAAAGAAATTTCAACTCCAGCGTCCCTTCAGCTCCACCAACCACGAATGTGTCCACGCCTTTCGGATGCATCTCCTGCACTCCATCGAGCCACAATTTGCCGCCGCGTTCTACAACATGCAAAGCCCCCATCCACGGGCTATCAGTCGCGTAAAGCCCCTCGAAGCGCTTCGCATTCTCGAATGGCGAGCTCACGCTCGAACCGGAATCATGCTCCCCTGCAAACCAATGGGGGCCATAGCCGAACCCGGTCGCCACGCTCGCGGCGTCCTTCCCCACGCGTTCAAATTGCAGCGCGAATTCGCTGGGTCCGCTGCCCGATCGCCCACCGTCCAGCACCGTGCCGTCGGCCGCGCTGAAGAAGTCTCCGCCGAGCGGGCGCAGATCGGTCGTGCCGCGTGCCGTCGTCAGCGACATACGTTTTCTCTGCGCTGTCACGGTGATCGAATCCCCTTTTGCGTCCTTGTATCGGCCGGCATAGGGCGCAGTTTCGATGCAATCAAGCGGGTCTGGAACCACCGGCGCCTCGGGGGCGCTATGACCAGACTTGGCCGCATACATCAGGTCAACCGCAAACTTCGTCACTGGATTCGGCCGGAATCCCTGCATGGCGTTGATCGACGCAAACGCACCAATTCCACTCTCCAAGTCAACCAGGATCGAAGAACCGAAGGCCGTGGTGCCGCCCGTGTGACGCAGCATCTTGCGCCCGTCGATCGTCTCCACGCCGATCCCATAGCCGTAGCTCGCATTGGGGCTCAACACCGGAGCCGCGATGTAGGGCTTCGAAAACAGTTCAAAACTTTCCTCCGATACAAGCCGCCCCGACGGTCCACGTCCATGCTGCGCCAGCATGCCCATGTACCGGCCCATATCATCGGGAGTCGCTGCGATACTCCCCGCGGCATTGCTCATCAAGACGTACCCCACCGGAATCAGGGTATCCACAACCGAGGTGGGACGGTCGCGATATTGGTAGTGATAGCCAACCGGCATCCGTGCCTGCGCCGCATCGTCGATCTGCCCCGTTGCGCCGACCATTCCAAGCGGCTTGAAAACACGCTCCGTCACAGCCTCCGGCCAGCTGCGGCCGTCAAGATGCGCAATCAGAAACCCCAGCGTATCGAAAGCAAGATTGCAGTAAGCGAACTTTTCTCCCGGTGCATACTGCTGGTGCGCGCGCTGCGACGGGTCTATAGAAAAAAGCCCCAGCCAGTTGGGTAGCCCCGATGTGTGAGTCAGCAGATGATGCGGCGTGATCGGCCCAAAGTCATTCACGATAGGCAGATCCGGCATCGTCTCCAGGATCGGCTTGTGCAGGTCGAGCTTGCCCTCGTCGCGCAACTGCATCGCGACTATTCCGACAAACGATTTGCAGATCGATCCAATCCAGAACGGCTGATCGGTCGACACAGGAATCTTCGCCTCGCGATTGCTCCAGCCAAACACACGCGAGCTGATCTTCTCGCCCGAGAGCAGCGAGACCGTCATTCCTGGGGAGTGCATCGTACTCAGATAGTTTTCGGCGAACTGTCCCAGTGCATCATTTGACGGCGCCGGAAGCGGGTTTGCACCAATTGATGCAGCCAATGTCTCCGCCGGTAAAAGAGCGGCGCCCAGCACCGATGCGCTGCCGGCCATGAATGTGCGTCGATTCAGCTCAGTTCTCATGCGCCAGAGTGTAACACGCTTCTCAACAAACGTTTCTCCCAGATTCTGTCCATTCAGCAAAAGGTTTTTTGTTCGAGTCACTTGGCTCCGGTGCCGGTCATGATCGCAGATGGGACGCTCAATCCTCAAGCAGAAGCAAACGTGTAGGATCAAAAGTGATCAGCCAGGGCTGCGGCTGCGCGCTGAGAACGCGCCATTCTTCCTTGGGGATGTCCGCCTGGAGATGCGCCACTTCCCCCTCTCGCGGAGCAGCTTGCAACCGCAAATAAAGCGTCATCTCATGCGGCGCTTCGCTCGTATTTACGAGCCAGCAGGAAAAAGTATTTGCGGCCTCAGCAGGTTGCTGGAAGAGGATTTGATGTGAGCGAACGCCAATATGGGTAAGTAACTCCGGCACCTTGGCGGCAGAGACTAACTCGCAACCCCATAACTCCACACTTACTCGATCAGCGGCTTCGCGGCGAGCCGGAACGATGTTCTTGCAGCCGGTCAGGCGCGCCGCCGCCACTGTCTGAGGGCGTTCGAAGAGCTCAATCCGCGGCCCCAAGGCGATTACATTCCCGCGATCAAGGACAGCGAGATCGCTGCAAAAACGGAATGCTTCCTCCATATCATGAGTTACAAAGATTACCACTCCTCTGTAACTCGCGAGCGTCTCGCGCAGTTGCTCTTCCGTCTGCCGCCGCAGCTGCGGATCGAGAGCAGCGAATGGCTCGTCTAGCAGAAGCGCGTCCGGTTCGATGGCCATGCAGCGCGCGATTGCGACCCGCTGCTTCTGCCCCCCGGAAATCTCCCGCGGATAACGGTCAGCAAGCTCCGCGATGCGCATTAGCTCAAGCAACTGGCGGACGCGCGATTGGCGCTCCTTCTCAGGCAATGCACGCAGGCCAAATCCGACGTTCTCCGCAACGGTCAAATGCGGAAACAGTGCGTAGTCCTGGAAGACGACGCCAATCTTCCGGCTTGCGGCGGAGAGGTTGATTCCAGTTGCGTCGTCGTACAAAACGCGGCCATTCAGAACAATCCGTCCGCGATCCGGTGTAGCCACGCCGGCAATCATCCGCAGCGTCATTGACTTGCCTGCACCCGACGCTCCCAGCAATCCCAGCGCCCCACGGCCGGTCCGAAGCACAACCTGCAGTCTAAAATTCTCAAGTGCTTTATCGATTTCAATCTGAAGCTCGGCGGACGAATCGCGAACCTGCCGGTTTCCTGCAGCAACCACAACTGGCGCAGGTGAAGTCCCCGTTGAAACCTCGGCTGGTCTGCGCGCAGCCCGATGCGCAGGGCCTTTGAGATTGAGCAACCTAATGATCGCCAGCGAAATCACCACGATCAGGATCACCCAGAGAAACGCAATTCGCATATTGCCGTCTTCCGCCGCGGAAAAAATCGCGATGGGCATCGTCTCGGTGCGCCCTGGAATGTTTCCAGCCAGCATAAGGGTAGCGCCGAACTCTCCGAGCGCCCGCGCAAAAGCCAGCACCGTGCCAGCGACCACACCTGGCGCGGCAAGCGGCAGCAGCACCCGCCGAAACACGATCCACTCCGAAGCTCCCAATGTTCGCGCGGCATCCAGAAGAGTTGGATTAACCTGCTCGAATCCAGCCAGCGTCGTGCGGTACATCAGCGGAAATGCGACTACGGTTGCGGCAATCACGGTTGCCGGCCACGAAAACACAATGGTGATGCCGATTTGCTCTAGCGCAAGCCCAAGCGGGCTTCTGCGTCCAAAGATCAGCAACAGAAAAAAACCCACAACTGTAGGAGGAAGAACGAGCGGGAGAGTCAGAATTCCATCAATCCATGCACGCAGGCTGCCGCGCACTTCATACATTGCCCTTGCGGCCAGCATGCCCAGAAAGAAGGTTGCCACCGTGGCGGCGCACGTGGTGGCCAGCGAAATGTACAGCGGCGACGGGTCGATGGGCAGCGTCACGATGACGCTATTGTAAATCCGTGCTTGATGAAGATAGCCTTCGCAGCGGGACTGCCAAGAAAGTCTGTAAACTTGCGCGCGTCATCTGGATCGCGGCTGCCCTTCAAGATTGCAGCGGGATAAACGATGGGGTCGTGCGATGACTCCGGAGCAACGGCCACGACACGAACCTTGCCGGATATCTGCGCGTCCGTCGAGTAAACAAGACCCGCGTCCGCATTGCCGGTTTCAACGTAGGTCAACACCTGGCGAACATCCTTGCCCAGCACAAGCTTTGCGCTGAGCTTGTCATACAGATGAAGCGCCTGGAGTGTCTGGCGGCCGTATTGGCCTGCGGGAACGCTGCCCGGATCGCCCAGTGCGATCAGCTTGACGGAGCGATCAGCAAGCCCCTGAAAGTCGCGCAGTTGTGAGTCTGGCTGCGCAATCAGAACGAGTTCGTTGCGCAACAAGTCGTGGCGTGTTCCAGAAGCGATGAGTCCCTTGGCTTCCAATTCATTCATCTGCTTTGAGCCGGCTGACAGGAACGCATCCACCGGAGCGCCCTGTTCGATCTCGCTCGCCAGGGTGCCCGAAGATCCGAAGTTATTGCGAAAGTCGATGGCAGGGTGGTCCTGATTGTATGCCGCCTCAACTTCGACGATGGCATCCTTCAGGCTGGCCGCGACAGAAACTGTCAGCGTCGCAGATTTCCCCGCGTGGCAGGCAGCAAGGGCCGCTGCCAGCGCGAACATCGCCAGTCCGAAGCCAATCCTATTGCTGATTCCCCTTGTGGTGAGTCTCATCCATTCACTCCTGCACACAAGAGTAGATGATTCTCACATTGGCGTGGTCCAGTCAAGTTCCCCGCATCAAATGCGAAGGCCCGGATCGCTTGCGCAATCCGGGCCTTCACTGCCATACGCAGTCTGTTCTATTTCACCGTGACTGAAATCTGGAAAGTAGCTTGCGCACAGGGTGCGTTTGCCGGGTTCCCAGAGCCGCAAGGCTGAGTCTCCCCTGTATTCACCGCGTTGTTCGTAACAACAAATGGATCAGAGCTGGCGTAAACGGTAATTGTGCTTGTACCGGCCGGAGTGATATACGGATTCGCGCCGGTGCAGGCCGTCAGCCCTGCCGCCGAAACTGCAAGCAGTGCCATCCCGATCAGCATCGAGACTCTACCCCATGCGCCATGCAAAGCACGCCGCCGAACGAAGAGCAGCAATATGCCAGTCAAACCGCCCATCCACCACATGATCGAACTCTGCAGCGGAGAGTTGGGCGGATTGTCGGTAACCACCTCCAACGTTGTAGTGGCTGGCGGATAGGAGTTGCCGACCGTGCTGTCGTTCAGCGTGACCTGGCCAGGAGAGAATACGCAGATCGAATTGGCCGGAAGCGTAGACGCCTCGCATTGGTAGCCGATGACGCCGCTCCAGCCTCCATAGCTGGTGTTGGTGAAGGTGATTGTGGACCCGCCGCCTTGCGCGCCTGTCAAGGACGTGCCGCTGGCTGCGACATTGACCTGGGCAGAAGCTACTACGATCACCGTCCCGGAAGCTGAAGAAGAGACGTAGTTCGCATCTCCGCTATAGGTGGCTACGACCAGATCCGTTCCCACAGGCAGCGCAGTGGTCGCAAGAGTCGCCTGGAATGCGCCTCCCGCCGCCGGAGCCAAGGCCACCGCGCCCAGTGATGTCGTCCCAGTGGTAAATGTGACGGTTCCGGTCGGGATGCCAACACCGGTGGAGTTGACCGTGACAGTAAAGGTCACCGATGCTCCGGATACCGCGCTCAGCGGATTGATGAACGGCGCAGTGATGACCATCGTGGATGTTGTGGGAGCCGTGCTGACAGAGACGGTCAACGTTGTTGAGGTGCTGCCATCGAATGCGCTTGACCCAAGATAGACAGCCTGCAGAACGTGGCTACCTCCAGTCAATCCGGTGGCCAGCGTGAACGTTGCTACCCCGCTGCTGTTCACAGCGCCCTGCGCGCTGATGACGCCGTCCACCAGCAGTTCGGCGCTGCCGGTCGGTGTTCCGCTCGATGATTGAACGGTGGCCGTCAGCGTGATGGGCTCACCGAAGAACGGGCTGCCGCTGGCAGGTGAGGTAATGGCGAGGGTCGTCGTTGTCGTCGCTGCCGTAGCGCCATTGCCGGTAAGAACCACCTGTTCAGAAGATGCGTTCGTCGCATTGCTGTTGAGAACCAGCGTCTCCGACCTTGCCCCGGATGCGGTCGGCTGGAACGTCGCGTCCAGCTCGCAGCCTGCCCCGGTCGCCACAGTGCCGCCATTGGCGCAGACGCTTGAAGGCGATGCGCTCAGGCTGAAGTCTCCTGTATTACCGCTCGCAGTATAAAAAGGAGACGCGAACACCAGGCTCTGGTTGCCTTCATCTTCCAGCTTTACCGGTAAGGCTCCGCTCGGTGAATTCAAAGCCCAGTCGCCGAATGCTTCCGTGACAGTTGTGCGGTCAACTTCATACGCTGCCGCGTCCTTCGCGTCAGTCACCAGAAGGCTGCCGGTGGAATCCAGCGCAAGTCCATAGGGGTTCGCAACTCCGAATCCGACCTCGATGGCCGAGTTGGGATCAAGCGCCCCTGCGACATACGGAATGCGAAGAACAGTCTGCGCGCCCTGATCCACGACAAACAGGCTTCCGGATGCATCGGTGGCAAGCGCGGAGGGATTGCTGTAACCCACGGCGACCAACTGCTGAATCCCACTGCTGAGAGGCGCTTGCAGACGATAGATCTGTCCGCTGCCCGAATCCGCTACGAACACATTGCCTGCGGGGTCGATGGTCGTTGCCAAAGGCGCGGTAAGATCAGAACCAAGAACCGACGCACCCGCGACATTCCAGCTTCCGTTATACGGAACATAAACGATGCGGTTGTTGCCCGTATCCGAGATGTAGAGATTGCCCAGCGCATCGATGGTCACGCCCGCCGGCCCGCTCAACGCCGAACCAGCGACCGATGTCTTGGAAGAAATAACGGTGACCTGTGCCGCGTTGCTCAGCGCTCCGTTAACAACCGGAACTTCGACAATCTGGTTGTTGCCCGTATCCGCGATGATCACGTTGCCGGCTCCGTCCACTGCGACGCCCGAGGGCTTGCTGAGCCCCGTGCCAATCGCGACCGGAGAGGAGGTAGGAGTCGCAAACTCGAGCACAGCATTGGCGCCGGCGTCCGCAACAAACGCACCCGCCGACGACAGCACCACGGACTGGGGTGAAACAAAGCCGCTTCCAACGGAGGTCACCACGCCTGAATCGAGCGTGAGGCCCGCGCCGAGCCCAGTGCCGGAAAGATAAGTGGTCGCCAGCGTGCTGTTTGCCGCGCCAGCAACGGTGATTCCTCCAACAGAAACCCCAGGCCGCGTCGGCGCGAATTGAGCTGTAATCGTGCAGGATTGACCCGCGGTATAGGCAGTGTTTGCCGCACACGATCCGCCCGTTGAGGTAAACGCCCCGTTGGGAGAGAATGTTACGGATCCGGGTGTCACCGCGGCGTTGAATGCCAAATCGATCGTTGCTGTCCCTGTGCTTCCTACAGCCACCGAACCAGCGTTTGCGCTGAATGGCGTCAATTCATAAACACCATTGCCATTATTGGCGTTGAAT
The DNA here is from genome assembly GCA_050014515.1 of Occallatibacter sp. GTDB lineage: Bacteria > Acidobacteriota > Terriglobia > Terriglobales > Acidobacteriaceae > Telmatobacter. The sequence continues at coordinate 70,901 of JBEKDE010000006.1, forward strand.
GCGGTGTTCCCGGTGAAAAAAATCCCGCCTGCCGGAGCAATCGCGAAGGTGTTTGTAAAGGTGAGCGGATTGGATTGGCCTGAGCCTTCAACAAAAATGTATTGATCCTTTGGATTCAATCCGGCCGTTCCTTCATTCGGAATGACATAGAGAACCGAAGAAAAGTAGAGCGGCGGATAATAGCCGTTGATGGAGTACTGTCCGCTCGTTCCCTGGTCGGCGACATACAGGTTGCCCGCCCCATCGGTCGCAACTCCCACAGCGCTTACATAGGTGCCACCGAAAGTCACGGGAGTCGAGCTGTAAACTGCAGCGGCCGTGGTTGTGGCTGGGGTGGTTACCGCCAATTGATAGAGCCCGCCGCCTGAGGCGTAGTAGATATTGTTGCTGGAGTCGAAGGCAATCGATACGATCGGGTTCGCAAGTGAAGCCAGAAGCGTGGTGCCCGATCCGTATCCGGAGGAGGCATACAATTCGAGAAGTTCGTTGTTTGAAGCGCAGCAGGCGCCGTTGGTTGCAATGAACAAATTGCCGGCCGAATCGGTAGCGACGTCTGATCCACCCCAGTAGTAACTGATAGCGCCGAGAGGTCCGATGCCAATGGAAGACTTCGCAGCGATTTCCGGCTCGCAATTCGAGATGGGTATCTTGGAAACATTTCCCGTGAAGCCCTGAAGAGCAAACAGGTTGGCCTTTGCGGAGTCGATCCAGATAGAAGTGGTGCCGTAACTGGTTGCGCCTAAAACGGTCGTGGCCGCTCCGCCTCCATAAGGAATCTCAATCACCTGGCCGCTTCCCTGGTTGGCGGTGTAGATGTTTCCACAGGCGTCCAGAGCAACATCACCCAAATCGCCTGGCAACCCTGTGGCGGGAACCGTACTCGTGGACGCGGCTACAACCGGCGGCACATATGCACTGCTTTGCGCCCGCGCCGACGTTGCCATCAGGCAAAGAGTTGCCGGCATCGTAAGCCAGGCAGCCCGCCGGGTCCAACGCTTTTTCCAATCGATCCTCAACATTTCAAGCCTCCAAAATTACTGCGGTTTGCCGCATCGTGCCTGGTTTCCTGTTCCGGCGTCCGGATTCAACTGCGCCGTCGCCGCAATCCTGTCTTCATCAAGCGCGCAGGGAGAACCGCAACAGCGGCCCTCCCCGCGTGCTCAGAAGTTGTACTTGACGCCGAATTCGACAATGCGCACTCCCGCTTTGTACGGCGTGTACCCGAATCCCGTATTTTCCAGCTGCATCCCTGCGAATGCTGCCTGCTGCGTGTAGAAGCAGCCTGCTCCCGTTGAGACGTTGCAGCTCGGATCCTCGAAAGTCAGATCCAGCGCCACCAGGTTGTTGTTGTTGAACGAGGAAATCGGGTGGTTGAGGAAATTGAAACCTGACGCGCGCAACTGAAGGTTCTGCCGATCGTTGATCTGAATGTCCTTGTAGATGGAGAGATCGGACTTGAAATAAGCCGGACCGTGCACATCCGGAAGATTCCACCAACCCTGCGTTCCCTGTGTTGGAAGGGCAAAGCAGTTGCCATTGACGTATTGTCTCGACGGCATATTGCCGGACAGGACCTTCGAGTGGAGATTTGCGCTCGGATTGCAGGTGACCGTCGGCTGAAGCGTGTAATCTGAACTGCCCAGCCACTCCTGCGCCCCCACGGGGATGCTGACGGCTGTGCTCGATCCTGGGCCCAGCAAATAACTGGCGCCTGCCGAAAGGCTGAAGTTTGTGGTTCCGTTCACGATGGCCAGATCCGGGCCGCTGGTAATGGTGGTAATGCCCGAAGCCTCCCAGTCATTCAGGAACCATCCCAGTTCTCGATTGCCGTGGAACTTCTTGCCTTCCTGGTAGGAATAACTGAAGTTGACCACCTGTGGACGGTCAAAAGAGACAACACCGTAATCGTGATGAGCATTCACCGGATCGGCAATATAGCCCGTGTCGTAGTTGCCGCGCACACCCATCGCCTTTGACCACGTATAGTTGACGCCGAACACCAGGGACCCGCGCTGCTTGTTCAGCGAAACCTGCATCGCGTTGTAGTTGGCCCAGTTGGTGTGGCTGGGAACATTCACCTGCTGATAGTTGGGATAGGGCCTGTAGTCGTTCACAATACCGCTTGGAATGTTGTAGGTTGGGTTGGTGGCGCCGGTCAGCGGATCGGGTTTGAAAAACGCTCCCAGTGGGATCACGTTCTGGTTTTGCAGGTTGCCCAATGTGGCAAGGTTGGTGCTTTGATTGCCCACGTAGGCAATTTCAAACACCATGCTGTCAGGCAACTGCTGATCGAGCGTGAAATTGTAGTTGTATGTCACCGGCTGCTCGCTGTCATGCGGATTGTCGGCATAAATCTCGCCAGCCGCGCCGGTGCTCGTGTACACCCCGGGACTCGCATCAAAAGCAGGCGATCCGGTGTATGTTCCGTTCGCCACCGTCCCGGAATAAGACCCGGTGTAATATCCGCAGGCGACGACTTTTGAACCCTGCGGGTAGCTTGCCAGCGGTGTTGATACTGGTGCTGCATTGAACAACTGGTCGAGCGTGCAGCTGTCGGCAAAGCTGGTGTTGATCGTGTAAAGGATCAGGTTGGTCGCCGTCTGAACCGCGGCGCCCGTCACGTTAGCGGAATCTCGCGAACGATATACACCGAAGCCCCCGCGGAAAACACTCTTTCCGTTTCCGTACATGTCGTATGCGATGCCTGCGCGCGGCTGGTAGAACAGCGCTGTCGTTCCCCACCCTGCAACTGGAATGCTTGAATTAAGCTTGTGCCAGCTGATGCCCGGCCAGGTGGTTGCGCTCTGTGTCATGTTCGGGTCGAACGTGTTGGGCGCGATGGGATTGTACTTCGTCGGATCCCAGACCGCGGCGCCAATGCCATGCGCATCGGACCACGGTGGAAGATGCGAAAGCCGGATGCCGAAGGTGAGAGTCAGCTTTGAATTCACCTTCCACTCATCCGTCGCATAAAACTCAAGCGTATTGAAGTACATGTCTGTGGGAGGATTTGAATTGGCCTGGGTATAACCGCCTGTGCAGCCAATCAGGAAGTTGGCCACGGTGTTTCCCATGCCGGACGCATTTGGGTTGGCGAGCGTAACATCGCTGGTCGTCGGGTTGACGCTGTAGCTGGGTGTTGTTTGATTTGGGATGCACCCTTCGTAACGATCGAAAAGGATGGTTCCATTCGCCTGGCTTCCCAGGGGCACATTGTTGTTTCTCGCCTGCTCGGCGTAGATGCCGCCCTTGATCGTGTGCGTGCGATAGATCTTGGTGAAGTTGTCCGTTACATTCCATGAAGACTTGTGGAGATACTCGCTGCTCGCAGGCACATAGCCCATGGAAAAGTTGGGAACGCCGATCCCCTCCCATGAATAAATGCGCGGCAGTTGGTTGATGCCGTTCTTCAACGCTCCGCCCGAATAGCCGGCAGCGGCCCAGGGCGTGCCTGTGTCCAGCGTGACGGAGCGATCCTGAAATTGCTGAGGCTGATCGAAGTAGAGACCCGCTAGAACAACCTCGTTGGTCATCGAGTTGCCCAGGGTCTTGGTCAGGTTGAGCGACGCATAATTCGAATCCCCATAGGAATCCAAAGGCGAGGGATAGGGGATGGTGTTGGGCGGGTTGTAGTAGATGTTGTTCAGCGGGTTCTGGGTGTTTATCTTTTCCCAGTTGTAGGTTCCATACAACTTCAGGCTGTCGGAGAAGTTTTCGTCCACCCGGCCGTGAAGCTGGAAGCCGTTGTTGGTGGCCATCACATTCTTGGCCCAGTTGTATCCCGATGATGCGTAGCCGTTTTCCGGCTCCGGCGTGATATTGGGTGTTGGATAGTACTTGGTGAACGTGGCCATTGCCGGATTGATCGTATTCAACATGCCGCCGTTCACCGGCACGCCGTTCTGGTCGAGGGTACCATTTGCAGGAGAGAAGCAGTCGCCGCCGATGTTCGAATAGGCGCCAGACTGGCTGTAGTCTTCGGGGCAGCCCGCGGCCAGATCAGCTGGGCTCACATTGAACGCCGAAGCCAGCGACGCCTCGGAGAAGTTGCCGCCCAGCATCGACGCGGTCGGAATGAACGCGTAGGTTGGCCCGCCATAGGTTCCGTTGGTGTTATTCAACTGGTCGTAGTATTCAAACCCGGCCCAGAAGGTCAGCCGCTTGCTCTCATTCAAATGAGTGCCGGGAATCATAACCGGACCGCCGATCGTGGCGCCGGGATAGTAGTATTTCGCCGGAGCCTTGGCAATGCCGGAGTTATTCGATAGCCAGTCATTGGAGTTGAAGATATGGTCGCGAGCGTACATGTACAGCCCACCGTGATACACCGCTCCACCCGATTTGCCGACCGCGTTAATGACGATAGGTCCCTTGGCCTCGTCGGCGCCGAAGTTGGAGGTTTGCACCTTCACTTCCTGCACCTGGTCCATGTTGATATTCGCCGTCGTTGCTCCCATGTCGCCGGGATCAGTCACCTGCGCGCCATCGGATACAACATTAACCTGGCCCGACTGGGGAGCAGAGCCGTTGGCCCCGTAACTGCCCAGGTTGCCGGAGCTGAAGCTGGTGGTGTTGTAGTCCGCGCCCACGTTGTTCAGACCTGTGCCTGCATTAAGCGTGAAACCCGGCAGCATGCTCACCAGTTCCAGCGCGTCGCGGCCGGTGGTCGACAGGCGCGCTATATCGGCGGAAGTGATCATCGTGCTGTGTTCCGGCGAGCTCAGCGTCACGCCTGCAACCTCGGCCGTCACCGTCACCGATTCCGCAATGGCACCCACCTTGAGGCCGATCTTCGGAAGCGTGAGGGCATCCCCGGGATGGACCTCTACGCCCGTAACCTTCCAGCTCTCAAAACCGGTCCTCTGCACGCGAATGGTGTAAGTCGCCGGCTGCACAGCGAGAAAGTTGAAAAATCCTTCGCCATTACTGGTCGTGTCCCGGGTCGCCTTGCTCGATTCGTTGATGAGCGTCACCTTGGCGCCCGGAACAAGAGCATCGGCAGAATCGCGCACCGTACCCGAGATCGATGCGGTGTTCTGCGCCCCGGCGGCCGATACCAGCAGCAGCACCGCTGCACTGAAAACGGTGGCGCTCCACAGGCGCATTTGCGTCCGCGGTTGTGCAAACCAGATACGGAAAGTTTGGATCATTGACTTCGACAAAGCATGCCTCCAAATTTGGTGAGCCTGATACTCCGGCTCACTGACTAAATCGGTTCAGTACTCAAACCTGAAAAATGCCCGCTCTTGTTTTTGCGCTCTGCGGGCATTCTCGGTTCATTTCTCTTTGCTTCCCAGCCGGAAAGCGGTGACCTGATTCACTCCCTGTTGCCACTTCACCTGGAAACGCCGCCGGTCTGCCCGGCAATCATTCCCGAAAACGGTTTCACGCCCAATCACACCCAGTCCCAAGTCAATTCTTTTCGATGTCTCCGAGTTCCAATCCAGCATGCATCATGTGGGTGTCGACAAACGGTTGAAACTGGATGCCCATTCTTCCGCTCCCCGCTGCCCTCTCCTGTCCGCATTCTTCTCGTCCGGCCTGGAAGATTCCAAAGGCCTTCACTCGCTCAAAACGGACTGGAATGCTGACTGCGAAACCCTATGTCGGCCTGCAAACGAAGCGAAAGGTTAATCTTGTACGGCCATGTACGGTCATGTTTCATGAAGAATGTACATACACGTACGTTATTGATTTTGATACAGATAAGCTTGCACGCCCGGATGCTATGATCCACGCGTTGCAATTGCGTACAAATCGCCTCTATCATCGTCTAGGCACAGAATCGCTTTGAGAGGGCCGGAGAGCGCGAATGTTGGAAGATCAGGTTTTGCCTTCAAGGGAGGCCGAACGCGAAGAACTGGACGCCGTTGTGGAGGCCCTGCAGAGGTCTCCGCGGCTTTCGCGCCTGCTCCGCTATCTCGGCGAAAAGTACTTTCAAGGCGAGGTCGATCAGCTCCACGAATACAACATTGCCACCGAAGTATTCGGCCGCTCCAAAACCACGTTTGACGCCGGCGAAGACGCCATTGCGCGCGTAGAAGCCCATCGATTGCGCAAGAAATTGAAGGAGTTCTACGACAGCGAGGGAAAAAATCACTGCATCCAGCTCTCAATTCCCTCCGGAACCTACGTTCCGGTTTTCACTCGCCGCACGGATGAGACTCCCTCGGCCGCAACTTTGGAACCCGTTGACCCTCTTGAACAGAGCGGCGATTTCTCCGCGGCCTTTGAACCGCCTGCTGATAGCGGAACCAATGGGAACAGCGATGCCCCCACCCCGCAACGGAACTGGGTATGGCTGTATGCCTTGGCCGCTATCCTGCTGATCGGCGCCATTGCAATCTATTGGACCGTTCATTTCGGCGCGTCTTCCAAGGCCAATATCATTGCCGCCGCTCCGGCAGCCCCGCCACCGCCGGTTTCTCCGTCGCAACCGGCTCCTGCCGGCGCGGCCTCCGTTCCGATTCGCATCCTTTCCGGCTATACCGGAAAACCTCAGATCGACAGTGCGGGAGCCACCTGGAGCGCCGACGAATTCTTCCACGAGGGCGGAACCTGGACGCGCCCGGCGGGCTTCATCTCCCGCACCAGTGACCCGATGCTCTTTGAGCATTGGCGCACCGGAGATTTCTTCTATGACATCCCGCTTGCGCCCGGCGCATACGAGCTCCACCTCTACTTCGTCACCTCGGAACGCGCCAGCGATGCCGTTACCAGCTTCAGTATTTACATCAATGGTGAAAAAGTTCTGTCAGGCTTCGACGTGAACTCCGACGCACTGGGAGAAAACATCGCAGATGAACGCGTCTTCCGCGATGTATCTCCTTCCAAGGATGGACTACTGCATCTTTCATTCTTGAGTGAGCCCGGGGCGCCCGCTCTCAATGCTCTGGAGATCCTTCCGGGAATTCCACACAAACAATTGCCTATCCGCATTGTTACGCAGCCAACTTCGTTTACCGATCACGATGGCAACGTATGGCACCCGGATACCTATTACATGAGCGGCCGCGAGTCTACGCAGCGCCAGCAGGTCGCCGGATCGCCTGACCCAGGCTTGTTCGGCAACGAACGCTATGGGCACTTCACCTATGCCATTCCGGTGGATACACGCGATCGCTACACCGTCGTTCTGCATTTTGCAGAGTTCTATTTTGGGCCGCAAGCATCAGGAATCGGCGGTGTGGGCGGACGCGTGTTTCGCGTAATGTGCAACGGCATATCCTTGCTCGACGACTTCGATATCTTCAAGGAGGCGGGCAGCCTGCACGCGATAACCAAGACCTTCTACCACATCAAGCCTACGGCGCAGGGAAAGATCAACCTCACCTTTGAGCCCATTGCGAACAACGCAACAGTCTCCGGCATTGAAGTGCTCGACGAATCGAAATAGCCTGCTCACCTGCACGCGCCAAGCGCCTTCTATTCCCATGGCTCATTTCCCGGGAATAATCAGCACGCTCTCTGTGGTTGCTGGTACCGTAACCGAGAAACTGCTCCCCGCAACATCCAGCTTGGACTGCGCGGGCGCCGATGCCGGCCACGTGCTGTTCGCCGTAAAGTTCGCGCGGCCAAAGTCGTAGCGCGTAGCCACGGCAGGCAATTGCGCATCAGGAATTGTCAGGCTCACATCGAAGGCCTGATTCGGATGCTTGTTGATGAGCACAATCCCAACGCCGCCGTCCTTGCGCTTCACGGCATGAACGGTCAACATCGGTGAGCTCGACTGCGCCTCCACAAGCGCATCGCCGGGACGCGCCGCCAACGCCGCCATCTGTAATCCGTAGTAGGCCTCAGCCGGCGTATCCAGCGGAACCTCTTTCACCTCGGAGAGAAACCCCGCGTGCATCTCCAGCCACTCCACCGTAAACGCGCCGGCCTCAAACCACGTGAGATAAGTATCCGTAGCGAACAGCGCGCGCGCAGCACCGCTCCCGCCGCCATTTGTCTCCGTAACGCCAATGGGAATGTTCCTCATCGCGGGTCCTGCAAAACGCGCAAGTTCATCGCGCAGCGCCGCCACCTGTGGCTTGATGTCCTCAGTCACCGTGAGATCCGTTGAACTCGTTTTCGGATACCAGTGGACGATGACGAAGTCGATCTTGTCCTTCACTTCCTTGAACAGCGCTTCGTTGCCGGTTCCGGGATTCGCATCGGGCATATCCACGCCGACGCCGATCTTGATCGTTTGATCAACCGCCTTCATCGCGCGAATGAACTCCAATGCGTTCTTTCCATATGTGCTCTGCGACAGCGCGGGGTTGCCTTTCCGGGTCCCACCCAACGGCGCATGCAGATCCTCTTCCCACTCCGTCCCGAAGAAACCGTTGCCGCCAATCTCATTGCCGATCTCCCAGTAATGAACGTTCCACTTTTTGTCGAGATTCGCGTAGCGCACCCAATCCGCCGCCTCGGCCGGCTCCCCGCCGCCTGTCCCTGCCGCATTGGATCCGTAGTTCACCGTGAGAATGGCCTGCGCCCCTGAGGGCACCACGTCCTGGGTCATGAAGTGATCGAACGTATCGTTCGGATTGATGTAGACTTTTGCTCCCGCCGTCCCCGAAGTTGTCTTCCAGTGAAAAAGGTCTGCGTACGAGCCGCCGGGATAGCGCAGCGCAGTCACGCCCGCTGCCTTCAACTTGTCCGGCAGGTCTGGCGGCGTAAAGTCGTTGTCATAGACGCTCATGTGCACTCCGTAGCCCGCTTCCGGCACCACGGCCAGCTGCCTCTTCAGGTTCACCTCGACACGAGCGGTCTTCTGCGCCGCGCCTGGCACGACAAGAACCATCAATGCCAACGTCATACCGCAAACTGTCTGAAGACTTCCTCGTTTCACAACCCGACTTTTGAGCAAAAGAGAAATCACCGCACGCATCCTCTCGATAAATGATGAAGGCGAAGCGCGCTCAACGATTCTCTAGCTCGCTGCCGCCTGACATCCCAAGCATATATCCGATACGCTTCTGAGGGGGGAAGGCGCATAAGAAAAAATGCCCAAGTAAAGCGTTCAAGTAATTACTCGTAACCGGGTCAATGCTTTGGTATGCTTTTCAGTTGCGCCACCAGGTGTTTAAATGCGAGGCGAGAAAATGACGGCATCTTCTCAGAAAAATCAGATCGACCACTCACGAAACCACCATGCAGCCGAATCGCTTGTCCTGGCCTGCTGCCTGCTGTTCGGCATTCGGGCGTTCGCGCAAAATCGCGCCAACGTCTCCGTCGATCTCGGCAACGCCGTGAACGTTCTGACAGACACATCGCTCGGCCTGCCGGCGCCCATGTTTGACGGCAACTCGTTCAATCCCGCTGGAGCACCCTACCTGCGCGCTGCAGGCGTCTCCGCCCTGCGCTACCCCGGCAACCACGGAGTCGCCGATCTCTATCACTGGTCCACCAAAACCACCACGCGCTACAAAGGCGTCGAGGCCGGATACTTTGCGCCGGAAAGCAACTTTGGCAGTTTCGCGCAGTTTGTCGACAAGCTTGGCCAGGCGGTCATTGTGGTCAACTACGGATCAAACTTCGACGGAACCGGCGGCGGTGAGCCAGCGGAGGCCGCGGCCTGGGTTGCGTATGCGAACGGCGATTCGGCGAGCAACTCGGCCATCGGCAAAGATTCCACCGGCGAAGATTGGCACACTGTCGGTTATTGGGCCACCATTCGCAGCCAGGCGCCTCTACCCACAGACGATGGTCTCAATTTCCTGCGCATCAACCACCCCAGACCCTTCGGCTTTCAGCTCTGGCAGGTCGGCGACGAGGTTTACAACAACGGCTTCTACGGCGGCGACCACACCGGCACTCCCGATCTGCATGCCGCCGCACCCACCGGCCCGAAAGATTTCGCCAAGCTGAAAAATGACCCCAAGCTCTCTCCCGCGGCGTACGCGGAGAACCTGAAGGCCTTTGCGCAGGCAATGAAATCCGTCGACCCCTCCATCGAAATTGGCGCGGCCTTCACCCTGCCTGCAAATCCCGACCCCAACAATCACGACTGGGCGCCCGATTGGAATCGCAATGTACTGAAGAGCGCCTGCGCCAACCTCGACTTCGTCACCTTCGATTGGAGCCAGCAGCCGCTGCTTCCGCCCGACTGGAAGACCTTGGATGAAGCAAGCCTGCTGAGCAATCAGGGATACAACCAGGCTAACGTGATTGGCCTGCTGATGACCCCCATGCTCGACGACTACAAAAAATTCTGCCCCGCCAACCACCTGCCGAAGTTCGCCTTCGCGCCCGCTGGCATCGCCAACTGGATGAAGGTCGAGCACCCGGTGGTAAGAGCGCTTTGGATCGCGGAGTTTTATGCGCAGCTGATCGAAACCGGCGCGGTGAATGTCAACTGGAATGAGATGTACGGCGACTCGATGCTGTCACCCGACCGCAAGAAATTCGGGCCGGCCTTTTACGGATTGCAGATGCTGCACACCGTTGCGCACAATCCCGGCGACCGCTTCCTCGCCGTAAACTCCAGCACCAACATGGTCGGCGCGCACGCCACCTTCCGCCGCGACGGATTTATTGGTCTAATGCTGGTGAATAAAGATCCAAAGACGCCAGTCGCCGTGAAGGTCACATTCAAGAATGGCAATATTGGCGCGGCCGGCAAGCGCATTGATTATGGCGCCGAGCAATTCAATGCGGGAGCTGCAGCAGCCGTCACGCCATTTTCCGCAACCGGCAATGAGGTCACCATCACCGTTCCGCCCTACACAATTACTGACATCCTGCTGCCCCGCCAAAACTGATGTAACCTATTGCCTGGCCGCCGCCGGTTGCCTCTCTGCTCCAGCGTCAGCCTGCTGCGCGGGCGGCAAGGGCAGTGCCACTTCCAGCGACCCGGTATTGTGGCTTCCAGGATCAAAGATCGCGAGCCGCAGGCTGGCCGCTTCAACCGGCAACTCCACCTGCATGTTGTGGAACATCCCGTTTTGCAAATCGTATTCGTAAACCTTCGGCGGCAGGGAAGCTTCAAGATTCTGCCTCATCCCGCCCAGTTTCTGCCCATCCGCCGAATACGCATACACGGCGATCTGCAGCACCGCGCGATGCTGTCCATCGGGAAGCGGAGTCATTTGCAACCCCTTGGCAAGGATCGCCAGCCGAATCGTGTAAGGCTGCACCATGCCCGACAGGTGCTCAGGCTTTTTGTTTTTCTTGGCGCCGTTGTAGGCCGCCTTGGTCGCCATCGGCGAATCCTGCGCCGCCATCGCCGGTGCGCCGTTCGGATCGATCTGCGCCTTGAACACCAGTCCCTGCGCCTCCGGTCCCCCATGCACCATGGCCGCGGCCAGGTTGTCGTTCACCGCCGCATCGGGTGTCACTGTCGCGGGATCGACCGCATAATACGCACTGCGATACGCAAGGCTATAGCCCGGCTTGTTCAGCGTCACATGAATCGCGCGCAGTCCGCCGTCAAACTTTAAATTCGAGGGCGCGTAAACCAGCGTGTAATACTCCGAGCCGTCGGTCACCGCGGCCGCAGCGGCAGCCGCAATGCCATTGGTGTTCACAAAAGCATGTCCGCCTGTGGACTCCGCAATCTCCTGCATCGTGGCCTGCGTACCGTTCAATGAACTCATGAAATCGTTGTGGCTCTGTACTGCGGCCGGCGGTGCCCCAGGCGCAGGCGGCATGCCCGGCGTCCCGGTAATTCCCTTGGGATTTGCAGTGAGCGGCGAAGTGCCGCTCGCTGCCGCGGAGAATCCCGGATCAACCACCAGCCCGCGCACGTCGATGGGATACACCGCCGTCTGGCTCACCGCCAGCGCCGTGGCCACCTTGCGCATCTCTGCCTGTAGCACCGTCATATCGCCAATCCTGTTGCTGAATCCGGACGAGGATGCTTCTGAGCCCGCTGCCGCAGATGGAATCAGGTTCGCCGAAGTGACCACCGGGCCGGCCGTCGGACTCGGAGCCGTCGTCGATTGGTCCACGAAGATCGCGCCCTGTTCCACGTCGTGTGCATCGGGCAGCACCAGCATATTGAATGACTCTGAAAACCACAGCAGGTTCTTGCGCCCCTCAATCGTTGTCAGAAATCTTCCCATATCCAGAAAAGCATCCAGCGTGGTCTGCGCCTTGATCACGTAATCACTTGCCGCGGGCAGGTGCAGTCCCGCATCCTTCGAACGCATCGCTGCCAGCAGTCTGGCCGTGTCCGTGGTAAAGCCCTGCATCAGGCTCAGCTTCTCGCTCAGCGCAAAAATCGCTACCTCGGTCGAAGCTGGCTTGTGCTCAAGAAACTTCACAATCTGTTCATGCGCATACCACTGGTCGTTCACCGGCGTATTCAAATAGTCGAGCAGGATCACCACCGGCGGCCCGCTTGCCGGCGTCTGCTCCAGGTTCATGAACGTATGGCTCGGCAGGTCCGAGGGGCCGGGTGGCAACTGGCTGCGGTCTTCCTCTGGCGTGTGAACCTCAAACGCGCGCACAGACTGCGGCTTGCGGTCTTCAAGCACATTGAAATCCTGCTGCGTGAGTCCAGAAACCGGCTTGCCGTCAGGCCCGGTCACCACCACATCCACAACCACCCGCCGCGTCGTCGAGCGGATAGTCACCGGTGCATCGTCAAGGTCCAGCGGTCCGGGATCGACAACAAACGACCCCGGTGCCTGGTTCTGCTGCGCAGGCTCGGCCACCGGCTGCGCCGGAGCCTGTTGCGGTTGCACCTGTTGCGCTGAGCCCTGTTGCGCAGGCGCATTTTGCGCAGGCCCCGTTTGTGCGGGTGTCGTTTGTGCGGGTGCAGGAGCCGGAGTTTGCTGTGCGAAACCCACGGCGGCGCAGGCCAGCGTAAACGCACCTACCCAATGCAAGCGGAAATCAACCAGCCACTTCATCAGAACCATCCGCAATTGAGATTCTGCCGCGCGTGCCCGTTCAGGCAGTCCTTCTCCCCATAATACGACGAGAAAAGTATCAAACAGTTAGGACAAAAACGTTTTTGCGGCCGATCCGTACCATCGCGCCATGCGGAATTCTGCGATCAGGTTCTATCTGAGTTCGGTCTGTGCCCGCGCAAGATCTTCCGGAACCCCAATGTCGATGAAGTATCCAGACGTGACAAAAGCAAGCGGGCGAAGCGCATCAATATGGGCCGCAAAAAAATCCGCCTCAATTGAAAAGACAGAGGGCATGTTGAACGGCGCAAACACATCGCGGTTCATCGCGTAAGCACCCACGCTAATCAGTCCCGGCCCCGCATAGCCTTTTTCAGTGAATCCTGTGACGCGGCCATTCTCAATCACCACGCGGCCATACCGTGTGCAATCGGGAATCTCCGCGACTGCCATCGAAGCCGCAACTCCACTCTCGATATGGCGATCCATCATCACGCCGTAATCGACATCGGCAAAGGTATCCCCATTCAAAACAAGTACAGCTTGGCTCTCAGCCAATGTCAGCGCATTCATCACCGCGCCGCCCGTGCCCAGGGGCTCTTCCTCCATGGCATACGCAATTTCCAATCCATCAAACTGCTCGCCGAAGTGTTCGCGGATGCGTCCCGCCAGATATCCTACGGACAGAATCACGCGCCGCATGCCCCTCTGTTTCAACCGTTGCAGAAGCAATTCCAGAAATGGCCGACCCCCAACCGGTGCCAGCACCTTCGGCACGCCCTGGATGACGGATGCAAGACGCGTGCCGCGGCCGCCGGCCAGAACAATCGCTTCCATGCTCAGCGCACCTTTCCCCGCAACGAGCGGCTCACGGCAACCTCCACGACTCAACCCCGTTCGCCGTAAAGTGGCAACCCACCACGCTTCCCTCGCGCGTCGCGGTCAGCGCTTCAATCACGCGCAGCTTTTCCTTGATGTCCACAAGAAACATCATGAATCCCCCGCCGCCCGCCCCGGAAACTTTGCCGCAGTAAGCGCCCGCATCCCTGGCCACGTTGTAAAACCGCTCAATGCGCTCGTTGGAAATGCTACCGGCCATCTCCTTCTTGGTCTGCCAGGCTGACTCCATCGCCGTTCCCAGCTTGCGGATGTCGCCGCGCAGCAAGCATTCCTTCATGCTGATCGCGTCGTTCTTGGTGCGGTGCATTGCGTCGATCGCCCTTTGATTATTGCTCTCTACGTTGCGCGATTGCTCGGCAATAATCGCTGCCGAATCGCGCGACTTGCCCGTGTACAGCAGGATCAGCGAGCTCTCCAGTTCCGAAACAATCCAGTCCTTTACGCGTAGCGGATTCACAAGCACATGATCGTTGCCATTGAACTCCATGAAGTTGAAACCGCCGAAGGCCGCCGCGTACTGATCCTGCCGTCCTCCCTGCAATCCCAGATCAACACGCTCAACCTGGTAGGCAAGCGAAGCAATGTCATACTCGCCGAGCGGCAGGCTGAGCACCTCGCCAAACGCCTGCACCATGGCCACAACCAGCGTGGAAGAAGAACCAAGTCCCGACCCCGGCGGTGCATCGCACGAAGTCGTTACCGTCACCCCGAGCGGCTCACCCTCGTTGTATTGCGCGACGATGCGGTTATACACGCCGCTGTGCAGTGCAAGAGGGCCATCAACAGGAACAACTGCCCCAAGATCATAGGCCACTCGTTCGCCCACGTCCGATGCAACGAAGTGAATCCTGCCATCCTGCGAGGGCTCAATCGTGCAATACGCATAGAGATCGATGGTCGCGTTGAGCACCGCGCCGCCATAGAGATCGCAGTACGGCGCAACGTCAGTGCCGCCACCGGCGAAGCCAAGCCGCAATGGGGCGCGAGCACGGATCAACATGGGACTGCTCCTGTCGTCCTGAGTCTAATGGAATCTTCCAGATGCCAGCAACACAAGGTGTGACCGAGGCAACGAATTCTCAACTCGAAAGCGGATTATGATCAACCTGTGCAAAGTGAGTTCAAGCTCGGCGACATCCTCGCCAACGCAATCACCCACGGAATCGGCGCCATTGCCGCCATCGTCGGCGCCATCTATCTGATTGCCGTCTCGACGCGCGGGTCAGCGCGCCTCGTCATCGGCTGCACCGTCTTCGCCATTACGCTGGTGCTTGTCTACATCTGTTCCACGCTTTATCACTCCCTGGTGCGGACCCGCGCGCGCCATGTCTTTCAGGTGCTCGACCACTCCGCCATCTACCTGCTCATCGCCGGCACCTACACGCCCTTCACGCTTGTCTCCCTGCGCGGGCGCGTAGGCTGGCTTCTCTTTGGAGTGGTCTGGTCACTGGCTGTGGCCGGGGTTATCTTCAAGAGTTTCGCTGTCAACCGTTTCGCCGTAGCCTCCGCGCTGGTCTACTTGTTTCAGGGGTGGTTCATCGTCTTCGCATGCCATCCGCTGCTCAACGCGATCGGCTGGCACGGAATGATGTGGCTGGGCGCCGGCGGCCTGGCATACACCCTCGGCATCGTCTTCTTCGCGCTCGATCGCCTGCGCTACTTTCATGCCACCTGGCATCTATTTGTGCTCGCCGGAAGCGTGGCCCACTACTTCGCCATCCTCTTCTACGTCGTTCCGCCGCACACGTAAAAAGACATCCTCTCGTCTCGCCAAAGAGTGCCGGAAGAAAGATCGTTCAGCCCTGCGCGTTCTGGCTATTGCCCGGTTCCTTCTTGGTGATTAGCCCCTGCAGGTGGCTGGCGGTGATAATCCAGGGAACCATGATGGAAAATGCAAATCGCGCGCGGATGGTGCGCGAGCCTCTGGTTCGGATGAAACTCCAGTCGGAATGAAAGGCAAGCCAGCACTGCATCGCAAACACCGCGAACGCTGGAAGAATGGTCCACGGCAACGTGAGCACGGCCGTCATCTGGAGCAGGCAGCGAAATCCGTTTCGAACTAGCCGCACGCGCCGCACATCGAGCACACCATCGCTGGTCGCGTAGCGCGAGAGTTGGCGTGTAGCCGAGTCGCGCGTGTTCTGCGGGCGATAGATCGCCTTGGCATTATCGACAAAGGCCGGTGAGGTGAGTCGACGGGCCTCAAGATCGAACAGCGTATCGTCTCCCAGAAGCACGGATTCAGGAAACCCGCCGATCCGTTTCCAAAGCTCCTTCGCAAAAGCCATGGAACGCGCGGTGCACGATTTCGAGGGCTCGGTAGGCGAGTACTTCACGCCCAGGAAAGGCGCGGACGCGATATCCCACATCGTCGGATCGGTCAGATCGAGGCACGCTCCGCCCAGGGCGTAGCTCGCGCTTTGGGCCATGATCGGCGCCGTGAGCCTGGCCATCCAGTCAGGTGCATAGGTGCAGCCCGCGTCGGCGCAGGCGATAATCTCGGAACTGGCTGCGGCAATCGCCACATTGCGCCCCCTCGAAACCGGACCGGGGCAGTTCTTCAAATTGCAGGATTCGTCGCGGATAGGCTTGAAGTTGGGGTGATCCTTCGCCACCTCCACCATCCACTCCCAGGTTCCGTCGCTCGACCCGCCGTCCACAATGATCACCTCGGAGGGGGCAGGATCCTGGGCCAGCAGGCTCGGTACCAGCCTGGCGATGTCGTTGACCTCATTGAGGACAGTGGCAATGATAGTCACTGGCTGCATGGGGGAAGTATATCGGCGCGGGCCAGGATCGCGGGCCAGAGCGGGGATCGGAGCGGGGATCAGAGCAGGGGCCAGACCGCGTTTCCATTGACCCGAACCCTCATTTAACGATAGAATTGTAAAGTTTGGCGATGCACCCTTTTGAGGATGTGCAGGGCTATGCCGGGTTCACCGCTGATTCCGTAGCGTGAGTGCAGCCCGCGCCCCATGCATTCGCTTCTTCTGTGCGCTCCAATGCAACGAACGGTATTCGATTTTTCTGAAGCGCCTCGTTTCTACAACCAGAGCGCTGGAGGGTTTGTTATGTACGCAGTCATTCGCACCGGTGGTAAGCAGTACCGGGTCGCTCCAGGCGACGTGGTCAAGATCGAGAGCGTAGTTTCCCAGCAGAATGCGGACCAGGCCAAGACCGTCGAATTCAGCGACGTCCTCGCCGTCAGCGGCGAAGCCGGGACCGTGGCCAAGCCGGCCACCGCCAAGGTAACCGCCGAAGTGCTCGGCGAAGGCCGCGGCGACAAGATCCTGGTCTTCCACCTGAAGCGCAAAAAGCAATACAAGAAGCTGCAGGGACACCGGCAGAACTTTACCGAAGTGCGCATCAAGGCCATTGAGGCCGACGGCGTCACCTACACCGCCGCCAGCTAAGACAAGAGCCGTCACCCCAGGTATCGCGGCGAAAAATGGATTAGCCCCAACGGGGCAGAACTAAAGGCTGAAAGCGGATAGCTGAAAGCCGAATGAAGGGATCAAGGCAATGGCACACAAAAAAGGTGGAGGCAGCTCCACAAACGGACGCGATTCAAATGCACAGCGGCTGGGCGTAAAAGCCTTCGGCGGCCAACTGGTTTCCGGCGGCTCCATCATCATGCGCCAGCGCGGCACCCGCATCAAGCCCGGCGTCAACGTCGGCATCGGCTCAGACGATACGCTCTTTGCCAAGGTCACCGGACGGGTCAAGTTTTCTGACCACGGCAACCGCGGCCGGTTCGCATCCATTGAACCGGTAGCAGCCGAATAACCTCGGATTCAAAGCGACCATGAAAAGGGCCTCGGCATCGCCGAGGCCCTTTTCATGGTCTTAGAAATCTCTGACCCCTGATCCCTG
>JBEKDE010000007.1:0-87495 GCA_050014515.1 Occallatibacter sp.
GCCACGCCGATCACCGTCACCTGGTGGTGAGCAATCTCCAGCGGCTTGCCCACAATCCCGGGGTCACCCGCAAAATGCGTCTTCCAGAGCGAGTAGCTGAGAATGACATACGGAATGCTTCGCCCTGCAACCTCTTCTTCTGGCCGAAAAAAACGCCCGTAGAGGGGCTTCACGCCGAGCACATCGAAGTAATTCGAAGTCACGTTGGCAATATAGATCCGCTCCGGCCTGGCTCCGCCGGTCAACGCAATCCAATCGTGGTGATACGCGATGATTCCGTCGAAGCTGTGATTCTGGTCCCGCAGATCGCGGTAATCGAGATAGGAGAATGGCGGAGTCGGCGAGACACTCCACTGCCCGCGCATCACGCTTACCAGCGAGCCCTCATCCCGCGCTCCCGGTATCGGGTGCAGCATTGTCCCGTCAATCCAGCTGAACACCGTGCCGTTGGCGCAAATGGCCACCGCCAACATCACCGTAGCCGCCATCGTGTAGGCCGGATTCTTGCGAAGTTGCCGCAATGCAAAGCGAACATCCTGAAGTAGCCCTGTCACATGAACACCCTCAAAGGAACTTTGCTCTTGATGAACCAGAGTATAGCCCTCAAGAAATGCACGCAGTGCGCCAAAGCATGCCTGACTGTAAATCTCTACCCATCAACGATATAGACTGGATCCTATCTCGCATGCTCCGCCCACACGCTGTCCGTTTTGTGCGTAGGATGTCCGCTTTCGAACAGCTTCCCGCAAATGAAGATGGATCGGCAACCAAGATAGACCGGCAATCGGGCATCAGATCCTCGGCGCTCCATTCGCTGCATCCACGGGATTGGCGCCGGCGCATGCACATGAGCGCGAAACAGCATGCACACGCAGCATCCTGCGGCACACCGGTCAACTATGCCACGAGCGGCGGCCCGACATATTGCATCTCGTACCGCGCAAATACTTCCGCGTCCATCTTCGGCCCGTTCGGCACCGCCAAGACGTGAAATGATCCTCACGCCTCTCAACGCAACATACAAGGGACGCGGTGAACCCCGCCACCGCAACGCAGCCAGCCAATCCCGCCCCGACCCCGCTTTGTATCAGGGCACGACAAAAGGGCGTGTTGAAAACAAATAAGTTGTTGATTTTTCAATGAGCAGAATGTGCAGAATAGGGGAGTTGGGCTCATCCGAAGCACAAATTAGCACAAGATTTTGACACGGAATGACGTCATGCACGGGTTGGGACTTCCTGTTTGGCGACGATACACTCTGAACATTCGAGCGAGCGCAGTATCATCAGTGTCTCAGGAGGTTAACGATGACCCAAGAGCCGCTTTTGACGGGCGAAGCACATGATGGCAATGAAAGTTTCAATTTCGCGATCAAGCGTTTCGTGACCGGCGGATTCTCGCTGGAAATCTCCTACATCGGTGACAAAGGCCACGGGATTAACGGGGCAGGAGTCTGGCCGTCAATTGAAAAGGCCAAGGAGATAGCCCAGGAGACCGCAACCAAGCTACTTCACGACGCCAGCATCTCTTGGAATGAAGGCAAGGTTCCAGCAATGCGGGAAGTCGAAACAGCGATTCGTCGCGTCCTGATGGCGAAGTGGGATCCAATTGGTGTCAGCGATGAACCGGGAGCTGCCAACGAATATGACAGCTACATTTGGGGGATCTACGGTCTCTTGAAGCGCGGAGCGAATGATGACGAGATCGCAGAGCACCTTCTCATGATCGAAACAGAGAGCATGGGTTTTATAGACTGCGACGGAAAGCCATTTGGAACTGCAGAGGCCCTTCTTCCAGTAGCGGCGGAGCTACGAGAGATGATCCTACCTTTCATTTCACGTAGTGCCTGAGTCACAGCTAATGCGGAAGTTTCGGGCAATCAACCCATATCCGCGTTCCGGGCGAAGAGTCGAGCACAAATTTAGCACAGAGATCTCCGGGCGTTTCGTTCGCGCATGAATCTGAAGCAGTTCGGGACCTTGCCGTGTATCAGGGCACGAGTTCGCTCGTGCCAAACAAGCCCACAATCAATGCCGGGTTTTAACCCCTGCGTTCATCATGCGACGCGCCAGCGTCGGGCGGAGGGAGCAGAAGCCTTGAGGCTTCTGAAACTCCCCGCCCAAACAAACGACCGGCTTCAGCCGCGGGCCTTTCAACAACCACCCACCCCAAAACACCCTTGGCGGGCGGCCCCGGTCTCGTTGACCCTTCCCAACCCAACAGCAGGAAGAAGCCCACGGCGTAGCGGCTCGGTCCCGGCAAACGCCGCTGTACCCGCCGGCGCACTCCGCGCACCAGACAATTCCCGGAAGCCCCGCCGAAGCCTGTTCATCATCCGCTCAAAATTTATCTTCGCAGTTTTGCAGATAATTACACCTGTTAGGCGCACACTTATTTATAGAGAACCCTAAACAGCTCAAGCGCACTGGAGAACCCATGAAAGGCATCGCCGTCTTCGCCCGCCGCGTCCTAAAAATCCAGGCCGGAGCGGAACCAAACAAGACGCGCATCTTTTCCGCAAAAATCTCCATAACCACAAAAGATTCAACCGCTTACGAGCAGAAAAGCAGGTGCCACACAATTTCAGTATGTCAGTATGGATGCTGTAATCCACGCATTCACAATGGGTTGCAAGCCAAGCCCAGCTGGCCACCAGCCGGCCCCGGAGCCACGAAAGCCAATACCCAGCGGTCCGAAGCTAGCAGCTGGAAGCTAGAAGCTCAATGCCGGCCTTCAGCCGCCCGCTGCGTCTCGGCCACCACTTTGAAGTTGGCTTCCTGGTCGGCCAGCGAACTGCCTCCGATCCAGACCGTGTAATCCGTTGCCTCCATGGTCGCAACATGGTCAACGTTATAGAACGAAAGCTCATTGAACCTCAGCGGGAACGTCACCTGTTTCGACTCGCCCGGGGCCAGTGTCACGCGTTCAAATCCCTCCAGGCTGCGCACCGGCTGCTCCACGCTCGCGCCCAGGTTGCGCACGTAGCATTGAACCACTTCCGTGGCCGTACGGTTGCCCGTGTTGGTCACCGTCGCCGTTGCCTCAAGCAGTGGCGTGCCCCGATTCGCAAGCGCCTGCGCCAGCGGAATGGTTGCCTTGGACACCTTCACGTCCTGGTAGCCAAAGTTCGAATACGACAGCCCGAACCCGAATGGAAACAGCGCGCTGTTGGGAACATCGATATAGCGCGAGAAGAAGCGCGTGTCGCCATTCGGCGGCTTGGAGAGATCGATCCCCGTTGCCGGCCGCCCGGTAGGGAACTGGTTATAGTAGAGCGGCTCCTGACCCACCGCCCGCGGAAAGCTCATCGGCAGCTTGCCGCTCGGCGAAACATCGCCGTAGAGCAGGTTGGCGATCGCGTTGCCGGCCTCAGTGCCCGGAAACCACACCTCAAAAATCGCCGGCACATGCTGCGCAGCCCAGTCAAGCACCAGCGGCCGCCCGGAAAACACCAGCAGCACAACCGGCTTGCCGGTCGCAGCGACAGCCTCCAGCAACTGCTCCTGGTTCCCCGGCAAATCGAGATATGCCCGGCTCCCCGCCTCGCCGCTCATCGCGTTCGATTCACCCAGCGCAAGCACCGCAATGTCAGAATCCTGCGCAGCGTTCACCGCCTCGGCAAAACCTGCCTGCGAGGCATCGTCGATTCCCGTGCCTTTCGCATAGACCAAGGCCCCGCCGGCCTTCTGCGCGCGCTCCTCAAGCGCCTGGCGAATCGTAATGATGTCCGGATCGCGTCCAGCCCCGCCCCATGCCCCCACCATCTCCGCCGCGTCATCCCCCAGCGGCCCGATCAGTGCAATTTTCTTCGGTCCCGCTGAAAGCGGCAGCAGCGGAGCGCCAGCGATCTTGTCGTTCTTGAGCAGCACGATCGACTCTTCCGCAGCCTTGCGAACCAGCGGCCGATGCTCTGGAACTGCAGCGGTGACCTCCTTCCCCTGCGCGTAAGGATGCTCAAAGAGTCCGAGCGCAATCTTCACGCGCAGCACGCGCCGAACCGCCTCATCCACCACCGACATCGGCACCTGGCCGGAATGCACCAGCGCGGGCAGCTGCGAGTCGTAGAAGTGCGACATCATGTCCACATCCACGCCTGCCGTGAGCGCCTTGCGCGCGGCCGTCGCGGGGTCAAGCGCGATGCCGTGATTGAGCAGTTCCATCACCGCGGTGTAGTCGCTGACCACGAACCCGTTGAATCCCCACTCGCCGCGCAGGATCTTGCCCAGTATGAACGGGTTGGCGGTTGACGGCACACCATTAAGCGCGTTGAAGGCAGACATCATGGTGGCTGCGCCCTCCTCGACAGCCGCCTTGTACGGAGGAAGGTAGTCTTGCCTGAGCGTGATCTCCGACATGTCCGTCGTATAGTACTCGCGCCCCGCCTGCGCCGCGCCGTAGGCAGCAAAGTGCTTCACGGATGCGGCAACGTGTCCTGGCTGCGAAAGGTCGTCTCCCTGGTAGCCGCGGATGTACGCCCGCGCCATGGTTGCGCCCAGGTAGGCGTCTTCGCCGGCGCCCTCAGCCGTGCGCCCCCAGCGCGCATCGCGGCTGATATCCACCATCGGCGAGTAGAACCAGCGCACTCCGGCAGTGCTCGCTTCTTCAGCAGACATGCGGCAAAGCGCCGTCACCAGTTGAGGATCCCAGCTTGAAGCTAGACCGAGCGGGATAGGGTAGATGGTCCGATACCCGTGAATCACGTCCGCGCCAAAGAGGAGCGGAATGTGCAGCCGGCTCTTGTCCACGGCCAGGTGCTGATACATGTCGGTCCGCGCTGCTCCGATGGTGTTGAGCATGCTGCCCATGCGGCCCGTCGCAGCCAGTTGTTTAGCGTCAAGATGATTGGCGGTCACCGGGTTGATGGCGACAATCACCCCCCCATTGTCCGTCGGTTTTTGATTGCCAGCCTGCGCATCCGGATCATCGCCGGTGTCGTTGTATTGAACCAGTTGCCCGAGTTTCTCCTCAAGGGTCATCCTCTTGAGCAGGCTCTCGACCCTGGCTTCAGTCCCTGGGTCGGCGAGCTGGGCGTTCGATGCGTGCTTGATCGGCGCCGCCTGCTGGGCGATGGCGTGTAGTGAGAGCACCGCCGTCACGAGGGCAAGAGCGTACACGTAGATAAGCGTGCGCAGGCGAGGATTCTTCTCGAGACCTTGGGCGGGCTTCAGGTTGGGGGCGTCGGCTTTCAATGGTGTCAAGACAAGGGTCCTCCGAGCATGATCTGCGGAACGGAAATCAATGGCCGGCCACTGCGACCTGCCAGAAGGTGCGGATGGCAAAGGTCGGGCAAAGTCGGATATAGTTCCCTTCGGTGGAGGTAGGGGTGATTTTCCGAGCACTTGCGCAATCGTTTGCGCGAACAGATTCTTGTATCACCTGCAAATCCACGCAGTCAAATGGCGTTGAATTGCGCACGCGAAAATGAGGGGAAGAAAACAATGATGACGATGATTTCGGCTCGAGATTTTAAGCGCAGTTCCCGAAACCGGTTTGCGCTCCTTGCGGCGTCCCTGTTCCTTTTCCCCACGCTTGCCCAAGCGGAATCGGACTACTACCGTCACGTTCTTTTCGATAACAGCCTGACCTCAGACAGCTACTTCTATAGCCGCGGCCAGTCCTCCGGCAACAGCTTCATCGAGCAGCAGAATGGCCGGTTGCCGGTGGAAACCAAGACATTCCTCACCCCTCCCAACGCGATTCGGATCCAGTGGCAATCGGCCCCGGAGGGTGGTTGGAATGCTGAGATCGCGGCCGCCGACCTGCGCAATCGCAAGCCGGGGCTGGATGGAAGGAACCTCTACCTCTGGATATATTCTCCGCAGCCCATCACCGCCGAGGATATGCCCAGCCTGGTGCTCTCGACGGCCTCAGGCGGCCTTCAGATGGCCGAGTATCCTGTCAGCTTTACCGAACCCATTGACCTTGGCAAGTTCACCGGAAATCTGCCCGCTGCCCGCTGGGTTCAGGTTCGCATTCCACTCGCCGGCTGCCGCGCTGCGTCCATTTACCCCTTTAATCCGGAGTTCCTGCACAGCATCACGTTTCATCAGGGCCGCGCCGACAATATGCGCCACACGCTGATTGTGGACGAGATCCGCGTAGCCGACGATCCCGCCAGCCCGGCCAATCTTTCGGTGCCCTCCCACCTCCGCGCCACCGGCTACGACCGCCACGTTGAACTCGAGTGGGATGCGGTGGAATCTCCATCGCTGGCACGCTACGTCATCTACCGTTCTCTTGATGGCAAAACATTCTCTCCCGTCGGGATTCAGCTCCCCGGCTTTCATCGCTACGAGGATTTTCTGGGCAAGGCGGGCATTCAAGCGCGATACAAAGTGGCCGCGGCCGACTGGCGGTACAAGCAGTCGGCGTTTTCGGCAGTGGCCGGTGCTTCTACGCGCGAGCTGAGCGACGACGAGCTGCTTACCACGCTCCAGAAAGCGTGTTTTGAGTACTACTGGGAGGGTGCCGATCCTAACTCTGGAATGGCTCGGGAGAATATTCCCGGAGACGATCGCGTTGTCGCCACCGGCGCCAGCGGATTCGGCATCATGGCCCTCATGGTCGGCGTCGATCGCGGCTTCATCACGCGTGAACAAGGCATCGAGCGCCTCACAAAGATCGTTGACTTCCTCACCCACGCGCAGCGCTATCACGGCGTGTGGTCGCACTATATGAATGGCGCCACGGGCCGCACCATGCCTGTCTTTGGAATGTATGACAACGGCGGAGACCTGGTGGAAACCTCCTTCCTCATGCAGGGATTGCTTGCCGCCCGCCAGTACTTTCATGGTCCAGGCGTCGGCGAGAAAAAACTCTATGAGGGGATCACCAGCCTTTGGCAAACGGTGGAATGGGACTGGTACCGTGAAACCCCCACCAGCGACTTTCTCTACTGGCATTGGTCCCCAGAGTGGGCCTTCCAGATTCATCACAATCTGATCGGGTTCAACGAGGTCATGATCACCTATCTCCTTGGAATAGCGTCACCCACGCATTCCGTACCGGCGAGCATGTATTACTCCGGCTGGTCCAGCCAATCAAAGCGCGCCCAGAACTACCGCGAGGGATGGTCGGGAAGCACCGATGGGAACCTTTATGCAAATGGGCACACCTACTATGGCATCAAGCTCGATGTCGGCGTGGGCTCCGGCGGCCCGCTGTTCTTCACGCATTACTCGTTTATGGGCTTCGATCCGCACAGCCTGCACGACCGTTTCACGAGTTCGTACTTCGACAACAACCGCAACATCGCCCTTATCAACCACGCCTATTCCGTCGCCAACCCCAAACACTTCGCGGGCTATGGGGCTGACGCGTGGGGGCTCACCGCGAGTGACGGCCCCTATGGATACCACGGGCACGCTCCAGACGATGCCGATGATCTTGGGACCATTACTCCTACGGGCGCCCTGGCCTCGTTTCCCTACACGCCTGAGGCCTCAATGGCCGCATTCAAGCACTATTACCGGGACCTGGGGGACCAGATGTGGGACATCTATGGGCCGCGCGACGCCTATAACCCGAGCCAGAATTGGATCTCGCCAATCTATATGGGCCTGAATCAGGCGCCTATTGTTGTGATGATCGAAAACTACCGTACAGGGCTGGTGTGGAAGAACTTCATGGCCAATCCGGAGATCGGCGTCATGCTTCAGAAACTCAACGAGGCGACGGACGCAAAGTGACTTCGTAATAGCTTGACAGCACAAGGTTGCAGTGAGGACAATTGCTCTGCGCAATCGATTGTGCTGGCAGTGTTCTCAACCTTACCTCCTCCGCAGGGCCATGAAACAAAGATCAAACAAAGCCGCTGTTTTATTCAGGTGTGGGCCGCGTGCCGGCGCGGTAGCACTGCTCTTCTTCATTGCACTGGCCGGCGATAACGGATGGGGTCAAACTGCAGCCAGCACGATCTCCATTGATGCAACCGCGCCATCAAAACCGTTTCCGCATTTCTGGGAACAAATGTTCGGGTCGGGCCGCGCGGTGCTGGCGCTGCGCGAGAGCTACCGCAAGGATCTCAAAGATGTGCATGACCACATTGGCGCCCGCTATGTTAGATTCCACGCCATCTTCCACGACGAAGTGGGTGTCTACGATGAAGACGAGAAGGGAAATCCCGTCTTCAACTTCACGTATGTTGATCAGATTTATGACGGGCTGTTGGCGCAGGGGGTTCGGCCGTTTGTTGAGTTGAGCTTCATGCCGCGCAAACTGGCTGCACGCGAGGCGATTCACCCCTTCTGGTACAAGCAGAATGTTTCGCCGCCGAAAGACTACGCCAAGTGGGACCTTCTGATTCGGGCCTTCGCGCAACATTTGATTGACCGCTACGGCATCGACGAAGTTGCGCAGTGGTACTTCGAAGTTTGGAATGAACCGAACATCGATTTCTGGGCCGGCGAGCCCAAGCAAGCCACGTACTTCGAGCTCTATGACCATACCGCGCGCGCACTGAAGGCAGTGAGCCCGCGGCTGCGTGTCGGAGGCCCTTCAAGCTCCTCGGCGCACTGGGTGCCTGAGTTCATTGATCATGCCGCTCGCGAACATGTGCCAGTGGATTTTGTCTCCTCGCACGGCTATGCAGACGACACGGGCGAAGACCTGTTCGGAACTTCTGAAGAGATCCCGATGCACGATCGCGTCTGCCGAGCGGTCGAGAAGGTCCATGACGAGATCGCACATTCGACTATGCCGTCTGTGCCCTTGTTCTGGACGGAGTGGAACGTGCCCTCCTATGGCGACCTGAACGCGCGGGACAACTGGTACGTCGGGCCCGCACTGGCAAGGGACATCAGTCAATGTGACGGCTCGGTGAAGATGATGTCCTGGTGGACCTTCGACGATGTCTTCGAAGAAGACGGCGTCATCACAGAACCCTTCACGGGTATGTTTGGCCTCATCGCTTCGGAAGGAATCAGAAAGCCGAGCTTCTACGACTTCGCAATCCTGCACGCACTGGGCACAGAACGTCTGCCAAACGCGGCCGACAACATCCTGGTGACTCGCCGTGAGGATGGGACGCTGGTGGTGGCGGCGTGGAACCTTGTGGATATGGACCAACTCGCGAAGGGTGTGCCACTCACGATCCGTCTCACGTTCAAAGGCGTGAAACCGGGCGCAAGGGTCTCCATTCAGCGCGTCGATGAGAGCCACGGCAATCCCATTTCGGCATACCGTGCCATAGGCAGTCCTCGTTATCCAACACAAAAGCAAGTTGAAGCTCTGAACTCGGCTTCAACGCTACCTGCGCCGGAACAGCGCAAGCTCGACCACGGAGCCCTTGAACTCGCACTTCCGGTCAATGGGCTGGCTGTGATTGAGGTGCGGACCCGATGAACCAGACCCTGGAGGGAAGACGGTGACGACGGGCAGCAACACACGCAATTCGCCGTTCTCTTCCGGCCTGCAATGGATAAACCGCCGCGAGGCGTTGAAGGCGATCGTCGCGACAACCGGCTCGTTGGTTGCAGCGACGATGGGCTGTGGCAGCGGCGGCAACGCCTCAACCGGACCCGTTAAGCCGACCGCGCCGTCCCTGCCCGTGGGAACTTTTTCACCCACGGCAGCGGATCTCGCCTTCCTCGACGATCTTGAGCAACAGGGCTGTGTCTACTTCTGGGAGCAGGCCAGTGCGATAACCGGTCAGGTTCTTGATCATGCAAACAACAATCTGAACGGAGCTATGGACACGACCACGACCGAATCCAGTATTGCGGCCACCGGTTTCGGACTCACCGCGCTGTGCATCGCCGATAAGCGTGGTTATCTGACAAGCGCGTTTGGCTACACGGCCAACGTCACGCACGCCCAGATTGTGGCTCGGGTGCAGGCTACACTGAGTTTTCATTTGAACGGCATGCCGAATGAAAACGGATTCTTCTACCACTTCAACGATGTGAACACAGGCCAACCTCTCACCGGGTCAGAGGTCTCATGCATCGATACGGCCTGGTTGATGTGCGGCATTCTCACGGCGCGCGCCTGGTTTAACGACCCGACGATCACCTCGCTGGCCACGCAGCTCTATGAGCGTGTGAACTGGCCATGGATGCTCAATGGAGGCCAGACCTTTGCCATGGCCTGGTATCCTCCCACGTCGGCGACACCGGGCTTTACCCCGTACCGCTACGACACCTACTGTGAACTGATGGCGCTCTATCTCCTCGCAATCGGTTCGCCCACCTATCCCATCCCAGTGTCTTGTTGGGCCGCCATTGCGCGCCCGATCCTCACTTACGAGGGGTACAGCTACATCAGCAACAACGCCGATCCGCTCTTCACACACCAGTGGTCTCACGCGTGGTTCGACTTCCGCACCAAAAGCGACGCCTACGCCAACTACTTCACGAACTCCATCTCGGCGACACAGGCCCATGAAACATTCTGCGTCATGACCTATCCGAACTGGTACAGCGGGAATTACTGGGGCATCACCGCCTCCATGTCCATCAACGGCTACGAAGCCTGGGGAGGCCCGCCCGCGCAGGGGCCGATTGATGGGACGGTTGTTCCCTGTGCCGCCGCCGGCTCTCTGGTTTTTCTGCCCAATGAGTGCCTTCAAGTTCTGCAAGCCTTGTACGCGAATTGGAAATCAACTCCGGCGTGGGGACGCTACGGTTTTGTCGATGCCTTTAATAGCAACGCATCTCCAAACTGGTATAGCCCGACTTATCTCGGAATCGATCTGGGCATAACCGCCCTCATGATTGAAAATCTTCTCACAGGTTTTGTGTGGGACACTTTTATGAGCAACCCCGAGCCGGGAAACGCAATGCAGTCGGTTGGGTTCATTAGTCTTCCGTTCGCCACTAGCAAATGAGGAATCTGCAATGACCAATAGCCACAATCTATTTCAGATGAATCGCCGCAAAATGCTTGCAACGATGGCCGCGGCCGCCGGATGCGCTCTTGTGTCCGGGAGCGTGGCCCTTGCAGATGAGCCGTGGAAGCCGAGCAAGGACGACGAGGCATTCCTCGATGACCTTGAGCGACAAGGCACGCTCTTTTTCTGGGAGCAAGGTAGTCCCAAAACAGGGCAGGTGCTCGATCGTGCGCGCCACGACCTGAATGGCGCGCGCGATCCGCGCCGCATGGCAAGTATTGCCGCCACAGGTTTCGGCCTCACCGCTTTGTGCATTGCCGATCACCGTGGCTACCTCCCGCATGCGCAGATCGTCGAACGGGTGAAGACGACGCTCGAGTGGCATCTGAACACCATGCCGGAGGTGCACGGCTTCTTCTATCACTTCACCGACATTGAAACCGGAGAACGGGTCAAGGGAGTCGAGCTTTCGTCCATCGATACATCGCTGCTGCTCTGCGGAGTTCTCACGGCGGGAGCGTACTTTGCGGATGAAAAGATCCACTTGCTCGCGCAGCAGATTTACGAGCGCGTGAATTGGCCGTGGATGCTCAATGGGGGCAAGACCTTTTCCATGGGCTGGCACCCTGATAAGGGCTTTCTCGATTCGCGCTGGAGCACCTACTGCGAACTCATGATGATTTACCTGCTCGCTATTGGGTCGCCTACGCATCCTGTTCCCGCCGAACGTTGGAATGACTTCAAGCGTCCGGTGATTCATTACAAGGGCTTCGACTACATCAGCGGCAGCGACCCGATCTTTACCCACCAGTATTCGCAGGCCTGGTATGACTTTCGCGGCAAGCGGGATGCGTATGCGGATTACTTCGAGAACTCGGTGACGGCCACACGCGCCCACAAGGCCTTCTGCCTCTCTTATCCCAAGTGGTACAACGAGGACTACTGGGGTATCACTGCCTCAGATTATGAGGGAGGCTACACCGCGTGGGGTGGACCACCCGCCCAGGGACCGTTGGATGGAACCGTGGTGCCTTCAGCTGCGGCGGGATCGCTCGCCTTTCTACCTGCCGACTGCCTTTCCGTTTTGCGCGCCATGCGTGCGAAGTGGGGAAAGCTTGCGTGGGGACGGTATGGCTTCGTGGACGCATTTCACCCCGCTGCCAACTGGTATGACCCGGATGTGCTGGGAATCGATCAGGGGATATCAGTGCTGATGGCTGAAAATCTCCGCAGTGGACTCGTATGGAGCGCGTTCATGCGCAATCAGTCAAGTGTGACTGCGATGGAGCGCGCAGGATTTCGCGGGAAGGGGCTGAAGCAATGACATGCCTCCACCGTGATCTTGGCCTCCCTCTTGCGGCAGCAATCAGATTTTTCGCACATGCGAGAGGCGGCACCGCTATGATTGGAGCATCCCAGTGACGAAAGCTCCGAGTAAGCCAATCACACTGAAAGAGCTTGCGGCAACGCTGCAACTTTCTCAGTCCACGGTCTCCCGCATAGTCAATGGCGCGGCGTCTGCGCATCGTATTGCGAAGGAGACTGAAGAGCGCGTTCTGCAAGCAGCAGAACTCTACAACTACTCCGCAAACACCGTCGCCAAAAGCCTCCGCCAGAAGCGCACGTTCACCATTGGCGTGATTGTGCCTGAGATCAGCGAAGGCTACTCGACCGCCGTTCTCAGTGGTATTGAAGACGAGCTGCTGAAGGACGGCTACTTCTACTTCGTCGTGAGCCATCGTCATCGCGCCGACCTGCTGGAAGGCTATCCGCGTATGATGCTCGCGCGATCCGTGGAAGGCATTATCGCCGTCGATACCCCGCTCGAAGAGGAGATACACGTTCCGCTCGTTTCGATCTCAGGGCACATTCGCCGGCCGGGAGTCATCAACATCGAGCTGGACCACAAGATGGCCGCGCGCCTTGCGCTTTCGCATTTGAAGACTCTGGGACACAAACGCATTGCGATCATCAAGGGGCAGGAGTTCAGTTCCGATACCAATCAGCGTTGGGAGGCGATTGTAGAGGAAGCGAAAAACCTTGAAATCGTTTTGGATCCTCAACTCGTGGTCCAGTTGAAGGGGCCGGAGCCAGGCCCGGGGCCGGGTATTGAGGTCACGCGCGAACTGCTCCAGACCAAACGCCCCTTCACCGCGATCTTCGCTTTCAATGACGTCACGGCGATTGGCGCAATCCTTGCGCTTCGCGAAGCGGGCCTTCGTGTTCCCCGCGACGTGTCCGTCCTCGGGTTTGACGATGTGCTGATTGCGTTGACGAATAACCCTCCGCTCACAACAATCCATCAGCCTTTGCGAGGGATGGGGCAGGCGGCGGCAAGCACCTTGCTGGGGCTCATCCGCGATGAGATACCGCGGCCGCATCCGCCGGTAATCACCGTCTTTCCCAAACTGGTGGTGCGCAAATCCACGGGCCATTTGTCGACGCGGACATCGCCCGCGCCGGCCGACGCGGATGACTGAAGTTTAGCCCTACTTCGCGGGCTCTTCAATTGTGAGAATGCGGTCGGCCGGCTGATCGCGCAATATCTGCCGGATCCCGCTGGGCCAGCGAATTTCAATTTCCTTAATGGTTGAGTTTTTGCCCAGGCCGAAGTGCACGCGAGGATCGCTCGATGAAGCGTAGCCTACCGCGGTGGTCACTTCGTTCCATTGCATCATGCCGTCTGCCGCAGTGAGTTTGACCTGCGCGCCAATCGCCATGCGGTTGCTCTTGGTTCCCACCAGCTTCAGCAGAATCCAGTGATTGCCAGTCTCCGAGATATTGTGAAACAGCTCCGCAGGCCCGTTCAATACAGACACGACCATGTCGATGCGCCCATCGTTGTCCAGGTCCCCAAAGGCCACGCCGCGATGCGCCGCTTCCTTTTGAAAATCAGGGCCGGCCGTGGCGCTCACATCCTGAAACTTCCCCTTGCCCAGATTCCTGAAGATTGTATTCGGTTCGCGGTAATGGCGCGTGGGATTGGCCAGTTCAATATTGTCCATCACATTCGCGCGGGCGACAAACAGATCCTTCTGCCCGTCGTTGTCGAAGTCGGCTATGCCGTTGCCCCATCCGGACATATCGGTCGTGGTCGCAAGGCCGCTGGCCACCGTCATGTCGACAAAATCTCCCCGCCCCGAGTGGATCTCAAGGGGAAATCCCTCATGCTCAACCGCGGTATACCAAAGGTCCGGCAGGCCGTCGTTATTCACGTCGCGGAAATCCGCGCCCATGCTGGAGAGCGCAGACCCGTCGCCCGAGTACGCTACGCCGGCCGGCAGCGCAACCTCTTCAAACTTCTTGCCGTGAAGATTATGAAAGAGAAAATTAGGAGTGGTGTCGTTGGCCACAAAAGCGTCGAGGTAGCCATCGCCGTCATAGTCTGCAAAAGTTACGCTCATACCCTTGCCGGAGTATTGCGCGATTCCCGTTTCCACTGAAACATCGGTGAAGGTTCCATCGCCGTTGTTGCGATAGAGCGTGTTGTGCAGCGGTTTGTAGAGATTGGGATGACAGAAGCCGCGTACGCCGTCCTTCAACATGCACACGGGATCCTTGTTCGGTTCCCACTCGCAGTAGTTGACCACGAACAGGTCAAGGTTGCCGTCGTTGTTATAGTCGAACCATCCGGCGCCTGCCGACCACATCTTCTTCCCGTTCAGTTTGGCGCCGGACAACCCCGCCTTATCCGTGACGTCGGTGAACGTTCCATCGCCGTTGTTGTGGAAGAGCTGATTGCCGGTCACATTGGCCAGAAAAATGTCTGGCCAGCCGTCATTGTCGTAGTCGCCCACTGCAACGCCGCTGCCATATCCGGCTCCAGCCAGGCCGGCCTTCTCTGTCACGTCGGTGAAAGTTCCGTCGTGGTTGTTGTGGAATAGGCGATTCCAATAGACAGGTGAATCCTTGATGAGCGAGGGAATCGACGCGCCGCCAACCAGGTAAATATCGAGATAGCCGTCGTTGTCATAGTCCAGTAGCGCCACGCCGGCTACCATCGTCTGCGGCTGATTCTTGTTGGCCGTGCTGTCTGTTGCAGTCACATAATTCAGACCGGACTTCGCTGCAATCTCCTCGAATCGGATGGCGCCTGCGTTCGACGGCTGCTGCGGTGATGCGGCCTGGCCGGCCGCGACCGCGGTGACCAGCGACAAGAAGACCAGCGTCTCCAACACAGGCTTATTCAAGGCGACTGTCTCCATGTCTCAGTTCTTCGGGCCCTGTCCGGCTGCATCGGTCACGCTGATGGGTGTGTCCTTGGGCTCACTGGGGATTGCACCCTCTTCCTGCGGCGCGGTCTTTTTGTATATCCGGGCGATCTCGGCGCGTGCCTTCGCTGCGTCCTGCGTGCGTCCCACACGCGCATAGGCTGTGCCGAGGGACCAGTAAATCCGCGTGTCTTCCGGGAATGCTTTGCGCGCCATTTCAAGCTCTGGAATAGCCTTCGCTTCTTCGCCGTTGTTCACCAGCAGAAGCCCCAACAGATAATGCGCAAAGGGCAACTGCGGCGCCAGCGCGACCGCCTGCTGTGCGTACGTCAGTCCCGCCGCCGGGTCCACCTTGTAATCTGCTGCCGCGATCTGCAGCATCGGCAGCACGCGATCGTGCCCTTCGTCAATCTCGCGCTTGAACTCCGCAATCGCTCCGGGAAGATCCTGCGCGTCAATCAGAACCCTGCCAAACACGTAGTGCACGTAAGGGAAATGTGGATAGGCCTTCAGAATCGTATTGAACTGCGCGCGCGCTGAATCATAGTTTTTCTGCGCGGCTGTGCAGGCGGCGCGCCCCACCTGTTCTGCAACTATCGCGGCTTCGCTGCCGGTCGCGGGAAACTGCCTGTCGCGCATGCGCAGCGCGGCCATTCCAAAGCCTCGCGCCACGTCGCCGCCTCCGCCATTCTCCTCGCACAGTGAAGCGAAAGGCTTCTCCGCGGCCACGAACCGGCCCGCGCGCTGCAGCAGAACCCCTTCGTGATAGAACACAACATCGCGCAACTGCGGATCGATGTTGGTTCCCAGGTCCTTGCTTGCCTCAATGTTATGTAGCGCGGCCTTATCGTCGCCAAGCTCAAACTCGCATAATCCCAGTAGCGCGTGCGCCGTGCCGTGACCTGGATCAAGAGCGACGACGCGCTGAAACGCAAGTTCCGCTTCCGCGTAGCTGTCCTGGTCGTAATAAGCGGTGCCCAGCGACCACCAGCCTTCAGTCCATTTGGGATTGAGCGCCAGCGCTTTGCGAAAAAGCGGAATCGATTCTTTAACCTTGTCGACGTCCAGCGCATCCATGGCCCGCTTTGAGAGCGTCTGGAATTGTGTGGATTCCTCTGCGTTGCTTTGTGCTGGCCTGGTCCCGCCTTGCGCAGATTGCGACTGGGCGATTCCATATGGGCCGCCAGTCAGGGAAACCGCCGCCAGCACAGCCACCAGCTTGGCTTGTCGCAAGCACTCGCGAGTTTTGTTGAATTTCGCCATACATCCTGACGGAGAAAGCTTCTGCTCGCGTGGAAAGTAACTCCATCATAAAAGAAAATTGCCGGCGATGCGCCAATCGTGCTGGCCACCGCCGGCTGGAAAAGTTGACAACTTCAGGAGGTCCAGCTCCCAGGCGAAATGCCCGGAAGCTGGTGGGTTAATCGGAGGTTAGAACTTGAAGTGGAACTCGCCTTCGATTGTGCGTGCGCCGAGTACCGTTCCCGCGCGGCCGAAGTTCAAATCCGGGATGTTGGCGTCGATTCCAGCAAGGTTGAGTTTGTTGAACAGATTGAACGCGTTGGCTCTGATCTCAATCCGTCCGCCCTCGCCGAGCACCTTCATGTTGGGTAGTCCGAAGGCCTTGGTGAGTGCGAGGTCAAGATCTGAGTAGCGCGGTCCAATAAATGCATTGCGGTCTGTTCCTGGTAAACCGGGCAGAGCCGTCGGTGTTGGGACGTCGGCGGTGGTGCCCCATCCGGGTCCAGTGTTGTTGACTACTGAAGGAGCGGTAAAGTACGCCGTTCCGCCGCCTGCATTGGAGAAATTGGATCCTGCTTGTCCGGAGTGGTTCTTGAACGTATCTGTGCTTTGGCTGGTGCCCGCATTGCCGGTGTACGAGGCTGGGCGCAGGCTGCAATCACCGTTGTTTGGATAGAACGCATTGCAGGAGATTCCGCCGTAGGTTGGATTGAATGGGAACCCGGAGTGATAGTTGAAGATGGGACTCAAGGTCCACCCGCCAACCGACTTCTCCAGCAGGGAGTTGCCGTGGAAGAACACCGGCGACCACACACCGAACATCTTGATCATGTTGCGCGAGTCGAAGTCTGATGAACCCCAGTTGTGGCCCGGCAAAAACTGGTAATCGGGTTCAGTGTAGGGACCGGAGCCGCTGTCCAGGGAGTGGGCCCAGCGATACTGCACATCGGCTTCGAATGTGTGTGCAAACTGGTGGCGCATCTCCGCGAGCAGGGAGTTGAAGTTGGATGTGCCCGTGTCTTCATACCAGTCAATGGAATTCACGATCGGGTTGAAGGCCGACTGGCCGGAGAGAATCTGGGCAGCGTACTTGTCGTAAAGGTTGTACTGCAAGGGCAGATGGTGGCCGCTGCTGCCTGAGTATCCCAGGGTTGCCACCCAGTCATGACCCACATCGTACTGGCCTTCAAGCGAGTAGCGGTAAACGTAGCTCGTGGGCAGCTTGTTGTCCACTCCGGTAATCCCGATCGCGGTGCCATTGGTGGGCAGGTTGGCCGAGTTGAAGCTGGAAATCAGCGCAGGGTTGGCCGGCAGGCATCCGTAGGAGTAGATGTTCGAGCAGGTGCCGTAGATGATTTGCGAACCGGTCAGCGTATTGCTGTTGGTGTCAAATGGAGGATCGAAGCGGGTGTTGGTCGTGATCGCTTCTTCCAACCCGTTGAACGCCAGTCCGAATCCGCCCCGAACAACCATCTTGCCGGCTTCGCGAGCAGGGCTCCAGGCAAAACCGATTTGCGGCCCGAAGTTGCCCTTCTGCGCGTCCACCTGGGCCTGATTGAGAACGATTGCAAGGTTGGTGAACATGTCCGCCCCGGAACCGAGATTGAGCCGCGGGTTGTTGCCCTTCTTCTCAGTCATGCCCGCGTAATATTCCCAGCGAACACCCAGGTTTAAGGTCAGGTTCGGTTTCACCTTCCAGTCATCCTGCGCAAAGAACGACGGGATGAATTGCCGGTCATCCTTCCGCGAATCGGTGGGTACGCCGGTCAGCGGGTTCGCGCCGTTGATGGACTCTGTCTGAGGAGCATCGTTGAGGAAATCCCAGTAGTTGTTGAAGAAGTAGTTGGCGCTCGCTGCCCAAGTGGCGGAGTCAAGATACGCCAGCCGGGTGTACTGGCCGCCGAACTTCAGGTTGTGGCTCTTGTAGACCTTGGTGACGGTGTCCTTGAAGTTCAGAGTCCACTGGTCAAAGATGCTGCCGATGCTGGGGCCGAAATCCTGAGGCTCGGTGTTGGAGAATGACACCCCGTTGTTTAGAGCAATGTAGTCATTCGGCAGGCCGAGAGGTGATTGCGGGTTGTCCGCAAGCTCGTTGTACTTCCAGCCGGCCATATCGGCGCGCGCTTCATTGATCATCGAGCTTGAGAAGGTGTGGTTGTAAAGCAGGCCTGTGGAGTAGTTCAGCGCGTTGTGGTAGAAAATGTTCGCTGCGCGCTGCGGGCCGTTGTAGTCAACATTGTTCACCGGCACGTAGTAGATGTTGTAGGCCACCAGATCCTTTTGCGTGACCTGGTAGTCCAGGCGGCCGTTGTATTGGCTGTTGATGTTGTTGTTGGGCCCTTGTGTTTGTACGTAGAACATGGTGGGCTTGCCGGAGAAGTTCTCAGGACCGCCGGTTCCGTCGCCGCCCAGGCCCGGGGTATAAACCGTTCCGGCAGAGGTGGTGACAGGATTCGCGTACGATGGGTCCTGCTTGCCGACGCCAATCGTCAATGGACTGCCAAGGTCGAGGCCCTGTCCCTGAATCCAGTTGCAGTTGGTGCCCTGGATCAGGCCGATGTCGGCGCAGAGGTGACTATCGCTCCCTCCCTCAAGGATGCTCTTGTAGACGACGCTTGCGCCCTTGATGCCGAGGAATTTTGAAGCGATAGGGCCGGCCGGCGTTTCGCTGTCGAAGGTTGGCGTGTCGTACCAGCCGCCGCCGTACGCAGTACCGGTGTTGCGGATAGTGTCATACCCAAAAAAGAAAAACACCTTATTGCGCCAGATCGGTCCGCCGACTGTGCCGCCCATCTCGTTGTACTTGGCGTTGTCGCGATCGGCCAGCGGATTGTTATTCGGATCCCAGCGGGGAGTGGCATTCAGGCCCGGACGATCAAGCTTGAACAGCGCCGTTCCGTGGAACTGGTTGGTGCCGTTCTCTGAGATGATCTGAATCTGGGCGCCGCTGAAGCGGCCCAGCGAGGCGTCGTAAGGGTTTGTGACCACCTTCATCTCTTTGATCGTGTCCGGATTGGGTGTAATTACCGCGGCGGAGCCCCAGGTCACGCTGGTCACCTGCACGCCGTCAATCGTGATGCCGTTGGTGTCGTTGCGGCCGCCGTTGCCGAATACCTGCGGCTTGTTCTCAGTCATGTAAGGGCCGCTGCTGGAACCGACGCTGGAGTCACCCTGGTTGCCGGGGAGGCTGTAGGCGCCGCCGCCAGCCGCCTGAGAGCCGTCACCGAACATGCCGGGGGCCAGCTGAGCGAGTTGCAGAGGATCGCGGCCAAAGTCAGGCATCTTGGCAAAATCATTCTGGTCGATCGTCCCGCCAATGTTTCCGGTCTCTGTGTCGATCAGGGGATGGTCGGCAGCATTCACTGTGACCGTCTCTGCCTTGCCGCCCACTTCCAGCGCCACATTCAGCGCGTTGGATTGCTCGGAGAGGATCTTCACGTTGTCGATGACCTTTGACTTGAAGCCATCGCGGGAAACCTCGAGCTTGTAGACGCTGGGGGGCAGTGCGTTGAAGGCATAGTCGCCGGCGCTGTTGCTGGTAGTTGTCAGCGTCCGGTTGGTTTCCGTGTCGATGAGGGTGACGGTTGCGCCGGGGACGAGCGCGCCTTGCGCATCTGCGATGTTTCCCTGCAGGCTTGCGCTGTACTGAGCGCGAGCGGGTACGGCCAGGAAGACAAGCAGCAGAATTGCTGTCATCCAACCGGCGGCGGGCGCTGAAAGGGACCTGACTCCCTCCCCTATGCGGCTTAAAGTCGTTTTTAAATCAATCACTTGCATGCTGGACTCCTGAGGAATTACGTGCTGAGTTTCGGAGATTCCTTCGCTTTTTTGAAAGCGTGGTTGTCGATTGGCGCTTGTTGCACAATCGTTTGCGCAACGCAGCATTGGTAACACTGCCAAGAATCCGTTGTCAAGGGCCTTGTTTTTCAACGCATCCCTTGCGCCAACTGGCCGAGGTGTATGCTGATCACCGTGCGCGGCAAGTCCGCCACGAACCTAAGGGGATGGTACGCATGAAGATTCCTGCTTTCTTTATGGAAAATAACTACTTAGCGCTTCCAATTGTCATTCTCGCCTTGCTTGTTGCCGTTTGGGCGCCGTTGCTGCCTGCCCAGACCACCAGCCGCCCGATTCCTCTTTTCCTCAAGGCCGACGACGTCCTTCCCACCGGGAATGAGTGGATTTCCCTGCCAGATATCAGCGCGCTTGACGGCTCGCTTAAGAGCTTCAATGTGATCTCCATGCGGGACCGCGGCCTGCTCCAAGTCTCCGGAGAAGGCAGCTCCCCGGTCCTGCAGCCCTACTTCACAGTCGGCGACAAGCCTTTGGAGTTTCGCAACCCCTCCTGGGAGCTGGTCGAGTACTGGGTCCCTACTGCCCACCTCGCCGTGGACGGCATGGAGGCTACCCTCACCTGGTGCGCGCCGCCAGGCTCGCGAGCGGCATTTCTCCGCCTCACCCTCACCAACCGCCGTGCTCAGCCGGTGCCGGTGACGCTGGGGCTCAGGTCATCCTTCGGCATGCTGAGCCGCGTGACCTACGTGCCCGTGGAACTGCATGGGGAGCGCACCGTGGGTCAGGCGCCGTGGGTTTCGCCCGGCGAGGCCTTCAGCTTCATCACCCACGACACGCTTTTTGCCTGGTCGATCATTCATCCGGACTCGCTGGCCGACGTCACCACTCCGCCGCTCACAGCTGCTCCCGCGGCCGACGCAAAAAAATCGGTCACGCTTGCACCCGGCGAGACCACCGAATCGCTCTTCGTACTTGGCGTGGGCGTGGAGGAGTTCAGTGCGGCGCATGCCGGGAGGGCGCTCCGCGAGCTGCTTGAGCGCAACGGCGCCGACGGCATGATTCAGCAGACCGCGGCCTGGTTGAAGACACGCACACGCACCACTGGTAAGCCGGATCTCGACCTGCTCATGAACCGCAACTTCCTCTTTACTGAGCTCTACGCCTGGGGCAAGACAATCGACACAGAGCAGCTCGTCGGCGTCACTTCGCGAAGCCCACGCTATTACGTGTCGGCTGCTTACTGGGATCGCGATGCGATGCTGTGGAGCTTTCCGGGACTACTCGATATAGATAAGGCGATGGCCCGCCAGGCGCTTGAATACGCGCTCAGCACACAGTTGCGCAACGCCGGAACCCACAGCCGATTCATTGACGGCATTGTGCTTGAAGATGGCTTTCAACTGGATGAAGCAGTTGCGCCGATCCTGGCACTGGCCGCTTACGTGAAACAAACCGGGGACGATAACTTTCTGCGCTCGCACCGCGATGCGATGCTGACCTTGCGCGATCGGCTCATCTCGCGCTACGACGAGCAAACCGGACTCTATTCTTCGCTGCAGGACTCGCAGGACGAATTCCAGCCGCTGCCGTTTATCACGTATGACAACGTGCTAAGCTGGCGCGCATTTGAAGATCTGGCCACACTCTTCAATCGGCTGAATGAACCTGCGCAGGCGCAGGAGATGACCGCGCGCGCTGACAAGTTGCACGCTGCTGTCCTGGCGCACTGCCTGTCTGCCGAAGCTCCGGGAGCCGTTGGCCCCATTTTCGCCTCGGCAACGGATGGAAAGAAATTTGTCTTCACCGAAATTCCTCCGGGATCGTTGATGAAACTGCCCGCGCTCGGTTTTCTTCCCGAGACAGATCCTGCCTTTGTCCGCACTTATCAGTGGCTGCATTCCAGCCACTACAAATATTCCTACAGCGATCAGCCATACGGATTGCCTGGCAGTTACCGACTTGTCTTCACCACCTCATGGAGCATTGCGGATCATCTCTCGCTGAACATGGGGCGCGACCAGGCATTGAAGGTGCTGCGCGCCAGCAACTGGGATGGCGGCATCATCACTGAGGGCGTCGATGCGGGGACTGCGCGTATGGACCAGCAGGGGCGGGCATTTGCCACGGCGGCGGGTTACGTTGCACACGCGATCTGCAAGATGTCCTGCACGGATCAGCCCCATTAGGTAGCATATGTTGAAATTGCAATGCGGCTGAGAAGGGTCCGATTCATGAAGAGAATTCGCCGGATAATTACGTTTGCAGCATTATCGCTATTGATCGTGGCGACTGTTCCCGGCCAGCAGAAGCCCTTCCAGGCCGTCTCCATCATCGATGCGCCATCCATCGCTGGACGCCCGGTGAACCTGGACGCAGGAGGCAAGCTGCTGCCCTGGCCAATGCCCGCCAACACCGGCTACTCCTACTCGAGCTACTTCCTCAGCCAGTGGACGATTCTCTGGGACCAGTACAATCGTCAGCGCCTGCCGTGGTTTTATTGCTGCTTCGATTTTGACCGCACTACGTTTGAACTCGCGCCCGACCCACACTGGGCCAACTCGACCGGCTACCTCCGCGCCATGATGGAAGGATTCGTTGAGCGGCTCTATCCCTACACCGGGGACGAGCGCACGCTCACATTCCTGCGTTCCTTTGTCGATTACGAGTTGGAACATGGCCTCACCCCTGAGGGTTACGCATGGTCCCAGGTCCCTTACGCATCCGCCAATCCTGGTGCGGCGCGTTACAGCGGCTGGAGCAACCTGGGCGAAGACTACATTGAGCCCCCCATCGTTGGCGAAGACGGATACGGCTATCTCAAGCTGTACGAGATGACCGGCGACACAAAGTATCTGCGCGCGGCCATCCGCTGCGCCGAAGCCCTGGTGAAGAACTACGCGCCGGGCGACGAGACTCACTCGCCCTGGCCAGTGCGCTGCTATGCGCGGGATGGCAAGGTCAAGAACGGCCCCATGGGACCCTATTCGGCCAACGTCATTGAACCGATCATGCTGTTTGACGAGCTCATCCGCCTTGGCCAGGGCAATGTCAGCGATTACCAGCGCGTCCGCGCTGCCACGTGGGACTGGTTTCAGAAATATCCTCTCGCAAACAACGTGTGGGTGGGCTACTTCGAGGACACCCCGCCGAGCATGGAGAACATGAACCAGGTGATCCCGCTCGAGTTTGCCCGTTACGTGCTGCTCCATCCTGACAAGGATCCGCAGTGGCGCGAACACGCCCGCAAGCTCATCGAGTGGGTGAAGACGACGCCGAAATGGCCCAAGTACATTGTTCACGGCGCAACCATCACAACCGAGCAGGGCAACGGCAAAGAGTTCTGCTGCAACGAGCCGAATCAATGTTGCGACAGCCACACCGCACGCCTTGCCGCAGTGGAAGCACTCTATTACGCGAAGACCGGCGACGTCGCTTATCGCGACGAAGCCTACCGTTCCTACAATTGGGTGACTTATTTTCAGGGTCTGTCTTCTGGAGCGCATAGCCCCTTTGCCGGCCAATGGTGGTTTACCGATCAATATGCCGACGGCCCGCGACGAATGATGGACTCCTTCTGGGCCGTGCCCGAGTGGGCGCCGGCCGATGAATCGCATCTGCTTGGTTCGAGTTCGATCGTCACGAAAATACACTACGGCAAAGGTGCCGTCACCTATTCCACATTCGACCCGGCAAGCTCGGACGTGCTTCGATTGGAGTTCGTTCCTGATTTCGTTACCGCCGGAGGCCGGCCTCTTCCCCGCAGAAAAGATCTCGACCAGGCGGGTTTCACATTCGATGACGCAAGCCATGTGCTGCGCATTCGTCACGACGATGCGCGCGAGATCGATGTGCAGGGCCAGGACGGCTCTGCTCCGGCCCGCATCATCACCTTCGATGATCCGCATCTTGCCGCGGGAACCATTCTCGCTGGCCAGTATCCGACAGGTGCGATTGAATGGGGAACTGGCCAATGGCAGATCAACGTTCCACAAGGAGGATTTGGAACCTTCAATCTCGCGCTCGCGGACCGGAAGGCCGCCGCCTCGGATTTCCGCTTCTACTCGCCTCGCATCTTTGTGGGAGTGGACATCTATAACGGCGGAACATCGGAGGCATCAGTCACCATCCACTGCCCTGAACTGCGCGAAGTCACGTTCACCATCAAGCCCGGGGAATTGAAGCGCCTGCGCACAGGATGGCAGGACCCAAGCTCGCGCATCTTCTTTGAGTTCAAGAGCGGCGAAGGTCTTCAGTTCGACAATCTTGTGTACCGACAGGATTGAACCTGGCTGCACTCAATCAAGGGTCCGATAAGCTTGAAACAGGGAGGGATGCTTTTGCAGGTCTGGAACGCTTTTCTGATCGCCTTCACCGTGCTGCTTCCGCTGATCAACCCGCTCGGATCGGCCCTTGTGTTTCTTGGCCTCGCGGGTGAGGCGCCTCCGTCTATCTACCGGTCGCTGGCGCGACGAATCGCAATCAACAACATCATTTTCCTCCTGATCATTGAATTGCTGGGAGCGGCGATCCTCAACTTCTTCGGGCTTTCCCTTCCCATCGTTCAGTTTTCCGGCGGCATAGTGATCGCAGCAATCGGATGGTCGACCCTGAACGAAAGGGACTCGGACGCCAACTCGCGGAAGGCGCAGGAAGAGTCCGATGCGCGCAACGATTCGCGAGCACGCGATCTGGAGCAGAAGGCGTTTTATCCATTCACTTTTCCGATCACGTCGGGGCCGGGCACTCTGGTGGGGGTGTTGACGCTGACCGCACATATCTCCAACCGGGCAATTTCGAAAGACGTCTTGGCGCACCTGGGTATCTTTATTGCGATCGTCGCTCTCAGCGTGCTGGTCTACTTCTGCTACGCATATGCGCCGAAGATCACCAAGGCGATTCCTCCTACGACGGCGCATGGAATTCTGCGCGTGGTGGCCTTCATTCTGCTCTGCATCGGCGTTCAGATTGCGTGGAACGGCCTGTCCGCCTTGCTGAGTACGATCATCCGGCCATTGTGATTCAGCTTTTCGTACAACGCCTCGTTGTTCCCCCGAAGTTCATGGCGTATTCTGGTCAACACAGCGATTGACCAGGCTGCCGCAGCACAGACCATCCTTTGCGAGGTTCCCATCCATGCGCTTCTCTCTGGCAGTTGTATGCCTTCTTGCCCTCTCTGCGCACGCCGCAGATGCACCCGCTCCGCTGCGTGGATACACGCCCGCCGACTCTGCAACGGAGATTCAGTGGGAGAAGAAGTTCCGCGAGCTTCCCGATCCCTCTCTTATCCGCGAGAACATGCGCCGCCTGTCGGCGCGGCCTCATCATGTTGGATCGCCGTACGACAAGGACAACGCGGAGTGGCTGTTGGCGCAGCTGAAATCGTTTGGCCTGGATGCGAAGATCGAGACATTCTCCGCACTCTTTCCCACGCCCAAGCTGCGCGTTCTGGAATTGCTCGGGCCCGAAAAATTCGTTGCCAAGCTGCAGGAACCGGCGCTCAGCGTCGACCCCACATCAAACCAGACCAGCGAGGCGTTGCCCACTTACAACGCCTACTCGCGCGATGGCGATGTCACCGCTCCGCTGGTGTATGTGAACTACGGCCGCCCTGAAGACTATGAGGTGCTTGACCGCATGGGCATCTCAGTGAAAGGTGCGATTGTGATTGCGCGCTACGGGATGAGCTGGCGCGGTATCAAGCCAAAGGTCGCTGCCGAGCATGGCGCCGTCGGTTGCATCCTCTATTCCGATCCACGCGATGACGGTTTTTTCCAGGGCGATCCGTATCCGGAAGGCCCCGCGCGTCCGGCCGAAGGAGCGCAGCGCGGCAGCGTGATGGACATGCCTGTGTATCCAGGCGATCCGCAAACTCCGGGAGTCGGGGCTGTGGAAGGCGTGAAGCTGATTCCGCTTGACCAGGTCAAGACGATCACAAAGATCCCGGTGTTGCCCATTTCGTGGGCTGATGCGACGCCTTTTCTGAAGTCACTGGGCGGCGAAACCGTTCCTGAAGCGTGGCGCGGCGGATTGCCGTTTACATATCACGTTGGT
Organism: Occallatibacter sp.; assembly: GCA_050014515.1. GTDB lineage: Bacteria > Acidobacteriota > Terriglobia > Terriglobales > Acidobacteriaceae > Telmatobacter. The sequence goes on from JBEKDE010000007.1 coordinate 26,128, forward strand.
CCCAGCAAGATGCAGGCGCATCTGCAACTCGCGTTCAACTGGGATCGCAAGCCGCTCTACGATGTGATCGCTCACATTCCCGGCGCCAAGTATCCCGATCAGTGGGTGATTCGCGGCAACCATCATGACGCGTGGGTCAACGGAGCCGGCGACCCGCTCTCTGGCGCGAGCGCGGAGTTGGATGAAGCGCGCTCTCTTGGTGAATTGCTCAAACAGGGCTGGAAGCCGGAACGCACCATCATCTATTGCTTCTGGGATGGCGAAGAGCCGGCGCTGCTGGGCTCAACCGAGTGGGGCGAGACGCATGCGGCAGAGTTGAAGGAGCACGCGGTCGCGTACTTCAACTCGGATGGAAACGGGCGCGGCTATTTTCGCGCCGAGGGATCGCACTCCCTGGAAAACTTTGTCAATGAAGTGGCCAAGGACATCAGCGATCCTGAGACGAAGATGAACGTTTGGAAGCGCGTGAAGCTGGTGGACATCTCGCGTGCTGCGCCAGCGGCTCGCAGCGAGATTCGCGCCCGTTCAGACCTGCGCATTCCCGCACTTGGGTCCGGCTCCGACTACACCGTGTTCATTGATCACCTGGGAGTTGCCAGCGTCAATCTTGGCTATGGCGGCGAGGATCTGGGCGGAGGCCAATACCACTCAACCTACGACGACTTCTACTGGTTCACGCACTTTGAAGACACTGACTTCAGCTATGGTCGCGCGCTGGCGCAAACGGCGGGAACCATGGTCATGCGCATGGCCGATGCCGATGTGCTCCCGTTCCAGTTCTCCGATCAGGCCGACACCATTCATACCTATGTTGGCGAGCTGAAGGCGCTGGCAACGGAATCGCGCGACCGGGCCAAGGAGCGGGACAAGGAGATCGACGAGGGCGTCTACAAGGCGCTCCACGATCCGAAGAAGCAGATGGTGCCTCCTCCAGCTGAGCCCATTCCGCCATATCTTAATTTTGCGCCGCTCGATCAGGCGTCGGATGATCTGACCAGTGCCGCAATGGAGTTCGACAAGGCCTATGCGGCGGCAGGCGGTGTGGCTCCGCCGGGGTTGAACCTGGACATCATTCAGACCGAGCGAACGCTTACGAACTCCGATGGCCTCCCGAATCGGCCATGGTTCGAGAATCTCATCTACGCGCCCGGCTTCTACACGGGCTACGGCGTGAAGACGATTCCCGGAGTGCGCGAGGCAATTGAGCAAAAGGACTGGAAGGAAGCGGACGCGCAGATTGTGCGTGTCTCCGCAGCGCTCGAGCGCGAGGCCGAGCTGCTCAAGCAAGCCAAGGCAAGGCTGGCGACAAAAGCGCAGTCAGAATAGTCGCGCTGTGTCAGGGAAAAGGTGCAGGAGCCACGGGCCTCCCCGGTCGGTGGCTCTTCTGCGTTTGATTCTGCAGATCGATTCTCCCGCAAAATGGAGGATCTCCTGGGCGCCCAGCCCATTTTTGGCGGAACGGACAGAATGCAATCTGATAAAACGTTTGATTAAATTTGCTTCTTCCGTCGTTTTGGGTGCACAGAGCGTCCTGGCAAGTTATTTATTTTCATCAATTTAACAACAAGACGGGATTGCGGCCTGAAAATGCTTGACAGTGCTTATTCGATTCATGTAAATACGGGTCGCTAGTGAATCGTTTTATTAGGCGCTGTGAATCGGTTTACCGCGAGTATTCCGAAAACCATAACGTGCTCATTAAAACGTTCCAGTAGTGGAATGAAACGTTCCAGCGATTGTGGAAATCAAGGCAATTCGATGGTGGACCTGGCGCGGGCCAGGCCGGAAGACCCGGTCGAATGACAACAACAATTTCACGGAGGCTACATGCGAGAAACTCACAAGATCAACACAGCAATTTCGCCCCTCATCGAGAACCGGGAGACAAAAAGCGGCCGTTCATGGCTGTTTTCAGTCTCCTGTGCGGTGATGCTGGTATTTGCGCTGGCGCTGGGGTCAACTCCCAGGCTCCACGCACAGCTCACGGGCACCATCTCGGGAACCGTCTATGACGCAAGTGGAAGCGTGATTCCCAACGCGACGGTCACACTGACCAACGAAGCAACCAGCGAAAAGCGCGACACAATCAGCAACAGCGACGGTGTGTTCGTGTTTCCTGCACTGCAGATCGGTACCTATACGGTCGACATCAAGGCCAAGGGTTTCAAATCACTGACCCAGGCCGGCATTCCGTTGAGCGCTGCTGAACAGCGCAAGCTAACCGGCCTCAATCTGAGCGTCGGCACGGTTGCTGAAACCGTTACCGTCCAGGAAAGCTCGCAGATTATTGCCGTGGATAACGGATCCAGGGCGGCCGTCCTCGAAGCAGAGGACATCGAAAACCTGGCCCTCGGCGCCCGCGACCTTTCGGAATTGCTCAAGGTGCTGCCCGGCGTAACGATCGCCCCCAACGGCACCAGCAATGGTCCGGAGTATAACTTCACCAATGCCTTCGCAGCCGGTTCCGCGGTGGGCAACGGGCTCAATGCCAACGGAGCGCCCAACCGCGGCGGCACATCCATCACCGTAGACGGCGTCGACGTGAACGATCCCGGTTGCGATTGCAACTCGATCGGCACCGTCAACCCGGACATGACGCAGGAAGTCAGCGTTCAGACTTCGAATTTCGGCGCCGACGCGGAATACGGTCCGGTGCTTATCAACAACCTCAGCAAATCGGGCGGCGCACAGTATCACGGCGAAGGCTACTTTTATGCCCGTAACAACGCGCTCGCAGCAAACGACTGGCAAAGCGATAACGCCGGCACCCCGAAGGGACCCGCTTCCTACTACTATCCTGGCGGCAACGCGGGTGGTCCGATTCCTTTCACAGCCAAGAAAGTCCTCTTCTGGGGCGGCTACGAGCGCATCCTCCAGAACCTCGGCAACAGCAACAGGCTGAAATCCTACATTCCGACGGCTGACATGCTGAGCGGCAACTTCACGGACACTACCGCCAACGCGGCTTTCTGCGCTAACGGATATGGACCCACGATTCTCGGGAACAGTTGCAATGATCTGACTGGAACCGTCCTTCCGAATGGAGCCCCCGTTACAAACAGCATGATTCCCACCGCGTTTCTTGACCCCGGAGCCCTGGCGCTTGCCAGCATCTGGCCCAAGGCTAACCAAACTCCGACGGCCGCGAATGACTTCTACAACTACAACCAGGTCATTCCAGGCACGCATGACGGCTGGATTTATCGCCTGCGCGCCGATTTCCATTTCAACGACTCCAACTCTGCGTTCATCTCGTATCAGCAGGGTTTCGACACCGCTCCTTCTCAAGGCAACGGCGCCCACATTTACTGGACGCCCCCCGATTCCATTCCTTATCCCGGCGGCGGTTTGTTCTCCACCGAATATACGAAGGCGATTGCGGGCCACTTTGTTCACACCTTCTCAAACACTCTGACCAACGAAGCCATCGCCAGCTGGGGCTACGGAAACTTTCCTGTCGGTCCGGCAAATCCCAGCGCAGCCTACAAGACTACTCTTGGATACCCGGCCAACTATGGCACCGTCTTCAATGCCGGCTCCAAGCTAATTCCGTCCTATGGCGCGTCCAACCCGTACGGCAGCGTGTCCGGCTTCCCGGATTTCTCGCAGCAGGATATCTTCGAGCCTGCCGGCGTTTACATCGTCCGCAAGGAGATGCCGGCATTTGCTGACAACGTCACCAAGGTCTGGAAGACCCACACCGTCAAGGTAGGCATGTTCACTGAGAACATCAGTAACATCCAGGGCGCCAGCGAGTCGCCAAACGGCAACATCGGCGGCAACAATACGTATTCGACGGGCCAGACAACCAAGAACCTCATCACGGGCAACTACATCGGCTCGCCCAACAACCCCACAGCCAACTTCCTGATGGGCATCGAAAACGACTACAACGAGAACAACGCATCGCCGGTAAGCGACATGAACTACCAGACGTTCGCTGTCTACTTCGACGACTCGTGGAAGGCCAGCCGCCGCATTACGGTCGAATACGGTATCCGCTTCGATCACGATGGGCACTGGTATGACCACAACAAGGTTGGCGAAGCCGTCTGGCTTCCAAGCCTGGCGCAATCCGACCTGGCGGCGGGAAAACTGGATCCGGGCGTTTACTGGCACGGCATCAGCCCCGGTGTTCCTAACAGCGGGCAGCCGGACAAGTTTGTCTATGCCGATCCGCGCGCAGGCATCTCGTGGGATTTGTTCGGAACAGGCAAAACCCTCCTCCGCGGTGGCTGGGGCATGTATCGCTACAGCGACCAGTACAACGACTATACGGGCGCTTTGACCACGGCACAGAGCATTCTGGGATACAGCATTCCCGGAAGCACCAACATCATGCTCAGCCAGATCGGCAGCGGCGCTCCGCAGATCGTTGTACCGAAGCTCTTCGGCCAGACCACCTGCTGCGTCGGCGGCGTCAATGTGCTTGACCCAACCGACAACAAGGTGCCGCTGACCACCGAGTGGAACCTCACCATCTCGCAACAGTTGAAGTGGAACACCCTGCTCGAAGTTGCTTATGTCGGCAATGACAGCCAAAACGCGGTCATGGGCGGCGAAGGCATCTCGGGAAGCGGCTTTACCGAATACACCAACCAGAACAAGATCCCTCTGGGCGCCTTTTTCAAGCCCGATCCGGTCACTGGACTGGTTGCCACCAACCCTGAGAACGTAACCACAACCTGCGCCGGTCCGGTCTGCAACAAGACCGCGGATTATCGCCCGTTCGGCAACGTGTACGGGGACAACGGCATCGATATGGTCAACAACGCAAGCTACGGCGACTACAACGGTTTGCAGGTAAGCTGGGTGAAGCGTTCAAAGTCCACCGACTTCAACGCCAACTACACCTGGTCGAAGACCCTGGGAACTGGCCTTCAGGCCAACCCCTTCGTCCTTCGCCAGAACTACGGCCCTCTGGCGATCGATCGTCCGCAGGTGGTCAACCTCTCAGGCTCCTACTTCGCTGAGCGGCCCTATACCGGCGAAAACAAGATCCTCAGCGGCGCTGCCAACGGCTGGACCATCTCCAACTACACCACTTGGCAGCAAGGCGGCAACCTGCAGGCGCTCAACAATCCCAACTTTGGATTGGGCCTGACTTACACCACCGTCAACGGATCTCCAATCTCGGCTTCCAACCCCCTGCCTGCAAACGTTGGCACCGGGCTTGGATCGGGCACTTATTACGGCACCAATGAACCCGTCGACATTAAGCCGGTGGTTCATGGCAGCGCCCTCACCTACACCAACTTCAGCGTGCCTGCGGTTGGCACCTACGGGGGAGAGAATTACCCCTACTTCCATGGCAAGTCTCTCTTTGAATCGGATATGGCGCTCTTCAAGACGTTCCACGTCGTTGAAAAGCAGACTTTGAAGATCGAAGCTGAGGCCTTCAACTGGCTCAATCACCCGCTGCCTCAGTACCAGAGTGGCTATCTGAGCCTGAACTATCAGGCGGATTACGTTACTAACCCGGCAAACCCGCTTGACCATGTGGGGGCAATCACCGTGTATCCCACCCCGTATCCGGCCAGCAATCCCGCCAACTTTGGTGTTGCCAACTTCAAGGCCGGCGCACCCAATCAGCGCATCTTTGAGTTGAGTGCGAAGTACGTTTTCTAGCCTTCCATGAAACGGAGGCCGCGTACCGCGTTCTTCGTTTCAGAACGTATTTCCAAATCAATTCGAAATACCCAACCGAAAAGGGCGTCTCAAGCGAGGCGCCCTTTTCATTTCTTCGCGCAACATGCTTTTTAGCGCGCTGCGTGCAGCCGCAAATTTGTCAAAAGACGCGGCTGCGCGTGCAGTTCAGACTCGCATCTGGAGATGGGGGATTCGCCGAAGTTGCGGTGAGGGTTGCGATCTCGCAAGGAATTGCCGTGGTTGTTCTGGCGCCACTCCTGACGTTCTTAATGCGCGCCTGGAAACTGGAGCGCAGAAGTCTCTGCAACCGTGCCTGGAATCCTGCAGACAGAGTAGCCGCGCTGCTGATACGGGCAAATCATGCCTTCAGGTGCAAGGCCATGAATGACCGCCCAGGTCACCGGATATTGGCTAGCCAATCGGGTGAAGTCCTGAGCCTGAAAGTGATTCAGACCATAAGTGGCATTGCTCATCTGCTTCCACTCGCCGGCAAGGTCGGGAAACATTGCCACCACGCCGCCATCTTTGAAGTAGTCGGCCAGATCAGATCGCTCGCTGATGACGCGGAAGCCATGGACATCCACGCCCTTTTCGAGAAAGTAGCGTGAATCCACCGCAAACACGGCGTCACGCGGGGTGTTCTCGCGAATCCATAGCAGTGTGTTGACCCAATCGTTAGAACTGCTCTTCAACCAGGGCAGTTCAATCTGCGGGCTATTCGGGTAGGTAGCGCGCGCCGCCAGGAACATGCCGAACGCCATTGGCACACTCAAGACGGGCAGTACCCAGGCGCGCCCCTTGGCCGCATATTCCCCGATGACTCCGCCGAGAAAGAACATGAAGATCAAAGTGATGAGCTGGAAACAGCGCAGCGGCTGCAGGCGCGCAAACATATCCAGGGTGTGCGAACTCGAGAAGACCGCGGCAACCAGAATCGCGAGCACCCCGAATGGAATGAGCGCAAAACTGAGGCGCCGGAACTCCGCCGTTGTACCGCGCACTTTGCCCTTCCAGAACCAGGTCAGAATTGCCAGCGGCGCGAGCATGCCGATCCAGTCGTACCAGTTCCAGTTGGAGAGAAAAAAGAAGTCACGCGCGTAGAGTGCTTCGCGATAAGGGCCCGTGGCCGGCGTCAGCGGGAATCCGCCGGGAAGAATGCCGGCTATCGCAGCAAAGGCGGGTACGCGCGGCCGGGCTGCAGGCTTGAGTATTTCCGTAAGCCAGAGCAATGCCATGAGCAACACGAGGAACGCGCACATCTGCAGGTGGATCAGGCCTGTGACTGCGATGACCAGGCTTGCAAGTACATATCGGCGTTCAAGGAAAAAAGCCAATGCAAGAACGGACAGCGGCGTGGAGAGTGAGCGAGGGGTGAGATAGGGGTCAATCAGCAGCAGACCGGTGTTGGTGGCCGGCATGGTCAGCAGGGCGGTGATCAGCAGCATGGAGCACCAGCGCGCCCTTGACGAAGTGAAGCTGATGGCCGCCATCATCCAGCACGCAGCCAGCAGCAGGAAGATGCCGGCGATGTACCAGAGGAAGTAGATCCAGTCCATCGGCAGGTGAGTCAGACGCGCGCTCCATGCCATCATCGGACTGAACAGGGATAAATGCTCGTGGGTCATGAAGAACTCGGTCGCGAAGGGATAGAGGCCCGGATCGAGCAACTTCTTGGCAGCCGGCAGGTGAATCTCGGCATCTTCAACACCGAGATGATAGCCGTGGATAGCGACTGCGGCGGCCGTGAGAGCCGCCAGACGAATGATTGGCAGACGCCGGTCTGAGGCGGTCTTCATCGCGATCCTCGCGGCGCCAGGCGCGGATGTCTGGTTCCCGTTCAGCATGACAATGTGTCGAAATCCTCAACTATCATACGCAAAAGACCGCGCCGGACCGTTTGCGATCCGGTCAGACGCTGCTGTTCTAAAAGGTGCGGTATGTGCGCCTCAGCGGCCATTTTGTCAGCGAACGCTCGACTTGGGAAACATTTGTGCGAGCCATGGAAGGTGGATGAACGAGGTGACAATCAGGACGACGCTACAAGCCGCCAGCAGCACCATCAGTCGCGGTTCCCGGTAGAGCTTCTCGGGATTCTGAACCGGACTATCGTGCTTGAATCCGAGATCGAAGTACACAGCCATCAGGAGAGCGATGAGCGGGAAGCTCAGCACCATCTCAATGCGATAGCGCATCACAAACGCGCCAAAGAACAACATGGATGTTGCCGCGTAAAACAAGACGGAGGTCAGCAGCGTTTCTTCGGTGTAAAACTCAAACGACCGCCGATAGCGCATCGCCGGCGCGCTGCCGATCTGGCGATACTCGCTGAAGCGCTTCAGAGCCATGAAATACGCGCCCAGCATCCAATAGGCAACCAGCAGCGAGACTGGAGGAATCACGGTCGACGTGACGATATACCACCCCACGCAAAGACGAATGGGATTGTTGATGGACTCGGAAAGAACATCAAGATAGGGAACGTCCTTGGTCCGAATTGGGGGAATGTTATAGAAGCATCCCATCACCCACAGGCTCAGAACGCAAAGGAACAGGGCCTTGGAGACCATATAGGCCAGCAGGAATCCCGCCAGGCCGGTCGCGAGCCACTGCATGTAGGCCAGCGGGAAACTCACGATGCCGCGAGCCGCGGGGCGCATGCATTTGGTGGGATGGGTGCGATCGAAGGGCGCATCCAGAAGCTCGTTGAGAACGTAGTTGCTGCTGGCCGCCGCCACCACCGCTGTCATGCCCAGCAGAACACGAATCAACAGCGCGACACTGGCCGGTTCCCCTGTGAGGCTGGCAGCGATTACAATGCCCGGCAGCACGAAGATTTGCTTGACCGAATGATCGAGCCGAAAAAGGCTCAGATGACCGGCAAGCCGCTCCCTCGTTGTGGAAGCCCGGGATGTAGCCGGTGCCGTAATCATGCTTTGACGCCTGCCTGCGATGCGGAAGTGGATTCCATGGCGATCTCATCCCCTTGTGGGTGCACGGCCTGTTCAGCAGCATGATTTCGTCCGCCGCGCAAACGAATCCACTGCGCATTGGTACCGAAAGGGCGCAGCGGGTACCCGCGTAGTATGTCACCTGTCACTCCCAGTATGACGGATGAATCGCGATTCCTGATGCCTGAAGCGGACTTTTTCTCGACCCGAAACGGAACATTGTGGCCCTCAATGTGAGACGCGGAGATTCGGAAAACGCGCGAAAGAGTGGCTGCAACTCACCAGCTGGATTGGTTGCTTTGTGTTCGCTGGGCTGGCGAGCAAAAGGCGAATCTGGGAGCTTTTGCCGACGGAAACATCAGTCCATAACTTTAGCGCTGCTTGCAGGGGGGTATCGGTTTACCAAAATGTTGCCTGCATAAACTCGCGCCGTGGGTTTATCGTCTATTCAGGAGTGCCGTTTTTTGACTTTGGCCCCGTTCTGATTTTTAGAGGGAACTTTTCGATTGAGTTCCGGAAGATGCAGATTCAAAACATGAGAAAACTGCTTTACATTCTCCCTATCGCGCTTATTGTTGTTGGCGCATCGCTTCTCTTTGAACAGCGAGCCTACGCCTACGCCGATCCAGGGACAGGACTCCTGGCCATCCAGGCGCTGGGGTCGGCCGTGGTTGCCACCGGCTGGTATCTGCGCCGGAAGATCTATGGATTGCTGCATCGTGGCGCCAAGCCCCAGCAACCGGCAGAGGAGTTTCCCGCAGCAGAGGAAGACGAGGGTTCGTCTCATCCGTGACCAGCCAGCCCTACCTTCAGCCCGACCCGCTCAGTTCCCATAGCGAACATTCCTCCGGCTCCCCGCAGTTACCCAGCCCTCAGCAGCCGGGGGATGAAATTCGGTTTGAATCCACCTTCCGCGATCCTGCAGGTCAGCTTCAGCTCACTTCCACCCATGCTCTGCGGCGCATTTACCCGGCGGCCGTGGATGAGGCGCATGCCTTCCTTGCCTCTCCGCTGCGCAAGGCGCTGGAGCGCAGCGGCGACCTGATTCCGACCGAAATTGTGCAGCCTGGAGCAGATTCGGCCACGCCGGGCGGCGGTCTCTGGCTGCGCCATCCGCTCGTTGATCCCATCTCCTACCCGTGGGAATGGACGACCGGGCAGTGGCGTGCTGCCGCCGAGCTCACGCTGCGGCTTGCGGGCCACGCCATCCGCGCGGGCTGGACCCTGAAGGACGCAACTCCGCTAAATATCCTGTTCAAAGGCGGACGGCCTGTTCTGGTGGATGTGCTGTCATTCGAGAAGCGCGACCCACATTCAAGCGTCTGGCTCGCTTATGGTCAGTTTGTGCGCACATTCCTTCTGCCCCTGGTCGCTGAGAAGCTGCTCAGCTGGCCGCTGCAGGCCACGCTCTTTTCGCGCGATGGATATGAACCCCGAACCATTTATAACGCTCTCGGCCCTTTGCAGCGCCTTAATCCCGATCTGCTGGATGTAGTCACACTCGCGACTGTCTTTGAGGAATCAGGTGGGAAGGGAAGCAAGGCGAAGCCGCAGAAGAAGCCCACCACGACCGACCCCGAGTTGGCCGCGCACATTCTTGCAAAGCGGATCGCTCGCCTTTCAAAGCAGATTGGCCGCGCCGCCCGCTCCGAAACCACCAGCCGCTGGAGCGGATATCAGCAGGCTGCCGCGCACTATCGTCCCGCCGATACCGAGGAGAAGAAGCGCTTTGTCGCCGCAGTGCTCGAACGTTGCCATCCCGCGCGCGTGCTCGACATAGGAGCGAATACAGGAACCTATTCGCTGCTGGCTGCCGAGGCCGGTGCCGAGGTCGTTGCCCTGGACAGCGATACCGGAGCCATTGAGGCACTGTGGCGCACGGCGTCCGAGCAGAGCAAGCCCATCACGGCCCTGGTTGCCAACATCGCGCGACCCACGCCGGCCGCGGGATGGAGAAATCGTGAACAGCTTTCGCTGCTCGATCGATTAACGGGCAAGTTCGATCTGGTGCTGATGCTCGCCGTCATTCATCACCTCATTCTCCGTGAGCAACTTCCGCTGCCGCACATCGCCGATCTCTGCGCCAGCCTCACGCGGCGCTGGCTGGTGCTGGAGTGGGTGCCTCCTTCGGACCCCATGTACCAGGAGTGGCTTCGCGGCCGCGACGACCTCTACGGCAATCTTTCCGAAGATGACCTGACGCTGGCATTTGCTCCGTTCTTCCGTGTTGTAGATCGCATGGAACTGGGCAATCGACGCGTGCTGTTTCTATTGGAGCGCAATCACGCAGGCGAGCCGGACGAGGGAACAAGCCCGAGATGATGAAACGCATCGCGCAAGCGTGGGCCTTTGCTTCCATCCTGCTGCTTCCCAACTACGCCGACCTCACATCCGGCGCGGGCGATGCGCGCATGCGCTCCCCGGTTGCGCTCACCGGCGTTGCGCTAGCTCAACTCGCCGACATGTTGATTGTCGCGCTGGCCTTCTTTGTTTTGTTGGAGGGTCTGCGCCGACTCTCCATGTGGCCCAAAATCCGCTGGGGGCTCATGGCGCTCTTGCCGGTGCTGCTCTTTGCGCGCAATCTGGATGTGATGCCTGTGGATGTGCCGCCACTCGCTGTGCTGGCGATGGGTATTGTATGGACCACCCTGCTGATCTTCTTTATCCTGCGCCTCCCCATGTTTGCAGCGAAGTTAAGCAAGGCTGGCAGCAGCATTCTGGCAGGATTTGTAGTTTTCGCACTGGTAATGACCTTTCAGCTTGGCCGCGCAACGCTATGGCAGCCGGGCCCGCAGTCGTTCTCCAATCCAATTCCCGCTGCTGCCCCGCACAAGCCGCGCCTGGTCTGGATCCTCTTTGACGAGCTTGCCTACAAGCCTGTCTTTGAATCGCGCGATCCCTCGCTCTCATTACCCAACCTCGACAGATTGCGCGCCGAGAGCACCCTCTACTCCGATGTGACGCCCATTGCCTATCGGACCACGAGGGCGGTTCCGAGCCTGTTGCTGGGCCGCGCTGTCACCGACGTTACCTACACCGCGGAGAATCATTACCTGGTGCAGCTGGACGGTGGATCCGACTGGAAGCCTTTTGACGCTAATGCCACACTCTTCGGTGCCGCAAAGCAGCACGGCCTGACTACTTCGATTGTGGGCTGGTATATCGCCTATTGCCCGGTGTTTGTCCGAGTCGTCACAGATTGCTACTGGAGTAATGAGGACGCGCAGGATCGCGGGCCAACCTCGACCGAAGCCACGTTTGCTGAGAATGTCTGGTTTCCGCTGCGCATCATGATCGAACAGGCATTTGTGCCACGCCGCGCCTGGGCTGACGTTGCCGCGTGGAATGCGAAGGGGCACATAGCTGCCGTGAAAGATCTCCGCGCGCATGAACTGGAGACGGTTGCGGATAGCCAGGCGGACATTGTGTACCTGCATGTTCCTGCGCCGCATCCGCCCGAGTTCTGGGACCGGCGCACTGGCAATTTTGGCGAGGGTGGCTCTTACTTGGATTCGCTGGATTATTCAGACCGCTTGCTGGGCCAGATTCTCGATACGCTTGAAAAGCAGCCGCGCTGGGCAGATACCACGCTGATCGTGCACGGCGACCACTCCTGGCGCACCGGCATGTGGCGGCCATTGCCCGGATGGAGCGCAGAGGATGAGCGCATCTCGCATGGCGGCCAGTGGGATCCGCGTCCGCTGCTGATGATCCACACCCCCGGCCAGCAAAACGCGCAAACTGTTGCCGCGCCCACCAGCATCATGCTGGTGCATGACACGGTAGCCCAGTGGATCAATTCGGCTACAGCGGAATCCAAATAAATATACTCAGAATGCACGCCCGCCAAGTGGCCTTTCCCCCCCCAAAAAGGCCAAATTCAAGACACCCGGAAAGGGAAGGTTTACTCGGATTCCGCTCTAGTCGATGATCATGGGAGGCTTTGCCGCGTTGTGCCCCGGTAACTGATCCAGCAGCACCACGTTCAATAGCGACTTGTGTACCTGGATGCGGCCGTTGTAATCAATGAATCCCAGCTTGCGGAAGCGGTTCATGAAGAAGCTGACCCGCGAGCGTGTGGTGCCGATCATGTCGGCGAGGGCTTCCTGCGTGATGGGCGGAATGTACGTTTCAGGATCGCCAGGCTTGCCGAATTCCGCCATGATCAGAAGAATCCGCGCCAGCCTCTTTTCGCTGGAGTTGAAGAGCTGATCGACAAGGTCGGCCTGGGTGCGCATGCTGCGGCCCAGCAGAAACCTCAGGAATACATCGGCGAAGGCGTGTTCGTCGTGCATCACACGCACCATCTCCTGGCGCGCAATCTTAAGTGCCGAGCATTTGTTGACCGCTGTGGCCGTGGCCAGACGTAGCCCGACCATGCCCGCGAGCGATTCTTCTCCGACAAAGTCGCCGCCGGAGAGCAGCGTGATGGTGGCCTCTTTCCCTCCCTGCGAAACAACAGTGAGTTTGGCCCGGCCCTTCTGAAGATAGAACACGGAATCTGCCGCGTCGCCCTGCGAGAAAAATGTCTCGCCGGCCTTCAATTCCACAATTTTCCGTCCCAGGCCGGCAGTTGCAAGGAAGTCGGTTGGCGAAAATGCGGGGGAATTTGAAACGTTTTTCATGGGGCCTCGGTGCGGAAATTTGAGTCGGCGTATTTTTTGGAGACGAGACCCTCTGGAACTGAGCGCGGGATACAGTCGAGCGGATCGGGGATTCGGAGGTTGTTCCAGAATCTGCATTGGTTTGCCATGCCGCCGCCGGCCATGCCTGGACACATATTTAGCTAAGCTCTGTTCATCATCGCCTTTCACCGCGCCCGAGATATGGTCTGTATTGCTCACCCATGTGAAAACAAAATAAAAAGGCTAACTTGAGGCGCGAAAATGGAATCTAATGGACTGTTCGGCACGCAATGTGGGGCAGCCTTGCATTCACGCCGTACACACATGTCTGGGTGCAAGGCACATCCCCTCTCACGGTATGTACATTGCGTCTAATGAGCTGAATGACTCGTCTATTGAGGTGTCCGCAGCCTTCCGCTTCCCGGACCTGTTCCAGAGGAGCAACACAGAACTTGCAATTGTGATGGTTTCCTGCAATTCTGCGGTCTGCACCTCTTCAAATGGTTTTGCGTGGAGTCCTAAGTGTCTGAAATTAAAGATGGATCAGGGGGCCAGCACATCGGAGCCGGCTACCAGTTGTCTGCGCCGCAGCACCGTCAGGGCCAACCCTGGGTTGTTTGGGCAAGCATTTTCGTGTTGCTGATCGTGATTGTTGGCGTTGTGTATTTTATCCACCTCAACAACCTCAAGGAAGCAGCTGAAAAGAAGCGCATAGCCTCGATGAAGCCGCCGGTCACGGCCACGGTCGCTACGGCTACGAAGGGCAATCTGGGCGTCTATCTCAATGCCATCGGCACGGTTACGCCGGTTTACACCGACTCCATTCTGGCGCAGGCCAGCGGAGTGCTTACCGCCGTCCACTACACCGAAGGCCAGTACGTGAAAAAGGGCGACCCGCTGATCGAGATTGACCCGCGTCCCTACGAGGCGCAGTTGCTTGAGGCTCAAGGCACGCTGGAGCATGACACCAATGTCCTGGCGCAGGCCCAAATGGACCTCGATCGCTATCGCACAGCTTGGGCGCGCAACGGCATTAACAAGCAGTTGCTCGACGACCAGGAGAAGATCGTTCTCCAGGACCAGGGCACGGTGAAGAACGATCAAGGCACCGTAAACTATGACCAGGTCCAGCTCAGCTATTGCCACATTACGGCGCCCATCTCCGGTCGCGTTGGACTTCGCCTCGTGGACCCCGGCAACGTGGTGCAGGCAACCGGAACCACGGTGCTGGTGGTCATTACCCAGGAGCAGCCTACCACCGTGGTCTTCACACTTGCTCAAGGCGGCCTGGGGTCGTTGCTGGCGCGGATGAAGCAGGCGCACTCTCTTCCGGTGGAAGCCTGGGATTGGGCCCAAACAACCAAGTTGGCGACCGGTAAGCTGCAAAGCATCAACAACCAGATCAATACCACCACTGGTACGGTGAATCTGCGCGCTGTTTTTGACAACAGGGACGGCGCTCTGTTTCCCAACCAGTTCGTCAATACGCGGCTGCTGTTGAACACTCTCGAAGGCGTCACCCTGATTCCCAGCGGTGCTGTTCAGCACAATGGAACCGCATCCTTCGCCTATGTAGTCGCCAACGGGGTTGCGAGCGTGCGTAACATCACTGCCGGAGTGACTGAGGGCGGCTTAACACAGGTCACCGGCATCAACCCGGGCGAAGTGGTGGCGACCAGCAGCTTCGATAAGCTGCAGGCGGGCAGTAAGGTCGTCGTGTCGAAGCAGGCTATTCAAGCCAATCCTACCGAGGGCAATACTCCGTGAATCCTTCCGGGCCTTTCATCCAGCGCCCTGTTGCAACTTCGCTGCTGATGGCCGCTATTTTGCTGGTGGGTATCGTTGCGTATACCCAGTTGCCGATCTCTGCCTTGCCGGAGGTCGACTACCCCACCATCCAGGTGCTCACGTTCTATCCCGGCGCCAACCCTGACGTCATGGCCACCACGGTTACCGCTCCGCTGGAACGCCAGTTCGGCCAGTTGCAGGGTTTGAGCCAGATGACGTCCACCAGTTCCGGCGGATCTTCGGTCATCGTTCTCCAGTTTGCGCTTACGCTCAATATTGATATCGCCGAGGAAGAGGTTCAGTCCGCCATCAACGCCGCGCAGAGCTATCTGCCGTCGAACCTTCCCGCGCCACCGGTGTACAGCAAGACCAATCCCGCCGATGCTCCGGTCCTCACGCTGGCCATCACCTCCGACGCCATCCCGCTTTCGCAGGTGGAAGACCTGGTGGATACGCGCCTGGCGCCCAAACTCTCGCAGTTGAGCGGGGTGGGCCTGGTCAGCATCAGCGGCGGCCAGAAACCCGCGGTGCGCATTCAAGCCAATCCCACACAGCTTTCCTCCTATGGGCTCAACCTCGAGGATCTGCGCACCGCGCTCACGCAGTCCAGCGTTAATCAAGCTCTGGGCAACTTTGACGGCCCGCACCAGGATTACCAGATCAATTCCAACGATCAGTTGGTAACCAGCGACGACTATCGCAAGATCGTGGTGGCTTATCGCAACGGCGCTCCGGTGATGCTCAAGGATGTCGCCAAGGTAGTCGACGGCATCGAGAACAACAAGCAGGCCGCGTGGATGAACCAGACGCCGGCCGTGATTCTTAATATCCAGCGCCAGCCGGGCGCCAACACCATCAAGGTCGTCAAGGCCATCAAGGCGGTCCTGCCGCAACTTGAAGTCAATCTGCCTGCGTCCATCAAGGTTACGCCGCTCACCGATTTGACAACATCGATCGACGCATCCGTCGCCGACGTGGAATTTGAGTTGATGCTCACCATCGCGCTGGTGGTGATGATCATCTTTGTCTTCCTGCGCAATGTGTACGCCACCATCATCCCCTTCACCGCGGTGCCTCTCTCGCTGGTGGGCACATTCGGGGCGATGTACGCGCTCGGTTACAGTCTTGACAATCTCTCCCTCATGGCGCTCACCATCTCCACCGGCTTTGTGGTGGACGACGCGATCGTGATGATCGAAAACATCTCGCGCTACATTGAAGCCGGCGACCCCCCCATGCAGGCGGCCTTGAAGGGCGCCGAACAGATCGGCTTCACCATCGTTTCGTTGACCGTCTCGCTCATCGCGGTGCTTATCCCGCTGCTCTTCATGGGCGACGTGGTCGGACGCCTGTTCCGCGAATTCGCCGTCACGCTGGCTGTCACCATCGTCATCTCGGCTGTCGTCTCCCTCACGCTCACGCCCATGATGTGCTCGCGAATTCTGCGCCACAATCCCGAGGCGCAGCAGGGTCGCTTTTTCAAGGCTTCGGAGCATGCCTTCCAAAGCATGATCGACTTCTACGGCCGCACGCTGAAGTTCGTTCTTGGATACCAGACCATCACGTTGCTCATCGCCGTAGCCACGCTGATCCTCACCGTGGTTCTCTACATCACGATTCCCAAAGGATTCTTCCCGGTGCAGGATACGGGCGTTATTCAGGGCATCTCCCAGGCGCCGGAGACCATCTCCTTCGCCGCCATGTCGCAGAAGCAGCAACAACTGGCCAAGGTGGTATTACAGGATCCGGCCGTCGCAAGCCTCTCCTCGTTCATTGGCGCCGACGGCACCAACACCACGCTCAACAGCGGACGCCTGTCCATCAACCTCAAGCCGCTCGACCAGCGCGATCTCAGCGCATCCGACGTCATCCGCAGATTGCAGAAAAGCCTCAAGCAAGTCGACGACGTCCAGCTCTTCATGGAGCCGGTGCAGAACATCACCGTCGACGATCGCGTCAGCCGCACTCAATATCAATACACGCTTGAAGATCCGGATCCCAATGAACTGAACCTGTGGACCGGCCGCCTGGTCGACAAGATGAAGGCCTTGCCGC
Source organism: Occallatibacter sp. (assembly GCA_050014515.1). Lineage (GTDB taxonomy): Bacteria > Acidobacteriota > Terriglobia > Terriglobales > Acidobacteriaceae > Telmatobacter. The sequence continues at coordinate 43,193 of JBEKDE010000007.1, forward strand.
AGCTTGCCGATGTCGCCACAGATCAGCAGACCGGCGGCCTCGCCGTGTCGCTGGTTGTAGATCGCGTCACCGCATCGCGCCTTGGCATTGCGCCGAACACCATCGACAACACGCTCTATGACGCGTATGGCCAGCGTCAGATCAACACCATGTACACGCAGTTGAACCAGTACCACGTGATTCTGGAGTCCGATCCAAGCTTCCAACAAACTCCAAAGAGGCTGCAGGATCTGTATATTCAGACCGGGACATCTTCGGGTGCCTCGGGGCCTGGCGCTTCCTCGTCCTTTGCAGCTTCGGGTTCATCTTCCGCCGGCTCAAATGCAACCACCACGTCGATTGCATACACGCCGTCCTCTGCCGTGCTTACTCCTCCGGCCAGTGCCATCACTGGCGGCGTTGGCGCCAGCAGCACTACGACCACCAGCAACACTGCCACCACCACAGCGCCGGCCAATGCTGTTCCGCTGAGCGCGTTTACGAGTATTCAGCAGGTCGCTGAACCGCTCTCCATCAATCATCAGGGCCAGTTCCCGGCAGTCACTATCTCGTTCAATCTTGCTCCTGATGCATCTCTGGGCGAAGCGATCACGGCTATCGAAAAAGCGCAGAAACAGCTGAATATGCCGGCCAGCGTTCAGTATGGTTTTCAAGGCACTGCGGCTTCATTTGAAGGCTCGCTCTCCAATGAAGGCCTGCTGATTATCGCCGCGCTGGTCGCGGTCTATATCGTCCTCGGTGTGCTCTACGAGAGCTTCATTCACCCCATCACAATTCTATCGACGCTGCCTTCGGCGGGCGTCGGGGCATTGCTTGCGCTCAGCCTTTTCAAGCAGGATCTCAGCGTCGTCGCCATCATCGGCATCATTCTGCTCATAGGCATCGTCAAGAAGAACGGGATCATGATGGTGGACTTCGCCCTGGAGGGTGAGCGTGAGCGCAACATGAATTCGACGGATGCCATTTACGAAGCCTGCCTGCTTCGGTTCCGTCCCATCATGATGACCACCATGGCCGCGCTGCTCGCGGGCATTCCGCTCGCTGTTGGCACTGGCATGGGCTCGGAACTACGGCGCCCGCTGGGTATAGCAATGGTGGGCGGCCTGCTGCTCTCGCAGATCCTCACCCTCTACACTACCCCCGTCATCTACATCTTCTTCGATCGCATTGGCCATCGGTTTACGCGTTCTTCAAGAAGGCCGGAAATCGGTGATGAGCCTCGGCCGGCGGAGGCTTCATGAACATCTCCGCTCCCTTCATCCGACGGCCGGTTGCGACCACCCTGCTCACCGCGGGGGTCCTGCTTACGGGAGCCATCGCCTTCAATGTGCTGCCGGTTTCTCCGCTTCCTCAAATTGATTTCCCGACAATCTCTGTCGGCGCAAGTCTTCCCGGCGGCAGCCCGGAGATCATGGCGTCGTCCATTGCCACTCCGCTGGAGCGCGAGTTCGGCCACATTGCCGGCGTAACAGAAATGACTTCGTCGAGTTCGCTCGGCACCACATCGATCACACTGCAATTCGATCTGAGCCGCAATATCGACGGCGCAGCGCGCGATGTGGAAGCCGCCATTAACGCGGCACGCACCTATCTACCAGCCAACCTGCCTGCCAATCCAACTTATCGCAAAGTCAATCCTGCCGACTCCCCGATCATGATCATCGGGCTCACGTCGGACAAGTACGACAAGCCTACCCTCTATGACGAAGCCTCGTCCGTCATTGCGCAGAAACTCTCGCAGATTCAGGGAGTGGGGCAGGTGTCGGTCGGTGGCGGCGCTGGTCCCTCGGTGCGCGTGGAAGTGAATCCCACGCTGCTGAACAGCTACGGTCTCACGCTTTCAAACATTCAGTCCGTGTTGAGCCAGCAAAATGTCCACGAGGCGGTCGGCCAACTCACGCTTGGAAACGCAACCGCGGATATCGTTGTCAACGATCAGATGCACCAGGCGGATTTATACAAGCCCCTGGTCATCGGTTACAACAAGGGAACCGCGGTCAGGCTTTCTGACGTTGCCGACGTATCCAATGGCGCGCAGAACATTCGTACCGGCGGGTACCTCGACGGCGTACCGTCCGTCACCGTCATCGTCTTCCGCCAGCCCGGCGCCAATATCATTGACACCGTCGATCGCATTAAAGCGGAGTTGCCATCGGTTCAAGCATCCATTCCGCAAGGCATCAATATCACCGTTGTTCTCGACCGCACGACCACCATTCGCGCCTCCGTCAGCGATGTCGAAAAGACTCTTATAGGGTCGGTGATCCTGGTAATCCTGGTCGTCTTTCTCTTTCTGCGCAACTGGCGCGCGACGCTCATTCCGTTCGTTGCCGTTCCCGTCTCCCTGGTCGGAACCTTCGGCGTCATGTACCTGCTCGGCTTCAGCATCGACAACCTTTCGCTGATGGCTCTGACCATCGCCACGGGGTTTGTAGTCGATGATGCCATCGTGGTGATGGAAAACATTTCTCGCCATCGCGAGTCGGGAATGAACCCGTTTCAGGCCGCCTTCCTCGGTTCAAAGGAGATCGGGTTCACTGTTTTCTCCATCAGTATGTCGCTGATTGCGGTCTTCATTCCCATTCTGCTCATGGCCGGCATCGTGGGCAGGCTTTTCCGCGAGTTTGCAGTGACCTTGGCTACGGCAATCCTCGTTTCAATGGTCATCTCTCTCACTACCACCCCTATGATGTGCGCCTTCCTGCTCAAAGATGAGGGGGAGATCAAGCACGGCCGCATGTACCGCATGAGCGAAAAGGGGTTTCAATGGATGCTCGATGGGTACAGCCGTTCGTTGACCTGGGTGCTCAGGAATCCCGGCCTCATGCTCACCGTCTTGCTGCTCACCGTCGGCTTGAATTTCTACCTGATCGATGTTATCCCCAAGGGATTCTTTCCCCAGCAGGACACAGGCGCGCTCATGGGCATGGTTCAAGGCCCACAGGACGCGTCTTTCCCGGTGATGGATAACTCGGTTCGCCAACTGGTGAGGGTTATCAAGGCAGACCCTGCCGTTGCCCACGTTAACGCTTATACGGGCGGCGGTGGTGCATCGAACGGCGGATTCATCTTTATCGCGCTCAAGCCTCTGGGAACACAGTGCAAGGAGTCGGCCCAGTGCGCAGTGCGCCGAACGACGGCACCCGATATCATCAATCGCCTGCGCCCTAAGATGAACCGTCTTCCGGTCGCGCAGGCCTTCCTCCAGGCTGCACAGGATCTGCGCATCGGCGGACGAGGAACCGCCGCGCTCTACCAATACACCATTCAGTCGGACAATGTGCAGGATCTCGCGACGTGGGGCCCAAAGCTGCTTGCCGGGATGAAGGGACTTCCCGGATTTCAGGATGTTAACACCGATGCGCAAAATGCCGGTCTGCAGGAACTGCTCACCTATGACCGTCCTACAGCTGCGCGGCTCGGGATTTCGACGTCATCGTTGGACAGTTCTGTTTACTCAGCATTTGGCCAGTCCGAAGTCTCCATCATCTACACGCAGTTGAACCAATACTACGTAGTACTGGAGGTTGCTCCGCCCTACTGGCAAAGCCCCGCAGGCCTGAATGACATCTACCTCAACTCCGGAGATGGCGCCGTCCCGCTCACCACGGTGTCGAAGGCGGAGGCAACAACGACGCCTCTGGTCATCAATCACACCAGTTCATTTCCTTCCGTCACAGTATCTTTCAATCTTGCCAACGGCATGTCCATGAGTGACGCTGTGCGCGAGGTAGGACAGATGCAGCAGTCGATGGGGATGCCGGAGACGGTTCGGGGATTCTTTGCCGGAACGGCAGCAGCGTACCAAACTTCTCTTGCCTCTGAACCTGCTCTTGTGGCAACGGCGCTGTTGGCCGTCTACATTGTTCTCGGCATCCTGTATGAGAGCCTGGTGCACCCGCTTACCATCATCTCCACGCTGCCTTCAGCCAGTGTTGGCGCAATGCTTGCCCTTATGCTCTTCAAGATCGATCTCAACGTAATCTCCATCATCGGTATCATTCTGCTCATCGGCATCGTAAAGAAGAATGCGATTATGATGATTGACTTCGCTCTGGTCGCTGAACGTGAGCATGGCAAGTCCACGGCCGACTCCATCTTTGAAGCCTGCATGCTGCGCTTCCGTCCAATTTTGATGACCACCATGGCTGCGTTGTTTGGCGCGCTGCCGCTGGCATTCGGCACCGGAACCGGCTCCGAACTTAGACGCCCGCTTGGCATCACCATCGTGGGTGGACTTATCGTCAGCCAGATGCTGACCCTCTACACCACGCCCGTTGTTTATCTGTTCTTCGATCGCATGCGCCTCCGCTTCCAGGGCAAGCATACTGCCCCGCTGCAGACTGGAACCGCCGAGGCCTCTTAGCAAAGAATGCTTATGGAGTGTACGTTATGAAGAATCCGATTGTGCAATCCCGGCAGGCAGTTCGAGCCTTGTCGTGCGCGCTCTTTGCCGTTGCGCTCTCGGCGTTGCTGGCTGGATGCAACGTGGGCCCGAAGTATGTTCCGCCCTCCATGACCGCGCCGCCCGCCTTCAAAGAGTCGCCTACGCAATTCAAGGAAACCGAAGGCTGGACTGTTGCGCAGCCGCAGGACGCGGTTCTGCGCGGCAAGTGGTGGGAGATCTACAACGATCCGGAACTCAATGCGCTCGAAGAACAATTGAATATAGATAACCAGAACATTCGCGCATCGTTTGAAAACTTCATGGAAGCCCGCGCTCTGGTGCGCGAGGCGCGTTCGCAGTATTTTCCAACCATCTCCATTGGTCCGTCCTACACGCGGTCGCAGACCTCCTCCACTATAGCAAGTGGTGCGAGTTCTGGCACGGGGACGTCGGGCGCATCCTCGGCTGGCAAACAGTCGCAGATATTCGCCCTCCCAGCCAATGTTTCGTGGGAGCCCGATCTGTGGGACAAGGTGCGCAACACCGTGCGGGCTAATCAATACAATGCCCAACTGAGCGCTGCAGATCTTGAGAATGAACGTCTCACTGAACAGGCCAGCCTGGCCGAGTACTTCTTTGAAATCCGCGGCCAGGACGCGCTTCAACAGATTCTCAATGCCACGGTGGATGCCGACAAGAAAGCTGTCGATTCCGAGCAGGCTCGCTACGATACTGGTGTCGACGATCAGATTTCTCTTGTGGAAGCGCAGACAACCCTGGCCAGCGCGCAGTCGGCTGCAACAAATCTGGGAGTCGCGCGGGCGCAATATGAGCACGCGATCGCTGTGCTTGTGGGCAAAGCGCCATCGTCATTTTCGATTCCCGTGAAAGCCATCCTCACTGCGCCTCCGCCCATTCCCATCGGTCTGCCATCGCAACTGCTTGAGCGCCGCCCCGACGTTGCAGGCGCGGAGCGAACCATGGCTTCCGCGAATGCTCAGATCGGCGTCGCGTATGCGGCCTACTATCCGGCTCTGACTCTTTCCGGCAGCGGCGGCGTGGAGAGTTCAGCTATCAAGAACCTGCTGGATGCAGCAAGCCGTTTTTGGTCTGTCGGGCCGTCGCTCTCTGAAACCATCTACGATGGGGGCCTGCGCCGCGCTACGGTCAATCAATACATCGCGACGTATAACTCCGATCTGGCAACGTATCGCCAAACTGTGCTTACCGCATTTCAGCAGGTGGAAGACGCTCTCGCGGCGGTGCGCATCTTGTCGCAGCAGATCAAACAACAGCAGCAGGCCGTCGATTATTCAACAACCTTTCTGAAATTGGAACAAAATCGCTACGATCTGGGGATCGATCCGTATATCGATGTGATGAGTGCGGAAACGACGCTTCTCTCCAACCAGGAGACGTTGGCCAACTTGCAAGTTGAACAGATGACCGAGTCGGTGCAACTGGTTCAGGCTCTAGGCGGCGGTTGGGATCGCTCGCAGTTGCCCACGCCGGCCCAGGTAACGCAAAAGCCGACGCATGCCGAGACGACGATTCAGCATTGAGCACATTCGCACTGTGGTTTCCACAAGGGCTATAATTTGCAAATGGCGTCAGGCGCGCAAATGAAGTCCGCTGACTCACTCACCGCGCAAGGCGCGCTTTCGCGCAGCCTCGTCGGCGAGCCTGACGCTGCGCATAAACTGCAGACCCTCGAAGCACAGCTTCTGCAACTGGGTAGCGTGATGGTGGCCTACTCCGGCGGCGTGGACTCCGCATTTCTGGCAGCGACTGCGCATCGCATTCTCGGGGCAAAGATGCTCGCCGTTCTCGCAGATTCGCCGAGCCTCGCCCGTCGCGACCTGGAACAGGCCACCGCTTTTGCGAGTTCACTCGGGATGCCGCTGCACATTGTCGCAACGGAAGAGTTGGATCGGCCAGAGTACGCCCGCAACGATGCCAACCGCTGCTTCCATTGCAAAGACGAGCTCTTTGCCGTCATGGAATCGCTGGGCATGCAGTTGGGTCACACACACATTGCGTACGGCATGAATTCCGATGACACGCGCGATTATCGTCCCGGCCAGCGCGCCGCCGAAGATCACGCCGTGCTTGCGCCGCTTGCCGATGCGGGGCTCACCAAGCTCGAAATCCGCGCTTTGGCCAAGGCCGCAGGCTATTCACTCTGGGACCGCCCCGCCGCACCATGTCTTTCCTCTCGTGTCGAGTATGGCCGCACCGTGACCCGCGAAGTGCTTCAGCAGGTGGAGCGCGCCGAAGAGAGCCTTCGCCAGTTGGGCTTTCGCGAGCTGCGCGTGCGGCATCATGGCGAGTTGGCCCGGGTCGAAATTGCGCGCGCCGAACTGCCCCGCGCCCTGGATCTTGCCACGCTTGACACCATTTCTGGCGCTCTCAAACAGGCCGGCTACAAATATGTCACGCTCGACTGCACCGGCTTCCGCTCCGGCTCAATGAACGCAGTCCTGCCCGCTGAAATCCTCACCCGGCGCGGAGCGTAGCTAACAGTTTAGAATCGTTATCGATGCGAACTGGCTATCTTGAATGCTTTTCCGGTATAAGCGGCGACATGCTTCTGGGTGCGCTGGTGGACGCCGGTGTATCCTTTGACGCGCTCGCCGAAACGGCCGTCAGTCTCAACGTGGGTGCGCGGCTCGAAGCCCGCAAAGTGAGCCGCGGCGGCATTGCTGGAACCAAAGTGGACGTAATCACTCCCGAGCAGCATGAGCATGAGGCCGCCCACTCCCACGGCGATCATCCACCTCACCGGGGTCCGCAGAGACAGGTCTTCGTCGCTGGGCTGGAGACGCATGCGCCTCATCGCCACCTCTCGGCTATCGTCAAAATCATTCATGCAGCGCCCATCGCTGAATCCGTGAAGACACGCGCCATTCGCGCCTTCCAGCTCCTGGGTGAAGCCGAAGCCGCCATCCATTCCATCCCAATTGAGAAAGTTCACTTCCATGAGGTCGGCGCGGTCGACACGATTGTTGATATCGTCTGCACCGCATTCGGCACTGAGTTGCTCGGTGTCGATCGCTGGCTAGCCTCGCCTCTCAACGTCGGCAGCGGCACTGTTGTTTGCCAGCATGGAACGCTTCCAGTGCCTGCTCCCGCAACGCTGGCGCTGCTCGGCGATGCGCCGGTCTACGCGGCTGGTCCGCCCATGGAGCGTGTAACGCCCACCGGTGCGGCGTTATTGCGAATGCTGGAAGTGAGCTATGCGACCCTGCCTGCCATGCGCATCAAGGCATCGGGCTACGGCGCAGGCGGACGCGATACACCCGGTGAGCCCAACCTGCTGCGCCTGCTCATCGGCGAAGACTCCGCGCAGGGCGAGGAGTCGGAATCGATTGCGATCATTGAAACCGTGATTGACGATTCAAGCCCGCAGTTGCTCGGCTACGTGAGCGAGTTACTGTTCGCCTCCGGCGCGTGGGATGTTTATCGTGCTGCCGTGCAAATGAAGAAAGGCCGCACCGGCGTGCAACTTACCGTCCTCTGCCGACCCGACCTTGTTTCCGCGCTGCGCGACATTCTGTTTCGCGAGACCACCACCATCGGCCTGCACTGGCGCGTCGAAAACAAGATCGGACTAGCGCGCGCATTTCAAAAAGTGCAGACGCAATGGGGAGATGTCCAGATCAAGATCGCACGCTGGCCCTCCGGTGAGGTTGCCAACGCTTCGCCGGAATACGAAGATTGCCGGCGGCTGGCCACCGAGCGTGCGGTTCCGCTCAAACAGGTGATGCAGGAAGCGATGCGCATCTACGCGGCCGGCGCGGCAAAGGAGCTTTGATGGATCGCTCGCAGATTGAAGTGTTGCTCAACGAAGTTCGCGCCGGCAACACCGGTGTGGAACAGGCACTGGAACGCCTTCGCGATCTTCCTTTTGAAGACATTGGATTTGCGAAAGTCGATCATCATCGCGCGCTGCGCACCGGCATGCCCGAGGTGATCTTCGCCGCAGGCAAGACTCCCGCGCAGGTGGCCGCGATCTTTGCGCGCATGGCGCAGCATGGCGGCAATGTGCTGGCCACGCGCGTTTCAGCGGAGATGTTCGCCGCCGTTCGCGCGCTTGAAGCCCACGATAAGCAGCCGCGCGCCCATTACCATGAAACGGCCCGCGCCATCACTCTCGCCCAGGCGCCCGCCGTTCCCGGTAAAGGGATCATCGCTGTTGTCTGCGCGGGCACCAGCGATCTCGCCGTCGCCGAAGAGGCCGCAGTGACCGCGCGCCTGATGGGAAACGAAGTCGAACTCATTGCCGATGTCGGCGTGGCCGGCATTCATCGCCTGCTGGCGCAAAAGACATCGCTGCAATCGGCTCGTGTGCTCATCGTGTGTGCCGGCATGGAGGGCGCGCTGCCCACTGTTGTTGGCGGCCTGGTGAATGCGCCGGTCCTCGCCGTGCCCACCAGTGTTGGCTACGGCGCGTCGTTTGGAGGCGTAGCTGCACTGCTCGGAATGTTGAACACCTGTTCTCCGAACGTCTCCGTCGTCAACATCGACAACGGCTTCGGTGCTGCTTGCATTGCCTCGCTCATCAATCACCTCTGAACCGATTTCCAGGAGGAGCTTGAACATGCGTCCGAATCGGTCGATTCCATCGTGCACAGTGATTCCGGTGCTCGGCTACCCGGAGATTGGCCCAGCCATCGAATGGCTTTGCGATGCCTTTGGATTCACCTTGCGCCTGCGCATCGGAGACCATCGGGCGCAGCTCAATGTCGGCGATGGTGCGGTGATCCTCAGTCAGCGAGAGATTACCGGGCCGCAGGATTTCCAGTCCGTCCTGGTGCGCGTCGACGATGTGGACGCCCACCTTGAACACGCTCAGAATCACGGCGCAAGAGTACTCTCTCTGCCGAGAGATCACATGTACGGAGAGCGACAATACAACGTCGCAGACTTTGCCGGGCATCGCTGGACATTTTCCCAGTCGATCGCCGATGTCGATCCTGTGACGTGGGGTGGCACGCCCGGCCAATTGTAATGCCGTGACTGGACGCGGTGCAGGCTCTGCGGTTCGTTCAAACTACGGCGTTGCCTGCACAACAAGATCTTCCGCCAGCTTGAAGTGGACAATCGACTCTGCCGGTATGTCGAGATCGCGGTTACCGGTCATTCCAGCGGCGGCCGTTCCCGCTCCGCCGCCGACCAGGCCGCCGACCACAAGCCCAACACCGCCCGTGGCCACGCCGCCCACCAGCATGCCGAGGCCGGTGCCGCCGCCAATCATGGCTGCCGATCGCTTGCCCTTGCCCTTCTTGGTCTCCGCAAGATCACGCGTGGTCAGCGGATACTTTGTACCATTCAGCGTCAGCGAGGTCAGCCGCAGCTCCAGTATCGATCTGCCTTTGAAGTGCCCGCGCCGATGCGAAGCATCCACCACACCGCCCACGGTCGCGCCCTTCGGAATCACCACGCTGCTGTCATCGGGGTTGAGCACGGGTTCAACCACCTCGCCGGTAAAGGCGTCCCCAACACGGCTCGTTTTCACGCTGATTCGTTGATCTACACGGATTGCCAGCGTGGTTCCCGCAGTGATGGTCAGGTTAGCCGGAGGTGGTGGCGGAGGAGGCGGGGGGACCGCTGAAACTGTGGGGCCTGAAGGCGCGGGTGCGGGAGCTCCAGCCGCGGGCGGAGTCGTGGTGGTGGTTACCGCTTCTGCCTTCTGCCCCGCTGCCGGAGGCTGTACAACGGTCGTTGTTGTTGTCCCGGTCTTGTCCACGGTTACCACCTGTTGCGGTTGCCCCGTCTTGGCAGCCTGCGCCTTTGCCTGATCCAGGGCTTTTTCCTGTTTCGATTCGCATCCCGTGAGGATGCCTGCCGCCAGCGCCAGCATCAGCAACGGCGCGCGCCCGGTGCGGAAAAATAATCCTGAATTGAACATGTTTGATCCTCTAGGTGTGTCTTTCAACCAACACAGTCTCATCCAGCCTGAACACAAGAGCGGGAGAATTCTGTACCCGATTGCACTTCATTCAGATGCGCAAAAGGCCGCCAGGTTTGTCTCGGCGCAAGTGTCCGCGTCTGCCCCACCGCAGGAGATTGTGCCGCGTCGCAGCTGGTGATCAGGGTCTATCGTAGAAGCGGAAGAACAGCGATGGCTTGGCGCAGGGCTCGGCGCGAGCCACCAGTTCCTTGGCCTGCCCGTCGCTCAGCGGCGTAAACTCGCGGGCCAGGTGCACGTTCTCTTCAAGCTGCGCAATGGTGTCACAGCCGATGATGACAGTGCTCACGGGGCGCGACAACGTGTAATACATTGCCTCGCGCATGCTCAGCGTTCCGGGCTTGTCGGTCTGGATGGTCATGCCTTCCCAGGAGCGTTTCTGCTGTTCGATCGGCGGAGGGGTCCAGGTGGAGAGCAGCCGGCTGCGTCCCGGCACCTTCATGCCGATAATGCCCATCTGCCGCTCGACGGCCAACGGGAGCAGTTCATCGTTGAAGCTGTAGTGGTGCGGATCGGCAGCGTTCATGGCCATCAGGATCGTGTCGAAGTCGTGGCGCTTGATGCATGCCATCAACGCTTCTGGGCGGTAGTGGCCGGTGATGCCCAGGTGACGAACGACCTTCTGCTCCTTCATCTCCACCAGCGCTTCCACGGCGCCGCCCTTGGCAAAGACGGCATCGACGTCGGTCATGGTGCCGATGTCGTGCAGCTGCCACAGGTCGACGTGATCAGTCTGCAGCAGTTGCAGCGACTTCTCAATCATGCGCATGGAGTCGTCGCGGGTGCGCTCTTTGGTCTTTGTGGCGAGAAAGGCCTCATTGCGGCGGTGGGCCATGACTTTGCCCACGTACTGCTCGCTCCAGCGCTCGGGGCCGCCGTAGATGGATGATGTATCAATGTAGTTGACGCCGAGGTCGAGGGCGCGCTCAATGATGGGCACGGCAACGTCAAAATTGTTGGAGCGCTCAAGAGAGGCCTGGCCACCCAGCGAGAAGATACCCACCTTGTAGCCGGTTTTGCCCAGGTTGCGCGTGGGCATGGCGGTGGGTGTGACGGGGTTCGACGGCAGAGGTGGCATCGTCCTTGGCGTGTCGGCCCGAAGGGTGGTGGGAGCCAGGAGGGCGGCAGTGACTGCGCCGCCAGCCTTCAGGAATTCGCGGCGGCCGTGCTTGCCGCCAGCCAGATGGTTGTTGCCCATTTCATGCCTCCCGAATTGACGTCTTAAATCGCAATGCAATGATATTCCAATTCGGCTGCGGCGAGCAGGCGCGTCGAAAAAGAAGGTGCACTCTCAAGATTCTTCTTGCGATTCGGTGGTGCGGTTAGGGTAGGATAGCTGCTTAGTTCAACCTAATCAATTGCTCCGCAGCAAATTGGGCCTGCCACCCATTGAATGGCAAAGGAGCGGACATGGATTTCGGTACGGGTTTGCAGCCACTCCCGGAGAGGACGCGTGCGGAACGGATCGTGGCTCAGCTCTTCGATCTGCCGGATCTTCGCACTGACCCTGATCGCCGGGTTACGGAGTTTGAAATCCCGGACTTGCAGCCGTCCGGCGGCGAGTTTGCGACCATGGCGTTGCTGGAGCCGGATGAGTTCGCCGAATCTGAGGAAGACACGTCGGATGTATTTCTGGACGACGCGATCGAGGATGTCGGCATCTGCAAGCGACTCGCGGGGTTCTGCTCGGATCGCGGACTTCCAATCTATTGCGTCGGCACGGGAGGTGAAGGCACGGAGTGGATCCCGGTGCTGCTGCAGCCTGACGAGGCCGAGAAGCTGGAGGGGCTTGGGGGGATGGCTTCGCGAGCAGCGCTGGCCGAGGCCGCCGGAATTCACCTGCTGGCTTCAACACACGTTGACGCGTTTTCTCCGGGGGACGCGATTCGATTTTTCAAGAAGGGACTCGCAGCCTCGATTGCTGTGCGCCTGGCGGCTTCAACGGCAAGCGCGACGAGCACGGGATACGACTTCGAGTTGTCGACCAAGACCGCCAGTTTGAGTGCTTTCTGGACGCCGGCCTCGGGATTGATTAAAGGGCGGTTTTTCGGCTATCCAACGTCGCCGGCGAAAGGAAAACTGGTGTCCGGAAAATTTTGCTTTGGTGCAGGGACTAACGGCGGAAGCGCAACCTACGACATGACTACCTTTTTCGACATCCCGACACTCAGCCAAGGATATATCGACATATGATTCTAGCGGCGGGTACCAGCGAATACGGCTCACTGAACGGTCTGGTGGAGGCGGCATCAGCTCTTGTTTCGGTGGTGTTGACACTTGTCGGACTGTGGTGGAAGCGGCCGATGCTGGCTGACGTGCCTGACGCCCTTGTGAAGGCGGGCGAGGTGGTATTGACAGCGGTCGGCATCGCGCTTCTTTGGACGCAGTTTTCGGAGTTCTCGGCCGGCCGCACTCTGATCCAAATCGTGATCCGGCTGGCTGCAGGGTTTGCGGTCTCGCTCTTGATTGTCGTAGCGCTTGGGATCGTATGCGGGCTAAAGCGTAACGTGGGCACCGGTTCGGAGACAACCGAGGTCGGCGGTTTCTGGCTGACCGAAATCGGTCGTAAGGCGGTCGAAACCCAGGGCTCGAAGCAGGATGGCTATGCCGCCTGTCTCTATGATCCTTCACAGATGTGGCCGCTGCCCTCCCGGTTGCTGGCGCAGGGTGTGTTTCTGGTTTTCGACTGGGCGGTGGCGTTTACCGGCTCAATGGGGATAGCCGGCGCAGCCATCCTGCTGATGATGTACGAAGTGCCGCGGATTGTGGAGTTCAGCGTCGCGCCAACGTCGGTGGAGGTGAACGGCGCGGCGATGGTGCATTGGGGCGTTTCGGATAACGCGTCCAAGGTAGAACTGGACCCGTTCGGGCAGGTTGCGACTTCGGGCGACCGGCCGCTGACCATAACCAAAGACGAGACCTTCAGGCTGACCGCGACGAATGCATTTGGGACGCGCAGCATTGAGCAAGGCGTGATGGTGCACCCCCCCGCTGAACCGAAACCGGCTCCCAAGCCCGACAAGAATAAAGGGAAAAAGTCTGCTGTGCCGCCGGTTATTTCGCCAGACATCGTGGTCGAGGGAAGGACGTGCGGGCTTATTGAGCATGTCGTGATTCGTGGCTCGGGGTGGCTCGAAACCGACGACGAAAGCAATTCGGGTTCAGAGAGCCGTGCCGACTGCGCTGCAGCTTTTCCGGCTGCGGGACAGTACGAGATGTTCGTGACGTATGCCGCGCAGGACAGCCGTCCCGTGCGCGTGACACTGAACCAGAAAATTCTTCAAGAGAATGCCCTTGCGGCGGTCACGGGCGGCTGGGCGGAGTCCAATGAGTTGGAGCTAAGCCTGGGCGTGGTGCAAGTGAATGCGGGGGCCAACATTTTGGAGTTCTTCAGCCGGCAGCCGTTTCCACATATTCAGCGCATCCGTTTCAGGCGCAGCTCTTAAGTCCTTGGATGCCTGCTGAGAAACGCCGGTGTAGACGGGCGCATTCGTAACTTCAGACCGAATCGCCAGGCCGCGTGACCCTTGCAACGCGGTGTCGCCACATAGCCGCGCGGAAAGCCGGAGGATGAACCGGCTGGCTGGGCTGCGCGGAGGGCTCCAGAGTTCGCTTTCTGCGTCCACTCTACGACACGCCAAATTTTAATACCTTGATCTTCTACACATGCAGGTGTATATGTAGAAGTCATAGGTATGGACTCCTTATGACGATCCAAGACAAATTTGATCTTCCGCAGGGAACCCTCGATCTGCTCATCATGAGGGTTGTTGCGCTTGGCCCCATTCACGGCTATGCGATCGCGCAGAGAATCCAGCAGATGTCGCGCGAGGCATTGCAGGTGCAGCAGGGATCGCTTTACCCTGCTCTTCACCGCCTGGAATATAAGAAGCTGCTCAAAGCGACATGGAAGCCGTCTGAGACTGGCCGGGAAGCCAAGTTCTACGAGTTGACGGCCATGGGGCGCGCCCACCTGAAGGCCGAAACCGAGAACTGGAGCCGCCTCACCGACGTGGTGGGTCTCATTCTCAAGGGAACACTGGAGGGAATCTCATGAGCTGGATCGGCAGGTTTTTTGCGCGCAAGCGCCTGGAAATGGACCTCGATAAGGAATTGCGCTATCACTTCGAAATGCAGGTCGCCCAGAAGCTGCTATCCGGCGTTCCCGAGAGCGAGGCCCGGCGCCGTACTCGCCTGGAGTTTGGCGGCATGGAGCAGGTCAAAGAAAACTGCCGTGAAAGCCGCGGGACGCTTTGGCTTGAGTACCTGATGCAAGACATCCGCTTCGGCCTCCGCCAGCTGCGCAAATCTCCGGGTTTCACTATGATCGCTCTGCTGTCCCTTGCGCTCGGCATCGGCGCCAACACGGCTATTTTCACGCTGATCAATGCCATCATGCTGCGGCCGCTCCCGGTCCAGAACCCGAGCGAACTTGTCCTGTTTGGTGATGGCAGGGCCCAGGGCCTCACCTTCACAGTTCCCAACGGCAACTGGCAACTCTACTCTTACCCTTTCTTTCAGGATTTTCGCCGGCAAGCCACGTCCTATGCAGGGATGGCGGCGGTAAGTAGCGAGCAGTCTGTTAGCAAGGCATCCATCGCCGGCTCCGCCTACCAGACAACCCACCTCGACCTAGTCTCCGGGAGTTATTTTTCCGTACTGGGCGTTCCTGCTTTTCTCGGTCGCACCATCGTTGAATCCGATGACAATGCTCCTGGCGCGGGTCCCGTTGCGGTTGCCAGCTATGGATGGTTCCAGCGTCAATTCAACGGTGATCCGTCGGCGCTCGGCAAGATCATCCGCATTCAGTCGCACGATTACACGCTGGTGGGCGTAGCGCGGCCGGGCTTTACCGGAGTCACTGTCGGCCAATCCACCGATCTTTGGATTCCGCTCTCCATGCAGAAAGAGATTTCTCCCGGACTGCCCAATACCGATAGCAGATTCTTTCAATCTCTGCACGTGATTGGCCGGCTGAAGCCAGGTGTGAAACCAGCCCAGGCCAGCGCCGAAACCAACCTTCTTTTCAGGCAGATCATGCGCGGTTACCTGGGCCCCAATCCATCGCAGAAGCATCTCGACGATATCGCGCACTCGCGCGTTGAACTCACCTCGGCCAGCCGCGGGATCTCCTCATTGCGCATTGCGTTCTCGCTGCCGCTCAAGATCCTCATGACCATTGTCGCGCTGGTGCTTCTGATCGCCTGCGCGAATATCGCCAACATGCTGCTTGCCCGCGGAGTCGGACGCGCCCGCGAAATCGCCATGCGCATGGCTCTCGGCGCATCGCGCGGCCGCATCGTCTTTCAACTACTCATTGAGTCGGTTCTGCTCGCCGTCACCGGAGCTGCGGCCGGCATCGCGCTGGCGTGGAAAGCCAGCGTTCTGTTGCTTCAAATGGCTACGCCCGGCATTAACCAGGTCCCGCTGAATCTCACTCCCGACCTGCCCGTGCTTGCCTTCACGCTCGGACTCACGGTTCTAACTGCACTTCTCTTCGGCTGCCTGCCGGCTCTTCGCGCCACGGGCATTGAATTTGCCCCAGCTCTCAAGGACGGGCGCAGCGGCTCGTCAGTATCCGCGCGAGGCATGCTGGCGCGCTCGCTTATCGTCGGCCAGATCGCGCTTTCCGTCCTGCTTCTCGTGGTTGCGGGACTCTTTGTGCGCAGCCTCATCCATCTCACCAGCATCGACACCGGCTTCGACAAGCACAACGTTCTCATCTTCTATCTGGATTCCAGCACCGCCAATCTCCCGCACGGAACGCCTGACGAGATAAGGTCGGTTCGTCTTCAGGAGCAGATTGAGTCCCGCGTCCAGACCGTTCCCGGCGTCCAATCGGACAGCTTTGCTTTCTTCACTTTTTATACGGGTGCCTGGAGTGACCTTGTTCTCTTCCAGGGCATCTCGCGCACCCCGGAGAACGGCAAGGAAGTGTACTTCAACAATGTCGGCAATGGATTTTTCTCCACCATGGGCATTCCTCTCGTCGCAGGGCGTACATTCAATGCGCAGGATACCCAGAACTCACAGAAAGTCGCAGTCATCAATGAAAGCATGGCTCGCCGCTTCTTCCCCAATGGCTCGGCGGTTGGACACCGCTTTGGCATCGGGGAAACACCCGACCATCCGGGTGAAGTTGAAGTCATCGGCGTAGTCAAAGACGCCAAATACAACTCGCTTAGCGAAAGTTCTGAATTCGGGGCCTATTTCCCCTGCACGCAGAACGTGGGATTTTACGGCATCTTCGCCGCGCGTTACGCCCCGGGTGCGGACCGGCGAGAGATCATCTCCCGGGTGCGCAGTTCCATTGCTGAAATCAACCCCAACATTCTCGTTGACGGCGTCAGCAGCCTCGACGAGCAGGTGGATGAGTCCATCGCCACTCAATCGCTGATTGCCCGGCTAACGAGCTTTTTCGGAATCGTCGCTGTGTTCCTTGCCTGCATTGGCATCTACGGCCTGCTGTCGTACTCCGTGGCCCGGCGGACCAGCGAGTTGGGCATCCGCCTTGCATTGGGCGCGCAATCCAGCACACTGCTGTGGCTGGTCCTGCGCGAGAGCCTTCTCTTATTGGCTATCGGACTTGCCATCGGGATTCCGATTTCCCTGAGTTCCACGCGCATTCTCAAGAGCCTGCTTTACGAGCTGAGTCCGCTTGACCCGGTGGCCATCACGATAGCTATCGTGGCAGTCGCGGTCATGACCATCGCCGCCGCGTGGTTTCCCGCCAGGCGCGCCACCAGAATCAATCCCATGCAGGCATTGCGCGCAGAATAACCCATAATGACCGCGCTGGCTCGTTACTCTGCGCGGAGGGCCTGAATGGGGTCGAGTTTTGAGGCGCGGGCGGCGGGCAGCCACACGGCCAGCAGTGCAACAGCGGAAAGCACCACAGGCACGGCGACGAACACCGCCGGGTCCCAAGGGCGGACGCCGAAGAGGAAGCTGGCAAGAAGCCGGGTGAGGCCGAATGCGGCGGCGATGCCGACAGCTACTCCGGCCAGTGTGAGTTGCATTCCCTGCCAGACGACGAGTTTGCGGATGACGGATCGGTCCGCGCCCAGGGCCATACGGATGCCCATCTCCTGGGTGCGCTGCTCGACGGAGTAGGCCATGAGACCGTAGATGCCGATTGCCGCGAGAACCAGCGCGACCGCGCCGAAGATGCTGAGCAGCGTCATGTTGAAGCTCTCGCGCGAGGTGGAACGGCCCATCACCTCGTCCATGGTGCGGACGTGCGCGACCGGGAAGCCGTGACTGGCGATGCGGAGTTGTTCGGCGACGACGCCGGCGATGGGGGCTGGATCGCCGTGGGTGCGCACCACCCAGAGGAGCGGCTGCACATCGGTGTAGGACACGGTGTAGCCATCGGTGACCTGGGCGATGGGAACGATCATGAGGGGTTGGCCGGGGCGGCCGAGGCCTGCGTTGTGCGTGTCTGCCACGACGCCGACAATCTCGCGGACCGGCTCGTTGACAAAATCCGGCCCCATGTCTTTGCCGATGACGACATGTTGGCCGACAGGGTCCTGATTAGGCCAGAGCTTCGCTGCCATGGCCTGGTTGATGAGCGCCACTCCGGGGGCGGTTGCCGTGTCGTTCTCATTGAAATCGCGCCCACGCAGAACGGGAATCTTGAAGACGCTCATGTAGCCGGGAGAGATGCTCATCCACTTGCTGCCGTAGCTGCCCTTATCCGTTGGCCGGCCGACGATTTGAAAGGGCAGGCCATCGTCGACCTGGATGGGCAGCCAATAAGCGGCGGCCGAAACCTCCACACCGGGGATGGCGTTGAGGCGGTCGCGGCCGTCGCGCGAGAGTTGGGCCACGCCGGCGGTCTTCCGGTATCGCTCGCCGGTGAGCGACATTTCCATGGTGAGGACGTGGTGCGAATCAAAGCCCGGCCCCACCGCGTGCAACGCGACAAACGTGCGAATAAGTAGCGCCGAGCCGATCAGCAGCACCAAGGCAAGGGATACTTCGCTGATCACGAGCAGCGAGCGCGCTTTGCCCTGGCGGAAGCCTGTGTTGGATCGGTTGCTGCTCTCTTTGAGCGTTGAATTGAGGTCGGTGCGCGAGGCGCTGAACGCAGGAAAGAGTCCGAAGAGGATTCCGGTGAGCAATGAAACAGTGAGCGTGAAAATGAGCACGCGCCAGTCGATTGAAGCCGCGGAGCCGTCGTCGCCTATGCGCGGCAGGCCGGCGGGGCTGATGGCCAACAGTGCGCGCATTCCGGCATAGCCGAGTGCGAGGCCAAGAATTCCGCCGGCTACGGAGAGCAGTACGCTCTCGGTAAGAAGTTGCTGCAGAATGCGTGCGCGGCTGGCTCCGAGCGCAGAGCGTATGGCGAATTCGCGCTTGCGGCCGGCGGCGCGGAGCAGCAAGAGGTTGGCAACGTTGGCGCAGGCGATGAGCAGGACGAGGCTCACTGCGCCGAGCATGATGAGAAGGGATTTGCGTGCGTCGCCAACGATGGAGTCGCGCAACGGCACAACGCCGAACTGTGGCCGGGGAATCGGATTTGGAAATTCGCGCTGGTATTCAGCAGAAGCGAGTTTCATCTGAGCATTGGCCTGCGCGAGCGTGATGCCGGGCTTGAGCCGTGCGGAAACCTGGAAGTAATGGTTCATGTCAGTGCTTGCGGGCTCAAATTGAAAAGGGAGCCAGATGTCTGCTTCGGGATCGGAGAGAAAATCCTTGCCGAGCACGCCGACGATTGTGAAGTCCTCATTGCCCAACGATAGTGACTGGCCGACGATGTTGGGATTGCCCGCAAATTTGCGTTGCCACAGGCCGTAGCTCAGCACCACTGCTTTGCCGCCGTGGGGCGTGTCTTCCTGTGGGGTGAAGGTGCGGCCGAGCATGACGGGAGCGCCGAAGAGGCGGAAGTATCCCTCGGTGACATGAATGCCGTGGATCTGTTCCGGACGGCCGCCGGTGAGATTGAAGCCGGGACCGGCCATGTCGTAAGCGGCTACTTCGTCAAAGACGCTGGTCTGGCGCTGATAGAGGTGAAACTCGGGAATGCAAGTGAAGAAATCGTTGGCGAGCGTTGAGGGGTAAAGGAACTCGACGATGCGGTCTGCGTCAGGATAGGTGAGCGGCTTGAGCAGGACAGCATTGACTACCGTGAAGATGGCAGTGTTGGCGCCGATGCCCAGCGCGAGCGCGGCAACGGCAGCAACGGTGAAGCCGGGATTCTTGAGAAACATCTGCAGCGCATGTCGAGTGTCAGACCAGAGAATGCCCACGCATTGACCTCGTTACGGCTCGGAGTCTTAAAGGCAGATTATAGGACAGGTACCTGCAGCAGTTGCAGTTGCGGCATCTTGATAGCTGCCTATTTGCGGAAACGATGATAGTCTTACGCGCTGTTCGTCAATCAAAATAGATGACCAATATTGATCATGATTACAAAGTTGTTTCATTTGCATACCTATTTAAAGGATGAGCACTTTCGGACAGACCTGGTAACTTCCCGCTGCTACCTTTGCTAAGGAACCCCTGCACAGATCACTGATCTCGTAGTGTCAAAGCATCTCAGTGATTTCTTCTCGCGTTAGGAGCGGGATTTGCTCAAAATGCATTGATTGTCAAGTTATTGTTGTTGTGTCTGGAGGCCGTTTTTCCGGCCTCCAGACACACTACGCCCCCAGAGGGGCCAGCCGTTGGTGGTGCTGGTAGAGGTTCACCAGCGCGAAGCAAGCGCATAGCCGGTTGTGGTTCTTCCGGATGCCCCGGTGTCTCACCTTGTCGAAGCCGAAGATGCGCTTCAAGATTCGGAACGGATGCTCCACCTTGGCTCGGACGCGCGACTTGGTTGGGTTCTTGCGCTTGGCTTCTTCGTCCACATAGTTCTTGAACTTGGTGCGGCGGCCGGTCATGTCCTGCGCGTGCGGTGCGGCCTCGCGGATCGTGTCGCCCTGCCCTTGATAGCCTGCATCGCCCCACACCTTGCGCTCCTCGCCGTGTAACAAGTCAGCCATCATATGGCAGTCGGCCACTCTGGCCGCAGAGGTACACACCGAGTGCACCACACCTTCCTTGCTGTCCACGCCGATGTGCGCCTTCAGACCGAAATACCACTGGTTTCCCTTCTTGGTCTGGTGCATCTCCGGGTCGCGTGCCCCCTCGAATTCTTGGTCGAACTGGGCGCGTGGATGATGGTCGCGTCGACGATCGTGCCGGGGGTAATGCGGATGCTCTTGTCAGCCAAATGGCGGTTAACTTCACCCGGCATCTCACCGCCCAGATCATGTTCTTCCAACAGGTGGCGGAAGCGCAGGATCGTTGTCTCGTCCGGCGCTGCAGACATGCCCAGGTCAACCCCCACAAAGTGCCGCAACGCGGGCGAATCATACAGCGCGTCCTCAAGGCCAGGGTCAGACAGGTCGAACCAATGCTGGACGAAGTAAGCACGCAACATCACTTCAAGACCAACCGGACGACGACCCTTGCCAGCCTTTGGGTAATGCGGCTCAACCAGTGCCAGCAAACGCGTCCAGGGAACAACCGTGTTCATCTCGTCCAGAAACTGCTCCCGCTTGTTCTTACTGCCATACTTCTCATAACTCGCGTAAGCCGCCAACGTCCACTGAAAATGCGCCTTCCGCTTCATACTGTGATTTTGTTCAAGCTGACTGTGGATCGGAGACTTGTGCAGATTCTCCCAAGCTACCAGCGGTGCGGCTGCAGGAGTTATCGGTGTAACCTGCAACGTTGTCGATGACAAGGGGCAAACTGCTTCGGGCAACACTACAGTGACAGTGATTGTTCCGCAGGCGCCCGTCCCGACGGTCAGTGAATTGTGCTCAGTGAGTTTTGCACGAGACGCACGCCGTCCGGCTCGCGCGGACAACGAAGGAAAAGCCTGCCTGGACCAGGTTGCGCTGAGTTTGCAAAACAGCGCGGATGCCAAGCTGGTTCTGATTGGAAGTGCCGCCGCCGGCGAAAAGGGAGCAAGCAAGTTGGCTGCGCAGCGCGCAGTGAACACGAAGACCTACCTGGTGAGCGAGAAGGGAATTGATTCAAGCCGAATCACCGTCTATACGGGCACGCAGGATGGAAAGACTGTCACGACGACGTTGGTTCCGGCAGGCGCAACGTTTGATGCGACGGGCGATACGCAAGTGCCATGACCACCAGCGGTGCAACCTTGTTTGTTGGACAAGGTAGAGGGTTAAAGGCCGGATGGAGGGTACCCTCCATCCGGCCTTTGTATTGAAATCAGAGTGAACCAGGGACTAGAAACCCATCACGTTGTAGCCGCAGTCGACGTAGAGGGTTTCGCCGGTGATGGCGCCGGCGAGGTCGCTGGCCAGGAATAAGGCTGCGCCGCCGACTTCGAGCTGGTCTACGTTGCGGTGGAGAGGGGCGCGCTCGGCATGGGAGCGCATCATCTCCGTCAGGTCGCCGACGCCGCGGGCGGCGAGGGTCTTGATGGGACCGGCGGAGATGGCGTTGACGCGGATGTTTTTGGGCCCGAGGTTCCAGGCCAGGTAGCGGACAGTGCACTCAAGGCCGGCCTTGGCGATGGCCATGACGTTGTAGTTGGGGACGACCTTTTCAGCGGCGTAGTAGCTCATGGTCATGATGCTGCCGCCCTCGGTCATCAGCGGAACCGCAGCGCGGCTGACGGCGATGAGGGAGTAGACGCTCACGTCCATGGCCACGCGGAACCCATCGCGGCTGGTGTTGATGAATTCGCCGCGCAACTCGTTGGCGGGGGCGAAGGCGACGGCGTGGACGAGGGTGTCGATCTTGCCGTACTTCTCTTTAAGTGCCGCGAAAAGCGTATCGATTTCGGCATCATTGGAGACGTCGCACTGGAAGCCGCTGGCGCCGGGGAGGTCGTTGATCAGGTCCTGGGCCTCGGCCTTCATGCGTTCATTCTGGTAGCAGATGGCCAGGGTTGCGCCGGCTGCGTGCAGCTTTTGGGCGACTCCCCAGGCGATAGAACGCTTGTTGGCCAGCCCGAAGACTACGGCCGTCTTACCTGCCAAATCAATCATGCTTGCTTTCTTCCTCCATGGCCCGCACAGGAGTGGGACCGAGCGAATTCTAGGATATCAGCCGCATGGGGCCACGCACCTTGAGGTGCGGCGGACGCTCGCGGGTGGCTCGCACGGGATTGGTTGTGCTCCATGCTTTCCATGGTCCAAAGCGGCCGGTCCGCACCCTTTCAAGTACCCCTGCCCCCCTATTGCCTGTGAATAAGCCGCATATTTTCATCAATTTACCGGGACTGCGGCTGTGAATATTTGATTCCAAAGGAGTTGCTTGCAGAAATCAGAAAACAAAGTACTTGCAGTGCCGCAGGGCTTGGTTGCCACCCAGACTCATGACGGAAGATCGCGCCAAGAAGGACGGGCGCTGATGGGAGGCTATAAAACACACAGCTCATAGAAAAAGGATAGCGGATTGAGGGAAATAATCTGCAAAGCGGAGTTGTTGGAAGGTATTGAAAATAAACTGGATGCGTTCGAGATGGGGAAGGCGGGGCTTGACTAATCGAGAAGAAGAATGGATTCCCGGCCGCCATTGCAGGCTCGAGTTGACTTCATTTCGGTGCGGTCCCGGTTTTTGAGCCCATATCCGGGACCCATTCCGGGTGTTCCAGGCCTATCTCGCCGCCCACTTCGGCACCGACCTTTGAGCCTAGCTGGGTGAATCCGCCCATCATTTCACTGACAACCAGGCTCATGACCTGCTGGAGCTTTTCCTTGAGCGGCTCAGAGTAAACCGGCGTTTTCAGTCCATTTGCGGCAAGTTGAGCCTGCGTCATTTCGTCCAGTTCCGCGGCGGTGAAATGATTTTCGTAGACGCTGACGGCAATTGCGGCGTAATCGTCGAAGTTGATCCGCGATCTCATGCGCTTCGTCCACTCCTCGCAGAAGGCGGGATTAATTTGCGGGAACTGCTTCTTCATGGCGTCGACGCCGTCGGCCAGTATCTTGTCCAGATTGCCCTTCATCTTCTCCTTAAGCCCGATGGCGTCGACCAGCTTAACGGCTGCGTCATGTGCCTTGGGATCGATGGGTGATGCCGCAGGAGCGGTCTGTTGCGCGTTCGCCGGGGCCGGTATCTGACGCGCGTATGCGGAGCTCACAGCCAGAATTCCAAGCAGAAACATGCAGGCTTGCTTCTTCAACGGGATGCCCCTTCTTGTTCCGGAACAGATTAACAGCCGTATTAGGTTCTGCGGCGTCCTTGCTGTGATTCAGCCGCCGAGGTCGACCAACTCGACTTTGCCCGTTGGCCGACCCAGGAAGCGAGAGGCGAGCCGTTCGAATTTTTCGGTTGAGTCGGTGGCAAAGCAACTGACCTGGGTCGGAGCAGCGGCCTGGGCAGCATTGGCGCGGAAAAGCTTTGCGGCGGCTTCCGCGGCGGCTTCGGCGGAGTCGATGACTTTGATCCCGGCGGGAACGGCGGCTTCAATCAGCGGACGCAGCAGCGGGTAGTGTGTGCAGCCGAGGACCAGCGTGTCGGGATTGAGGCCTGTGGCGGCGGATTCAGCGAGCAGTTCGACAAGATAAGTGCGAAATACCTGGGTGGTGATTGCACCCGTGGGCGTGTCGGGCCTGGTCCAGCCTTCTTCGACCAGTGGCACGAGCAACGGGCAGGCTTTCTCAAGGGCGCGGAGGTCAAGAGCCTGGCATGCGGCGGCGTAGGCGTGGCTTTGGACGGTCGCGTCGGTGGCGATGACCAGCACGTCGCCGGTGATGGAGGCGGCGCGTGCAGCGGTCGCGCCGGGGTGGATGACTCCCAAAACAGGGACGGTGACTGCATCCTGGATGGCGTCGAGAGCTAGGGCGCTGGCCGTGTTGCACGCGATCACCAGGAATTCAGCACCCTGTTCGCGAACCAGGAACTGTGCGCTTTCCGCCGCATAGCGCGCGATAGTGCGGCGCGACTTGGAGCCGTAGGGCAAGCGAGCCGTGTCGCCGAGAAAAGCGAAGCGCGCGTGCGGAAGACGGTGGATGAGGGCGCGCAGGACGGTGAGACCGCCAAATCCGGAATCGAAGACGCCGATGGTGGGGCTGGATGGGGAAGCGGTCACGGGTGGGCTTCCTGGGCGGCCGCGGGATCGACGGCAAGGTGGGTGTGGCTCAAATCGGCGTGGCCGGCGAGGGTGGCGCGGACCTGGCCGTCCACGAGAAAGCGAACCTGGGTGATGCGGGGGAAGTTGGCGTGGAGCGTGCCACAGAGGGAGAGCACTGTCAGAGTTTCCGTTTCCAGGCCGGAGGGGTGGTTGGCGGCGAAGGACGGGGTGAGGTTGACGATCGCCAATTCCGGCCCGCTGTCATTCAATTTAGGGGCCACGCGCGCAGACGCGGGATCTTGAGCTGCTGCAGTCAGCGACGGCGCGGGCATGAGAAAGACCTGGGCGATCGAGGGTGCTCCGCCGGGAACGGGGTGGGCAGCGTCGGGTGCGGCGTATAGATCGAGCAGCTTGCCGAGGATGACGCGGGCGCGGGCGCCGGGATCCTTGGGCAGGGGCAAAGACTGGACCTCGGTGATCATGGAGCCGTCGGTGTCATTGGCAACCAGCAGGGTAGCCTGCTCGGCCGGGGCCACTTGCGGTGCCTGTGTGGGGGCTGAGTCCCGGCCGGCGAGCAGTCGCTGGTGGGCCCGCTCAAGCTGACGCCACAGAGCCACGCCCATGATGGCCGACGCGAGCACGAGCACGCTGAAAAGGATCGTCTGGAAGCGGGAGCTCACGGGCGGCCTGCCTCCGAACGCCATTCAAGTAATGCGGCGGCGATGGCTTCCGCAACGCGAGCCTGGTAGTCGGGATCGTCGAGAGCCGAAGTGATTTTGTGGTCGGGTCCGCGCTCGGGTGCAACTTCAACGGCCACGGCGGGGCAGGTCATGCTGTCAATGCCGGGCAGATCGGTGCGGCCGAGGGTGACGTTGAATCCGGCGTGAAGCAGCGCGGAATTGAGCACTCCCGCCAATGCCAGACTGCGGGTGACGTAGGCAGATTGCGCGGTTCTCCAGGCGGCGAAATGGGTGGGTGCGGCGGGTGCGAGCGAGGAGGAAAAGAGGTGGACACCCGATCCGGCGTCAGTGGCGTGGAGGGTGATGCAGGCCTGGGCGTTGGCGTGGTTGGCGATTCCGGCGCGGCGGTCCGGATCGACAGCGGTATCGGAGTCGCGGGTGGAGACGACCTGAATACCGCGCGCGCCGAGCAGGGAACGCAGGCGAACGCCGAGGGCAAGGTTGAAGGCCTTTTCCGGTTGTCCGGTGCTGAGCGTGCCGCCGGAGTCGTCGCCGCCGTGGGCCGCGTCAATCACAACGACAAAGCGGGCGGGAGTGGGCGGGGCTTGCGCGGCGCCGAACTGGCAAGCCGACACGCAGATCGCAATGGCGAACTTAGTCCAGCGCATAAATCGCTAAGCCGCTGAGCAGCTTGGGAAAAAAGTCAGTCGATTTCTGCGGCATCACGTCGCCCGCGAATGCGACTTCTCTTAACTGTTCCATCGTGACCGGGTTGGTAAGGAACGCGACGTCTGCCTCGCCGCGGCGGACCTGGTCGACGGCATCGGCGGCATCGCGCAGGTAGCGCAGGTTGGTCTGCTCGCGAACCTTTTCTTCGTTCAGGCCGAGCAGGCGATCGAGCAGGACGGTATGGAGCGCGCTCAGGTCGAGAGGCTGCTGGCGTTCGGGCAGGTGGGAGAGAGCCGTTTCGATCATCTCCGGCCGCGACTTGAGCAGCAGGGCTCCGGCGCCAGTGACGGCGATAAACGCGGTCCCTTTCTGCTGGCCGAGCAGATCGAGGTAGCCGGCGGCGTCGTTTTCAGCGAGCGCTTCCACGGTGAAGTACTCCATGGCCGCCATGGCGAAGGCCACGGGGTCAAATCCGGTGCCGTTTGGGCCCTCGAGGCTGTGGACGACGCGATGGGTGGGCAGAATCACCAGCCCGTCGGAATCCATGTTGACGAAGGTCATCATCACTGCGGCCTCGGGATAGGCAGGGCGGGGCAGTTGGTTGATGGTGTACTCCGTCAGCGGCGGTCCGGAGGGCTCCTTTTCCTTGGAGTAGCCCAGCGCGGTTTCGTAGCGATGGTGTCCGTCGGCGATGATCAGCTTCTTGTCGTCCATGGCGGCCATCACCAGGCTGATAGCGGCCGGGTCGGCGATGCGCCAGATGCGGTGGAGCACACCGTACTCGTCGGTGACTTCGGCTTCGGCGGGGCCGGCGTCGTCGTAGAGAATCTTGTCCACGCTGCCGATGGGATCGGAGTAGAGCATGAAGATCTGGCCGAAGTGGGCATGCGTGGCTTTGAGCAGGTTGAGCCGGTCGCTTTTGGGCTTGGAGAGGGTCTGCTCATGGCGAAAGACGACCTGGTCGGCGTAGTCGTGGAGTTTGCCCAGGGCGATGAACCCGCGCCGCTCCTTGAAAGTGTTGGTTCCGGGAACCCGGAAACGCTGCGAGTAGGCGAAGATGCAGGGATCTTTTTCCTGCACCAGGATGCCTTGCTCGCGCCATCCGCTGAAATCGCGCGCAGCGCGGGAATAGACGCTTTCGCCGCGCTCGGCATCGAAGAGTTCAGGCAGGCCGAGGATGATGCGCACCAGGTTGTAGGGGCTGCGCTGGTAGTAAGCCTGCTGCATGGAAGGCGAGATCTTGTCGTACGGCTGGGTAACCACATCATCCAGACGGACAGTGGAAGGGTTGTAACGCCAGGCGCGGAATGGATAAATGCGGGCCATACGGAAGGTCTTTCTCCGTGAAAAAGGATGGATTCGCGCTCTGGAATCCCATGATGACCAGCTTGGGACCGTTGGACGCTTAGCCTCGATTGTATCGCAGTGGAAATGAATGGCATGTTATGCATCCGTAATCCTCGGGTGGTCAGAAAGCGGCGACGGATCGACATTCCAGTGACACCAGGGACGCATGAATCGTGCTAATATCGCCTTCAATCTTCAGTGGTGACGTGCCATGACGATGATTTCTTCCCGCGCGCGAACTTCCGGCATTGATTCCCTCATGGGACTGGCGGGCAGGCGGGTTTGGGCCTTTGCTTGTTCCCGGGTTTGCCTCTGCGGACTCGCGGCGCTCCTGCTGGCGCCGCCGGCATCGGCGCAAGATCAGCAGGACCCTCTGAACAAGGTTCACGTCACCCCGCCCGCTGCCACGAATACACCGACCGCTGCGGGAGCTCCGGCTGGAGCTGAAAAGCCCCCCGAGATGGGGCCAAATTCCGCGAAGATCCATCCCGGCTCATTCATCAGGATGAACGTGGATATGGTGCTGGTTCCGGTGACGATTACCGATCCCATGAACCGCTTGGTGACCGGCCTGGAGCAAGAGGACTTTTCAGTCGCTGAGAACGGCAGCCCGCAAAAGATCATCAGCTTTGCGAGCGAGGATGCGCCGGTGACCATCGGGATCATCTTCGACCTTTCCGGCTCCATGACGTCCAAGCTGGTGCGGGCGCGCGAGTCGATCCTGCAATTCATCAAGACGGCCAATCCGCAGGATGAGTTTTTCGTGATCGGATTCAACGACAGGCCGGAGCTGATTGAGGACTTTACGAATTCGGTCGAAGACATCCAGGCGCGTCTGGCGACGGTGCGCAGCGGCCATCGCACGGCGCTGCTGGACGCGATCTACTATGGGCTGGCCAAGATGCGGGACGCTCGCCATGAGCGCAAGGCGCTGCTGGTGGTTTCAGACGGCGGAGATAACCGTTCCCGGTACACCGAAGGCGAGGTGCGCTCCCAGGTCCGCGAAGCCGATGTGGAGATCTATTCCATCGGCATCTTCGACCCCTACGCGGCCACGCCTGAAGAGCGCACCGGGCCAGCGCTGCTGGACGAGTTGAGCGAGGAGACGGGCGGCCGGCTCTTCCGCGTGGACGACATTGCGGAGATGGGTGATATTGCCGAGAAGATTTCAACCGAATTGCGGAACCAGTACATGATCGGGTACCGGCCTAAAGACCTCGCCCGCGACGGCAAGTGGCGTAAAGTGAAAGTGAAGGTAAATCCTCCACCGGGATTGCCTCCACTGACCGTTCATGCTCGTACCGGCTACTATGCGCCATTGCAATAATCTGGTTTTCGGGATTCTTCTGTCCGCAGGTGCGCTTTGGCTGCCGGCGCAACAAACTCCGCAGAACAGCGGGGTTCGCGGCGTTAGCGGAGCCGGCCAGACGGATGGCGCAGCGAACGACCTTGCCATGCTGACGTCGCCGATTCAGCAAACTCCGGCCACTCAGCAGTCCAAGCCGACCTCCCAAACACAACCGGCACAGCAGGTGCCTTCGCTCACCGTGGACCGCGACCCGGTGCGTTCGCCGGATGTCGAGCCCCCGGCAGGCGCGAATGGGCCTTTGCAAAAGGAGGGTGGAGGATTTGTTCTGCGCCAGGATGTCGAAGAGGTGGTGCTGAACTGCACGGTGCTCGACGGCAACCGGATGGTTCCCGACCTCAAGAAAGAAGATTTCACGGTTACTGAAGACGGCGTCAAGCAGACGCTGATCAGCTTTCAGCATACTGACCTTCCGGTTTCGATCGCCATTGTTGTCGACAACTCGGGGTCCATGTCGCGTAAACGGCCATCGGTGAACAAGAGCGCGCTTGACCTGGTTGAGGCCTCAAATCCGCAGGATGAGGCGTTTGTGGTGAACTTCTCTGACGAAGCCTTTATCGACCAGGATTTCACCTCCGACGTGAACAAGTTGCGGGACGGGCTGGGCCATATCGAGTCGCGCGGCGGAACGGCGCTCTACGATGCCGTGGTGGCCTCGGCGGACAAGCTGGCGGCGGACGCCAAGCGGCCCAAGCAGGTGCTCATCCTCATTACCGACGGCGAAGACAACGCCTCGACCTTGAATCTGGAACAGACCATTCGCCGCGTGCAGCAGTTGTCGGGGCCGGTGATCTATTCCATCGGTTTGCTCTTTGGCGACGAGATGAGCCGGGCCGAAGTGCGGCACGCTCGGCGGGCTCTGGAGATGCTGTCGGAAGAAACGGGCGGGATGGCGTTCTTCCCCAAGTCGATTGAGAGTATCGACCAGATTGCGGCGGAAGTGGCGCGCGACATCCGCAACCAGTACACGCTGGGCTACCACTCCACCAAACCGACCACGGAGCCGGGATTTCGGCGGGTGGAGGTGAAGGCCGAGGCCAAGGGGATGGGCAAGCTGAACGTGCGCACTCGAACCGGGTACTTCCCGGTGGTGCGGCAGGCAAAAAAGCCGGGAACCACCGCGCAGAAATAAACTCGCCCCAGCCTTAATCGTTGTAAATAAAAGAGTTATTTGAATCCAAGATGCCGGGAAAAATGAAGTTCATTTTACAATTTACGCCAATCGCTTAACCGGACACGCGGTCCGCTGCTTCTGCGCGATAGACTGAACCTGCTATGTCCGTTGCTCAATCCATTTCTCCCGCCCTGCGCATTGGCGCCGATATCACTCAACTGGTTGGCCACACGCCGATGTTGCAACTCAAGCGCCTGGCGCCCGAGCCGGCCGCGGCGGTGTTTGCCAAGCTCGAATTCCTGAATCCCGGCGGCAGCATCAAGGACCGCGCGGCGCTGGGCATGATCCTGGATGCCGAGGCGCGGGGGCTGCTGCATGCGGGGTCGACGATTATTGAGGCAACGGCAGGGAATACCGGCGTAGGGCTGGCGCTGATCGGTGTCAATCGTGGTTACACGGTCAAGCTGTTTGTGCCCGAGGGGTTCGCAGAGGAGAAGTGCATCCTGATGCGCGGTTTTGGCGCGGAGGTGATCCGCACGCCTGAGGACGAGGGTATGGCGGGGGCCATCCGGCGCGCACTCGCTGCCGGCAAGGAGATTCCGGGGTCGTTTACGGCGCTGCAGTTTCAGAACCAGGCGAACCCCAAGTACCACCACGACACTACGGCGGTCGAGATATGGGAGCAGATGGAAGGCCAGGTGGACGGCTTTGTGGCCGGCGTTGGGTCGGGCGGGACGTTCAGCGGCGTGGCGCGCTTCCTGAAAGAACAGAACCCAGCCGTGGTGACCCTGGCTGTCGAGACGGAGGGGTCGATCCTGCAGGGCGGCGCGCCGGGGAAACATAAGGTTGAGGGCATCGGAGTGGCATTTGTGCCGGAGACTTTTCATCGCGATGTTTGCGATCGGGTGGTGGCTGTGACCGACAGGGACGCGTTCGCGATGGTGAAGCGTCTGGCCGCCGAAGAGGGCCTGGTGGGCGGATCGAGCTCGGGGGCGGCGGTGTTTGCGGCAGTGGAACTGGCTAAGGAACTGGGTGCAGGCAAGCGGATTGCGGTGATTATTCCCGACTCGGCGGAGCGGTATTTGTCGAAGAAGATTTTTGAGGGCGGGGTGTAGGGGCATGAGGCGGCCATGCGCAGCGGTTTGCACCGGATTTGCGATTCTCGCGTTTGCACGGCCTGCGCCCGCACAACTTGAACTTATTACCATCGAGCAACCATTCGATGCGCCCAACCTGGCGGGCTTTGTTGTTGATGCGTCCGGGAGTCCCATCCCAGGTGTAGTGGTTGAAGAATGCGATGCGTCGTTTTCGCCGCGCCCGATGAACGATCCCGCAGAAAAGCCTACGCCGATAACAATGCTCTGGGGCTGTGATCGAGATCCAAAGCATGTCATCGCATCGAAGAAGACAAATGCGAATGGGCATTTCTCGTTTCCACGAGCGAAGAAGGCAAAGGCGTACTACCTGCATTTGAGCCTGGACGGCTTCGACCCAATGCAGATCGTTGTCAAAGTGACCCGCTTGGCGCGATCAGAGCTTCACATCCAAATGCAAGTTGCAACTTGATGTGAATCGACGCCATTGACTCCCTTCGCGACACTGTGGTTGCTCAAGAATGCAAGATTCTTATAAAGAAGGCAAAGGCAAGAGCAACCGCAGGTCCTTCGACTCCCTCCGCTGCGCTTCGGTCGCTCAGGATGACAAATGCTTTGAGGTGGATGAGCGATGTCGGGACTCTGACGGCATTTATCGGTTCGCGGCCCCGGCACGATAAGCTATAACCCAGGAGCTTGAAGCTAAAAGAAAAATATGTCTGACTACAAATACTCGACCCTTGCTGTGCATGCGGGGCAGCATCCTGACCCTCTTACTGGCGCGGTGAATGTGCCGGTTTACCTTTCATCAACATTTGAGCTGACGGGCATTGGATCCGACCGCGGCTGGGACTACTCGCGTGCCGGAAACCCCACGCGCGACCGGCTTGAACAGGCTCTGGCAGCGCTCGAAGGCGGGACCAGCGGGCACGCGTTTGCAAGCGGCATGGCGGCGATCTATGGATTGGTGGCCACGCTGCACGCGGGCGACCACGTCATCGTTTCACATAATGTGTATGGCGGCACGCAAAGGCTCTTCAACGAGGTCATCCAGTATTACGCTATCGAGATCGAGTACGTGGATACGGGCGACCTGGATGCGGTAGCCAAGGCGATCAGGCCAAATACGAAACTCATTCACGTGGAGACGCCGACCAATCCGCTGATGTCGCTCACAGACATTGCGGCGGTGAGCGAGATTGCGCATGCGCGCGGCGTCGAGGTGAGCGTGGACAACACGTTCATGTCGCCGTATTTGCAGAGCCCGCTTGCGCTGGGCGCTGATATCGTGATGCATTCGACGACTAAGTTCTTGAATGGGCATTCGGATGGGCTGGGTGGGGCGCTGATCGGGTCGAAGCCGGAGCACAAGGAGCGTTTTCTGCTGGTGCAGAAGGCGGCCGGCGGCATCCTGTCTCCGTTTGAGTGCTTCCTGGTGTTGCGCGGGATCAAGACGCTGCCGTTGCGGATGAAGCAGCACGAGGAGAACGGGCGCGCGGTGGCGGAGTTTCTGTCGACGCAGCCTAAGTTGACCCGGTTCGCGTACCCCGGATTGAAGAGCCATCCGCAACACGAATTGGCGGTGAAGCAGCAGAGGGGCTTCGGGTCGATGATGAGCTTTGACCTGGGCACGCGCGAGGCGGCGGGGCGGTTCCTGGGAGCGCTCAAGCTGTTCCTGAGCGCGGAGTCGCTGGGCGGCGTGGAATCTCTCGCTTCGCACTCGGCCACGACGACGCATTTTGCGTTGAGCGAGGAAGACCGCGATCGGCTGGGGATTACGCAGGGGCTGGTGCGGCTTTCCGTGGGGATTGAGGACAAGGAAGACCTGATTGCGGACCTGGATCAGGCGCTGGCGGCGGTCTAAGTTCATGCGCAGATATGCCTTGAGGCTACTCGCGCTGTCCCTGGTTCTTGGCTGCTCTTGCACAACGAACAGTTTTGGCGTGGGCAGGGCCGGCCAAGCGGAGGCAAAAGATGCGGTCGACGCGGTAATTCTGCCGCTCATGCGGGAACAGAAGATCCCGGGAATGGCTGTTGCGATAACAATCGATGGACAGAGTTACTTCTTCAACTATGGCGTTGCTTCAAGAGAGACACAGCAGCTGGTTACAAGTGACACGCTGTTTGAAATCGGGTCAATCAGCAAGACATTTACTGCAACATTGGCGTCTTACGCCCAGATCGAGGGCGACCTGTCTCTAACTGACAGCGCGAGCAAATACTTGCCGTCGCTTCGCGGCAGCAGCTTCGATCATGTCAGCCTGATCAACCTGGCGACGCACACCGCGGGAGGCTTGCCGCTGCAGGTTCCGGACGAGATCAAGAACACGGATCAACTCATGGACTACCTTGGACGCTGGAAGCCTGCTTATGCAGCCGGCACGGACCGGACTTACTCGAATGTAAGTATCGGCATGCTTGGCCTGATCACTGCGCAGAGCATGCACGAGAGCTTCGAAGACGCGATGGAGAAGAAGCTATTCGCCGAGCTGGGAATGAGGCGGAGCTATATCAAGGTGCCGGCGGATGAAATGAAGCGCTACGCGCAAGGCTACACGAAGAACGAAGAGCCAATCCGCGTGAGCCCCGGGGTGCTGGATTCCGAGGCCTATGGCGTGAAATCTACCTCGGCGGACATGATCCGATTTATTGCCGCCAACATCGACGCGGACAAGTTGAACGAGAAGTTACGGCGCGCGATTGTTGCAACGCACACGGGT
Source organism: Occallatibacter sp. (assembly GCA_050014515.1). Classification (GTDB taxonomy): domain Bacteria; phylum Acidobacteriota; class Terriglobia; order Terriglobales; family Acidobacteriaceae; genus Telmatobacter. The sequence continues at coordinate 76,585 of JBEKDE010000007.1, forward strand.
TACTTCACATCCGGCGAACTCACGCAGGACCTGATCTGGGAGCAATACCCCTATCCAATCGAGCTGAAACGGCTCCTCAGCGGTAACTCGTCTTCTATGATTTTTGAAGATCAACCGGCGACCAGGTTAACCGAGCCGCTGCCGCCGCAAACGAATGTGCTCATCGACAAGACCGGCTCAACGAATGGTTTTGGAGCGTATGTTGCCTTTATTCCAGCAAAGAAAATGGGTGTTGTGATGCTGGCCAACAAGAGCTATCCGATTGACGCAAGAGTGACTGCCGCATTTGAGATGTTGACCCGGTTGGCTGGCCATGTGGCGTCCAAGGCGGCGAATTGACTCCATTTGAAGAGTAGGAAACAGTGCGCTTCGACTGCACTCTACCTCAGTGAGCCATTGGCGCCGGCCCGGCTTTCTTTGGCCGGTTCATCAGGAATGGCACGGGGATCAGCATGGAGGTGAGCACCACCATGATCCAGATGACGTCCACGTAGGAGAGCAGGCGGGCCTGGATCTGGGCCATGCCGTAGATCTGCGCGCCTGCGTGCTGCATGGCGTCGGGCCGGGCGTTGCCGCTGTGCATCCATGCGCCGGTGAGCGCGTTGCGCATCATGTCAAATGGGCCGTTGCCGGCGACGGTGTGGGCGCTGATCATGCTCAGATGCTTCTGCGTGAAGCGGGCCAGAAGGGTTGTGACAAAGCTGATGCCGACGCTGCCGCCGAGGTTGCGCATCAACGCGGTGAGTCCGCTGACTTCGTTGTATTTCTCCTGCGGGATGCCTGAATAACAGAGGGTGTTGATGGGGATGAACAGGAACGGCAATCCCAGCGCAATGAAGACGCGCCAACTGACCGCCATGCCAAAGCTGACATCGAGGTTGATGCCGGTCATGCGGAAGAGGCCGAAGGTGGTGATGGTGAAGCCGAGGGCGACCAGCTTGCGCGGATCGAACCGGGGCGCGAGGGTCCCGGCAACCGGAAACAGAAACATGAGCGCAATGCCGCCCGAGGAGACGGCCATGCCGGCCTGGCGCGCGGAGTAGCCCATGATCTCCTGCAAGAATTGCGGAATGAGAACCGTGGACGAGTAGAGCGACATACCGACAACGAACATGACGAACTGGGTCATGGCGACATTGCGCCGGGCAAAGAGGCGCAGGTCGAGTATGGGGTGCTCCACGGTGAGCTGGCGATAGATGAAGACGGCCAGCCCGATGACCGAGACGATGCAGCAGGTGGTGATGAAGCGGGAGCCGAACCAGTCGTCTTCCTGGCCCTTGTCGAGCATGGTTTGCAGGGCGCCGATGGTGACGACGAGCAGGCCGAGCCCCCAGTAGTCGATGGAGAGCTTGCGCTTGCGGATGGCGGCCAGATAGGGCGGGTCTTCCACGACGCGGTTGGTGAGGTAGAGCGACAGAATGCCGACCGGGATGTTGATGAAGAAGATCCAGCGCCAGCTATAGTTGTCGACGATCCAGCCGCCTACAGTGGGGCCGAGCACCGGCGCCATGACCACGGCCATGCCATAGACGGCGAAGGCCATGCTGCGTTTGGCGGGGGAAAATGTGTCGGCCAGGATGGACTGCTCGCTGGGCTGCAGGCCGCCGCCGGCCGCGCCCTGCAGAACGCGGAAGAAGACCAGCATGCCGAGGGTGGGAGCGAGGCCGCAGAGCAGCGAGGCGGTGGTGAAGAGCGCGACGCAGGTCATGTAAAAGCGCTTGCGGCCGATGCGGTTGGCGATCCAGCCGCTCAAGGGGAGCACGACGGCGTTGGCGACAAGGTAGCTGGTGAGCACCCAGGTTGCCTCGTCGCGGCTGGCGGAAAGCGAGCCGCCGATGTGGGGCATGGCCACATTGGCAATGGAGGTGTCGAGCGCCTCCATGAATGTAGCGAGAGTTACGGTGATGGCGATGAGCCAGGGGTTGGCGCGCGGCCTCCACGTGTCATGGAATGAAGCTGGGTCGGCAGCGGCCAAGGGCTGGTTTTTCTCCTGGGAGACAGGGGCTAATGTGTTATTGCGCTCTCAATAGATTAATGGATGAGGCATGGTGTCGAAACGGTGCGGGATTGTCGGCGAGCGCGCCAAACCGGCAGGCGACAAAGTTTGGTATACATGACCTTCAAAGGAGCGGATCGATGGAAGGAAGGCGAACGACCTCTGGGGTAAATGGGCCGCTGTGGGGTTCAGCGGCTGCGGATTGGGCCGCGATTCAAGAAGGGACTTGCCGGCCGGTTTATGAGGCGGTCTTCCATCGCGTAGGGCTGAAGGCAGGGGAGCGGTACCTGGATGTCGGATGCGGTGCGGGACTCGCCTGCCAACTGGCTGCGGCAAGAGGGGCGCGGGTGACAGGGCTGGACGCGAGCGAGAATCTGCTGGCAATTGCGCGGAACCGCACGCCAGATGGGGAGTTTTACGCTGGCGAGCTGGAGAGTCTGCCGTTTCCTGACGGATCGTTCGATGTGGTGACGGGGTTTAACTCATTCCAATATGCGGCTAGTCCTGGCGCGGCATTGGCAGAGGCGAAGCGCGTTGCGCGGCCGGGCTCGCATGTGGTGGTGGTTACCTGGGGCGATCCTGTGGGTATGGAGGCTGCGTCGATTGTGGCGGCGTTGCGGCCGCTCTTGCCGGCTCCGCCGCCGGGCACCCCGGGGCCGTTTGCGCTATCGGATGAGACGGCGCTACGCGGGTTTGCGTCGGTGGCGGGCCTGGAACCGCTGGAACTGATGGACGTGGATTCGCCTTGGCACTACGCGGACCTGGCAACTGCTTTGAGAGGGCTTGGATCTTCGGGCGTGGCTGCGCGAGCGAGAGACCACTCCAACGCGGATGCGGTGGATGAAGCGCATGCAAAGGCGCTGGATCCGTTTCATCAGGGCGATGGGAGCTACAGGGTTGGGGCGCGGTTCAGGTGCCTGGTGACTCGGGCTTGAGGATGGTCAATTCGAGCCGGTCGCGATCAATCGGACGGTGTGTTTCCGGAGGCAACGAAGGATGATCCAGACGAGCAGGCCGAACCACAGGGAAGTGGGGCTTGCTGTTTTACGGTTCCTTAAAGGCCACGAGCAACGCTGTCGCTACGCGGTTCCTGCCGCCATTTCATGTCGGCGCCTGACCGGCAAATCACGTCAGGGCTATATTCGGCGAGGCGCTCAAAATCGGTATTGGTTTCGTTGGCCAAGGGTTCCTTATCGATTCATGCGGATTGTATTTGCATGCGGAGGCAAAAAAACGGTCAAACACGACAGGAACAAGCCGGCTGGCTGGCACAGTTGCCGGTGTGTCATGCTGAGGGGTTATGGGTGATGCTGTGGATCATTTGGCGGGTTTGGACGGCGGACTTCTGCTGGGGATCGATACGTGCGGGCCGACGGGGTCGGTGGCGCTGGGGCGGTTTTCCGGGGAATCGATTGAGATTGCCGGTGAGATCGAGTTGGAGGGCCGCAGCTACTCGGCTACGCTGGTGGCGGCGGTGCGGGAGCTGCTTGGCGGTGCGGGGATGGGCCTGAAAGACGTTGCCGCAATTGTTGCGGTGAACGGGCCGGGCAGCTTTACCGGGGTGCGGGTGGGGTTGAGCGCGGTGAAGGGGCTGGCTGAGGGTGCCGGGACTCGAACCGGGGGAATTCCGGTGACGGCGGTTTCGCGGCTGGAGGTGCTGGCGGCAAAGGCAGGCGTGGGGTCGGCGGCGCTCGATGCGCATCGGCATGAGGTGTTTTTGCGGCTGGGCAACACGGGCGGGGTGATGCGCGAGCTGCTGGCGGGGGCTGAGGAATTGGCGGGGATTGAGGCGCCGGACGCGATTGCGGTATGCGACGAGAGCGCTGGGGCATTTCTGTTGGCGGTTTGGCCTGGGACTGAGTTGGTGAAGAGCACAGCACCCACGGCGGTAGATGCGTTGAGGCTGTGCGCGGGAAGCGTGGCGGCGGGAAGATTTGTGGACCTGGCGCTGCTGGATGGGCATTACCTGCGCAGATCGGATGCAGAGGTCTTGTTTGGAAAGGGGGGGAGCGAATCCGCGATGGGGTCGCGGGGCGCGTGACGGCTGGCGGGGAGTTGCAGATCCGGCGGATGACGATGGCGGATCTGGATCGGGTGATGGAGATTGCTGCCGGACTGAGAGACGCACCGCATTGGACGCGGGCAGCCTACCAGGCGGCGATTGATCCGAACCGTGCGCCACAGAGAATTGCCCTGGTGGCGGAAGACGCCGGCAATCTGGCAGGATTTGCCATAGCCAGTGTGGTTGTGCCGCAGGCCGAGCTGGAGACGATTGCCGTGGCGGAGGCGTATCAGCGGCGCGGCGTGGCGCTGAGGCTGTTCGCCGCACTGGCGGGGGAGTTGAGCGAGGCTCAGGCGGCGGACGTCCTTCTGGAGGTGCGAGCCTCGAATCGACCAGCGCTGGGGCTTTACCGGGCATTGGGGTTCGAGGAAGGCGGACGCAGACCTCGCTACTACGCTGATCCGGTGGAAGATGCGGTACTGCTCAAAATGTGTTTGCGTGGTTGAGGCACGACCCGTTGGATGGTTTTGGGGCAGATATCCACAGCCATCCAATGACTTTTGTTGGCCTGGGAATGGTTTGCCGCTTGCCGACTGTGAGGCTGCGGGGGTATATGTAAATGTTCTGCAACAAATGTAAAGTTTCTGCAACAAATGACTGACCAGGACCACCGGAGGTGCTTGATGGACGAAGTACTGGATCCGACGCTGAGCGAAGAAATAGATCGCCTGCATGCCGAACATCATCGCTACGCTCAGCGGCTTGAAGAACTGGTTCAAAAGCCTTACCTCTCCGCGGATGAACAGCTCGAGGAAGTGCGCTTGAAAAAGCTGAAGCTGCACGCCAAGGACCTGATCTTTGCGCTGGAGCGCCGGTCGCCGGCGGTGGCTTAGGGAGCGAGCCCGACGGCGGGCTTACGTGCAGGCGGTTTGCGAAGCGGTGCCGACAAGAGTTCGCGGCTCGTCTCGTTCGCGGTATCCCTGCACACCTTCAAGCGTTCTGCGAGCAGGATCACCGTATAATCGTTGGGACGATGGTTCGTGACGGTTACATCTACGGTTTGAGCTTGCTGGCGGTTGCGGTTGCGCTGGTGTGGGCTACGGGCGGTTGGGCGTGGGGCGTTGCGCCGGTGCTCCTGGCGGCATTTTTTCTGTGGTTCTTTCGCGATCCTCAAAGGACGGTTCCAGCAGGCCTCGGACTGGTGGTTTCTCCCGGAGACGGGCTGGTGACGGAGACGGTTTCAATCGCCACTCCAGACGGTCCCCGGCAGCGGATCAGCATCTTTCTCAGCGTCTTTGATGTCCATGTGAACCGGTCGCCGATTGGCGGCGTGCTGACAGGTGTGCGCTACCAGAAGGGCCAGTACCTGAACGCCATGAATCCGGCGTCGGCCGACCGCAATGAGCAGAATGTTGTGACGGTGCGCGGCGCTGATGGCGTCGAGGTAACGTTCAAGCAGATTGCGGGGTTGCTGGCGCGTCGGATTGTTTTCAATCACCGGGAAGGCGAAGCGGTGGAGCGTGGGCAGCGCGTGGGACTCATCAAGTTTGGTTCGCGCGTCGACGTGCTGCTGCCGGCGGACGCAGTGCTGCAGGTGAAGGTGGGCGAGCGGGTGAAGGGCGCAGCAAGCGTGCTCGCTGAGTTGCAGAGCGGAGGCGCCCAGTGAATTACAACCGGCTGAGCCCCAACCGCGACCCGGCACTGGCCAAGGCGCGGGCCCAGGCACGGCTGCGCAGGGGCATGTTTCTGCTGCCGTCGCTGTTCACGGTGGGAAACATCGCGCTTGGTTTCTATTCGATTACCGAGACGTTGAAGGCGCTTACCGGGCCAGGGGATGCGTCCACGCATCTCGATTGGGCGGCGATGGCCATCATGTTCGCTATTCCGTTTGATTCTCTCGACGGACGCATTGCGCGCATGACCAACACCACCAGCGAGTTTGGCAAGGAACTGGATTCGCTGGCCGATGCAATCACATTCGGCATGGCGCCGAGCCTGCTGGCGCTGATCTGGGGATTTCATTTCCTGCCGGACACGGGGCACCAGGAAGTGATGCTGCACCTGCGCCAGGCGGGTGCGTTTATCTGCTTCCTGTTCCTGATCGGAGGGGTATCACGGCTGGCGCGATTCAATATCTCGCACGATGCGCAGCCCAGAAATCCGGGACGGCCGGATCGCAAGTACTTTGTGGGAATGCCGATTCCGGCTGCCGCGGGTTTTCTGGCTTCCACGGTGCACTTGTGCTATGGGATTCCGATTGAGGACTGGTGGTGGTGGTTTGCTATTCCGTGGCTGGTCCTGGTCGGGTTGAGCGGATTTCTGATGGTGAGCACGTGGCGGTTCTGGTCGGGCAAGGAGATCAACCTCTCGCGCAGCCATCCGTTTCAGCTTTTGTTTGTGCTGGCGATCGTGTTCTATGTCACGCTGCGCTATTCGAATGTGGCATTTTTCCTGATTGGCCTGACCTACATGTTCTCGGGTATATGGGCGCGGGCGGCATACTCGTGGTCGCGGCGCCGACGGCACGGCGCGATCGGATCGGAAGATTCGGCCGTGGTTCACCCGGACCCGGTGCAGCATTCATAATTCTCTAAGACCCAAAAAGGACGATTGTGTACAAGATTGCTATAGCTGGAGCCTCCTCGCTGCTGGGACGCGAGTTGAAGGATGCGCTCACGGAGTCGACGCTGGCGTCGGCCGATGTTTTGTTGCTGGACGATGACCAGGTGCGCGGCCAACTGGACCAGGTGGGGGACGAGGTGACCTTCGTTCATGCCATCGACGCCGAGGCGTTTGAGCGGGTGGACTTCACGTTTTTCTGCGGAACGGAAGACCTGACGCGGAAGCATTGGCGGCAGGCGCTGCGCTCGGGATCGACGGTGCTGGATTTGAGCGGCGCGCTGGATCGCGAGCCCGGGGTGCTGGTGCGTGCGCCGTGGCTGGGTTCGGGCGGGGTGGGGCCGGTGGAGTCGACGGCGGATTTGTTTACACCGGCTGTGGTTCCGGCGCATCCAGCGGCGCTGGCCCTGGCGCTCTTGCTGGAGCGGCTGCAACAGGCGGCGCCGTTGCGATTTGCCGCGGCCACGGTGCTGGAGCCGGCCAGCGAGTTTGGCCGCGCGGCGATGGACGAACTGCATCAGCAGACGGTGAGTTTGCTGAGCTTTCAGAACATGCCGCGGGCCGTCTACGACGCGCAGGCTGCGTATAACCTGTTAGGCGGCCTGGGCGAGAGCTCAAAGATTAACCTGAACGCCGAGGAAGCGCGCATCCGGCGGCACTATGAGGCGCTGGGCGACGGGCGCTGGCCAGCGCTGGCGCTGCAGGTGATTCACGCGCCGGTGTTTCACGGGCATGCATTCTCGATTGCCGTGGAACTGGAGCGCGCGCTGGATATTTCTGCGCTTGAAGAGGCGCTGAGCGGCGAGCATGTGGACCTGGTGCTGGAGGACACGGATTCTCCGTCGAACCTGGCGGCTACCGGGCAGAACGATGTGCTGGTGCGGCTGCGGCCGGAGACAGCGGGCAATCGGAATCCCAATCAGACGGCGCGGCTGTGGCTGTGGGCGGCTTCAGACAATCTACGGCTGAATGCGCAGAATGCGGTGGAGTGCGCGCTGGATTTGCGGAGATTGAGGCCGGCTGGGACTGTGCAGTAAGGCAGTCTAAATTGGGAGTTAATAGAGATGATGGAACGAAGATGACTCGTTTCACCGTTTTCTTTTGGATCGGACGCTCAAGGCCAAGTCGCATGTGCCAGAATGCACATCATGAAACGTGAAGCCGTGATCGTCGTGCCGAACGGGGAGTTCGAAATCTCTCCCGCAATTTGCGAGTAGATGGGGATAAGGGATGGATCGCGGCTCCGGTTTCGCCAGGACGGCGCCAGGATCGTTGCGGAGATAGACCCGGTGGCTGAGAGGGCGAGCAGCTTGGATGAATAGGTCCGGGATATTTCGGTTCATCTGCTTCGGTGCGATTGGCGTTTTGTACCAGTCGATATCGCTCGCCGCATTCATGTTTGTTGCGGACACTCGTTTCGCGGAAATAGGGAAGCCGCTGGTTGTGGGTGCGGCAATGCTTGCCTCGGCTTTATTGGTATGGCCTTGGATTCGTTCGATCGAACGGGCGCGGTGGATATTCCTGGTACCTGCCTCTCTTGCAGTTGGCTATTTAGTCGCATTCCAACTTGTGGGTCTCGTTTTTTTTCCCGGCCTTGTGGGCGATTTCTATCCGCCGTTCCTTGATTACGCCATTGCGGAGCTGCGAGTTACAGGCAACGTATACGCGCTGTTTGGGATTGGAACTGCGTCGATTTTTCTTCTACAGCGGTGGATGGCGAGAGATGGTTTTCCATTCGGTCCTGAATCTCATCTCGACTAAAAAGCCGGAGCTGCGGGTCCTTCGATCCCCTTCGGTGGTTCAGGGTGACAGATTTATTTTTGAGCGCCGCAGCGGAGCCATGCTTGCTCGATGTAGCTGTCGGTCATGCCGGCGATGTAGTCGGCTACGGTGCGGGCGAGGCCCTGCGTGGGAATTTGCGCCTGGTGGTCTTCGGGAAGCTGGGTCGGGTCGGCGATGAGCGCGGCGAATAGGCTCTCCACAATCTCGGTGGCGCGGGCGCGGGCTTCTTCAAGCGTGGAACTGTTGTAGAGATTGGCGTAGAGGAATTCCTTGGCCTCGGCGCGGGCGGCTTCTAGTTCAGGACTCAACACAGCCATGCGCTGCGGGGCGCGGCGGATGTCGTCGAGCGTGACGGAGCCAAATGCAGTTGCGCGTTTGCGGATCTCCGTTATCAGGTTGGTCACCAGCAAACTGAGGATGCGCTTCAAAGCTTCATTGACCGTGAGCTTGGGCGCGGCAGAGGGGTATTTGTCAAGGACGGCATCGTGGAAGCTGCGAAAGAGCGGGACGCCGTCACGGACCTGCTCGAGAGTGAGAATTCCGGATTCGAGGCCGTCGTCGAGGTCGGCGGTGAGATAGGCGATCTCGTCGGCGAGGTCGATGAGCTGGGCTTCGAGGGGCGGGAATTGGCCGAGGAAGTATTCGGCCAGCTCAGGATGCGTGTCGGCGGAGTAGTCGCGCGAGTGCTTGACAATGCCTTCTCTGACCCCAAGAGTCAGGTTGAGGCCGCGGAAGCTGGCGTGGCGCTCCTCAAACCAGGTGACGATGCGCAGGGCGTGGAGGTTGTGGTCGAAGGTGAGGCCATGGGCGCGCAGACAGCGGTCGAGCGCCTTTTCGCCGGTGTGGCCAAAGGGCGGATGGCCGATGTCGTGGGCCACCGCCAGGGCCTCAGCCAGTTCGGCGTTGAGGCCGAGCGAGCCGGCGAGCGTGCGGGCAATCTGCGTGACCTCAAGGGTGTGGGTGAGGCGGCTGCGGAAGTGGTCGGAGGGCGAGTCGGCCGGCCGGCGGGCAAAGACCTGGGTCTTGCCGGCGAGCCGTCGGAAGGCGCGCGCGTGCAGGATCCGGGCCGCATCGCGGGCAAAGGGCGTGCGATAGGCGTGAGGCGGCTCGTCGTATCTTCGGCGGGTGAGCTGGTCGGTCGCATCGCCGCGCACGGCAATTGCCGGAGGCAGGGCAGGCGGATTCTCGGAAAGTTTTGTCATCGGCGCCGATGCGCAATCCTTTGATGCGCGCAGTTTCAGTTCGCGTCAGGAGGTCTCACGTCTGGTTATACCGCAATTGGAGACTGCCACGCATGGACGGGCATCAAACGTGCGGACAATCACGAAAGTTGAATTGGGCCATGAGGTATAACGTTTCCAAGCAGTGAGGATTGGACAAGGCAGATTGTGCCGGAGTACCATCCTGCCGTTCATTTTTGCAGGGCAGATTCGGAGACGAATCGGGTTCCTGAGCCCTTGAAGTCTCACAATCGGACCGGGAGGCAAGCATGAAAGCGATGAAGACAACTGCGTTGGCCATGCTGGCGCTGGCAGTGGCATTTACGTCGGGGTGCGGTGCTCGGCACTCAGACAAAGAGGTGTACTACCTGATTGCGAGCAACCTTTCCGCGCCCTACTGGCAGACGGCGGCAGCTGGATTCAAGCAGGCCGCGGCGCAGTTCAAGGTTACGGCGAGGGTGGAGGGTCCGGACAACTACGATCCCAAGGCGGAGCTGGCCGAGCTGCAGAAGGCAGTGGCCGCCAAGCCGGCGGGGATTCTGCTGCAAGTGGCGGATGCGTCCGTGCTGCAGCCGGAGATTGACGCGGCCATCAGCGCAGGAGTTCCGGTGATCACCATCGATTCGGATGCGGCGGGTAGCCGGCGGCTCTATTTCATTGGAACGAACAACCTGGCAGCCGGGCAGCTGGGCGGCAAGAGGCTGATCTTGAAGCTGGGCGGCAAGGGCAACGTGGTGTTCTTCACCTTTGCGGGCCAGCCGAGCCTGGACGACCGGCTCAAGGGCTTCAAGGATGCATTTGCATCCCGGCCGGACATCAAGATTGTGGACGTGGTTGACATCAAGGGCGATACGCACATTGCCTTCGACAAGACTCAGGAGTACATGGCGCTGACAGGTCCCAAAAAGATCGACGCGTTTGTGTGCCTGGAGTCGGAGACGGGCAAGATGGTGGCAGACGCCATCAAGCGTGGCGGCGGCGGGCGCGAGCTGCTGGCGTGGGATACGGCCCAGGAAACGCTGAATGGAATCAAAGACGGTTCGATTGACGCGACCATTGCGCAGAAGCCGCTGACCATGGGCTTTCTGGGGCTGAAGGCGCTGGACGATGTGTTCCACTATCCGCCGAAGGAACTGGGCAAGGACTATAGCGCCGACTCGTTTGCGCCATACCCTGTGTTTGTGGATACAGGCACAACGCTGGTGGACCAGAGCAATGTGGACTTGTTCATTGCGGCCGCGGCGGCGCAGAACAAATGATGCAGTGAATCAGTGAATCAGTGAATCAGTGAA
>JBEKDE010000008.1:0-84954 GCA_050014515.1 Occallatibacter sp.
GTATTCCATTTAATGCGTATCATGGAAGTTGGTGTCCAAGAGTTTGGGAAGAAACTTGGAGTACCACTGGTCAACGAAAAGAACTGGCAGAACATTCTCGACCCACTAAACAAGGCTATTAAATCGCTTCCTCATAAGGGTCCCGGCACAGTCGAGATGAGCGAAGCATCGGCAAACCTCTACGCCGTAAAGTTGGCATGGCGTAATGAGGTCATGCACCCTAACGATAAGTACACGTTGGAAGAGGCAAAGAACCTCATCGGACAGGTAAAGCTCTTTATGGGTCAGTTGGCAACGATCATCTGACCAAATTTGAAAAGGTGAACACATGGAACCCAAAACACTACAAGCCGCGATCGTCTATTTCAGCGATCCCGATAATTGCGTTAAGTACCTTGTGGAGTGCCGCTGGCCTGATGGGGTAGTCTGCCCTACCTGCGGGCGTTCGGACGTGTCCTACGTGGCAAAGCGCCGCGTCTGGCAGTGCAAGACACGGCATCCCAAAGCGCAATTCTCCGTTAAGGTCGGAACGATCTTTGAAGACTCGCCTATTCCGCTTGATAAGTGGCTTATGGCGATGTGGATGGTTTCCAATTGCAAGAATGGCATTTCGTCTTGGGAGATTCACCGCTCACTCGGAGTCACACAAAAAACAGCATGGTTTTTGCTTCACCGCATTAGACTCGCCACGAAAGATACTCGCTCTCACAAGTTCGGTTTTGGCGGTCCAGTCGAGGGTGACGAGACTTTCATCGGCCCTAACCCTCAAAAGATGCACAAGAGCCGGAAAGCAAAAATACAGGCGCGGGATGGATTCAAGGGCGGATACGTCGGCAAGACAGCCGTGCAGGGAATTCTTGACCGTGAGTTACGACAAGTACGCGCAAAGGTACTCCCAAATATCAAGCGCGAAACATTACAGAACACAATTCTGGAGAACGTCACGCCTTTCGCTAAGGTCTACACCGATGAGGCATCTGGATATGAAGGGCTGGATAAGCAATACATTCACAAGGTAGTCAATCACACCCTCGAATACGTCAAGGGGCAAGTCCACACGCAGGGCATAGAGAACTTCTGGAGTCTATTGAAACGTGGTCTGCGTGGCACCTACGTGGCCGTAGAGCCGTTCCATCTTGACGCATACGTTGACGAGCAAGCATTCCGCTACAACAACCGGGCAACCAAAGATAACCCGCTCAATGACGCAGATCGGTTTGCGCTAGTTGTCTCTCAGATTGTCGGACGGCGGATTACCTATAGAGAACTCACTGGCAAGGTGGACGCGAGGCAATTCTAAACGGCAGAATCGCGGGAAACGATCTTCTTCTTAGGGCCGCGTTTCGGCTTGGACGCGGCTTCCCTTTTATATTCCTCTTCCCGCCGCTGAATCTCCGCTTTTGGCACCGAGAGAACCTGCTTTACCAGATTGGTAAACCTGTCAAATTCCGTTGTCGGCTTTACGTCCATGCGGATATGATAGCGCAACCGGAGCGGAGCGCATGTCATCCTACACCTTTCTCAATTTCATCCCCGGCCATGGACCGAACGAATATATTGTTCTCCCGCGTCAAAGCCTTCTAGGAAAATTTGAAGGTCTGGATGATCGACCCACGGGTGTTTGGCCAATAAAGCTCTTATGCCTTCTGCACGGGCATGTGTTCGAGCGTTCTGCCGATACTGTAGAGTTTGGTCCAGTTCCAGCGACGGACCGCACGACACAACCGATGCCTCTCTGGCTGATTGAATGCACATGTGCCCACGGAAACTGCGGAAGGAAGATGCGAATATTTGGATACGGCGACGGATCAGAAACTGAAGATCGAATACGGTGGCTCTTAATACGGGCCAACCCCGCACTCGCTTGCTTGGATCATCAATTTCTTTTGGACGCGGCGATGGTGACGATTGAACGCTTGTGTTAACTCCTTGCATTCGGGCACACTCCATGCGATGATGTCGCTACAGAGATTCGCCACACCGAAGGGCCGCGCCGGGATGCGCGGCTTTTCTATTGCCATATAATAGCGCAAATCAGGAGCGCAGACATGGAAGGGCGACGTGACACCGATCAATCAAGGCGAAATGTGGCATTTAATCTGTGCTATTACATTGCCCTAGCCGTTCTCTCTGTGGCAGTCATTTGGCATTGGGTATTCGGTGGACATTGGGTTTATTTTGGAACTGTGGCGACCTGGGCCGTTTGCGCCTTTATCGTGCTTGGATTCCTCAATGCTATTGGCCTTTTTGGACGGCGCTGATATGAGAAAACCGCACTTAGCTTCGGAACTATTCCTGTTGGTCTTTGGGCTGCTGCCGTTCGGTATAGCTAGCGCTGTTTACTGGCTCACAACCGGCAAGATTCCCCATTGGCTCATCTATGCGCTAATTGCCGTACTTACAGGATGCGTTGTCGCAGGGATCGAGGAGCGAATTGAGAGCAGACGCGATAAAGACCCAAAAACGCAAGAATAGCCGCAAATGCTTGCACGTTGCTTGCTAAATGCTTGCATTTCAGTTTGATGAGCCAAGTATATTTATGCCCCGCCAGCGCACTGAAAACAGGTAATTTATTCCAAAGATGCCCGGGGGATGCGGAGGGGGGACCCACACGAGTCGCTCCGAGGGTCCCCCTGTCACCGCAATAATGAGCAGGATTCAATGACCTACTGCACCGGCTTGGCCTTGCCGTTGCTGAGGCTCTGGTTGATGATGGACTTCACCTTGGAGTCGGCTTCTTTTGCCAGTTTGCCTTCCTGTTCACCCAGGCGGCCCTGCTGCTCACCGAGCTTGCCTTGCAGCTCGCCGAGATGGCCCTGTTTTTCGCCGTAGTCGCCCATCCTGTCGCCGATGCGGCTTTGCATCTCACCTAGTCTGCCTTGAAGCTCGGCCAGCTTGCCCTGGATCTCGGCAAGCTCTTCCTGGCTCACCTTCGCGTCCTTATCGGCCTTGAGCTTGGCCAAGGCTTCATCGACCTTGGCGATCTCCCGGGACATGTCGGGTGCCGGCACGCGGGCCTCGCGTTGTTCTTCACCCAACATCCTCTGCTGTTCGCCAAGCTTTTCCTGCTGGCGGCCAAGCTCTGCCTGTTGACGGCCGAGCTCTGCCATCGGCTTGTACATCTCCTGAATCTGTGCCACAACCGCCGGGTCATCAACCAGGTAGGATTTGCCTTCATGCGTGAACCAGAGGAATTTGCCACTGGAGAGCTTGCGCGCTTTCTCGATGGCTTCCCGCGTGCTGCCGTTCCATACGCCGGTAAAGGAGATGTTCTGGTCGGGGCTCAACACGAATGCCCACGAGTCGCCGTTGGAGGAATACGAGTAGGAGTAGCCGCGGCCCACCGAGGTACCGCTGGTCTGGCCGCCACTACTATTTGTGGAGTCAATCACGGTGTAGGTCTGGCCATTCGCGATCGTCCGGTCCTGATCGTCCGCCTGGTCGTGAATTTCGCCGTAGACGTGGGGGTAGGGCGGCGCTGCTGGAACCGGCGGCACGGCTACACCGGGAGCAGATGGCGGCGCTGGAACTGCCGCGGGAGCAGGCGCTGCGTCGGGATCGGATACGCCGGTCAGGGGCGCGTCAGGCGCTGCCGGCGCGGGTGCGGGAGCAGGAGCCGTAACTGGGACAGGCGCTTGGGGAGCAGGCGGCGCAGTCTGGCCGGCTGCTTCTACGCGAATCATCGAGGTCGCGGCGATCAGCGCCAGGGGGAAGATCAGTGCAACCAGCAGCGCGCGTCGGCTGGCGGCAAAGGATTGGCGGAAGATGGAGTCGTTCAAGAGACGGTCAATGCGTTGGGAGAGATTCGTGGTGCGGGCCATAGCAACTCCTGTCAGGGTTGGGCGCGGCATGGCCGCGAATTCAAGCAGGACCTGGGCGTAGGAAGCGCGGCTGGCAGCCTCTTGAAGACCGGCGCGGTCGCTGATGGCTTCGCCCAGGTCGGAGAGCTGCCGCTTCAGCCACCATCCCAGGGGGCTGAACCAAAACACCGCGGCGTACACTCCGGCAAGCATTTGCAGATAAAAATCTCCCTGGCGAATATGTGAACGTTCATGGGCGAGAACAATGCGCAGCTTCTCGGCGTCCCAGTCGGCAAAATCCTCGGGCAACACGACGCCCGAGCCGATTGTGACTGGCGAGAATACGGCCGCGCTGGAGCGCAGCGGCACGCCTGCTGCAATGTTTGCGATCATGCCCGGCTCAACCGGCTGAGCGGCGAACCACAGCCTTGCAGCGACAGCAAGGCCGTAGATCAACCGCAGCAGCAACAGACCGCAAACCGCGGAATAGGCGAGCGCGAAGATCATTCCCGGCTGCATGTGAGCCAGGCGCGCGCCGATCGCGGCAACCGTGTTCCAAAGACTTGCAGGCTTCTCAGCTCCGGCCTCGTGCACATGGGCCGGTGCGCTGAATTCATTGGTCGACCTGACGGGCGCGGGGTAGCGATCGCCGCCAACTGGCAGGGACTGCTGCGCCATAGAGAAATTTGTGGACGGTGTCGTGGAGAGAGTTGACTCACGAACGTAGAGCGGCAGAGCAGCTTTCGCGAAGGCAGGCGCAGCCGCTGGATGAGCTGGCGAATCGACGTGCAGCCATGCCGGTGGCGCAAAACGGAACTGCAGAGAGGCCGGCAGCCAAGGCAAACGCATCATTGCCGGCGTGGCCAGCGATGAAGCCAGTACCAGACCCCACGCGACCTTTTGCGCAAGAACATTCCTGACCTGCAACAGGCGCAACCCGGCTGCAACTGCAAGCGCCACAACGAGCGCGCGCAGCGCGGCCTCAATCAAGACTGGAATCATCGGCTTCCCTCCTTGCTTTTCTGCGTGCCCGGAATGGCGTGGTGTTTTGACCCGGCTGTGCTCTGATGGGCAGCGGCGATGCGGTCTGCCAGGCGTTGCAACTCGGCGCGGTCCAGCACCTTGGAGTCCACAAGGCCCACCAGCAGCGCTTCAACGGAGCCGTCGCAGAACCAGTCCACAATGCGCTTGGCGGCGCGCCCTGCCACCCGCTGCCGGCTCTCCGCGGGGCGATAGACGAAGGTGCGGTCCTCCACCGAGTGAGCCAGGTAGCCCTTCTCTTCAAGCCGGCGCAGAACGGTGCGAATGGTGGAGTCCTTGAGCGGCCGGCCCAAATCCTCGCGCACCTGTTCGGCGGTAATCCCGGGCTTGCGCCAGATGATAGAGAGAATGCCCCGTTCGAGTTCACCGAGTTCCGAAGGATCGTGCCCTGCTGGCGTGTTACGTGTCATAGTGTTACTGACTGTAGCACATCGAATCGGTGAGCGCGCAAGAAAATTTTTTGGTGAATTTTTGTGGATTTCATCAGGCCGGGATGGTGGCTTTCAGCCTGGAATCGTCGGGAAAGAATATCTGAAAGACGGTTCCCGAGCCTTTTGCGACGCCTCCGTCCCCTTGCAGCGCGGTACGGCTGCGCACATGGACCACGCCGCGGTGCTTGAGGATGATCTCGTGGCTGACCCACAGGCCGAGGCCGGTTCCGGTGACTTCCTTGGTGGTAAAAAACGCTTCGAAGACGCGTTCGCGCACCGCGTTTTCCATGCCTGACCCGGTGTCTGCCACAACGAATCGAACGCCTTTTTGGCCGGGGTATTTCCAGTTCGTGGAGCGCCGCGCACGCACCACCAGGCGGCCGCCGGCGGTGGTGGCGTCGATGGCGTTGCCCACCAGGTTGGCGAAGACCTGGCGGATTTCGCCGGCGAAGCAGAACAGGTCCATTTGCGCGTCGTAATCGCGCTCAACCCGGATGTTGAGGGTGTTGAGCCGGCCCTGGTAGAGGCTGAGAACGGAGTCGAGCAGTTCGCTCATGTTGGCGCGCGCGGGCAGCGTGGACTGGCGATAGAAGCGCAGAGTCTGCTGGGTGATTTCGGCTATTCTGCGTGCCTCATGCTCCGCCATGGTCACGTAGTTCAACGCCGGATCCTCAAGCTGGCAGAAGTTGCGGAGCAGAAAAAGCAGGTTGGTGATCGCTTCCAGCGGATTGTTGATCTCATGGGCGATGGAGGCAGCCAGGCGGCCAGTGGCTGCCAGCTTCTCGGTTTTGCGGAGCGCGTCTTCACTGCGTTTGCGGTCGCTCGCGTCGAGGACGATGACGCCCACCCAACGCACCTGCTGCGGAGTTGTGCGCACAGGATAGGCGCTGGCCAGCCAGGTCCACGCGCGGCTGGGACCGCCGCCCTGTCCGCTGAAAGCCTGACCGGAGAGCTCCTGATTGCGGACTGCTGCCTCCGTGGTAAAGACGCGCAGCACCGAGGTTTCAAGCTCCTGCGCCACCGGCTGCGGCAGCAGTTCCGGTAGGGTGCGCCCCAGGTGGCGGCTGAGCGGAACGCCGGTCATATCCGCAAAAACCTGGTTTACGCGGACGATCCGGCAGCGGCGATCGAAAAACGCCAGGCCGATCGGCGCGTTGGCCAGCATGGAGTCAAGCAGCGAAAGAGTATCGTGCAAGCCGGCGCGCTGCTCGGCGATGGACGCGACCATTCTGTTGAATGCCTCGATGAGGTCGCCGAGCTCGTTGTGAACGACTACCGGGAGCGGAAAGTTGCCGCTCTGCTCGGGAGAGTTCATCAGCGCGCGCGTGCCGCGATGCAGCGTGGCGAGAGGCCGGGAGATGGAACGTGCCAACAACAGCACCAGCAGCCCAGAGGCCGCAGTCCAGATGACGCCGAAGATGACTGTCCCGCGCAGAACCGTAGTGAGTTGCTGATCGTCCCAGCTGCGATCGGTCTCAACCCATGCATAACCGCGCAGGTCGGCGCCTGTGTAGATGGGGTGTACGCCTTCAAGCCTGTTTTGTCCCAGGGAAAAAACCCTGGCCTCATCCTTGGTCGTCAGAGGAATCTGCGCCCGCTCCACTGGGTCGAGAGGCTTGTCTTCGGCTTCTCCCTCACTTACAAACAGGACGTTTCCGGCGGGGTCAGTGACTTTAGCAAAGGACACGCTGGGCGCCTGGCCCATCATTTTCACTGAAACTGAGACCCCGCCTGGCCGCTCCTGCAAGAGCGACTCCTTGGCCTGGGAGGCCACACTGGTGGCCTGGTGGGCAAGCCGTTGCCTGGCGCGGTCATACACCTCGTGGGTCTGGGTGCGAATGAGCAAGACCGCAAACAGGCCCAGCGAGAGCGCTTCAAGCAGTACCAGGCCTGCCAGCATCTGCCATCGAATGGACCGCGGCCACCAGCGCATCGGGAGTCCTCTCACCTTCGCTCAATACGGCCTTTCAGTTTACCGGATGAGGTGTGCAACAGCACCCCAAGGTGTATTGGCATTTGCCTTACCCCTTCTTAGATGCCAACGCCGCGGCGATCTGCCGTCCGTGAAAACGGCCATTCTCAATGAAGATTTCGTTGGTGCGCGAACCTGCAACGATGACGCCGGCAAGATAGACTCCTGGCACGTTGCTTTCAAGCGTCTTCGGATCGCAAACGGGAAGCTTGTCAGGCCCTTCGAAGCGAACACCGAGTTTTTCGAGGAAGTCGAAGTCGGGATGGTAGCCGGTCATTGCGAAGACAAAGTCGTTCTTCAGCGTCACGCGACCCCGAGGCGTTTCAAGCACCGCAGAGTCCTGCGTGATCTCCACCACCTGCGATTCGAAATACGCCTTGACTTCTCCGTTTTTGATGCGGTTTTCAATGTCGGGCTTGATCCAGTACTTCACGTGGCGGTGCATTTCCTTGTCGCGATGAACGAGCGTTACACGGGCGCCGCTCCGCCACAGTTCGAGCGCGGCGATGGCAGCCGAGTT
This sequence comes from Occallatibacter sp., assembly GCA_050014515.1. Classification (GTDB taxonomy): domain Bacteria; phylum Acidobacteriota; class Terriglobia; order Terriglobales; family Acidobacteriaceae; genus Telmatobacter. The sequence continues at coordinate 7,765 of JBEKDE010000008.1, forward strand.
TTTGCCGCCGATCACCAGAACGTCGCTCTCAAAACAGGGGTGTGGATCGTTGTAATAGTGCTGGACCTTGCTCAGGTTTTCGCCGGGAATGCCCATGATATTGGGGAGGTCATAGTAGCCGGTGGAGAGCGCCAGCTTGCGTGCTTTCAGAGCTCCGGGGCGGCCGAAGCGGTCTTCAGTATGCACGGTGAACGCGCCGTCTGACCCCGTTACCCGCTCCACTCGGTGATACTGGCGCACATCAAGCTTGTAGTAGGCGGCCACTAGGCGGTAATACTGCAGCGCCTCATTGCGCGTGGGCTTCGGGTTGGGACTGGGAAAGGGAATGTCGCCGATCTCGAGCAGCTCCGGCGTGGTGAAAAACGTCATGTGCGCCGGGTAATGGAAGAGCGAATTGCAGACGCAGCCCTTGTCCACCAGGACGGTGCGGAAGCCGGCCTTCTGGGCTTCAATGGCACAGGCCAAGCCTGTGGGACCGGCACCCACCACCAGAAAGTCGAAAGTGTCGTCGTGGGCAACGTTTAACGTCGGATCGTTCATGGTTCTAGATTAGGGCATTTGGCCGATTTGGGCGCGACCAGGCCGCTTCTGCACAAACTTCTGCTGCATCCATTACCCTAAAAGGTTCAGAGGGAGCGATTCGATGACCGTCATCCTGCAGGAAGATTTTATTGCGAGCGTAGCGGGCGCGTTGCAATACATCAGCTACTACCATCCGGTGGACTACATCACCAGCCTGGCCAAGGCTTATGAGCGGGAGCAGTCTCCTGCCGCGAAGGACGCGATTGCGCAGATCTTGATCAACAGCCGCATGTGCGCCGAGGGCCATCGCCCCATCTGCCAGGACACGGGGATTGTCAACGCATTCGTGAAATTGGGAATGAATGTGCATTTTGAGACGGCGCCCGGCGAAAACCCGATGGACCTGCAGGAGATGGTGGACGCCGGCGTGCGGCGCGCGTATCTCGACCCTGACAACAAGCTCCGCGCCAGCCTGCAGGCCGACCCGGCCGGCAAGCGGGTGAACACCAAAGACAACACACCGGCGGTGGTGAATGTGGAGTTGGTGCAGGGATCGACGGTGGAAGTGACGGTGGCTGCCAAGGGCGGAGGCTCGGAAGCGAAGTCAAAATTCGCCATGCTGAACCCATCCGACTCGGTGGTGGAGTGGGTGCTGAAGACAGTGCCGACGATGGGCGCGGGATGGTGTCCGCCGGGAATGCTGGGCATCGGCATTGGCGGTACGGCGGAAAAAGCGATGCTGCTGGCAAAACAATCGCTCATGGACCCGATCGACATTCAGCATCTGATTGCGCGCGGCCCGCAGACCACTGCCGAGAAACTGCGCGTCGAACTCTATGACAAGGTGAACCGGCTGGGCATTGGCGCGCAGGGACTGGGCGGCCTGACCACAGTGCTCGACGTGAAAGTGCTGGACACCCCGGCCCACGCGGCGAACCTTCCCATTGCGATGATTCCCAACTGCGCCGCGACGCGGCACGCGCACATTGTGCTGGACGGCTCGGGGCCCGTATACCTTGATCCGCCGGACCTGAAAGACTGGCCGAAACTTACCTATGATGTGAGCGGAGCGCGCCGCGTGAACCTGGACACTGCCACCCGCGCAGAAGCCGCCACCTGGAAGCCGGGCGAGGTGCTGCTGCTCACCGGCAAGCTGCTCACCGGCCGCGACGCCGCGCATAAACGCATGACGGACATGTTGAGCCGCGGCGAAAAACTCCCTGTCGACTTCAAAGACCGCTTTATCTACTACGTGGGTCCGGTGGACCCGGTGCGCGAAGAGGTTGTCGGGCCGGCCGGTCCGACCACGGCAACTCGCATGGACAAGTTCACCCGGCAGATGCTGACCGAAACTGGACTTCTGGGGATGGTGGGCAAGGCCGAGCGGGGGCCGGTGGCTATCGACGCGATCCGCGAGTTTGGCGCGGTGTACCTGATGGCCGTTGGCGGCGCGGCTTACCTGGTTTCAAAGGCCATTCACGGCTCGCGCCTGCTGGCATTTGAAGATTTAGGAATGGAAGCGATCTACGAGTTCGATGTACGCGACATGCCGGTAACGGTGGCCGTGGATTCGAAAGGTACCAGCGTCCACCAGACAGGACCCGCCGAGTGGCAGCAGCGCATTGCGGGGATACCGATATTGCAATGAAGAAAGGCAGTGAAAACAAGCAGTGAATGAGTGAATAAGTTAATAAGTGAATAAGTGAATAAGTGAAGGGCAGAAGCAAAGCCCGAAAACTTGATGTACCACAGCTTCTATCTGGCATAGAAAACGCCAGCGGTTGAAACGGAAGCGTTCCAGTCAAGACCGCTGGCTCAATTTCACTGCTTCACTTTTTAACTTCTTCACTCATTCACTTCTTCACTTTTTCCCTTACTGCTTTCCGAACCGGTAAACGATGCCGGCGGAGAAGCCGAGGCCGTTCTGGGTGGTGGAGCCGAAACCGGTGAGGTAGTACTCCGGGGCAACTCGAATCCCCAAGTTGGGCGCTACGTTGTATTCGCCATAAACGCTGGCGCTGGCGGCAAACGTGGACGCATCCGGATAAAGTACCCCGAGCGTGCCGTAGCCGTTGGTGTCGCCGGTAAAGTTACCGTGAGCAAACCCGCCCATGACACGTACGGAGATGGAGTACTTGGGCTGGAGATAAAAGCGGTAGGTGGGTCCGGCCAGGGCACCGTACTGGCTGATGGCCGGCTTGGTGAGGCCGACGCTGCCTGCGGGAGGGGTACCCTGCAATGGCTCGATGAACGGCGTGCCGTAGTAGCCGCGGCCATCGATCGTAACGCCGAGGCGCTCGCTGAAATAGCGTGTAAATTCTGTGTTCCAGTCGTATTCGTTCACGCGCTGCAGCGTAGCTCCGGGCGTGGTGCGCAGGTATCCGCCACCGACATATACCTCATAAAGATGGTCGTAGACTTCATGAATGGCGGCGGCGCGGCGCTGTTCGCGGCGGGCGCGGATGCGGGCCTGGACGCTGATCTGCGGCTGATTGGGCTGCGGCTGGGCCTGGGCGGGCGCCGGCGCGGCCTGGGCTGGAGACTCCTGTGTTGGTGTGGCCGGGGCTGGTGTGGCCGGGGCTGGAGATTCAAAGGCAAGTCTCGTGCCGTCCGCCGCCACAACGGCTGCGTCGCTGCTCGAACTCGAGGTCTGGGCAATTAAGGCGTGCATGGCCGGCAAAACCAGCGCCAGCAGAAGGGCAAGACGGCGAAAAGAATACATCGGGTTAGAGATACCTCCACGGGAGTACGGAAGACCACCCCAAGGCAGCGCTTCCCCCAATAGGTATTAAACCACCTGAAGGGAGCCTTGTGGGTGAACCGGCACTGGTTTGGACGCACGCCAGGCCAATTCGCCCCCGGAACGGGACAAACAACCGCCATCTTCGCCGCGCAAACAACACATTCCGGCGGAAATGCCGTAGGATGAGGGCAAAGGAGTCCGCGACCTCTATGTTTCGTTTTTTGCTGGGAATTGTCCTGGGCGTGATCCTGGTGCCCGTTGCCGTGTTTGTCTGGCTGCACCATGGCAAAGTGCCGGTTGCGGTCGCCGACCCGCCGCTGCCGCAGGAACGGCTCATTACCCACGGTGCGCTCGACGCGCGCATCGATCGCGAACTGGTGAAAACTCCCCCCATCCAGGCCAATGAGGACACCTTCATTGCAGGCGCGCAGATTTATCGCGACCAGTGCGCATCCTGCCACGGCTTCCATGGCAAGCCATCCTCCTTTGCCGCGCACATGTATCCCGATGCGCCTCCGCTGTGGGAAAAGCACCACCATGGCGATGTTGTGGGCGTGAGCGACGATCCGCCGGGAGAGACCTATTGGAAGGTAGCCAACGGCATTCGACTCAGCGGCATGCCGTCATACAAGGACGTTCTGACCGAGACGCAGATGTGGCAGGTGAGCCTGTTGCTGGCCAATGCCGACAAGCCATTGCCTCCGGCCGCGGTCGATATTCTCAACGGCCTGCCGCCCCCCGCGCCAACACCCGCAGCCACAGCGTCCGCAGCCAAGCAGTAAGCGCGTGCAAGCTTGACGAATTTGTAACGGAGAATCAGCGGAATTGATCGGTACCAATTTGGAAAGGCAAGAACGCCGATGAGCTTTCTCGACACACTGCGCAAAGGACTCGGCTTCGTGATGATGAGTATGGGCGTGTCTCGCCCTGTGAAAAAACCGAGGCCGGTCGCAAAGCCGGCGCCGGCGCCTCCCAAGGAGTGATCCGCGATCAGGGTGGAATCGCGACGCCCGTGGCGATCGAGAGGGATTCCGGCAAAATATCGGCGAATCCAAAGCGTGCCGCAGTGCTCAAATGAAGTGAGCGGCGACATTTGAGTAAGCTGGCGCCGCGAGGTACTTCCCTATGTCGACCGAAAAAAGAAAAGGTTACTTCCGGGCATTCTGGGACTTTTTCGTTCTTTTCAGCGGAATCTCCACAGCCTCAAACCTGGCGCGCACCCAGGGCCGAACGCTCAAGACCCGCGGCCTGTTTCTCTTCCGCAGACCGGCAGACGAGCCGGCAAGCGGGCCGCCAGATCCGCGCTGATTCGCGCCCGAACCGCTGAATTGTTAGAATCGAGAAGATGTCATTGACGCGCCAGCAGGCTCTGGACCATTTCAACTCGCCCGACCTCATCGGTCTGGGCTTCGAGGCAGATGCAGTGCGCCGCCGGCTGCACCCGGAAGAAGTGGTCACCTACATCATCGATCGCAACATCAACTACACCAATTTCTGCACCGAGTACTGCACCTTCTGCGCCTTCTACCGTCCCCTCAAGGGACCGCAGGCCAAGGAAGGCTACATCCTCGAATTCGAAAAAATCTACGAGAAGATCGCCGAGACGCTGGAGATGGGCGGCACCGGCGTGCTGATGCAGGGCGGCATTCATCCCGACCTGAAGATCGACTGGTTTGAGCGCCTGTTTACCGGCATCAAGCAGCGCTTCCCGCAGATCTGGCTGCACTGCCTTTCAGCGTCTGAGGTGCTGGCTATCGCCGAGTACTCCGAGCTGAGCCTGCGCGACACCATTGCCCGGCTGCGCGACGCGGGCCTCGATTCCATTCCCGGCGGCGGCGCGGAAATCCTCGACGACGATGTGCGCAAACGCATCGCGCGCTTGAAGTGCCGCACGGAAGACTGGGTCAGCGTTCATCGCACCGCGCACGAGCTCTGCATGAGGACCACAGCCACCATGATGTTCGGCGTGGGCGAGACATTTGAGCAGCGCGTCAATCATTTTGAAGTGGTGCGCCGCCTGCAGGAAGAGACCGGTGGATTCACGGCATTTATTCCGTGGAGCTTCCAGCCGCATAACACCGCGCTGGGTGGCCGCGGCTGGGACGAAGCCACTTCGGTTGAATATTTAAAGGTGCTGGCGATCTCAAGGCTCTATCTCGATAACATCGAGAACGTGCAGGCTAGCTGGGTTACGCAGGGATTGAAGGTGCTGGAGCTGGGCCTTCACTTCGGCGGCAACGACGTAGGCTCGGTGATGCTTGAGGAGAACGTGGTGAAAGCTGCGGGCACATCGAATTGCACTACCGAAGAGGAGCTGCGCCGCATCATCCGCGACGCCGGATTCAAGCCCGTCCAGCGCGATACGCTTTATCGCACCATGTTTTTGAATTGATGGCTAAGCGAAATCATGCGGACGGCGGCTTGTTCGCCTAACCAAGGACGAAGAGAGTGGTCTTTCTCATCGGATGCGATCACGTATCGGCGCAGACCTATCCAGAGGGTAGTAAGCTGGACGACCCATCGAACAAGACACAATGCGAATTCAAAAATCTGCTAATAATCGCGATAGAGAAATATCGTCCACTTCTCATTGCCGAGGAACATCACCCGGAATTTCTGAAGAAAAGACGGCAGTGTTCCATTGCTTTTGAAGTTGCTTCGGAGAAAAACATCTGCCACAAATTTTGCGACCCATCGCTTGATGACAGGGAGAGACTCGGCATCTCCGACGGACCGCCGCATGCGCCTCCGGGGTGGGATAATCACAAGAAAATGCAGGATTATTTTCTTCACGAGTGGCCTATTCGAGAAGAATTTTGGATCAGCAAAATGGTTGAGGACGTTCACAGACGAATACTTTTTATCTTTGGCGCAGGCCATAGGGAGACACTAAGAAGACGGTTTGAGAGCAGGGCCATTCAAACAAGAATAGTCGAGAAAAAGCTTTGGAGTTTTGAATATTTGGAATGGCGATTTTCCCGCGTACAAGGCTGCATATCGCGCACTTCGCCGAAACGGCTTTGGGGCAATATCTTAATTCTTCTTTGTAATAGCCTTCTAGCCCAGTTTTATTTTGTAGCTTTTATGCTACACTCATTCCGTGATCGAACTCGTCCGTTACCAGCAAGAAGATGGGCGTGAACCTTATACCGAATGGTTCCGGCATCTCCGTGACCAAGTGGCAAAGGTTCGAATCGCGAGCCGATTGCGGCAGATAGCGTCAGAGAACTTGGGGACTGGAAACCGGCAGGCGAAGGCGTTATTGAACTGCGCATACACGTTGGCGCTGGGTATCGGGTCTATTGCGGGAAACATGGGCAATGTTTGGTCATTCTCCTCTGCGGAGGAGACAAGGCCAGTCAATCGGAGGACATAGCGAGAGCTAAATCGCTCTGGGCAGATTGGAAAAGGAGGCAACCATGAAAAAGATCATTGGCGGGGTTTCGCATCACCAGCGGGATATCGAGGAACTGCGCGAAGACCGGGTGTATGCCATTGCCACTCTCCAACTGGCCATGGAAGCCCTCGAAAACCCTGAAGAACGTGCCGGTGGATTGCTGGCGCTACGCGCCGTAGCCGAGGCCTATGGCGGCTTAGGGGCGGTGGCGGCTCAAGCGGGCATTAGCCGGGAGTCACTGTATCGCGCACTGTCCCCCAAGGGCAATCCGACCCTGAAAACCTTGGTCGCGGTCCTGAAAACCCTGGGCCTGCGTCTTTCCGTCACCGAAAAACAAGAAGAAAACGCGGCGTAATTCCTGGGAAGTTGGAATCCAACTTCGGTCTGGGACAAATGGTCTAACGGATGATTGTCACACCCGTGTTCTGAATCACATTGGAGCCGTCGCAGGCGTAGTATGCTTTCCGCATTCGTGCTACGCCGCTCCGCGTTTGGGAGAACCTCTTGCGCGCACAAAGGAGCGCTTATGGGTATCTTGAGTAGAATCGGCATTGCGCTCGATTCCGACCTTCTCAAGCGCTTTGACCGCTCCATCAGCAAGCGGGGCTATACCAACCGATCCGAGGCTTTTCGCGACCTGATCCGCGACCGGTTGGTAACCGAGCAAACTGCTGCTCCAGACGCGGTCGTCGTAGGCACGGTCACCCTTATCTACGATCACCACTCGAGCGGCATCAGCGAAAAGCTCACTGAAATTCAGCACGCGCACCATGAACTCGTGGTCTCGACCAGTCACGCGCACCTGGACCACGACTCCTGCCTTGAAGTGCTCATCGTGCATGGCCGCTCGGCCACCGTGGCAGATTTTGCCGACCGCTTGATCGGCCTCAAGGGCGTGCAACACGGGCGGCTGGTGATGACCGTTCCAACGCAGGGGCTGGGTTCCAGCCACGATCTCGGGAAAAAATCGAAACAAAAACACAGCCACAAGCACTGAGCTGAAGAATCGACCAAAGGAAGCCGCGAATCGTGACCGCTCGTAGCACGAATTTAACAATCATAATACTCTTCACGATTTTCCTTTTTGCGACACTCGCGGCCGGGGGACAGACAAGTGCTGGCCGCTCCTCCGGCGAGGTTCTGGATCAGCGGAGTCAGGCCGTCATCGCGAGTGACAAGACTCATCTGTGGCAGCTTTCAGGAACCGTCGTTGATACGTCTGGCGCGGTGATTGGCGGGGCTACGGTAAAGGTCCTCGACGCGAACGGTACCGTGCAGAGAATGACACAATCGGGCACGAACGGTTCCTTCGTTTTTTCTGAGCTCGAGGCGGGTAATTATCGAATCGTCGTATCGAATCCCGGATTTGAACCCGAGGAACTCCTTGTGACCATAGGGGCGAATGGGACACCCGCCCCGCTGCGTATCCCTTTGGTAGTGGGCGCCGTGAGCACCACCATCAACGTACGGGGCCGAGAGGATGACCTCATCGGTGTTGCAGAATCCGGCTCAGAGGGAACGGTGGGTGCAAAGGAAATCCAGGATCGCCCGATTCTTCGTTCAGGAGAAGTTTTGGAGACGGTTCCCGGCGTCATCATTACGCAACACGCAGGCGGAGGCAAGGCGAACCAATATTTCCTTCGTGGCTTCAATCTCGACCACGGCACGGATATCGCGATCTTCCTCGACGATATGCCGCTGAATCTGCCTTCGCACGCGCATGGCGAAGGATACTCGGATATGAACGTGGTCATTCCAGAATTTGTGGAGCGGGTGAATTTCGAGAAGGGTCCTTATTACGCGAATGTGGGCAACTTCAGTTCGGCAGCAAATGCCCATGTGGAGTTTTTCAAGACGCTGCCCGAGAACTTCTTCAAGGTGGAGGGCGGTTCGCATACGTACGGACGGATGGTCTTCGGTGCATCGCAGAAACTTGGCTCGGGCAACCTGCTGTACGGTGCAGAGGAGTATTACTATGACGGCCCCTGGGTTCATCCAGATGCATATAACAAAATCAACAGCTTGGTAACCTACAGCCGGGGTGATGACGCCAATGGCGCCAGCTTCAGCGCACATGCTTACCACGGAAAATGGAATTCGAGCGATCAGATCCCCGATGCCGCCCAACCCCTCGTTGGTTTCTTCGGCACACTGAACCCGTCTGACGGGGGTCGCAGTCAGCGCTACAGCATGCAGGGCGAGTGGCATCGCCAGGGCGAAAACTCCGAGTCGAAGATCATGGCCGCCGTATGGTATTACGATCTCGATTTGTTTTCCGATTTCACTTACTACCTGGTGGATTATTCCAAAGAAGATCAGTTCAATCAGCAGGACCGTCGCTGGGTAGGCTACGTGGACGCACACCACACGGCTTTCAGCAAATGGCTCAGCCGCAAGATGTCAAACACGTTCGGCGTGCAATACCGCAACGATTGGATCAACAACGGACTCTATCGGTCAGAGAATCGCGTGCGCACAACCAAGACCGACTATTCCGCGACGGCTGCAAGCGGAAGCGGCACCAGTTTCTTCCCCGCGGCCAACAGCGGGCTTCCCAACGCCGGCTTGCTTCCCACCTGCATTTATGCCGACCCCAGTTCCATTATTCATCTGTCTGTTTCGTTGCCCAGCAATCTCGCTTTTGCCAACGGCGGCAGTACCACTGCCTCAACTTCAGTTCCCAATACCACCTGCCCCACACTCCCAGCAACCACGTCTCGGGATAACTTTACCGACATGATAGGCAGCGCGTTTTGGGAGAACAAGATCCAGTGGGCGAACAAATTCCGGTCACTCTTTGCCCTGCGCGGCGACGATGAAAAATTTGCCGTAAGCAGCGTGGCCTACAAGGATAATTATGTAACTTCGGCCAGCGGCACGCCCTACACGGTTCCCGATGTTGTTACTTTGCCCAACGGCACCACCGAATCGGTGAACGCGGCCAATTCCGGCTCGGCCACAAAGCTTTTGCCCAGCCCTAAGGCAAGCCTGATCTTCGGGCCGTGGGCCAACACTGAGTTGTATTTGCAGGGCGGCTTCAGTTTCCACTCGAACGATGGGCGCGGCTCAACGCAGGTGGTGGAGCCGGTTTCGCCGGACTATCCTTACCCCAACACGATCATGCCGAAGATCTCTCCCCTGGTCCAGCAAAAAGGCGGAGAAATCGGTGTGCGCAATGTCGCCGTCCCCCATCTGCAAAGCACTTTTGAGCTCTGGTATCTCCACAGCAACTCCGAGCTGACGCAGGATGGCGACACCGGAGGCACCATTGCTTCAGAGCAGTCGAGCAACCGCTACGGCATTGAATGGGCGAACTACTACACGCCAGCCGAGCATTTAGCATTTGATTTTGACATTGCCGACTCCAGAGCCCAGTTCACGCAATTGGACCCATTTGATGCGACTATATGGGTTGCAAATCTGCCTTTAACAGCTACTGTTACTAGCGCGACCGGCACCTCAGCGACAATTTACAGCGCCAGCGGATGTCCTGCCACAGCCCCTTCCACACGAATACCAGGCTGTGTCTATGTAAATTGGCAGCAGCAGGGTCCGGGCGGGAAGCTTGTGCCTGAAGCGGTGAAGGTGGTGATTTCATCGGGTGCCACGCTGCACAATTACAAAGGCTTTTCGTCGAGCTTGCGGCTACGCTACTTCGGTCCGCGTTCTTTGACGTCCGACGGGCTTTATCAATCAAATCAAACGGTGTTGCTCAATGGCGAAGTCGGTTATCAATTCTTCAAGAAGTGGCACTTTACGGCCGAATTCTTGAATATGCTCAACCGCAAGGATGCTGACATTGACTACGCCTACGTCTACCAGATCACTCCAAATGCTTTAACCACACCGCCTGCATTCGGACGCGTTACCCACCCCACCGAACCGTTCCTTGCGAGATTCTCGTTGGGGAAAAGCTTTTGACGATTGGCGCGGCCGGAATCCTTGCGCCGGCTGGTCGCATCCCGAGCCTGACGGCACACCTGTCTGGCTCCGGCACGGCGGTGTTCCGTTCCACATCAGCCGCGGGACTTGGCGGAGGAGTTTTGCATAAGTGCAGGCAATGTTCCACGCGGAAAACCCGTAGACTGGCGCACCACCAACTGCGTGGAAATCTGCCACTCGCGCCGGGCGGCTTTGGGGTGGTCCTGCTCGATGCCTGCACGCAGCGCCTCGACCGCGGCCGCGGCCAGATCTTTGCAAGCCATCTGCACGGTGGTCAGCGGCGGCAGCATGAACTGCGCGAGGTGAATGTCGTCGAATCCCACCACGGAGATCTCGTCGGGTACGATGTGCGTGGTCCTGAACAGCGCATGAAGCGCGCCAATCGCGGTCATGTCGTTGGAGCAAAGAACAGCGGTGGGCAACTCCTTATGCGCCATAAACTGCTCCATCGCGGCAATGCCACCCTCCATGGTGTGATTGCCCTCGACAATGTGCTCGGTCGGAACAGTGAGCCCCAACTCGGCCATCGATTTGAGATAGGCGTCGCGCCGCGCAACTGCGGAGCGCAACCGCAGCGGGCCGGTGATGAAGGAGATGCGCCGGTGACCCAGGGCAGCCAGATGCTGCACGGCCTGACGAATTCCCTCAGCATAGTTCACTTTGAGCACGCGAATGTTGGGCAGGTCCGGGCCGGCATCTACAAACACAAGCGGAAACTCACGCTCCACCAGCTTCTGCACCAGTTCTTCTTCAATGCCGAAGGTCATCACCGCAACGCCGTCCACGTTGCGCTGCAGCATGCGGCGAATGAGCAACTCGGTCCGCGCCGGCTCGTAGTTCGTTGACCCGATCAGCACTTCGTAGCCTTGCGCCACGGCGAGGTTTTCGAACTCCTGCACCAGCTCGGGAAAAAACGGATTGGTGATCTCAGAGACGATGAGGCCGAGCATGTGGCTGCGGCCTGACACCAAAGCGCGCGCCTGGGTGTTGGGCAGGTAGCCCACCTCTTCAATTGCGCGCCACACACGCTCGGCAAGCGCCGGGTCAACAGTTGGAATACGGTTCGCCGCACGCGAAACGGTGGCGATGGAAACGCCGGCACGCTTGGCGACATCGCGGATGCTTGTGGCAACAGGCCGGCGATTGCTCGGAGGTTTATTCCTGGGTACGCTCACGGTAAGGAAATTGTACGCTTACTTGCTGTTTCTCGGTCTGCATTTTCAAAAGAACCTTGGCGTAAGATGCGTCAAAACCGGCATTTATCGGATCTTCTATTAGTCCAATTCTAAAGAACTCATAGTTCGAATTCGGACACAATCTCAGGTTTTGGAAAGCGTTTCCCGCGCTTTTGGGCGATGGTGCATAGCTAACCCTTGAGGTAATCCGATTTATGGGTGGGTCTGTCCGCCCGCTGCGATTTCGAGGCCGTGCTTGATCAGATGCAGGATGGAAGCGAGGCTCTCTTCCGCTCCCCGCTTGCTGCCGGGCAAGTTGACGATCAACGTGTTCCCTTTGAGCCCTGTCACGCCGCGCGAAAGCCATGCGTATGGGTTGCGTTGAGCGCCCAGGGTGCGCATGGCCTCGGCCAGTCCTGGAGCCTCACGGTCGATGACGTGTCTAGTTGCTTCCGGCGTGCGGTCACGCGGGCCCATGCCTGTTCCGCCCACGGTCAAGATCAGCGCTGCACCGTCCTGGTTGAGTTGTTCCAGCGTTGCAACGATTGCGTCCTCGTCGTCGGGGAGAAGGCTCGCGGAGATTTCCGCATCGGACCAATTGTCACGAAGTAACTGCGCGACGGCTGGGCCTGCCGTGTCAGTTAACAGGCCCTGCGAACATCGGTCGGAGATGGTGAGCACGGCTAGCAGCATCAATCCGATTGTAGAACCTACTCCGGTAAGCCTTGAGACATCTTGATCGTCTCCAGCCAGATTTCGACTAAACCGGGCCAGTAGGTCACGGGAAGCCCGTTCTTACGCAGGCCGTAGCCGTGCCCGCCCTGCGCGTAGATGTGCAACTCGGCGGGAACTTTGGCGTTCTTCAACTGAAGGAAGTAGACCACTGCATTCTCGACATGCACCGGGTCGTCTTCGGCCTGCACGATAAACGTTGGCGGGGTTTCGGCGGTGGGAACGATGTCGGCATTGGGCGCAAAATTCTTGTCCGCGAGAGCAAGGTAGCCGGGATAGACAATGACTGCAAAATCAGGACGGCAGCTCAACTTGCCGGCTGCGTCGATTGGATCATAGAGGCGCTGATCGAAGTGCGTGCTCAGCGCAGCGGCTAGATGCGCGCCCGCGGAGAATCCCAACACGCCCACGCGCCTGGGGTCGATGCCCCACTCGGCTGCATGCTCTCGCACAAGGCCCAACGCGCGCTGCGCATCCTGCAAGGCCGCAGGCGATTTGGGATAAGGCCCGGTGTTGGGTACGCGGTACTTGACCAGCACACAGGTAATCCCCGCTGAATTCAGCCAATCGCAAACTTCTGTGCCTTCAAGGTCGATGGCCAGAATCTGGTAACCGCCGCCGGGAAAGACAACGACTGCGGCGCCTGTGTTCGTTCGTCCCGTAGGTTTGTAGAGGGTGAGCGTCGGCGTGGAAACATTGCCCAGGCGAACCAGCGGCTTGCCGGCGATGAGGTTATCTTTGGCGGTGGTTGTATCGACTTCCGCGGGAGGATCGATTGGCGCACCAGGTGCTGTCCCGGGCCAGAGCGGCAGAGTGAGATGGCCGGGCGCGGGCTGCCATGCGGGCGGCTGCGCGCAGATCGCCGAGGTCAACGCAACGGCGGTTGCAAGCAAAGGAAACAAGGATCGCTTCAAGGTTGAAATCTCCCCTGATGGTTCGCTGGAATGATTGCAGCCGAAGGGGCGGCAGTGCAAATTGAACTGTCGGGTTGATGCCATTCGAACCAATGTCGGTTAGAGGTTCAAGTGCCGGCGAAGATCCTCCGGGTGATTGCAGTGGGCGAATGCGGTTTCGCGCGAGACGCGCCCGGCACGCACCAACTCTGCCAGCGACTGCTCCATGGTCAACATGCCTTCGGCGCGGCCGGTCTCGATGTTCGCTCGCAGTTGATGATCGTCGCCGCGGCGAATAAGATTGCGCATGCCGCTGGTGGCCACCAGGATCTCGACTGCCGGATAGCGGCCGATTCCGTTCGCAGCGGGAAGCAATTGCTGCGAAATCACTGCCAGCAGCGCCAACGAAAGTTGCTGACGTATCTGGGATTGGTAGCCGGATGGGAACGTGTCCAGGATACGCGATACGGTTTGCGCGGCATCGTTGGTATGCAGCGACGTGAGCACCAGGTGGCCGGTTTCAGCAGCGGTCAACGCTGCGGCCATCGTTTCGCTGTCGCGCATTTCGCCCACGAGGATGACATCGGGATCCTGTCGCAACACCGCGCGCACCGCTTGCGCAAAGCTGAGTATGTCAGTGCCCAGTTCAATCTGCTCCACGAGCGATTTGCGATTTGGGTGCTGATACTCGACCGGATCTTCAATGGTGATAATGTGATCGCGCCGGCTGGCGTTGATTCGGTCGATCAGCGCGGCCATCGTCGAGGTCTTGCCGGAACCTGTCGCGCCGGTGAGCAGGACCAGCCCTTGCCGCCGCTCTGTCAACATCCCGAGCGAGGCGGGCAGATGGAGCGAGTCGAGAGTAGGGATCTGCGCGGGTAAAACGCGGATCGAGGCGGCAACGGTTCCGCGCTGAAAGTGGAAGTTCGCGCGAAATCTCCCCGTCGCGCCACGCACAAAGCAGAAGTCGACGCACTTTTGCTCCTGCAATTCCTGCAACTGGCTGGGCGTCAGCAGCGGCAACAGCAAGGCACGAATGGCCTCGGCGGACAGAGCAGGTCCAGAGTCGGCCAGCAGAGCCCCATTCACGCGCAGTGTGGCAGGGGATCCGGCAACCAGAATGATGTCGGAAGCATTGCCGTGGACGGCAGTCGCAAGGAGCTGGTCGATCGATCGCCTTTCGCCAGACTTGGCGCCGGCAGCCGCGCGGTTCAACTCATCGACGAGCCGTGACAACTCATTGGCCTGGTCATCCATCACGAAATGATATGATCCTGGCCCTATTCGCGCAAAACCCCTCGTAGCATGAGCATTGGAAGTCAGGGCTGAGAATTAGCCGGGATCAGCAACGTCAATGTCTGCGATGCAATTTCCATTCGCACTGGCAGGCCGCCGAGCAATTCGCCATCGGCTTCCACAAGCACTTCCGCTGCGGAGAGATGGCGCGCGCGACATTCCACCGAAGTCACGTCGAGCAACTCGATCTGGCGCACGAATGTCTGCCGCCGGAAGAGAGAGGCCATCACGAAACGCAGGTAGTCCATGCGGCTGCGCGTTTTGAAGGCGAGCAGGCGCAGACTCTTCTTGCGAATGCTCGCGCCGGGCGCGAGGCTGTGCAACAGGCCGCCGAAATCGCGAATCCGCACAGCCAGGATTTGCGAGACCTCGATCATCCTTGATGCGCCACCGTCACTTGGCGCAACGGCTGCTTCGAACAGAGGAAACGAGTGCGTCGCCCATACCTTCAACATCTGCACCATGTAGAGCGCGTAACCAAACCGCCGCTTCAAGCCCGCGTCGAGCATGGAAATGCACAGTGCGTCCGCGCCGACGCCTGCGGCCACTGTGAAATAGCGCGAATCCTCTACTCCGTTCTTATCGCGGAAAAAGATCTCACCCACCGGAATCTGCACCGGCACTGCAGTGAGCAGAATCTCGATCGCCTTTACCGGAGACGTTGCCAGGCCAAGGTCCGCGGCGAGCGCATTGGCCGTACCCAGCGGCACCACGCCGAGCGCAATCTCGGTTCCCACCAGGCGCTGCATGATTTCGTGAACAGTGCCGTCGCCTCCGCAAGCGATGATCGTGTCGCAGCCTTTGCTCACGGCTTCCAAAGCGATCGTACCCGCACTGCCCGGCGCATCGGTCTCGAGCGCACTGGCCTCAATGCCCGCGTTGCGCAGCACGCTCAACGCGCCTTCGATCACGGCATTTCGCCGTGGAGAATCCTGACCGGAAGCCGGGTTATAAATCAGCGCAACACGACGCATCGCACATCGATCCTGCGAAGCCTGTGAAGGCCACGCTCAGAGTTTCCTGGGGAATGTACTCAGTTATTCTCGCATCCCTTTGCAGAAATCGTGAATATCGAGTCTAGACAGGAACCGCCAGCAGCGCACCCCAGTTCAAACCAGCACCGAATGCGGAGAAGACCAACGGGCCGGCGAGCGGAGCGGTTTGTCCGCGATGCCACTCTTCCGCTGCGATCAGCAGAGAGGCCGATGACGTATTGCCGTAACGCGCAATATTAGCGAAGAAGCGCTCGCGCGGCGCTTTCAGAGCCGATGCAACGCGGGTAATCAGATTCAGGTTGGCCTGGTGGAGCAGGAACTCTTCAACCTGAGCGACACCAATCTGATTGCGCGTGAGCAGTTCGTTGATTGCGCGCGGCATTTTGCGTGAAGCGTGCATGATCACGGCGGAGCCATCCATGAAGAACTGGCCGTCGCGCACATACAGTATCTCCGACGAGGCACCATCGGTGAACAAGCAGAAATCGGCGATGCGCGCGAATCCAATTTGCGGATCCACCAGCGCAGCGCCGGCTCCGTCACCGAAGAGGATCGCCGAGTTCTTTTCAGCGGGCTTGAGCGAGATGCGGCGCGACATGATCTCCGCTGCCACGACCAGCACGCGGCCCACGGTGGGCGCAAGCTGTGCAGCCAATGCCAGCCCGATGAGCGAGCCGCACGAAGCCACGGGAATATCGAGCACCGGCGTGGAGGAGAGGCCGAGTCCAGCGGCAATCTGGCTCGCGGGCCCCGGGCAAAAGCGGTCGCTCGAACCGCTCGCAACGAGGATCATGCCCAGATCCGCCGCGCTCACGCCCGCATTCTCAAGGCAGTCCTGCGCTGCCAGCAGGCCTATGCCGTGCACTGTGTCTGTGTCGGAGGCGTAGCGGCGTTCTTCAATGCCGGAGACTTCAAGAATCCATTCCGTCGTCGCGTCCACAAGGGGCGCGACTTCTTCGTTGGTCACGCGGCGCAGCGGCAGCCAGGACCCAAAGGTCCGCAGAAATGCCATCCGCTAACTCTTCGCGGCAAGGTAAGCTTCGACCTTGCTGATGGTGTCAAACTTTCGCGCGGACAAGTCGGAGTCAGGAACAGAAACGCCGAACTCTTCCTCGAGGCCGCTGACAAAATCTGTCAGTGCGAAGGAATCCAATAGCCCCGAAACAAACAGCGAATCGTCTGCACCGGGGCTGATTTCTTTTCCTGTCACTTGCCGTAAAACTTTAAGGATTCGAGCCTGTACTTCCATTTCCCGCTCCTTGTGCTGTTGTGTCGGTGCCGGCTGGGTTGCGTTCCTTGTAGGCCTGATAGCCAGTCATCAGGTCGGCCAGCAGCGCGTCGGCCAGCGCGCGGTAGCCGTCGCCGGTAAAGTGTGTGTGGTCCGGTTGCGCCCAGCCCGCATAGACCCATTGCTGCATCGCGCCGAGGCCGCCCATGCGTTCGCGCTGGTCCCAGTACGCGCATCCATGCGTGCGGCAAACTGCGCGCTGCGCCTGCACAATGTGATCGGTTCCTGAAAACGGATGCCATGCACGATGCTGCGCGACGGAACGGTCTGGAGGACCAACCACAAGGATCGACGACTCGGGAACATAGGAGTGAATGGAATCGATGATCGACGCAAACGCGGTCTGATAACTTTCTTCGTCCCACGCCGGGCTCGCAGCTTCATTGGTGCCATACGCCAGCACGATCAGCGCTGGAGAATTGTCTTTCAAGTAGCGGGAAAAGAGCGCCTGGTCCCACTTGAGAATCAGCGGGGCTTCGGCTCCATTGATGCCGAGCGACTCCCACGTCACTCCCGGCTGCGTTGCAACAAAACCAAGCAGCGTGACGGGCGCGCTCGCTTCCGTGATTACTTCAAAGTGATGATCACCCGCAGGACACATGTAGTTGTAGGTACCCGGCGCGATATCCGTAGCGTCGGTTGGAATCTCTGCGATGTCGGCGCCGTTGTCAGTGAAGCGCACGCTGCCGCCGCCGGGCTGTTGCAGATACTGGAGTTCAAGCGTGGAGCAGGGCGCGTCCAGCGTAACCCGTTCGCCTGCGCGCTCGGTCGAAATGCTGATGCCGCCAAGGCCAGTCTGGCCGTTGCCGAGTTGCAGGAACTTGTTTCCCTGCGTCTTCCATCCCGCTGTCTGCGATCTCTCCGAACCGAGAATTCTGTAACCGGCAAAGGGATGGCCCGCGTAGGAGTAGCCGATGCCGCCGTTGCCAAACTGGCCTTGGAAGACGCGCCGCGCCTCACCGGTAAACATGTCCGCCGCCGTGTGCGAATCGCCAAACTGCATGACGCGTACCGTGTTGGTCTGCGGCTCAGCGCTTTTTTGAGCAGCCTCATGGGATGCGAGCTGTGCGTAGAATCCATCGAGCGCTGAGCTGTACGCAATTGCCTTCGCCGGAGGGTCCTTGAGCTCTGCGCTAATTTCTTCAATGAGGGCTGCTTTGTGGGCAGGATCAATACGGGGCCCCGCGTAATAGTGCACGCGGGTTCGAGCACGCGCGTGAGCGGTTCTGCCTGTCGCCGTCTTCCCCGTGGTCGCGTGACTGGTGGCAGGTTTTCCCGTTGCACTCTTTGCCGCTGCTTTCGATGTGCTGGTGTGCCCTTTGGCGCTCGGTGAGCTTGCAGCGACATGGTGCTTCTTCTTTGTTGTTACGCCAAGCAGAGGCGCGCTGGCCGCAGCCAGCAGCAGCGCGACTGAAAACGCCGCATTCATCCACATGGGAGCGCGCGAGATCATTGCGTTCTGGCCTTGCTTCCAGCGCGCTGTTTCGCGGTCTTCGATTGCCTCGGTGCCTTGGGCGTATCAGCCTTCACGGGGGTTGCGGGGTTTTCGACTGGCAGGGAAATTCCGTGCTGCATCTTCCATCGATTGTATCCCAGCGCCATCTGCTCAAGAAACAGCCCCGCCACAATGGTTGCGCCCTGCGGAGTGGGGTGCAACAGGTCGGCGGTCACCAACCTTGGGCTCGCACCATACCAGCGCGCCATGGTGCCGTCGCCGCCCATTGCGTCATACGTGTCAAAAAAGGCGCAATGCGTCTCCGCCGCCACCTGGCGCTGAATCGCGACGATCTCGGGAATTGTGCTCATGGTTTCAATCTCATCGAGTCCGCTGCGCTCTCCGCGATCCATTGGGCTCATTACAAGGATCGGAACGCCTGGCGCATCCTGACGCAGCCGCTGAATGGCCAGACGCAACTCAGCTGCGTACTGCTTGTGCACGAACGAGCCAAAACTGCTTTCGTTCGATCCGTAGTTGACTACGATCAGCGCCGGCGCAGCACGCTCCAGTTCCTGCTTCCACAGCACCGGTTGCAACACCCGGGCCAGCACCGAGGTGGTTGCGCCGTTCAATCCCAGGCTGTCGTAGAGCAGACCACTCGTCCCGCGGAGAAAGTCCGCGCCAAACAAGGTTACAGTTCCTGTTGTTGGACGAATGGCGACAACTTTTGTTCCTGCCGGAAGCTGTACATGGACTGCGGCGGTCGCCTGCGCGTCAGCATCGGTCGACTGCTCCACGATGCGCTGGTCGTCGGCATCTACTTCAAATGAGCCGCCGCCGATCTTTGCGAGGTATTCAATATTCACGGCTGTCTGCTGGGATTCCGTCAACTTGAATTTGCTCCACGCGCCTGGCTGTCCATCGAAAGCAGCGCCGCCCAGCCCATAGATTCCCTCGCGCATCAGGCCCACGCCGGTGTGCATCTTCCATCCGTGGTCACTGATCTCCACTCCGCGATGACCATACCACGCCCAAGGTTTCGCGATGAGCGTATAGCCGCGGCCAGCATCGCCAAATCGGCTTTGCAGTTGAGCGCGAACATCACCGGTGATCAGATCGGCAGTTGTCGGCGAGTCCCCGTAATGCAGAATCGTGACCACGCCGCCGTCGTTGCTCTGCTGACCTCTGCTCTGTTCAAGCTTCCACAGAGCGGCAAAGAATGGATCGAGGCTGTTGGAGTCGTCCGTGAATACCGGAGAGATTTGCGGGAGTTTTTCACTCTTCTTTGTTGTAGGAACCCTGGGAACCAGGGGCGCAGGGGGCTGCGGCCAGCGTAATGAAAAAGTTTCCACAAAGATGTTGGGATCAATTCCCTTTCCATGATCGACTTCCCAACGCCAGCCCGCAAGCGCTGCGACAAGGACAAGAATCGCCAGCGCCGTCTTGAACGGAAAGCCTGCGCCGCTGGGTTTGGGCGCAGGCGTCTCGGGACCGTGTTCAGAAAAATCAAAAATTGCCATAGACAAAGGGAGCGGAGCCACGACCCGCCAGCGTTTGAATCAGAAGAATCACGGCAGCCATCGCAAAACCCTGCACCCAGAACGGCGCACGCGCGGCCCATCCCGCCGAAATCTCAAACCAGCGCGGCGGGAAGCAATGGATCACCGCTGCAATAGCCAATACGCCCAACACCAGCGGCGTCAGGTTCTCCACACCCCAGGTCAACTCACCCAATCCGCGCAGAATGCTCAATGCGCTATCAAGTGTGGGCGCGCGAAAGAAAATCCAGGTGAAGCAAACAAAGTTGAACGTAATCAGGCCGCCGAGCAGCTTGGCCCACCACGCAGGCGATGGAATCTTGCGCACGCGCTTCCACGCAAACACCACGCCCAGTGCCAACCCATGCAGCACACCCCAGATCAAGAAGTTCCAGGAGATCCCGTGCCATAGTCCGCCTAGGGTGAATGTAATAAGGAAGGCATAGCTGTATGAGAGCACCGGGAATTTTCGGCGCTTGGGTAGCACGTCAAAGAGATAGTCGCGCAACCACTCAGAGAATGTGATATGCCAACGCCGCCAGAATTCGGCTACGTTCACTGCAAGATACGGCCGCCGGAAGTTCTCCGGCAGTTGAATGCCGAGCAGCAGGGCGGCGCCCATTGCAATGTCTGTGTAGCCTGAGAAGTCGAAGAATAGCTGCAGAGCATAGCCGTACACGCCGACCACAATCTCCACACTCGAATAGAGCGCAGGTGTATCGAAGACGCGGCCTACCAGATTGTTGGCGAGGTAATCGGCGATGAGCAACTTCTTCACCAGGCCAATGCCGATCAGCAACAGCGCAGTCCCGCCATCTTCAGCGGTGAATGCGAAGGGCCGCGCAAACTGCTCCAGCAGCTTGCGCGTGCGCGGAATTGGTCCCGCCGTCATTGATGGAAAAAACAACGACGCACCCAGGTACGAAAGGTAGCTGCGCGTGGGCTGCATCTCGCCGAAGTAAAGATCGATGGTGTAAGTGAGCGACTGGAAACAATAGAAGGAAAGGCTTAGCGTAAAGAGCCACGAAAACCGTCCTGCCGTCAATAGCGGAATTAACTTGAGTCCAGCGAGCAATCCAAGATTGATGGCCAGCGAAATGCCGAGCAGGATCCTTCGCATCTCCGGCCGCTGCGTGCGCCCGAATCCCAGGCCCACAAGGAAATCCACGCTGGCTGCGACAGGCAGCAGAAGGTAGATCAGGCTGAATCGCGCCAGAAAAAACAGGTTCGCCGCGACCAGCACTGCAAGCTGAAAACGGCGTGACCCGGCGCCCGCCCAATAGAGCAGACATACCGCAACAAGAAATGCAAAGAAAGGCGCTGCACTGACCAGCATGGGAGGATTCCAGGAGACTTCCTTGACAGAGCCTGCGCATCAGCAGCGCCGCCCTGGCCTGTATTCATCGTGCAGCCTTCGTAGCGCTGCAAATTTCAATCCGCACGAAGAAAACTGACAGGCGAATCCATTTGATCACCCCACATCACATGAACGCGAGGCAACCCGAGATGAAGTGTGTCTGTATGTACACGCAATTCTCCCTTTCAGGATGAAGTTTTCAACAGGCCTGAACCAGTTCAATTCGACGCTTCTTCGCCCCATCCAGACTATTGGTCCGACTTATCACGAAAAGAATCTTCATTGCGTTCACGTTGCTCACCAGAGCAACTTAGCTTATATAAAGGACTTACTCTCAAGTGCTTGATTTCAGGCCTCAATCACTAGCTCTGATTAGCCCTGAAATGTCTTGCTATTAACTAGGCAAATAGGGGTCTGTTTAGTAGAATCACCTGATGGTTATTCGAAGGAAATCACGCAAGATAACGCTGAAAACTCCGCTTAGTATTTGTCTTCTGGCGGGTGCTTCATCGGTTGTATTGGCGGGTGTGGTGGTAACACTTTCCACACAGCCAGTGCAGGCAGACGCGCGGCTTCCCAGACCCGCACTAACAGTTCCACCGATCGTGAGCGCAACTCCCACAGCACTAGCTCCCAAGCACACAGTCGCTCAAACCCGGACTGATATTCTTCGCGGCATTGCATCGTGGTACGGTTCGGTGCTTAATGGTCATCGCACCGCCAGCGGAGAACGGTTCGACATGTACGCAATGACCGCGTGCCACCCCACGCTGCCATTCGGCACCATGGTTCGCGTTACTGATCTTCACAGCAAACGCTCTGTGGTTGTGCGCATCAATGATCGCGGAGTGCTATCCGAGGGCCGCATCATCGACCTATCGTATGCTGCGGCGCAGGAACTCAACATCACGAAGGCCGGTCTTGCACCCGTTGCGCTGGAAGTGCTTTCACTCGGCCACTCACGCCACAAAAATTAAACGGCTTCGCAAAACGTGAACGGCCGGCAAACTCGCTGGCCGTTTGACTTTTCTGCCGGATTTGTTTCGTGCGAATTGATGCTGCGATGCGCTCACGCAATCAAGTCGCGTCCGCGCGTCTCCGGCAACAGCAGGACGCAGGCGATCATCGTCAGGTAAGCCAGAACAGCGAAGGCGGATATGGAAGTTCCAAGCGACAGCCTGGCGCTGAAGAACCCCACGAATGTGGGAAAGAGCGCGCCTGCGCCGCGTCCCAGGTTGTAAGAGAATCCCTGGCCCGATGCGCGCAGCGGCGTGGGAAAGAGTTCTGTAAAAAATGCGCCCATGGGACTGAACGACCCTGACGCAAAGAATCCCAACGGGAAGCCGAGGATCAGCATGACGCTGTTGCCGATTGGCGCACTCGTATAGAGGATCGCGGCAAGAAGGGAACAGGCCGCGAAAAGAATCAGCGTGCCCTTGCGCCCCAATCGATCGGTCAAATACGCGGCAGTGAGATACCCGCAAAAGGACCCCGCAATCACAACCGCCAGATATCCGCCGGTGTCGAGCGTCGTCAGGCCGCGCGCGGTTTTCAGATAAAGAGGCAACCACGTTGTGATTGCGTAATAACCACCCTGCGCGCCAAGCGATACGAGGGAAGCGAGCAGCGTGGTGCGCAGAATTGCCGGCGCGAAGATTCCCATCACGCCACCTCGGTGCGCAAGATGGGCGCTCTGAAAGGCCTCAGTCTCCGGAACATGCTTGCGAATGTAGAAGACCAGTAGGGCAGGCAGAATACCGATCCAAAACATCGTGCGCCAGGCTAAATCCACCGGCATCAGGGAAAAGAACACTGTATAGCAAAGCGCCGAGATGCCCCACCCAATGGCCCATCCGCCTTGCACCGTCCCAACGGCTTTGCCTCTGTACTTTGTGCGAATGGATTCGCCCATGAGGACAGAGCCCACCGCCCACTCGCCTCCGAAACCAAGCCCCTGCAATCCTCGGACAATGAGCAATTCAGTAAATGTGTGCGTGAATCCGCTGAGAAACGTGAACAGCGCGAACCATAGAATGGTGAGTTGAAGTACCCTGACACGCCCGAAACGATCCGCGAGCATTCCGGCAAGCCACCCGCCCAAAGACGAGATCAGCAGGGCGGAAGTGCCGAGCATGCCTGCCTGCCCCCTGGTCATGTGCCACGCAATCAGCAGGGTTGGAATGACGAAGCTGTAGGCCATCACATCGAGGCCATCCAGCATCCAGCCCGCAAATGTCGCAATCAAGGTGGAGCGTTCACGCTCCGTGAGTCGCGCGATCCACACGAATGCCTCTGTGCTCACCTCAGTGTCAGGCTTCGGGCTCCCCTGGCTCATCGCTTCCCCCGCGGGCAATCTGAGCGCTTTAATTCACAGGCGCAGTGACCGGCACTGCTCGACATGGGAGACAGGTCTCTGCGCATTCTACTTCTCATTCTGCAGCCTGTTTGTTTCCCTCGTCGGAGCCCGGCGATCCCCATCCTCCACCGCCTGGCGTTTCCATGCGAATCCGGCCGCCCTTCGACGCATGAACGCTGCACTTTGAAGGAAGCTCGACCGATTGATTCTCGTCGATAAGGAGCGCGCGCCCACTTGCGCCAGGTGACCCACCCGCAAGTCCGTAGGGTCGAGACTTTCGTCTATCGCAGAGAAGCGTCACCTGGGAATCCGCGAGCAATTCGATCTCACGCACTAATCCATTTCCGCCGGTGAATTGCCCCGCACCGCCTGATTCCTTTCTGTAGCCATAGGAACGCACGCGAAACGGGTATGCATATTCGAGCGCCTCGATGGGAGTATTCAGCGAATTCGTCATATGGCAATGCACGCCGGAGATTCCATCCGATCCCGGGCGTGCGCCCATTCCTCCGGCGGTTGTTTCATAGTAGGTAAACGGCTGACTGGTGCGCGGATCAATGCCGCCAACGGTGAGATTGCTCATCGTACCGTAACTCGCCGCCGGCACGCGCTCCGGAATGGCCTTGGCCAGCGCACGAAGAAGTACATCGACAATGCGCTGCGAGGTTTCAACGTTGCCACCGGCCACTGCGGCCGGCGGACGCGCATTGACGATCGTGCCCTCAGGTGCATTTACCGTCACTGAGTTCATCAACCCCGCCGTAGCCGGCGCATCGTCGGCGAGCATGCACCGCAACACATAAAAGCATGCGGAATAGGTGATGGCATAGACCGCATTCACGCTGCCGGCGACCTGCGGACAGCTTCCTTGAAAGTCAATCACCGCCGAGGCATTTTTGGAATCGAAGCAAATTGCTACAGCGATACGCAGGGGAGTTGGGCCGACTCCGTCATCGTCCAGAAAATCCTCCGCTTCAAAAACTCCGGCCGGCATTTTGCTCAATTCGGCGCGCATCAGGCGATCAGAATACTCGAGCAGATTCTCAGTGAGGGCCGTAACGTTCTCTGCGCCGTATTTCTGAATTACCTCGTGAAGCCTGCGTTCCCCTACCTGGCAAGCGCCGATCTGCGCGGCAAGATCGCCTTCCCTCTCACGCGGCGTGCGCACATTATGCAGGATCAAGGAAAGAACTTCGGAGTCGATCACTCCACCGCGCATGATGCGCACCGGAGGAATGCGGATACCCTCTTGGTAGATCTCGCGTGCCGGACCCATGGACCCGGCAAACATTCCGCCCACATCCGCGTGGTGCGCTCTTGCGGCAACATAGAAGAAAGGCTCGGCACGATCCGCAATAAACACGGGCAACACCAGCGTGATGTCGGGCAGATGAGTGCCTCCGGCGTACGGATCATTGAGAATGGCCATATCGCCTCGACCAAGCGGCAGCGTCTCAACTGCAACCTTCACCGACATAGGCATGGAGCCAAGATGAACCGGCATGTGATCGCCCATGGCAATCACTCGCCGCTGGGCATCGAAGATGGCGCAGGAGTAGTCGCGGCGCTCCTTGATGTTGGGCGAAATGGATGTGCGCCGCAGAGCCGCGCCCATTTCTTCTGCGATCGAGTGGACTCCGCTCTGGAAGATCGCCAGGGCTACTGGATCGTGAGCATGCCTGGTCGCGGTCATCCGTGCACCTCGATAATCAGGTTGTCGAGCGCATCTACCCGCAGCGTGTCCTGGGGTGGAAGGATGGTTGCGGAACTGTACTCGGTGATAATTGCCGGGCCCTGAATCGTATCGCCGGGCTGCAGCGCAGCGCGATCATATACGGGCGTCTCCAACGTGCGCCCACCTAAGTGCACCGCTCGAGTGGACAGCAGCGCCTGTTCACCGTTGCCTTCCCGCAACTCCCTCTTGATGGGGTTGAAGGGGTCCGACTTTGCGATCATACGAACCCGTACATTCACAATTTCCACTTCTCGCTGCTCATTCGCAAATCCATACCGCTGGCGATGCAATTCATGAAATGCCGTCAGCATCTGAGCATTGAATGGAACATTCAGTTCGTACCCCTGTCCCCGATAGCGCAGATCGACGGACCGCACCGCGGTTCCATTCAGATCTTCATTGCGGAACTCCGCGTAGCCGCGTTCCTCCAACTCCTGAAACACTGTTTCAAGACTCGCTTCAGAAGAAAGCATTACCGTCCGCGAGTAATCGCGCACTGCATCGGCAAGCAGAATACCCACTGCCGAAAGCGCACCAGGCAATGCCGGAATGAGTACGCGCGGGATGCGCAATGCATGTGCAAGAGCGCACGCGTGCAGAGGCCCACCGCCGCCGAAAGCCACCAGGGTAAAGTCGCGCGGATCGTAGCCGCGCTCGACTGAGATGACGCGGATTGCTTTCTCCATCGACGCTTCCACCACGCGAATAATTCCCTCGGCAAACTCTTCAACGCTCGCGATCGATCCCTTCGCCTCACCCATCAGACGCACCGTGCGCTCCCGATCAAGCGGAACGGCGCCACCGAGAAAGCTGGTCGAATCGAGGCGTCCGAGAATCAGGTTTGCGTCGGTGACGGTCGGCTGATCACCGCGGCCAAAGCAGATCGGGCCTGGCATCGATCCTGCCGACTCTGGGCCGACATGCAACAGACCGCCAGCATCGAATCGCGCCAAAGAACTACCACCCGCCCCCGCCGTGTGAATATTGAGCATGGGAATGCCGATTGGCACCCCGGAGATATTGGACTCTGTGCTGAGTTGCGGTCCGCCAAGCCGGGCGTCGACAAGCGATACGTCGGTCGATGTGCCGCCCATATCGAACCCGATGATCTTGTCGAAGCCGGCAAGACTTGCTAATTGATACGCACCCATCACCCCGCCAGCTGGCCCTGACAACAGAGTTCTCACCGGCTCGTCAGCCGCAATGCGTGCAGGAATGATGCCGCCCGACGATTGCATGACCTCAACTCTGCCGGCGAATTCTGCGCCGACGCTCCTGACCAGCTTCTCCATATACCCACCAACAACGTGCGAGAGATAGGCGTTGGCCACAACCGTGGATGCGCGCTCGTACTCGCGAAACTCCGGCAGGATGAGATGAGACACGGAGACCGGAAGGCCTGTCTTCTTCAGTGCTGCGTAAACCATATTTTCATTCGCTGGATTCGCAAAGGAAAACAGAAGGGAAATGGCAATCGCTTCGGCTCCAGAGGCCGTAATCCGCTCCGCCAGTTGGTCGAGCGCGGCCGAATCTGCTGCCTTGAGCGCAACTCCTTCCGCGCTTATCCGCTCCTCAACCCCGAAGCGAAGCGCGGCCGGAGCCAGGCAATCGGGCGCAGACTGAAACCAGTCATATAGCTTTCGGCGAGCCTGGCGCCCAATCGCGATTACGTCTTCAAATCCTGCTGTTGTGACGAAGGCAACCTTTGCGCCTTTACGCTCAAGCATCGCATTCGTACCCACGGTTGTACCGTGGCGAACTGACTCATTCGCCGGCGCACCGATTTTGCGCAAAGCTTCGAGAACTGCGCGCCCAGGATCGTCGGGCGTGGAAAACACCTTTAACACCCGAAGCTTTCCATCCTGGAGATAGACGCAGTCTGTAAATGTTCCGCCAGTATCGATCGCCACGCGCATAGAATTCCGGATCAACCCTTAAAGCTGGATCTTCTGCAGATGCAATACCGTTGATTGTAACGGCGACGTGTTCTACTCTCTAATGGAATTCGCAATCGCCCGATAAATCGCACTCAGCACGCGCTGCCCACAGTCGCTATACTGGAGACTCCCCATGCGTTCTCGCCTAAAGGCATTTCTGATCCTCTCATTTTCCACGGCCCTCGCTTCGCTTCAGGCCCAAGCACCCAAGCTCTCCGCCGATGTGCTCCAGTATGTCAAGGTCAACGCGCCGTCGGTTCTGTTGACGCACGTTCGGATCATTGACGGGACCGGCGCTGCGCCGCTTGAGAACCAATCTATTCTGATCGAGAATGGCAAAATCAGCAGCATCGGCGCAACGCCGCAAGTCGGAATCCAAGTGCCGGTCATCGACCTCACCGGGCGCACGGTAATTCCCGGCCTGGTGGGCATGCACGACCACCTTTACTACATAGCGCGGGCCGACGAAGCTGCGGATGGATCCTCTGAACCACCCCTTATCGTGCCGCAGATGACATTCACCTCGCCGCGGATGTACCTCGCCGCCGGCGTCACAACCATGCGCACCACCGGCAGCGTGGAGCCTTATCTCGACCTGAACCTGCGCCGCGAGATCGACCTTGGCAACCTGCCCGGCCCGCACATGGACGTAACCGCACCCTATCTGGAAGGCTCAAACAGCCCCTTCATACAAATGCACAATCTGACCGGGCCTGACGATGCGCGCGCCTTTGTCGATTACTGGGCTACCCAGGGAGCCACGAGCTATAAGGCCTACATGAACATTACGCGGGCCGAGCTCAAGGCCGCCGTGGATGAAGCGCACAAGCACGGGATCAAGGTTACCGGCCATCTCTGCGCGGTGACGTATCCCGAGGCCGCTGAGATCGGCATCGACAACCTGGAGCACGGGTTCTTCGTCAACACGCAGCTCGATCCGGGTAAGCAGCCAGATATCTGCCCCCGCTCTTCCGGCATTCCTACGCTTGCGGGAATGGACCCTGACGGCGCAGATGCAGCGGCACTGATCAAGCTGCTCGTGGATCACCACGTCGCAGTCACCAGCACTCTTCCGGTATTTGAAAGTTCCATCCCGCAGCATCTTCATCTGCAGAATCGCGTTCTTGAGGCAATGTCGCCGCCCACGCGCGAAGCTTATCTCTACACGCGCAACCTTGAACTGACCCGGCCCGCCAACCCAACCCGCGCTCTCGCCTATGAGCACAACGCGAAGCTTGAATACAAGTTTGTTCAGGCTGGTGGATTGCTCCTTGGTGGCCCCGACCCAACCGGCGACGGCGGCGTGCTTCCGGGGTTCGGCGATCAGCGCGAGGTGGAACTGCTTGTCGATTCAGATGGCTTCACGCCGCTGGAAGCGATCCGCATTGCCACTCTGAACGGTGCGACGTTTCTTGGCCGCCAGGCCGCCATCGGCTCTATCGCTGTGGGCAAGAACGCCGATCTGGTTGTCATCAACGGGAATCCAGCTGCCAACATCAACGACATTGAGAAGGTGGAGATTGTCTTCAAAGACGGCGTCGGCTACGATTCCGCGAAACTGTTTGACTCCATCAAGGGCCGCTACGGGCAGTATTGAATCGCGCGATTTCGCGCGGGAAAGCGCCGGCAAATTCATCCTCAAAGACAAATGGACTACGCCATCCGCATCCGCGGCCGGCGTGGTCCATTGCATTTCATCCTTCTGTCCTGGTGCAGGGCCTTATAGAATCGCGGCCCTTCAGGAGACCCGGTTTCGAAACTGGCTATGGCGTAGGCGAAGGCTCCTTCAGTGGGAAACGCCCTCGCGGCGAGCGACCTTCAAGGCAGTCATGAGGAGGATCTTCATGTCGAACCGGAATGAACGCATCTTCAGGTACGCGTGGTCGAGGCTCACCTTTTCGGGGATATGCAGCTCGTCGCGCCCGTTGATCTGCGCCCAACCGGTAATGCCGGGCGTGAGTTTCTGAATGCCGCGCTCGGTTCTGAGCGCGATCAGGTCGTCCTGGTTGAATAAGGCGGGGCGCGGGCCCACGAGACTGAGGCGGCCTGCCAATACGGAAAAGAGCTGAGGTAACTCGTCAAGGCTGCTGCGCCGGAGGAAGCTCCCGACCGGGGTTAGATATGCGTCGGGATCGCGCAGCAGATGCGTCGCAACCTGGGGAGCATCGAAGCGCATGCTGCGGAATTTCGGCATTTTAAAGATGCAATTGTCCCGGCCCACACGATCAGACCAGTAGAGGACCGGCCCTTTCGAACTGATTTTGACAACCAGGGCAATGACGGCAATCGGCAAAGCTAGCACCAACAGGAGAAAGCTGGATGCCATGACATCGAAGATACGTTTCATCGGCGCTTCGCCCGCAGGTAGTAGTCGACCATTTGCTGCCGCACCTGTCCGTCGTTGTATTCCCAAAGGAAGCCTGTCTCGGCCAGCCTCTTTGTGCTAAGCGACAAATCCGATGTCAACTTTGCGATGGCTTCGCGCGTGAGGGGAAAACGAATTCCCAAATTCTGCAGGACGGTGCCGATCGCAGAAGCAAATCCAATCGCACTTGGCGAAATGGTGCGGGGTCGTCGCCGTCCCATGCGAGCGGCAAGATCGTTGACAAAGTCAACAAGATGAATTGCACTTTCATCGGCGAGATTGTACGTGCCGGTGGGTGTTTCGTTGGCCGCAAGATGTTGCAGCCCGCGGGCCGCATTCTCAACAGATACAACACTGCGCAACGGATTTGCGCCCGCAAGGTGAAAGTAGTAGCCCACATCGATAGCGCGCATCATGCGCTCCAGGTTGAAGCGTACGCCGGGGCCGTAGATCAGGCAGGGCCGCGCAATCACGACCTTCAGCCCCCTCTCGCCGGCGCTGCGCACACATTCTTCTGCTTTGATTTTGGTTTCAGCGTATGCGCCGGTCGCGCGAACCGGCGACGACTCTTCAAGATTCAACCCGGTTTGCGCCGCATAGACATGCGCGGTCGATACAAAAACGAACCGATCAACTCCGTTCCGTATAGCCGCCTCGAGCATCGTTCGCGTGCCTTCCACGTTGACCGAATGCGATTGCTCTCTTTCTGCGCGCGTCCGAAGACTAGTGTGCGCGATGCCGGCCAGGTGCACAATCGCGTTGCATCCGCGAGCGAACCGATCTGCAATCTCGGTAGAACGCACATCGCCAACCAGGTACTCTACATTCTTGAGAGGCGTCGGGGTCGCGCCGCTTGACAGAACGCGAACAGGCATCTCGCCTGACAGTCTTGCAACCAGCCTCTGTCCCACAAATCCCGTGCCTCCGGTAACACCGATCAAGTGTGATCCTCTGCCATCATTTCGCATAGCCTGCGCGAGTCAGCAGCCCGGCACGGCCGCAAGACAATCTTCCAGTTGGGCGATAACCATCTGCCGCTCAAAATGCCGATCGAAGTAAGCGCGTCCGTTCAACCCGAGTTCGCGTAGTTCATTGGCATGCATCCGTGAAAGCTGAAGAGCGGCTTCCGCCAAGCCTGTTCCGTCGCCGGCTGGAACGCAGATGCCGCACCGTGCTTCTTGAATAACGCGCGCCGGTTCTCCATCGAGAGCGGCGAGAATTGGTTTGGAGGCGGCCATGCAGGATTGAACCTTTCCCGGCAACGTCAGCGCAAAGATCGGGTCGCTGCGCAGAGCCACCATCATGGCGTCGGCGCACTCATACCACATGGGCATCTCCTCCAGTGGAAACCTGCCCATGGTGTGCACCGTCTGCTCAAGGCCGCGGCGGGCAATCTCCTGACTGAGCCACTCGGACGCTCTTCCATCTCCCACGATGATCCATTGAACGCCTCGCTCGCAGCGCAGCATTTCGGCGGCGTGCAGGATGGTCGGAAAATCCTGCGCGTAGCCTACATTGCCGGCAAACAGGATGCGAAAACCGGCCGGCAACAGGGCATCGTGTCGGGCCGCTTCATTCTGCTCGACTCTTCTTCCGTAAATGTCTTCTGCAAAATTGGGCACGTAACGAATCCGTTCCGGACTAACCCCCAACGCTGCCAACCGCTCGCGAAACCCGCGGCTGCACACGAGGTTCATGTCGGCGGCGCGATGAATCAGTTTGCTCATGATCCTCGCAATCCAGAGCACGCTCTTCGATCTCACTGCCGAAGTGGCAGAGAGGCTGTCCGGCCAGAGGTCGAGAAGCCATATGTGAACCAGTCCCCGTCCCAACATCTTGAGAACCAGCGCGGGTAACGCCTGCGTCAGGGGAGAAACGGCGAACACCAGGATGGCATCGAAACTTCCGCGAAGCCTGAAAGGTGCAAGTAGCGATCCGACCACCGCGAAGCATGCATAGTTCAGAGCCAGCCTCAAATGGCTGTTTCGGCCTCTCGCCAGCAGGGGGATGCGAACGACTTCCATACCCTCGTATTGCTCCCGTGAGCATCCAAACAAGCTGTATCCAGGGAAGTATTCTCCGGCCGGATAATTCGGCTTGCCGGTGAAGACCGTAACCTGATGGCCGCGCTGCTGCAGGCTGGAAGCGAGCTCGTTGATCCGCATGTTCTCCGGCCAGAAGTATTGCGAGACAATCAGGATCTTCATCGTAGATTCAACGGCCCACTTTCAATCAGCCCTTGCGCCACACAACGCGATTCGCATAGTGCACATAGCTCTGAATGATCTTTACAATCTTGTCGGAGACGTTCGGCGCCTCGTAGTCGTAGACCCGCCGGGACGCTGGCTGCCCTTCGCTGGACAGGATACGCAGCCCATCCAGGACACGCTGAAGATCCAGCCCCGTCATCATGACAGCCGCCTCTTCCATGGCTTCGGGGCGCTCATGCGCATCGCGAAGATTCAGCGCTGGAAAGTTCAGAATCGAGGATTCCTCCGAAATGGTGCCACTGTCTGACAGCGTGGCCTTCGCCTTCATCTCCAAGTGCACATAATCAAGGAACCCGAAAGGCGGCAGCAATTCAACCTCCTCGCGCAGGCCGGCGGCAAGGCCTTTGAGACGCTTGCGCGTTCTGGGGTGCGTTGAGACGATCACACGCCGATGGAATTCGCCTGCAAGGCCGTTCAACAGCTTCACCAGCCGCTTCACCTGTGCAGGCTCGTCCACATTTTCTTCGCGATGGGAACTCACCACGAAGTAATCATTTTCGCGCAGGCTCATCCGCTCCAGTACATCCGATTCCATGATGACTGGAAGGTAATGGTGAAGCACCTCATGCATGGGGCTGCCGGTCTTGATGATGCGGTCCGGCGCGATGCCTTCGCGCAGCAGATATTCACGGGAGATCGAACTGTAGGGCAAATTGATATCGCTGATGTGGTCGACGATGCGCCGGTTGATCTCCTCGGGAACACGCTCATCGAAGCATCGATTCCCTGCTTCCATGTGAAATACCGGAATCTTGTTGCGCTTTGCCGCAATCGCCGCCAGACAACTGTTGGTATCGCCAAGAATTAGAACTGCATCCGGGCGAATTGCCTTCAACACCTTGTCGGATTTCGCGATTAT
Organism: Occallatibacter sp.; assembly: GCA_050014515.1. Taxonomy (GTDB): domain Bacteria; phylum Acidobacteriota; class Terriglobia; order Terriglobales; family Acidobacteriaceae; genus Telmatobacter. The sequence continues at coordinate 40,603 of JBEKDE010000008.1, forward strand.
CGCACCAATTGTGGCGGCGGCGTTTCCTTTCGCAGCGCCCAGAAAGTGGTCGGGCTTGCGGATACGCAGATCGTCAAAAAACACCTGATTCAGCTCGTAGTCGTAGTTCTGTCCGGTATGAATTAGCATATGCTCGGCATTGCGATCCAGCGCCGCAATCACCCGCGAGAGCCGTATGATCTCTGGCCGGGTGCCAAGAATGGTTGCGATTTTCATGCTGTCTCCATGGCGGTCCGCTTGCTTTCCTCGACCTCGACAGGAAGATAGTACGTGTCCGTCCGGTCGGGATCGAATATCTCGCTGGCCCAAAACAGGGTGACCATTTCGCGGTCGCCTACGTTCGTGATTGAGTGCGTCACGCCGGGAGGAATGTCGATTACCTGATAGGCATCCCCGGCAACCATGTATTCCTCGACGGTTTCACTCCCAATGGCCCGCATCCGAATCAACCCGTTGCCTTCAACGACCAGGAACTTTTCCGTCTTGGTGTGGTGATAATGATTGCCGCGGGTGCCGCCGGGCCGAGTCCTGGAAACAAACACTTGCCCGAAATGATCCTGCTTGGCAAACTCAGCGAGACTTCCGCGATCGTCGCACCTCGCGTTAAGCCTCTTTTCCCGGTCCCGCGCGGGCACATACGACAGGTATGTGGCATAGAGAGAGCGATTGAACCAGTCTTTGACATTCGGAATTATGAGCGTGTCTTTCATCGCGTGAAACGCCTGAATCCTGCCGGCGAGGTCACCGAGTTGAATGTTGAAGCTTGGGATCAGTTCTCCTGCCTCTGACTCGCGCTGGCAGTCGTCAAACTCTGAAAGGAACGCTTCCACCACGTCGTCTACGTAGCTCAGCCGGATCTCGGACCTCGGGTCCGAGACTGCAATCGGCAGATCCCGTGCAATGTTGTGGCAGAACGTCGCGGTCACGGAGTTGTAGTCTGGCTTGCACCACTTACCAAAGAGATTCTTGAGCCTGTAAATTCGAACGCAGGCACCGCTTTCGGATGCGAACTGTCGCAGCGCGTTTTCCGCCTTTGCCTTGCTGGTTCCATATGGATTGTTCAAGGCGGCCTGGATCGAAGAGCTGAAAACAATCTTCGGGGCGCGTTTCGCATCACGAATGATGGTGCATATCTGCTCGGTAAATCCGAGGTTTCCCGTTTCAAATTGAACTGGATCCGAGGCTCGGTTGATGCCGGCCAGATGGAAGACCAAATCCGCCTCCGCCAGCCAATGGGCGAGATCCAGTTGCGAATCCCCCTGATCGAAGATCTGCGTGACGCAGTCTTCACGCTCCGACAGACGAGCCATCAGATTGCGGCCGAGAAAGCCGCGGCCGCCGATGACAAGAATCTTCTTCACGCCAGCACCAGCTTTCCCGACAGCGCATTCTGCACGCAATCGAGCTTCAGCAACAGTGTCATCATGCCCTCTTCGTTCAGCAGCCTGGTATTGTGAGAGTTGTAATCTTCGGCTTCGGATACGGTCGTCTTGCCATCGCTGAAGAAGCTTGAGTAGTTCAGATCCCGCACGTCGGCGGGGACGCGGTAATATTCGCCGCGGTCCTCGGCATGTGCCATCTCTTCGCGATTCAAGAGTGTCTCGTACAGCTTCTCTCCGTGCCGCGTTCCAATGACGCGAATCTCATTTTCAGCGCCCATCAACGTCAGGAGCGCCCGCGCCAGGGTTCCGATGGTTGCCGAGGGCGCCTTCTGTACGAAGATATCTCCTGGGCCGCCGTTTTCAAACGCATACAGCACCAGCTCCACTGCGCCGTCAATGGTCATCATGAAGCGCGTCATGTTTGGATCGGTCAGAGTGAGCGGCTGCCCTGCCAGAATCTGTTTGAGAAACAAAGGAATGACCGACCCGCGCGAGGCCATTACGTTTCCGTAACGAGTTCCACAGAAAACAGTAGGCTGGGCTCCGTGCATTCTTGCCTTGGCCACCATGCACTTCTCCATCAGCGCCTTTGACATTCCCATTGCGTTAACCGGGTAGACCGCCTTGTCGGTGCTGAGTACGATGACTTTGCCGACGTTGGCAGCGAGGGCCGCCTTCATCACGTTCTCCGCGCCTAGCGTATTGGTCTGCACCGCTTCAATTGGAAAGAACTCGCACGATGGCACCTGTTTGAGGGCCGCTGCATGGAAGACGAAGTCAACCCCGTGAATCGCCTGCGCCACGCTGTCGTAGTTGCGCACATCGCCGACGAAGAACTTCACCCGCGTATTGCGCAGGCGTTCGCGCATGTCATCCTGCTTCTTCTCATCGCGACTGAAGATCCGAATCTCGCCAAATCCAACCCGGGCAGCCATATCCACCACGGCATTTCCAAACGTGCCTGTTCCTCCCGTGATCAGGAGCGTCTTGTCTGCAAAGATGTTCATCGCTGTTCCATTCCTCTTCGCTTTATCACAAGTTGCAGTTTTCCGTAGACGAGGCTGTTGGCCGGGATGCTCCGCGTGACTACGGTGTGTGCTCCGATGACGCAGTTGTCTCCAACGGAGACGCCAGCGCCAATAAACGAATGCGAGCCAATCCAGCAATTGCGCCCGATTGAAATCGGGCCGCCCCGATAACCCTGATCGCGCAACTCGCCGGTGGCCGCACTGTCGTAGTTGTGGTTGTGGTCGTAGATTGTGACGTATTCGCCGAGAAGCGTTTCATCGCCGATCTCGATTCCGTAGCGAGCTACCAGCGAGCAACCCCGATTGACAAACACAAAGCTGCCGATGCGCAGAACGGAACCCTCGCGCGCATCCGCAACAGTCCCCTTGCGCAGGTACGCTCGGCGGCCGCATTCGACTGTGGACTTCCCGTCGATATTCAGTTCCACATCTCTCTCCATCGAAAACTCCAAAGACCGCAGATGGAGTCGGCTGCGATAGCGCAATTTTGCGATCGCCAACCGGAACGCGAAACCGACATACTTGAAATGAAACTTCACTAATTGACGACCGTGATCCGGTGGGATGGTTCTCTGGTGGGGATTTTGGTGATGGGTCATGGCCTCTATGCATGATTTACCCGGATTACCCTTGCTCAGCGAGCATCGCCGCCGATGCGCCCGAAGTCCCATTCCATGCTTCCTGGTACTTTGTATAGACACTCGCCGGCGAATACTCACGCAGGACGCGTTCCCTGCCTCGCCGGCCGAGTTCGTGCGCATATGCCGGGTTCCGCAAAAGCCTCTCGATGGCCCTTCGCAGACTATCCACTTCCCCCACCGGAACGCAGATTCCACAGGGCTCCGATTCGTTAACTGCCAGCATTGAGGAAACCGCGCCTACCGGCGTCGAGATTACCGGTTTGCCGCACATCATGGCTTCGAGCACGACATATGGAAACCCTTCCCAGTGACTCGGCAGGGCCAGCGCGAGAGCGGAGCGAACACGCCGAGTCGCTTCCTGGTTGCCAAGCGGCCCTGCGATTTCAATCCAGTCACCAGCAGCCTTCGCTTGTGCCAATTCGAACAGCTCCGCACGGAATGCTGGTTCCACAGGGCCAATCAACTGAAGCCGCAATGAGGCCTCAGGAATTCCCGCACATGCCTTTACCAGTTCGCGCACGCCCTTGCTTGGTACCACATGACCGACAAAGACGATCGTTCTGTCGCATGCGGTGTCAGGGACCGTCATCTCGATTCCGGCGCAGTTCCAGGCCGGATTCGGAATGACTACAACGTCGCACCCTGAAACCGCAGCGCGAAGACACTCGGCGGAAGCCTCATCGAGAACGATCACGCGTCCAGCAAGTCTCGACGTTCTCGCGATCAATGACGCCTCCCAGTTGTGCGAGGCCATGATGCGAGGCACCCAACCGAGGTGCATGTGGAGAACAACACGCACGTGCAGTAGGCGCGCGAAAGCAACCATCACGAGGTCCCGCAGCATTCCCAGCGAAGCGCTGGTGCAGATATGCGCAACTCTGCAGCGCCTCCACAGCAGCGCAAGCGCAAACCGAACAACGATCGATGCTGCCGCAAAAGGTCCGCAGAGGATGCGCATCGCCAATGCCGAGCGGGTGTTGGAGCGCAGCTTGCCCAGCGATCCGTAGCGGACGGCCGTATCCACCAGCACAAGCTCGGTTTCGAAATCCTGCCGGGTAAAAGCAAGCATCCCTTCCGTCCAAGTCGCAATCCCGCCGCTCGGTGGCGAAAGCGGAGCCACAAGCGCGATTCTCAGGGTCATGTCTCGTTCCTTCATGGCGACAGCGGCGGGCTAGACAGACCCATATGCAGCACGGCATCGATTGGTTTCGATGTAAGCGTCGATCAATGGCTGTGCGCTTCGATTCCAGGACAATGCAACGTTCGCATCGTCAAGGGCGCATTGCAACTCGTTCGGATCTCGCGCGTAGAGTGCGCGAACGGCGGCGATCAGGCCGGCCGGATCGCTCGTCGGCATCACTTCTCCTACCGGATACGCTTTCAAGATTTCAGCCATTCCACCTGCGCCGCTCGTGATGGATGGAGTTCGCAGGCCAATCGCCAGAAACAGCACGCCGCTCTGAGCTTTGAATGCGTCGGTGTAGGGCAGCAGCACCGCGCTATGGCTTGCCCACAACGCGGGCAGCGATTCTTCGGGGATATATCCGTTGATGACTTCAATCTGCCGTCCAGCCGCTTTCAGTTCATCGATCAAAGGCGAGGCTGTCTTGATCCAGTACGCCGGTTCAACTAGTCCGCCCCCGGCGATGGTCAGGCTGAATCCGTCGAGCAGTCGCAGTGCTTCGAGCGCTACGTGCAGCCCCTTGTTGGCTCGCAGCTGGCCAAAGACAAGCAGCCTCTTGCGCCTGAGGCGCGCCGCCATGTCTTGTGGCTGCATTCGAATCTCTGCGGCAAAGACCCCGTGCGGCGTGACGCAGATGCGCGGGTGTCCCGGGCCGAGAAACTCGGCCAGTTCCCGCTTCAACTGTTCGCTGTGCACAAAGAGCACGTCGCAGCCGCGCCAGGTCGTGCGCGCCATCGCGTCCATGACCGCGCGGCCCATGGGCAGGTATCGATGCGATCGGATATTGTGCACGGTGAAGGCCAGCCACTTCCCTGTCTTCCGATAGGTGCGGATATTGAACGCGCTGCCGAGATTGAAGTAGTCCTGAAAATGTACGCCGTCGATCTCTGGGTGCTTCCCAAGCCAGTCGATCACTTCCCCATCCACGCGTATGGGATAGATGAACTGGCTCCATCGATAGTGTGCAATGTTCATCGCGCTTCGGTCAGGGTAGGAGGGCAGAACGCAGTGAACCGGATAAGAAGCGCTGCGAAAGGGCGCCTCCAGGGCAGTCGACGCAAGCAGTTCAACAGAGACATCGCGTTCATTGCCGCAGTGATGAGCTGCCCTCAACACTTCCTTCACATACGTGGGATGACCTCCGGATTCGCACGGCGACACCATGAGAACTCTACATGTCATCGGGAGTCCCGAGGGGCAGATGTTGTTTGTGCATCGCACTCGCACCTTCGAGCATGTGCAGAAACCTGCGACAAACGGCCCCCTTCATGAAATGTTCCTTCGCATACGCGAAGCCGCTTTCCGACAACTTCCTGCGGAGATCGGTATCTCCGGCGAGCTTATTCATTGTGTCGGCCAGCGGTTCCGGTGCATTAGTTGTGACCGTCACGCCCGCACTCGCGTCAGCAATCAGCTGGAGCGATGCCAAACCCGCCGGACCGAATCCGAGAATCGGCCTCCCGCTGCCCAGGTACTGCGCCAGCTTGGTTGAGACCGAGAGCCGCGTAAACGCGGACTCATCGGGATCGAAAGACTCGACATGTACCAGCACGTTGCTATCCCGCAATGCATTCATCACATCGCTGGGCGCCAAGCTGGAGAGTTGCGTGCCGGCAAGGTGGGACAGCGCATCTCCATGCTTGCGGATATCCTGCTCCGGGGCAAAGATGCGCAATGTGCCACCTTGCGCGGAAACGCATTTGGCGATCGCGGCGAGCGGTTTCCATCTATTCAGGTGAAGCCCGCCCACATAGGTCCAGACCAGTTCCGCCCGAGATGAATTCTTGCGTTCAACAGGGCTCGGAGTGAACTCGCTGTCTTCGACACAGTTCATGAAGGCACTAAAATCCCGCTGGTATCTCCGCTTGTACTCCGCGGCCATTGCATCGCCGATGCAGAATCCGAAGGGCACATGCTGAAAGAGTTTCAGTAGCAATTTCCTGGTGGTCTTTTGGGGGATCGACCATAGCGTTCCGTCCGCGTAGAGCGTCGATGGCCAGTCGTCCATGAAATGAGGAATGATGGGAATGTCGCCAGCCGCCTCGCTTGCAGCTATCGCGACCTTCATTAGCCGCGCGTTGCCCAGGCAGGAATAAATCACTTCCGGCTTGAACTCCCGAATCCAGCGCACGGTTGTTTCGGAGAGCCGGCAAGGCCCGAGGTCGTTGATTGCCCGACCCGCCAGGTGCATCCGCACTCGAAGGCTTCTGACCTCGTTGGATGAAACGCCCACAGCCCCGATCTTGTTTGTCGATGGACCAGAGGCGCGAATTACGCCTTGCAGCACCCCCCTGAACGCATGCTCCAAGGGAAAGGTTGTCGAGGCCACCTGGTGACTGTTACCGCAGGTGCTCACGCCTGGAGCGGCGGCATCCGTGATGACTAGTTGCCCAAGGGCGTCAGGGTCCCATCCTGAGAACAGATTCGCCACTGTTATTCCTTGCGCGCCTATTCGTTGAAGAGGATCGATACCGACGATCAGAACGCGCGGGGATCCTGATCCAATCGCGGAAGCGGTCATTGAGCTGAGACGTCTGCCTGAATGAGATTTGTTTCCATGATGGAGGGAGCGGGCCGCGAAACCTGCGTGGATTCGCTTTTCTTGCCAGTCCGTCCCGCGGAGAATGAGTACCCGAAGGCGACTCCCATCAGGAAGTACACGAAAGAGAGAACGGTAAAAAGAACGGTTGCGCCCTCGCCGGTCTCGTAGAAGAGAAATCCGCCCAGATAAACAGCAACCGGCAGCATGACCGTTGCCCTGCGTGGGAATCCCCTCGTCAACACCGTTCTTCGCAGCCAAATCCACGCCGCTGCAACATGAGCCAGCGCGCCAAGGATTCCGATGGAGTAAAGAATTTCAATATAGCCGTTGTGCGCGTGCACCAGTTCACCCGACGCTTCGCCGTAGAATCTTCTTCCAGGCCCGCTGCCTACCAGCGGCGAAGTCCAGAACTGGTTGATTGCCTGCTCCCAAAGATCGAAACGTCCACCCGAAAAGCCATGCAATGCTCCCGCGTCCAAGGCCAGTTCATCGGGTGACGTGCTCATGTGCAGGTATTTCAGAAAGAAGTCTTCTTCGTATTGCTCGATGATGCGTCCCCCCGTCGCTTCATAGGCGGCAAATAGCGCCCCACTCAATAGGAGGGAGGCCGCCAGCAGGCGCAGGTTGCCGCGACGGCGATGGGCCTTGAGAAACTGCAGCAGAAGAATCAGTGTCACCATGCAGGCGATTCCCGCAAACACGAGCGGCTTGTGAAAGGCGATGAACACTTCAAGAGAACACGCCGCTCCACCGAGCAGCATCTCGATCGAAATGCGCGCTGCGAGCATTGCTTCGCACAGATACCAGCAAAAGCCGAAAAGAATGAAAACCTCGACGGGCCATCCGACGCCCAGCGTGGGGAATGAAGCACCTGTCTCCACATCTGGCATCAGGTACTTGTAGACGGCAACCACGGCACCTACGCGGGCCATGGTCTTCAGCGTCCACATTGCCGCTTCGTGCGTTCTGCCGATTCCGCAGCCAACAAAGCCACAGAGGATCGCCTGGCAAAGGCTGACATAGAGCCACGGCGGCGGCGAGGTCGTGAACCAGAACATCAAGCCGAGCACCACAATCCCCACGTACACCCCGAGGCAGAACAGGAGGCGGTTGCGCAACTGCCGGGGCACTCCCTGCAACTCGTAGAGTTGGTAGAGCATGGTGAGCACAATCAGTCCCGCAATTGGGAAGGCCTTGGCAATGTACGTTACCAGCAGAGGAATTAGCGTGCTGTAGGCCCACTCGTTGCCGCCGACGCTGATGGCGAGGCACAGCAGCGCGCCCAGCGCAAGGCCGCGCCAATTCCTGGTTGCGGATCGCGCTGGCTCGTTTCGCGAGGCGCGATCGATGATGGCTGGAGTCGTGGGTTCTCTCATGCCGGCACTCCCACTCCCACAAGTTCCTGATATGCGTTGAGCAGTTGCGCTTCCACGCGGACCGGGTCATTCCTGAGCGCCGCGGAGAAGCACGCCTCGCGGCTCAGCATGGTTGCCAGGCGCTGGTCCCGAAGCACGCGCGTCAACTGGCCTGCAAGCAGCGCTGAATCTCCCGCAGGGAAGGTCAGCCCCGACCGCTCGCTTTCCAGAATGCTGGTGGTTCCGCCCGCATTGGTCGCGATACAGGGTGTACCGACCAACATGGCTTCCTGCAGTGCATTGCTGCTGTTTTCAATGAATGACGGCATCACGTAGCAGTGCGCCCTCTGCAGCTGACCAACGATTGCAGTACCGTCAAGATGGCCGAGAAAAGTCACCCTGTTCTGGAGGCCGCGCCGCTCGATACGATCCAGTACGAATCGCGCATAGTCGTTCTGTGGATGCGGGAAAAAACCATCCGCGGCAATGTTGACGTGAAGATCCGGAAAGATATTCTTGAGCCGGTACGCCGCTTCGATCAGAACATGAATCCCTTTCAGCGGCTCGCATCCACTGGTCGTGAAGATCTGCATTGGCCGGCACCTCTCGAACAGCCACGGCGCGGCATGGTAGAACTCAGGCCGCATCACTTCGTCGACGTGCCGGTAACGTACGTTAGGCTGATAGGCAGAGGCCCACGCGCGATCCCACTCTGTTCTTCCCATCACCGTGTCGGCGGAGCGCAGAATCGCTGCTTCGTGGGGGATGCGCATGCGGAATCCCCTCCAGCGTTCAAGACACCGCGTCCGCACTCCGAGGACGCCGCGGACCGCTCCATGCAGCTCGGCCGGCAGCAGGCCCCCGTAGGCGTTTGCCGCGTAGGGAGTCATGAGGCCTTGAATTGAAACAGCAAATGGGACATCGCTCAATCCCCACGCCCTGATCAATCCAAACTCCGACTCGGTTCCGTGTACATGCACGACGTCCGGCTTCCATTCGCAGATCAGAGACGCATATTTCGCCAGCTGCCGCTTGATCGGCAGCCGGTCCCGATAGCTGCCGAGCCAGCTCCAGATTGCTCTCCGCAAGGGGGTCTTCACCACAAAATACTCAACGCCATCCTTCTCAAAGTGAGCATCGCGCCAACCGACACTTGCGACGATAGCCAGTTTGAGATTCTCTCTGTCTTTTAACCGGTCGAGCAAGACGCTCATCCACCACCCTGAACCGCCCGCTGCGGGCAGGCCCAGATGACTGCTCGCCTCAGGCATCAGGATGTTGGTGAACCAGAGAACTCTCATGAGAGCTGCTAAGCCACCGCCTGCGCAGCATGAGGCAGTTTTTTGTAGGTCGCCAAGACCGTGTGTCCCTTGGGCCGGAACGCATCCTCTGAGAGGAGCGGCGACAGGCTCAGCGCGAGAAAATCCGCGCACCGCCCCGCGATCCTCGATCGGAAGGAGCGGTCGACAAAGGCCGGCTGGCGGCCGAAAACTCGATCGAACCGCCGCCTGATCATGGCGCTGGCACAGATTCTCTGGTGAATCGCCGCCAGCGGTTCATGCTCCAGCGCGACCAGCCTCAGGGGATAGATCCCTGCCAGGGCTTCAAGCGTCTTGTCGGGCCATCGGGTGAGGTGGTGCGGTGGAAGGTTCAGCGTCGCATTGGGAAGATACTTCAGATAGCCCTCATTGCTCGGTAGCGCATGGATCAGCAGGCCACCGGGCTCAAGGCATTCAATGCAGGCGTTGAGAAACGCACCCGGATCGGGAACATGTTCAAGTACCTGAAAAGTGCAGACCACCTGGTAGGCGGCGTGGTGCGTGGATGCGTGGTCATACACTGACTGGGTGAACACATCGAGGCCGGCGCTCCTCGCCGCCGCAGCCGCGGTTTCGGAGTACTCAAGGCCGGTGTAAATGCACTGCGGAATATACCGCGCAAACCACCCGGCTCCGCATCCGATTTCAAGAACACGCGTGCCGGTTGGTATGCGTTTCCTGGCCATCGCGTATTCGGCCTTGTCCTTGAGGTAATACCACTCGAAAGATTGCAGGCTCTCATAATAGGCATGCGACCCCGGCAGCGCAGGATCAAAGAAGTACAGGAAACAGTTGCTGCAGCGCACGACGCGGATGCGCGCGTTCCCGCGAAGCTCCTGCCGCACCAACTCGCGCTGCTCCCCTCCATACAGCTCCAGAATCGATTTGGCCGCTATGTTTTCCTCGGTAAATGTGTCGGTGCTTCCGCACAGAACGCATTTCGTTTGCGCGGCCATCTCCGCACGCTTGAAACTCATTTCTCCTCCAATACAGTTCTTCGCTTGCTGTCTCGCCGCTATGCCTCAGCCACGGGCAGAGTGGCCAGGCGATCGACAAACAACCTCACATAGATCAGGCCCGGGGCCAGCACCACCGCGATATAGAGAATCGTCATCGACCATACAGCGCCGGGCAGCCCGGTGGATGGGAGCACCCACAGGATGGAGCCGATTGTCAGCAAGCCGTAGAGAATGCAGGTGACGATCTGAAACCAGAGGACATGGGCCGCGTTGAGCAACATGCTGATTGGCGCGCTCACTGCCGAGGTGACAGACCAGACGGCGAACCCGGCGATCAGCCAGCCGGGCGCGGTGATCGCTCCGTGCGTCCAGTGCAGGAGAATTGCGCCGCTGAATGAGGTCAACAGAATCGCCGGAATGATTGCCATCAACGCGTTGACCGCCATACCCCGCTTCAGTGCGCGCGGAATCCACTGCCAGTCTCTGCGCCCCAGCGCATCGCCGAATGCCGGCCAAAGAGGCATGGTCACATAGGCCACGAGCATGGGGATTGCCGAAAACAGCCTCTGAACCACTGCGTAGACGCCGACGGCCGCGGGTCCGAGGATGTGCGCGATCAGAATATTCTGCGAATCGTATGCGAGCGCGCCGGCGACTCCCAGCCCGAAGAAGAGCATGCCTTTGCTGAGCAACTCTCTGCCGACCGCTCTGTCGCATCCGCTGAGAGATGGTCGCAGGTCGGGCCGTTGCAGTGTATAGAGAACGACACTGTTGGCCAGCGCGGGTAGCAGCGGAACACCGCCGATGATCGCAACAAGCCAGGGAATGCGCGCATGGTGCATGGCCGCAACATAGACCCCGGTAAACGAAAGCAGGCTGCCCAGCGTGGTCCAAAGGTTGGAGATGTAACCCTGCTGAAGCGCCCGCTGCACCTGCTGGCCGAGGCTGATTGGAATGCTGATTGCATAGAGTGCGACGAAGACCAGGATTGCGGTCTGAATCTCTCCCCTGTCCTGCAAATGCGAAAGCCCCAACACAGCATCCCAGTGAATTCCAAGTGCCGAGATCGGAAAACCGACAAGGATGAGAATCGAAATCGCGCAAAGGAAGACCAGCACGCTCGAAATGGCCCGCTTCGCGTACCCACGATCGCCTCTACCCTCGGCCTGGCTGACGGCGCCCACCAGGCCATTGCCGAGTCCAAGATCGGAAAAGCGAAGAAACGCCATCAGCGCGGAGATCGACATCCAGGCTCCGTAGCGTTCCGGCCCAAGGTAGCGAATTGTGAGCGGCACCGTAATCAGGAACGCCAGCAAGCCGCAGGCGCCGGTGATTGGGCCGGTGACGGCGCTCAACAGAACCCTTCGATCGCGTCTCTTGGAATGCCCGCCGGGCAGGCTGACATCGATGGCGTGAAAGCCCAGCGCCGATCGCAACTGGCGACAATCGAATCCTTGCAAGATGCCTGCTGAAGTCATCAGAGATGAAGGGTTCTCAAAGGCGCTCCCTCAGGAACATTCAGAGACCGCCAAAACCACATTACAGAGCGCATTATTCAGCCTCCGCGGTAATGAATCCGTGCAGATGGTGAAGGATGCCTGTGGCCACCACCCTGGCGAATTGGACGCGATTGGTGCCGCCACGAAGCTTCTCGGTCACAATCCACGCCACCGACCCAAAGAAGGAGAGAAAGGTTCCCAGCAGCACCAGCACGGCTCGATGCGGCGACGACTTCCACTCCGGCAAGTCGGGAGCATCGAGCACCTTCACGGTTGGAATTTCTTTGGCCTCCTGTACCCTGGCCATTTCGTACTGCTTGCTGAGCAGTTCATACACGGTCTCTTCGGTCGTGACCTGACGGTAGAGATCGTAGTACTTCAGCCCTAGAATCGGCAGCTTGCGGATGGAAGGAATCATCTGGTCGGACGCGAGTTCCTCGTCGTCCGGTTTCTCTCCCATCCCGCCCGCCTTGCGCACCTGTCGCTGCAACTCATCCACGCGCCCGCGCATCTGCCGCACGCGCGCATTGTCTTCAGTGTATGTGGCCTTCAATGCGGAGAGGTCGCTCTCGGCCACCACCAGCTCGGCCTCGAGCTTCCCTGCAGCTTCAACGGTTGCCTCCCCCTGTTTCTCCATGTCCAGCGTGGCGTTGCGACTGGAAAAATCGCTTAGCGCGTGCGCGCTCACGTCCAGGCTTGCTTTCACATCTTTCAACCGGCTCTCAAGAAACTCCCGCTCGCGCCGCGCCGACGAGGTGCTGATGCTGTTGCCGAGCTTGTCGAGCTCTTCCACATAGGCCTGCGTCATATCGTGTGCTCGCTGGCGGTTGTGGTCCATCACAGTGATGGTAATGATGCCGCTCTTTTTGTCTTCGGAGAATGTACTGCGCCTGGTCAGAGTCTTGCGGGCGTCAAAGTAGTAATCGTCTCCATAGACCTTCAACAGATCGAATCGTTTGATGATGTCGTCCTGCGCGGTGCGGCTGGTCAGGACGCCGATTGCAGTTGCGCCCGGCGTTCGCTGGTTGAGCAGGCTGGCCCCGGCGCCGGCCGCCATCAGGCCCGCACCCGATAGGGCGCTCAGCGAGGACATGCTCGAAACCGATTGCTGTTCCGGCGGCATCAACTGCGCGCTCGATATGTATTCATTGGGCAACAAAAACGCAATACCCAGCGTAAGAACCGCGCCGCCCGCGGTCAGCTTCATGATCGTGCGGCGGCGCTGCCACGCAGCCCCGATCAGGTCAGCGACCGGAATCGGCGACGGGCGCAAGGCCTGCCCCTGTTGCAAATACTCCTGGGTGTTCAATTTCAATCTCCGATGATTCTGTCGCGGGCTCAAGCCGTAAGGGTGGTGCTCAGAAGATGCCAGCGATCGCCCCGGTAATCGCGACCGAAGACATGATCTGCGCCGCCGACAGCACGTTCTTCCAGGCCTGCGAGCCAACCGACTTTTCCGGCACGATGATCGAATCGCCTGGCCTCATCGGCGTGCTCAGTGTGCCGCCACCTGGCCAGATGCTGCCGCGTCCCACGACTGAACCATTGGCCCGCACAATGAATGCCGCGCCCCTGTCTCCGGAATGTGTCGCCCCACCGGCCTGGCGCAGGTACCAGGCCGCGTTCCTGCCCGGCACATAGGTGATGGCCGCAGCGTTGTACACCTGGCCGCTCACCAGTACAAAACTCTGCCGCTTGGGAATCAGCAGGGTGTCGCCCGCGCGCAACTCCACATCCGCGGATGTGTTCTCCCATGCGTGCATGTCGGCCAGAATATTGATGACCATCCTGCCGCTGGCGGGATGACCGCGCAGCGCCTCGAGAACCTGGTCGCGCTGCTGCTGGGCAGCCTGCTGCATCTCGGACTGGTCCTGGCCCGAGACCAGTCCCGGCTTGAAGTCGAGCGGGGTGGTTTCAATGCGCCGAATCATCTCCTGACGCGTCTTTTCCGCAAGCTCTTTCACCTGCACTCGCTCCAGCACCGCTCCGGCCGGATCTGCATCGGCTCGAAATCCGCCCGCGCGCCGCAGCACCGAACTTAACCGCTCTCCTTCTTCGATACCGTAGCTGCCCGGATGTTCCACCTCGCCGGTGATAACCACCGACGCGCCGATATCCTGCCAACCCGCCAGTTGCCGAATGCTCAGGACATCTCCTGGCTTGAGCGCCACATCCGCAGCCTTGTCGCCTTCGAGGGCCTTCTCGATCTCAACGACGAAATGGTTCAACAACACCCTTCGCCCATCCTGCACCTGGTAACTGGAGAGATCGGCTTCCTCGCGGTAGGCACTGCGTTTGAAGCTGCCCGCCATGCGGATCAGTCCTGCGGCCGTCATACCATGCGACATCGGGTATCGGCCTGGGCGCAGCACTTCTCCCTCGATCGAAACCTTCGGCTCGTCGATCTCGTAGCGGCTGAAGATGCGAACCAGGTCGAAGGGCTTGAGAAGGATGGTCTCGCCGCCGATCAGTACGCTCGATACATCAAAGCTGATTGTCTCCGGCCGGTAGTCAGGCGGGTCGAGCCGAATGAGCTCGGCGTGATCGGCGGGCTCAGGCATCACGTCCTGGTAGGAGTGAAGCAGGTCCGCAATGGTCATTCCGTCGCGGTAGGGGTACTTCCCGGGGCGAAAGACGTGCCCCTCGAGATACACTGCCTGCTCGTTGTAAGGCAGAATTTGCGCGAGCACGATGTGGTCCTTGTCTTGTACATGAAAGGCAGCCAGCTTCTGTTTCACCTCTTGCGGGCCATCGGGAAGCTCAATACTGAACATGGTGCGGCGCTGGTAGGCCACCACGCGCTCCACGTTGATCTGTTTCAAACTGGCCGAGCTCAGCACGCCACCGGCGAGATCGATTACCTGGTCCAGCCCCAGCTCGCCGTTCAACTCATAGATTGCTGGGCGATGCACCATTCCTTCCACCGTGACTTCGGCTCCGGCGGGTGGCACCAGCAGGGTGTCGCCGGGGAGCAGCCGGTCAACGCCCGAACGGACACCGCGCAGCAGAAAATCGTATAGATCGATTTCGCGCACCAGGTGATTGCCGCGATATTGGCGCAGAATGCGCAGCGAGCCGCGGCTGGTGGGCCCGCCGGCCGCGAACAATGCGCTCAGCGGCGTCGACAGCGAACTCACATCGTAAGCGCCCGGGCGTTGCACATCGCCCACCACGTACACCCGTACCGTGCGCAAGCGGCCCAGTGAGATTTCCACATGCTCGCTTTGGTACTGCGTGTTCAGCGCCTTCTGAATCGCGTTCTGGGCCTGGGCAATCGTGAGGCCATCTAAAGTGACTGTGCCTGCCTCGGGCAGCGCGATCTGGCCCTGCCTGTCAATGAAGAGACTGAGACGGTCGGAGTGGCCGCCCCACACATTTACCACCAGGCTGTCCCCAGGCCCAAGTACGTAGTCGGGGCCGGCAGGCAGATCCATCGGCAGCTCGTTTGCGTTCTCGGCGCCGATCAGGAACGCCTCACTGCCAAAGCGATGCAGCTTGGCGCCCGACGACGGAATCTGCGTGTAGAGATCGTGCAGCGAGGGAAGGTCACCATACGGGCTAGGCCGCTGGATTTCCTTCGGCTGGTCCTGATTCGCCTCGTCCGCCGGCGCGGGCGGGCGGCGGTGTGGACTGGTCTTTTCGCCTGTGTTTCCAGGTTGACCCTCGCCGTTCTTCTGCGGAGCTGTCTCGGACGCGCCCGGCTGTGTGGACGGCGCTGCGTTGGCCCTTGTTTGTTGTTGGGTCTGCGTATTGCCGGTGTTCGTCACGGTTCCAGCGCCTTCACTCTCTGTCGCCGCCGTTTGCGTCGTGCCGGCGGGGACCGGGGGCGGGGGATCTGAACTTTGCGCGGCGATTCGGGAACACAAGAACAACCCGAGCGACACGCTCAACAACAAGCGCACAATCCGCCTCCGACATGACGTCTGGTTGGAACCCCTTTGCATTTTGAACACAACTTCACTCTTCCTCAAACTTTTCTGAAATTCGAGCGGAATAGCCGCGGGTGGAATTTGGCGAGGTCTAATTCAACAGAGCCGGCTGCGTGAGATGGGCTGCGATCGCAGTCTCCTGCTGCGCATGGGGGACCTGGACTGCGTGCCACGCCCCATGGTCTGATCTGACAGAAAGGGCCGTTTTCAGAAGATCCGAGCCTGGGTTGTAGTCGGGAATCACTTCCTTGAGCAATAGCACCAGTCTGGCTACGTCCTGCGTATCGGCAATGGCCCCAAGCCTGCGCAGAAAGGTCTTGATCTCAGCCGCCCCAAAGGTTGCCTCGCTCACGTAACTCCTGATCTTGGGATGAGCCGTTGGCGCCATGTTTTCGTCGCGCAGATTCAGTTCTTCAAACATTTTTTCACCCGGCCGAAGGCCCGTATATTGAATCTCGATGTCCCGATCAGGTTCGAGCCCCGAAAGCAGGATGAGGTTTCTTGCCAGATCGGCAATCCGCACAGCCTCGCCCATCTCCAGCACGAACACCTCGCCGCCTTTGCCGATCGAGAAGGCCTGCAGCACCAGTTGCGCCGCCTCTGGAATGGTCATGAAATAGCGCGTGATATCTGGATGCGTCACGGTGACCGGCCCGCCCGCCGCGATCTGTTCCTTGAAGGTCGGCACCACGCTTCCGTTGCTGCCCAGCACGTTGCCGAAGCGCACCGCAACAAACTTGGTGGCGCCCTGCATCTGCAGGCCGCGAATCAGCATCTCCGCCACCCGTTTGGTTGCACCCATCATGCTGGTGGGCCGCACGGCTTTGTCGGTGGAGATCATGACAAAGTCCTCCACGCCGCGTTCCAGTGCCGCGCACGCGACGTTCCAGGTTCCGAAGATGTTGGTTTCAACCGCCGCGAAGACATGCCGCTCCATCAAAGGAACATGTTTGTAGGCGGCTGCGTGGTAAAGAATTGAAGGTTGGTAGTGTTCGATGATCCGGCTCAGACACTCGCGCCGCGTGATGCTGCCGATTTCCGGGAAGAATGCGACTTCTGGAAAGTTCTTTACCATCTCCTGTTCCAGGTGAAAGAGCGGCGTCTCGGCCTCGTCAAACCCAACCACGGCCACCGGATGGAAGCGCCCAATCTGCCGGCATATCTCCGATCCAATTGAGCCCGCGGCGCCGGTTACCATCACCACACGTCCCTGGACCCGCTCCCGGATGCGATCCAGATCAAGCCGCACAGGCTTTCTTCCCAGCAGGTCCTCGACGGCGACCTCCCTGATCTGCCTGCCAAGTTCTCTGCCCTTCACCAGTTCGCCCAGGCTCGGCACCATTCTGTACTCCACATGGGCCTCGGTCGCCAGCTTCAGAATCCGCACCATCTCGGCGCCGGTGGCCGACGGAACGGCGATCAGAACCCGCCGCACGACGTATTTGTCCGCCAGCGCGCGGAGGTCTTCGCCGCGCCCCAGCACGCGCTTGCCATCCAGAATCAGACCCACCTTGGCCGTATCGTCATCGATGAACCCTACGACGTCGCACTTCAACGCCTGGTTCTGTTTGAGCTCCGACAGAAGCGCCAGTCCCGCAGCGCCGGCGCCGTAGACCAGTATTCTGGTCTGGCCCGCGCGGTCCTGGCTGCGAATCACCGCGCCGGCCGCAAAGCGCACGATCAGCCTTCCGCCCAGGGTCAGCAGACAGGAGAGCAGCCAGTCCAGCACATACACCGAACGCGGGATTCCAGGTGCTGCCATCACTTCCAACAGAATCACCCCGCCCACAATCGATCCCGCCGAGTTCGCGGCCACGATGCGAAATGCGTCAGATGGGGATGTATGGCGCCAGCTTCCCCGGCTCACCGCACCCAGCAGGAAGAAGGCGCACTTCGACGCCATCCACACGCACAGGGCCGTCCGCAGCGCTTGAAGTGACTGAGCGGGCAATGCGCCGTCGAATCGCAGCTCAAACGCCAACACCGCGGCAGCTGCAAAAGCGGCCAGGTCAAGCAGGTACACCGCAAACCACCGCCGTATGCGCTGCACTTGAAACTCTTGCGTGACTGGTGGCCTCGGACCCATTGGTGCTGCCTCGAATCCTGAATATCGATCTTTTCTTTGAATTGCAGTTTGCCTGGCTCAGTTTGGTTTTGTCTGGCCCGGCTTTACCTGGCTTGATCGGCAAATATCAGGTGTTCTAGCCGGGTGTCGTACGCTCTGCCCGTGCAAGCGGCGAGGATTCGATCTCGCTCCCCGTTGCCAGCAGGTCCAGCCAGAACCCGTCTGAAACCTGTCTGAGGCGCCAGGGAAATATTTCGCAGGAGACGGAATCTGATTCAAAACCGATCGGCGCTCAAGGCCGGACCGGCTCCAGGTCGTCGGCATCCACCTGGATGGCCGCATGCTGGTTGATCAGTTGCACGGTCAGCACGAACCGCAGGCTGTCGCTCCGCCGCACCAGCGTCCCTTCGACGCCCTGCATCAGGCCGCTCCGGATGCGGACGCGCTTGCCGACGACGAGGTCGTTGTACGGTTCGATCCGCTGCCTTTCCAGGCGGGTGCGCAGGAATTCGATCTCCGCCTCGGGGAGGGCCACCGGCTCCCGGCCGTTGCCCACAATCTGAATCACGCCGGGCGATTCGAGGACCCTGCCCCGCTCCCGATGCGTAATGTGTACAAACAGGTAGGTCGGAAACAGCGGCAGCGTGAGCTTCATCTTCTGCCGGTTCTTCCAGGTGCGGACGGTCTCATAGGTAGGCAGAAATGCCTCAACCGCGCGCAGCGCAAGCTGCCTGGAGGCCGACTTTTCATGCTGAGGGAATGTGCATACCGCGAACCAACGCCGCTCCGCCTCATGCTCGGAAAGCGCAAATCCGCGAATGCTGTCTCCCCATGCCTCCAGACCTGCGTAACTGACGCTCACCCCGTACCTCTCAATCGACCAGCAGCCCCGCGGATGGGAAGCGGCTGCCGGTGCAGGGCTTCGCCATCCTGACTGAGCAAAACCTATTCGCTCAGCCGGCCATCCCATCATCGAACCAGCATGGAACTTTGCCTGTTCAAGAAAAAGAGTAAGCGGATGCAGAAGCAATGGAAAGCGACAAGATGCGTCAATCCGCGTCAAATTGCGTCGAGGGCTCGTCCCAAAGAACTTTCGCTCGGGGCACTGAACCGGCAATCGTCGCCACCGCAAGCGAAATCAAAAATGACAGAAGTTTTTTCTTTCAGAAACTGCTCCCTGAAGCGTTCGATTGAATCTAAGCCAAATAGCGAGCCTGAGTGACTCATCCGACCCCCGGTTGGCTTGCCGTGCCGTGGACCTTCTCGCTACTGTTATAGGGACGCGTTCGCACCTGCGGCGTATGAAAGGAATGTGAAGATGCCGGCATCGGAAACTCCAGCTGCAAACAGCACCACACATCAACCGCTCACGGAACTCAAGGCGTGGAAGGATCTTCAGGCGCACTATGAACAGGTGCATGGGCTGCACCTGCGCGACTTGTTCGCATCGGACCCCGGGCGCGGTGAACGATTCACGGCCGAAGCGCTGGGGCTGTTCTTCGACTACTCAAAGAACCGCATCACCGATGAGACCGTGAAGCTGCTGATTGAACTTGCCCGTGAATCCGGCCTGCAGGAGCACATCGACGCCATGTTTCGCGGCGACAAGATCAACTTTACCGAGGGCCGCGCCGTGCTCCACGTCGCCCTGCGCGCGCCGAAAGACGAAGTCATTCAGGTCGACGGCAGGAATGTGGTGCCGGATGTGCATGAGGTCCTGGACCGCATGGCTGCGTTTTCTGAGCGCGTTCGCAGCGGCGCGTGGAAGGGTCATACCGGCAAGCGCATCCGCAACATCATCAACATCGGCATCGGCGGTTCCGACCTGGGCCCGGTGATGGCCTACGAAGCGCTCAAGCATTACAGCCAGCGCGATCTCACATTCCGCTTCGTGTCCAATGTCGACGGCACGGACTTCGCCGAGGCGGTCATTGATCTCGATCCGGCGGAAACGCTCTTCATCGTCTCGTCCAAGACATTCACCACCCTTGAGACCATCACCAATGCGCAGTCGGCGCGTGACTGGTCAGTTGAGGGCCTGGGCGGCGATGAATCCTCTGTGGCCAAGCACTTCGTCGCCGTTTCCACCAATGCGGCGGGGGTTTCCAAGTTCGGCATCGACACCGCCAACATGTTCGGATTCTGGGACTGGGTCGGCGGACGCTATTCCATGGATTCGGCCATCGGGCTGGCCACGATGCTGGCCATCGGACCCGACGGCTTCCGCGCTCTTCTTGACGGCTTTCACCAGATGGACGAGCACTTCCGCAGCACGCCCTTCGAGCAAAATCTTCCCGTGCTTCTTGGCCTGCTCGGCGTTTGGTACACCGACTTCTTCAGCGCGCAGACCGTCGCAGTATTACCCTATGAGCAATACCTCAAACGCTTCCCGGCCTACCTGCAACAGTTGACCATGGAAAGCAATGGCAAGCACGTCACCATCACTGGCAGCCAGGTGGACTACGCCACAGGCCCCATCTATTGGGGCGAGCCCGGCACCAACGGCCAACACTCCTTCTATCAGCTCATCCATCAGGGAACGCGCCTGATCCCATGCGACTTCATCGGCTTCGGCCACTCGCTCAACCCGCTCGGCCGCCATCACGACATGCTGCTGGCCAACGTTTTTGCGCAGAGCGAGGCGCTGGCATTCGGCAAGACGCCGGAGCAGGTGAAAGCCGAAGGCACCCCCGACTGGCTCGTGCCTCATCGCGTCTTCGAAGGCAACCGGCCGTCCAACACCATTCTGGCCGAACGCCTCACACCGGAGGTCCTGGGCAAGCTCATCGCGCTCTACGAGCACAGCGTGTTCACGCAGGGTATTATCTGGCAGATCAACTCGTTTGACCAGTGGGGCGTGGAACTCGGCAAAGTGCTCGCGCAGCGCATCATTCCCGAACTCGAAAGCCCCTCCGACCCAGACCTGAAGCACGACAGTTCAACCAATAACCTGATTCACCGTTACCGCAAACTCCGTTCTTCCAAACTCCAGGAGTAGGTATGACGATTCGTGGCTACCAGAAGCCGCTCTACATTCTTCCCTTTGACCATCGCGGCTCGTTTGAAACCGGCATGTTTGGCTGGAAGGGCGACTTGTCCGCAGAGCAGACAGCGCAGATTGCCGCGGCCAAGCAAGTCATCTACGACGGCTTTCAGCAGGCTATCGCCGATGGCGTCCCCGAAGCTAAGGCAGGCATTCTTGTGGACGAGCAGTTCGGCGCCGCGATCCTGCGCAGCGCCGCGGCCAGCGGCCACACCTTCGCCTGCCCTGCAGAAAAGAGCGGCCAGGAAGAATTCGACTTCGAGTATGGCGAAGACTTTGCCGCGCACATCGAGGCCTTTCACCCAACGTTTTCAAAAGTGCTGGTTCGTTATAATCCCGAGGGCGATCCGGTGTTGAACACGCGCCAGTCGACGCGGCTCAAGCGCTTGTCTGATTATCTGCACAGCGCCAACCGCAGCTTGTTCATGTTCGAGCTCCTGGTGCCGCCAGAGAAAGCCCAACTCGACAAGGTGAAAGGCGACAAGAAGGCCTATGATCTGGAGATTCGCCCGCAGCTGATGGTCGAGACCATCCGGGAGTTGCAAAACGCCGGCGTCGAACCCGACGTGTGGAAGATTGAAGGGCTCGACCGCCGCGAAGACTGCGAAAAGATTGTAGCGATTGCACAAGCCGGCGGGCGCAACACGGTTGGCTGCATCATCCTCGGGCGCGGCGAAAATGACCAGAAGGTACATGAATGGCTGACCACGGCTGCCGCCGTTCCAGGGTTCATCGGCTTCGCCGTGGGCCGCACGGACTTCTGGGATCCGCTGGTTGCCTGGCGAGACAAGAAGATCTCGCGCGAAGTCGCAGTCAGTCAAATCGCCAGCCGCTATCGCGAGTTCGTCGACACCTTTGAGCGAGCTCGACCGTAGGCGCGAATGAGCACATCGGCTGGGAATTGCAGCCGGTGGATCTTCGGAAATCTGCTGGGTGCTTGCACCAACTAAAACGCATCCATTTGCCGTGCTTTTCGAATTCGCCCCCGTGCGCTTGCAACGGCACGATGGAAGGTGATATTCAAATGGACCATGTCCAACGAGCCCGGTTCTGAAGGCCTCCTGCGAATTCGTTCGCTCAACCGCCGCCACTTTCTGAAGGCTGCCGGATCGGCAGCAATCCTGCCTGTAGTGCTTCCTGGCCGCGCCATGCAAAGCGCAGGTGCTTCAGCCAACAACCGCATCAATCTTGGTGTGATCGGCATGGGTTGGCAGGGGCCGGGCAATACCCAGTCCTTCCTGGCGTCGGATGACTGCCAGGTCGTGGCGGCGTGCGATATTGACGCGAATCATCTGCAGGCCGCGGTGAAGATGATCAACGACTTTTACGGGACGACGGATTGCAAGGGCTATCACGACTATCGGGAGCTGCTTGCGCGCGAAGACATCGATGCCGTGATGATCGCCGTGCCCGATCATTGGCATGAGATTGTCGCCACCGAGGCCGCGCGGCGGAAGAAGGACATCTACGCAGAAAAGCCACTTGCGCACACCATCGCCGAGCAGCAATCCATTGTGCGCGCCGTGCAGCAGAACCGCATCATTTGGCAGATGGGCTCATGGCAGCGCTCGGTTCCGACCTTTCATAAGGCTGCCGAAATCGTCCGCAATGGGCTGATTGGTACGGTGACCCACGTTGAAGTGGGCCTGCCGGGCGGCAACTCGGATTTTGATGACGTGGAAAAGGAAGCGTTGGCCAAGCTGGCTGCACAGGGAGTCAATGTCGCCAGCCTTGAACAGGTCGTGCCCGGTTCGAAAGCGTGGGACCTGCTGGTCACCGATCCTCCGGCCGAATTGGATTACAACATCTGGGTTGGCCCATCGAAGATGGAGCCTTACATCAGGGCACGCTCCCATAAATCCTGGCGCTGGAACTACAACACCGGCGGTGGGCAGCTTCTGGATTGGATCGGCCACCATTGCGATATTGCGCACTGGGGACTGGACTTTGATAACTCCGGCCCGTTCGAGGTGGAAGGCAGCGGCGAACTGCCGCCGGCCAACGCGGTTTGGAACACGGCGCCGAAGTACCGGTTTGAATTGAAATATCCGCAGGGCATCACGATGACCATCGCCGGCGGCTATCCCGACATAAAGATGGGCGTGAAATGGATTGGCACCGAAGGCTGGGTGTGGGTGGATAGGGGAGGATTTGACGCCTCAAATCCCGCATGGAAAGAGGGCAAGTCCCTTCCCAGAGAGTTGCGCAAGGTGAAGCTGTACACTTCTTCCAATCACCAGCAGAACTTTTTGGACTGCGTGCGAACTCGTCAGGCAACCGTTACGCCCGTGGAAGTCGGACACCACTCTGCCATTCCGGGTCACCTTTGCCTGATCTCCATGCTTACCGGACACAAGATTCGCTGGGATGTAAAGGAAGAAAAGATCATTGACGACCCGGAAGCCAGCAAGCTGATGACTCGCGAATACCGCGGACCGTGGAAGATGAGCTAGGTGCTTCTCGAACGCAGCCGGGTTTCGCCGTCTTCTCAGGCCGGCAGCGGACGCCTTTTGAAAGCGTTTGCAACTCAATCCAGGCAGCGACCAGGAGACATCATTGAGGAGACATGACTGATTCGACTGAAGGAAAACTGAGTCCCGGCCGGAATGCCCATTGGGATTTCACCTTTGCCTTTCTGGTTTTGCGTGTCTGGCTGGGCGTGCGCGCGCTGTTTGTCGGCGTTGAGAAATTTGCCGCCTATCGGTCAGTGGCTATGCCGCTGATCGACCCAGCGACTGGCCAGCCGGATGCCAGCGGTGTCATGATCAACCTGAACGTCAAGTCCTATGCGCTGGCCAACTACGCGGGCATACCCGCTGCGCTCAGAGACAAGTTTTCCCACGATCCGATGTTTCCAAAATTCGCGTTGGCAGCCTTCGACCGCATGCTTGGCCCGGCATTTATTCTGACCGGAATCATGCTCCTGATCGGCCTGGGCACTCGCCTGTCGCTGCTGATACAGGCTCTGCTTTTTATCGCTCTCACTGTTGGGCTGGTTCTAATTGATCAGCCGGACGGCGTGGCCTATCTTGGGATTCACATCGGCCTTGTCGCTGGAGCTTTGCTTCTGGCCGGACACAACAGGTTTGCGGTCCTCAAAAAATGGTAGATCCGTTTCTGAATCGTCGTAAATTCATTGGCGCAACCGCGGTCGCAAGCGCCGGCTTGCTGTTGAACTCCTGCAAGTCCGATTCCGGCTTGAAACCCGCGCCGATCGGCAAGTCATCGCTCAACACCATCAATATCGCACTCATCGGTTATGGCGAAGAGGGCAAGGTGTTGCTGGAATCCATTCTGAATATCGAGGGCGTGAGGCTTGTGGCGCTGTGCGATATCTGGGATTACCACCGCAACGAGGGTGCGCGCTACCTGGAGAAGGTCGGCAACAAGGTTCGCGCCTACGAAAACTATGAGGACATGCTTGCGCAGGAAAAAGACCTGCAGGCGGTTGTGATTGCGACGCCGGATTTCTGGCACGCACCCATGACCAACACATGCCTGAAAGCCGGCCTGCATGTTTATTGCGAAAAGATGATGAGCAACACCATCGACGGAGCGCGCTCCATGGTGCATACCATGCGCGAAACCGGAAAGCTGCTGCAGATCGGTCATCAGCGGCGCAGCAACCCGCGCTACTTGTTCACCTTGAATCGCCTGCTGCATGAGGCGCAGTTTTGCGGCCGCCTGACGGCGGCGCAGGGGCAATGGAATCGAGCGGTCAAGGAAGACTTCGGCTGGCCAAAGAAATACGAAATGCCCGCAAGCCTGCTGGCCAAATACGGCTATAAAGATATGCGTCAATTCCGCAACTGGCGCTGGTTCAAGGGGCTCGGCGGTGGGCCGTTGTCGGATCTCGGCGCGCATCAGATCGACGTATTCAACTGGTGGCTGGGCCCGCCAAGATCAGTGATTGGCAGCGGCGGTTTGGATTACTACAAGAACCACGACTGGTATGACAACGCGATCGTGATTTACGAGTATCAGCTGGCCCAGAGCGTGGCACGCGCGTCTTACCAGGTGCAGACGACCACCAGTGCGGGCGGCGGCTACTTTGAAATGTTCATGGGCGACGACGGCACTATCAAGATGTCGGAGGATCCGTCTCTCTGCGCGATTTACCGCGAGGCGCGCGCCACTTCAGTTTCATGGGACGATCTGGCCGGGAAGGGTTATGTGCGCGCCAAACCGGCTTCCGCGGAGGACGCCGCAAAAGTGGACGTACGCGAAACCGCACAACTCGCTGAATATGAGATCCCGGTGTTCTTCAATAAGCCGCCCCATCAGCCGCACCTGGAGAACTTTTTTGACGCAATCCGCGGCACGGCAAAACTGAATTGTCCCGGCGATGAATCTTTCAGCAGCGAATACACAATTCACAAAGCCAACGAAGCCGTAGCCGCACAGACCAGGCTCGCCATCACCACCGACGAATTGAGAGCGTGAGACGATGATCAAAATTCCTTCGAAGAGTTTCGCCGTTCTTGCTTCGCTGCTTGGCGCCACCGCCGCACTTGCGCAGAACCAGGTGGTTCTGAAGACACAGTTGCCGCCGCCCTTATTTGTGGGAACGCCCGTGCCGCTGAATGTGCCCAATCTTGAGCCGCCGACAAGGGGTAAGCGTGCCGACTTTCTGGTTCCAGCCGGCACGATCAACCTGGCCAGAAACAAGAAAGTCACATCGAGCGACAACAATCCCGATGTTGGAACGCTGGACATGATCGTTGACGGAGACAAGGACGGCAACGAAGGCTCGTGGGTGGAGCTTGGGCCCGGCAAACAATGGGTCGAGATCGACCTGGCGAAGAAAGCGAATATCTACGCCGTTCTCATCTGGCACTTCCACTCGCAGGCGCGCGTGTATCGCGATGTAGTTGTGCAGGTCTCCGACGATGCCGCATTCCGGTCAGGTGTGACGACCATCTTCAACAATGATTTTCACAACGACCTTGGCCTTGGCGCGGGCAAGGATTTGAATTACATCGAGACCTATCAGGGCAAGCTGATCGACGCGAAGGGCGCGAAGGGGCGGTATGTACGCCTCTACAGCAACGGGAACACGGCTAACAAATTGAACCACTACATTGAGGTTGAAGTGTGGGGCAAGCCAGCCGTTTGAAACCACGCCTCTGGTCGGCTGGTATTGCGCATTGGATGCGCTGGGCGGCCTTCGTTCTTCTCGCGCTTCTCGGACTCGCGCTGCGCCTGCCGCAGCTGGGCGCGCGGCCCATGCACACCGATGAAGCCGTCAACGCATACATCGTGGGGCAATTGCTGACCGGCGAACCCTACACCTATGATGCGCATGACCGTCATGGTCCGGCCCTGGCCGCAATTGCCCTGCCACTGGTCAGGATGCAGGGTGCAAAGACGTTTTCTGACCTCACGGAATCGGAGCTGCGTTTGACGACGGTGCTTACCGGGACGATCACAATTGTGCTTTTTGGCGCGGCTCAGGAAATGTTTGGCTTCGCGCCGTGCGTGATCGCAGCCTTGTTGTTTGCCTGCGCTCCCCTGCCCGTCTACTACGGCCGGTACTTCATCCACGAGTCGCTTTTTGTTGCCGCCACGTTTGGATTGATTGTGTCTGGTTGGAGCTTGCTCAAGAAGCAGTCTGCTTGGAAGGCTGTGCTGGTTGGCTTCTGCGCTGCACTCATGCTGGCAGGCAAAGAGACCGCGGTTCTTCATTTCTTCGCGCTGGCCGTGGCGGCGCTCGCTTACTGGCTCTGGAATCTGCGCGGAAAAACCTTTGGTGACTGGTGGCGGCCAAAAACTGCGCTCACCGCGATTGCCGTATTCCTGCTGTTGAGCGTGGTGCTCTTCACCTGGTTCGGCAGTAACTGGAAAGCATTCGGAGCGTTGTTTGAGACAGTGCCTAATGAGCTTGTGCGCGCGGGTGGTGAGGGCCATCAAAAGCCTGTTTGGTATTACCTGCTGCTTCTCTCCGGCGGCTGGTCGGGCGGAATGGCTTTACTGCTGGCCTGCATCGGATGCTTTATTGCCACGAGAAAGCGCCATCGGTCGCCGCTCGGTTTTCTGGCGTTCTATGCCCTCTTCATCGCTGTGATCTACAGCGTGATTCCATACAAGACACCGTGGCTGGCTCTGAATTTCATGCTGCCGATTGCCCTCTTCACGGGAGTCGCCATCCAGTCGCTATGGCGCATGCCGGCGAAGTATCCTGCCCTGCGCATCGCCGCGCCGGCCGGGTGCATCCTGCTAGGCTGCGTGTCCGCGGCCTTGATTGCACACGATACGCGGGAACGCGTCTTTGTCCATTCATCCGATGAAACGAATCCCTATGCGTATGCACACACCTCGGAGGATTTGCTGGGACTGCCTGCGGAGATTGAAGAACTGGCGCAGCAGAACTCGATTGCAGCGCCGCGCATCGCCGTCATCGCATCCGATCCCTGGCCATTGCCGTGGTATCTCCGCCGCTATTCCAACGTGGGGTTTTGGCAGCCTGGCCAGCAACCGGGAAAGGCGGACTTTTATGTCACCTCCACCGAAGCAGCAGACCAATACAGAAGCCAGCTGCAAGATTTTCGTCCGGAGTTTTTCGGAGTCCGGCCTGGCGTGCTGATTGTTTTGTGGTCACCCGCACCGAAGTGAGATCGCATGCCTGACATTCACCAATTCAACCATCGCGCTATGGCGACATACTTCCAGATTCGCATTGCGGATGAGGACGAAGCGTACGCCTCACAGGCAGCGCAGGCCGTGCTCGATCTTCTGGACAAGCTGGAAACGCACCTGAGCCGCTTTCGCGCCAACAGCGACATAGCGCGGATCGCCGAGTTGGCGCCGGGCGAGAAGATGCGCCTGAATGAGCCGACATACGCTTGTCTGGAAATCGCGAAGAAGATGGAATTGGCCACGCTGGGCGGGTTCTCCGCGACGGCGGCCGCATTGCAAATGCAAAGTGCTTTGCCACACTGGAGCCTGCTGCCTGAGGAACTTTCCATTCGATGCGAAGGCGGACATTTGCTGTTTGATCTAGGCGCAATCGGCAAGGGGTTCGCGCTCGACCGCATGGCGGAGCTGTTGCGCAGGTGGGATTGCCCTTCGTATTTGCTGGTTGCGGGCGGCAGCAGCATTCTTGCGGGAGAAGCGCCGAACGGAGCTGGCGGCTGGTCCTGCGGCCTGGGCGATGACAATGCGCCACGGAGATTTCTTCTTACAGACACTTCGTTGAGCGGCTCTGGGCTGGCAGTCAAGGGAAGCCACATTCTTGATCCGCGGACTGGCCGGCCCGCCCCGCGGCAGAACCGCTGCTGGGCACTCGCCGATACCGCGGCTGAATCGGACGCGCTCTCGACAGCATGCATGGTTTTAACCGAACAGGAACTGGATCAGGTGTTGGCGCAGAATCAATCGTGGCTTTGCTTCTTCGAGACGGATGGAATCGAGCAGACCATGGGAGGCCGCTCGCTGCCGCCGCAGGCCTGATTGTCTGCGACGCTCATCTCATTTTCAAAGCGACGCCAAAAGAGATCTGATGGCGCTACTGAATGGCGTACGAATGCGTTCCGCTGCCAATGGTTTCGGTCCTGTTCTGCGGAAGAATCACGGTCGCGGTTGTGTTGGCCGGAATCGTGACCGTAAAATGATGCCGGCTCTGCTGCCAGTCGGAAACGATTGTGCCATATACGGAGTCGTATTCCACGTGCAAGAGAGGCAGCGCCGGATCGAAGTGCGGCTCGATGGTGAGGTGATGGAATCCCGGGCCGGTGGCGTCGGTATCGATGCCGGCAGCGCGACGATAGACCCAGGCCATCACCGACCCGAACGCGTAATGGTTGTAGGAGTTCATCGAAGGATCGCCGGTGTCGCCGTTCCACCGCTCCCACCAGGTCGTCGCGCCCTTCTTAACCATGTAGCCCCATGACGGATAGGTGTCTGAAAGCAACAGTTTGAAGGCCAGATCGGAACGGCCGTTGTGGTCCAGCACAAACATCAGGAACGGCGTGCCGAGGAATCCGGTGGTGAGGTGATTGCCGTGCGCTTCCACATCTTTTGCAATCCGATCAACCATGTTGTTGACCAGCGCGGGCGGTGCGATGCCGGTGAAGATGGTGGCAAGGTAGGCGGTCTGCGTATTCCCTTCAACACTGCCGTCGTCCTTCACATAAGCCGCGCGATACGCTGCGGCAATGTGATCGTACTGCCGCTGATAGTTCTCGGCATCTTCGGGGCGATGAATCGCCTTCGCCATCTCAACCATCTCGCGAGCGACCAGAGCCCAATAGGCAGTACCAATGAGCTCGCCGGGAGTGTGCTGATCGGGCGCGAGCCAATCGGCGTAGTCATTGCCGAGCGCGTTGCGGCGCAGGTAGTCGGGATTGTTAGCCAGGATGAATTCCATCCAGCGCTGCATGGCAGGCCACGAGCGTTCAACGACACTCGCGTCGCCATATTGCAGCCAGGCCGCATAGGGAATGAAGATTCCGGCATCGCCCCAGCCAGGCGCGCCGGGGTTGGGACCAAGAATATTTGGAGAGACGTCGGTAAATGCGCCGGCAGCGGTTTGCGCGTCGGTCACGTCAAGCATGAATTTGCGCGTGAACGCATCAATGTCAAAGTTGTAGGTTCCAGTGCGCCAGAATGCGCCTGCATCGCCCATCCAGCCGAGCCGCTCGTCGCGCTGCGGGCAGTCGGTGGGGATTGAAACGAAGTTGCCGCGTTGTCCCCAGGCGCCCAGTTCGTTCATCTTGTTCAGCAACTCGCTGGAGCTGGTGAGGCGCACGGCGGGTGTGGGCGGAAGGCTGTTGAATACCCGTCCCTCGATTGTGCTGAGGGTCGGCGCGGCGATTGGCGCGGCGCCGGGGAACGAAAGCTCAACATAGCGGAAGCCGTGGAAGGTAAACTCCGGAGTCCAAGTCTCGTTGCCCTCGCCCGAGAGTACATACGTATCGGTTGCATCGGCATTGCGCAGGTTCTCGGTGTAGATGCTGCCGTCGGGGTTGATCCGCTCGGCATAGCGCAGACGCACCACGGTGCCGCGCGGGCCGCGAATGTGGAGGCGAACGTTGCCGACCATATTCTGCCCCATATCGTAGATCGCCGGGTGAGTTGCATTCGCAGGATCCAGCCCAATTGGATGAACGGTCAGTACGGTGTTGATCAGCAGATCGGGTTCAGCGGTGATGGCCATCCCTGGGTCAGGTGGCTCCGCAGCGAGGGCAGGCGTCCAGTGAGCGCTGTTGAAATGCGGCGAACTCCAGTCGTGTTGGGTCAGCCGCGCGTCGTACGACTCGCCTCCATAAATCTCTGAGAATGTAATTGGAGCAGGAGCGGTCTGCCAGCTCGGATCGGTGACAACGGTCTGATGCTCGCCGTTTGCAAGCGTCAGTTCGAGTTGCGCGCGCAAGAGATTGGGTCCCGGATAAGATCGGAACCCTGCCCAGGTCATTGGCGAGCTGTACCAGCCGCCTCCCAGAATCACGCCCACTGTATTTGCGCCGCGAGTGACCAGCGAAGTTACATCATAGGTCTGATATTGGACACGCTTGTGGAAGTCGGTCCAGCCCGGAGCGAGCAAAGTATTGGGAGCGATTGCCTGATTGTTGATGTATGCGTGATAGGCGCCGAGCGCCGTAATGGTGAGGCGCGCCGCGCGGACGGGCGACTCCACCGTGAAGTCTTTGCGCAGCAGAGAAGCATCCGTCGCAACCCGGTCAGGGCCGGGAATCGCCTGCTGCCGGTCG
This sequence comes from Occallatibacter sp., assembly GCA_050014515.1. GTDB lineage: Bacteria > Acidobacteriota > Terriglobia > Terriglobales > Acidobacteriaceae > Telmatobacter. The sequence continues at coordinate 71,255 of JBEKDE010000008.1, forward strand.
GTGCCGATGCCGAAGGCCGTGGACAGAGGGCCGACACTCTGCGCAGGTTGCCACGCCTCCTGCACTGTTGCGCGCGCCTGCCAATTATCGTCCGTCACCATGCGCTCTTCGGTGCCATCGGCGCGCGTAATGTGAATCGCGGCCGCAAGTGCTGCAGGAGATTTTTGCCCCGCATCGTCGGTGCGGTGCGAGACTACATCGATCTCGACTTCGTTCTTGCCCGAATGCAGCAAGGAACCAATCTCTTCGCGATCAAATGCGCCCCACTCATTGTGATGCCCGGTCACCTTGCCGTTTACGCGCGCGATGAACGCTCCGCGAACAAGAACGTGCAGGCTTCCCCCAACCGGCGCATTGCCCAGTTCAAATTCGTAACGGAAGTGCGCAGTCGTCGCAGAGGCAACATGCAATGCATCCGCGCCCTGCAACCAAATCCACCGAATGGAGTGGAGTTCCTTTTCCGCCTCGGGATCGTCGCGTCGAATCCATTGCGCTTTCCAGTCAGAAGCATTCAAGAGGCCAGTCTCAAACCACGTGGACGCTGAAGCGCTCATCTTTCCAGCGCTGTCCCAGGTAATCACCTTCCAGGCGTAGCGCTGCTGTGGTTTCAGCACCGCCCCGGCGTATGCGATGTCGACAGATTCCGATGAGGTGACACGCCCTGAATCCCAGATTGAAGCATGGTCTGTGCGAAGATTCTTCCCCTCTGTGTCGACGAGGATCTCATACGCAGACTGTGTCCAGTTCGCCGTTGTCGCATCGCTCATCCATGAAAATGTCGGCTTGGGTGTGTCGAGCCCGATGGGAGTATTCAGTGCGTTGGTGCGAAGATGCACGGGAGTCGCGTGCGCGGCGGCCGCCAGGAGGGCAAGACAAAGAGCAAGTTTCGGCATGAAGGAGGTGCTCCACTACAATCTCGAAACATGATATCTATTGAAATCGCATCGCGCCACGGAAAACTTCTGAAGAGCGCTGGCCTTATAGATCTCTCGAGATCGCCTCCGAAATGATCCGGGCGGTCGCAACATAGCGTCTTCTTTTGCGCTCCTTGCGGCCATGATCGCGACACAACCGCCGTTGATCGGCGATGCCCGCGATTGACCTGGCCTATGTGGGTGTTTGCACGATCCGTGCCAATTATTTTTCCCCTTTTGAATCACCAGTGAGGAGAGAAAATCGGTCCGGCGTTCTGAACTGCTGTCAGAGGCCCGACAGTAAGTGGCGAATGAAACCAGTCCACAGGACCGATTCGGGAGCTTCGAAGAATAAGCCAGCGCAATGGCCAGCCGTGCGAATTGGGCTCGGCCTGACCGCATCGATCTAAGTTGTGCTGACTTTCAAACATTCCGACTGAGTTATTTGGAGTGCAGAGCGGGCACGCCGGGATTCGAAGCCGCGATCTGTCCAGTACCAGGCTTGGGTGGCGATACCAGAATCGGCAACAACATGGATACAACCATGATGCCCGCAATCACATGAAGACCGCTTGCGTACGATCCGTTGCTCTGCCGCAAATGGGCAATGAGCAACGGGCCAAATGCGCTCGCGAAACCCCATGCCGTGAGCATAAGTCCGTAAATCGGGCCAACATTCTTCGACCCGAAATAGTCGGCCGCAAACGCCGGCATGGTGCCAAACCCGCCTCCGTAGCACATCAGGATGATGAACGCCAGAACAGTGATGGTCGCAGCCGATGAGATGCCCGGCAGTATCCAGAACAGGCCCACCTGAATCAGGAACATCGTCGCGAAAGTCCATCGCCTGGTGACAGCATCGGAAATCCAGGCCCAGAACATGCGACCCACTGCATTGCCGATGCTGGCAATGCCAACCATTCCGGCAGCCACGCCGGCGGTGACCTTTGCAATCTCCTGGAACATGGGCGATTCCTGCGAGATGATTGAGATGCCAGCCGAGGTATTCAAGAACAACAGGACCCACAGCGCCCACCACTGCCATGTCTTCAAGGCTCCACCGAGTGTGTAGTCCTTGGCGGCGCGCTGTGCATTTTGCGTGGTGCTAGGAACCCAGCCCTCCGGCTTCCACCCATCCGGCGGATTCTTCATAAAGTATCCGGTGGACATGGTAATCACAAGATATCCGACGCCCAGGTAGGCGAATGTCTGCAAAACACCGACGCTTTGAATCAGGCGCGTGGCCAGGGGCGCAGCGACCAATGCTCCGGCACCAAACCCGCCAACGGCAATACCAGTGATCAGACCCCTGCGATCGGGAAACCATTTCACCAGCACCGCGATGGGAACGATATAGGCAAATCCAACGCCAATTCCTCCGATAACTCCATAGCTAAAATAGAGCCACCAAAGTTTGTTGGCTGAGAAGCTGGCGAGAAATACGCCAAGGCCATAGAGAAATCCACCCGTGAGCGCGACGATGCGCGGCCCCTTTCGATTCAGCCACAGGCCGCCGAAGAAACAGGCAATTCCAAGAACAAAAATCGAGACGGTGAAGGTAAAGGTTACTTCTTCGATGGACCAGTGAAATTGTTTTGCCAGGGGAATCCGGAAGACGCTCCATGCGTAAACCGTACCAAGGGCCATCTGCATCAGGAAGCCCGCTACTGCGAGCCCCCAGCGGCTTGTGTTCGACATAAACTCCTCCGCGCTCGATCTTTGACTTGGCTGCAGCGTTATTTGCAGCTCCCTCGCAACTTGATCTGATTCCCAAGCGATTCCAGGAACTTGTTTAACAGAGCCATGCTCCGCCGCAGTTCCTTATGGCTAAACTGGGTCAAGAGCGAGAAAAGGCCTGGTGGCTCAATAATCGGCTTCTCATAGCAGCCCAATGTCTCGCTGACGGCTACGGCAACACCCTGGAGCACGTCGGGATTGATGGCGCCGAGTATCTTGCCGAGGATGATGGCGTTGCGAATCGCGCGAATTGCTTCGTCAGACTTCGCTGCATCCACCGCCGTCTCAATCAGCTTGTCGCTTGCTCCCAGGGCTCCGCGCAACAGTTCAAAAACGCCATGTTCATGCAGCTGTCCGAGTAACTCGTAAGAATCCAGCAACGCCGCGGCGTGTTCAATAGGCGCCTGCTCAAGGCGCTGGCGCAATTCCTCGCGCGGATCGCGGGGCGGCAACTCAAGAGTGATTGGCCGTGCCATCTATCTTCTCCTTCCGTGCAGTCATTTTCCAGCGGTCTGGATTTGAACGAGGTGTTCGCCCGGTTTGCGATAGTCCTTGCGCTTCCACTTACGCTCCACCTCGACTCCTGTCTGAGGCGTCGGATGCCCGTGACGTGAGTTGGTTCGCGGCAGCGGGTCGTCCCCGACCTCTCCCAGCACTCGCAACTGGACAGAGGTCTCCTTATACGCCGGAGTGTGGGTTGCCTTGTCCGTATGGCTGCTGGTGAGTCGGTTGACTGCCTCGTCCGTAGAGTTCATGGGCATATACAGCTCTCTTCCATGCACTCTTGTCGTGATGACGGCCTGTGCGCGCACCTTGCCGTAGCGCGAGGCCAATTGCACCCAGCTGCCGGTCTGGATACCGCGTTCGTCCGCGAGCTGCGGTGAGACTTCAACAAACGTGCACGGCGTCTTTTCTCGGATACCCTCGGTGCGATAGGTCATATTGCCTTCATGGAAATGTTCCAGGAGGCGACCGTTGTTCAAGTGGAGATCGTACTCAGCGTTCGGTTGATCGGTTGGCTCCGTCCAGGGAACGGGGTAGAACCTGGCCTTTCCATCGGGGAAGTTAAATCTCTCGGTGTAGAGCAGAGGCTGGTCGCTGCCATCTGCAGCTACGGGCCACTGCAGCGTCTTATAGCCCTCCAGGCGCTCGTAAGTGACCCCGGCCATCAGCGGCGTGAGCGAAGCAATCTCTTCGTAAATCTGGGCGGGATGCTCGTACTCCCAGCCTGCACCGAGCCGGTTAGCGATGTCCTGAATAATGATCCAGTCCGGACGGCTTTCCCCCAGAGGCTCAAGAGCCTGGTGGAGACGCTGAATGCGCCTTTCGGTGCTGGTGAACGTACCTTCCTTTTCCAGGCTTGGACTCGCGGGCAGAATCACGTCGGCAAATTGGCAAGTCTCGCTGAAGAAGATTTCCTGTACGACAAAGAAGTCAAGTTTCGAAAGTGCATCGCTCACGAAGTTGGCGTTGGAATCAACCAGGCTCATCTCTTCGCCGAAGAGGTACATCGCCCTGAGCTTGCCTTCGTGGATGGCGTCGATCATCATATGGTTATCGAGTCCCGGCTTCGGCGGCAACGAAACATTCCACGCCTTTTCAAACTTGGCGCGAATCTCCGGATCGTCCACCTTCTGGTATCCAGGAAAGTAATTCGGCATGGCGCCATGATCGCTGGCACCCTGCACGTTGTTATGCCCGCGCAGTGGGTAAGCGCCTGCTCCTGGACGCATGTAGTTGCCGGTCGCGAGTAGCATATTCGAGATCGCCGTCGAAGTATCGGAACCCATGGAGTGTTGCGTCACTCCCATCGCCCAGAGCACACACACACCGTCCGCCTCAGTGATCATTCGGGCGACCTTGGTCAACGTTTCAACGGGAAGTCCGCACCGTTCGCTAGCCATTTCCAGCGTGAAAGATTCCAGGCTCTTCTTGAACTCATCGGCGTGGTTGACCCACTGATCGATGAACTTCTGGTTGGCCAGGCCATTGTCAAAGATATATTTGGTGACTGCAGACAACCAGATAAGATCGGTGCCTGGCCGCGGACGGAAGAATACATCCGCGCGTGCCGCCATCTCGTGTTCGCGCAGATCGGCCACGATCAGCTTCTGGCCGTGCATTTTATGGGCGCGCTTCACGCGTGTGGCCAGCACCGGATGGCTCTCGGCTGTATTGCTGCCGATGATCAGCACCAGGCCCGCCTGCCCGATATCCGCAATCGATCCAGCGTCGCCCCCGTAACCGACGGTGCGGAACAGCCCCATGGTCGCCGGCGCCTGGCAGTAACGCGAGCAGTTATCCATGTTATTGGTGCCGATAACCGCTCGCGCCAACTTTTGCATCAGGTAGCTTTCTTCGTTGGTGCATTTCGAAGAAGAGATGAAGGCAAGCGAGTCGGGACCCGTTGCCGCTTTGATCTCTGAAAATTTGCGCGTCACCAAAGACAGCGCTTCGTCCCACGAGGCTTCGCGGAATCCATTTTCTTCGCGAATGAGCGGCTTGGTGAGGCGGTCCTGGCTGTTGATATGACCCCAGCCAAACTTGCCTTTGATACAGGTCGAAACGCCATTTGCCGCGCCATCGAGGGGTTCCACTTTCAGAATGTGGCGGTCCTTTGTCCAGACATCGAAGCTGCAGCCGACTCCGCAGTACGTGCAAACGGTCTTGGTCTTCTTGATGCGCGACTCACGCATGTGCGACTCGATCTCAGAGACTTGAAGAATGGCGCCATAGCCCATCTCCGGTTCGATGCCCTTGACCACGTCGATCATCCCGTCGAGCGCGGGCTTGGATAAGGACGTCATGTAGCCGGCTTCTCCAAGCATCGACCTTTCCATCAGCGCATTGCATGGACAGACAGTGATGCAATGACCGCACGAGACGCAGCTCGATTCGCCGATTGGCGCGCCGCCGTCCCACAACACGCGCGGGTGCTCATCTTCCCACCGGATGCTTAACGTTTCATTCACCTGGAGGGTTTGGCATGCCTGCACGCAGCGCCCGCAGAGAATGCACTGGTCGGGATCGTAGCTGTAGAAGGGGTTCGACATGTCCACTTCGTACGGCTTCGGCTTGTAGGGGATTTCCTGATGCTCAACCGCGAGCAACTTGGTGGTGTTATGGATTGTGCAGTTCCCGTTGTTGTTGTCGCAGACCGTACAGTAGAGCAGATGGTTACCGAGGATGCGGTCAAAGGCCTCACGCTGCGCGGCGTCCGCACGCGCTGAGGACGTAACCACATTCATGCCATCTGCGACAACCGTACCGCAGGCTCTCAACAATTTGCCGTCGACCTCCACCATGCACGTGTCGCAAGACTGGATCGGTCCAAGCTGAGGATGATAGCAAACATGCGGCACTTCGATTCCGCTGCGGTTAATCAGGTCAATCAACCGCTCTCCAGGCCGGCTCGCCTGTGGCCTTCCGTTCAGCGTGACTGTCATTTCCTCTCCACCCTCCGCAATTGAATTTGGATGGTACTCCGCAGGGTGTGGATGCGTAAAGCCGTTTTGGAAAACGCTCCTCTTTCCCCTTCTTACTTCGCGGCGGGCGTATTCGGGAGAGAAATGCCCGAGACCGAGACCTGTGGTAAAACCGACAAAAACTTCAACGGCGCCATAACCTGGATGCGCCCGCACGGTTTTCAGTTGCGTCCGTTGCAGTTGAATGACCACTCGGCCAGGCGACTGATCTCTAAGAAAAATGCCGATTTTTGTGCCGGATCGGCCTCGGCGTGACAGTCAACAGCATTCTTCCTGGTCCCACCGAGTCGGAGGGAGTGGTTGGTTTTGTCGAGGCGATGGCGAAACAGCAGAGCAAGTCGAAGCGAGTGATCGAGAAAGTGCTTTTCGAGCATGTGCGCCCATCGTCTTTGCTTAAGCGCTTTGCCACCGTGGATGAAGTTGCGGCACTGGTGACCTCGGTGGCCAGCGAGCTTTCTTCTGCCACCAACGGCGCCGCGCTGCGTGTGGACGGATGAGTCGTGAGAGCAATTCTCTGAGATGAAAAGTCCATGGAGCTGATCTTCAAGAAGTCGGATCACCACGAATTCCGGCCCTGACCAGAGCCAGTAAGCGCCCAACTCCTCTGGAGGCCCCTGTGCCGGAAATTGCGCAAGGCCCTGAGGCTGCGTTTGGGTGCAAGTTTCTTTCGCTCTACTTCTCCGGAGTGATAACAACTTCCGTCTTGCTGATCTTCGCCAGGAAGTCTTCGCCGGTTCCAATGTGTTCGTTCACCAGGCGCGATGGAGTGTGGGCAAGCCACTCACCCAGCGAAATATCCTGGTATTCAGAGGTCGGGAACACTTCCAGAAATACCAGGTCGGTATCGCCGAGGTTTTCGATATAGTGCGGCTGCGACTGATCGATGTAGCCCACATCGCCGGCGTGAAAGTCCATGGTGCGGGCGTGTGCTCCGGCAGTAAAGACCGTCATACGCCCTGTGCCCTTCACGTAGTACTGCCACTCATCCGCATTTGGGTGCCAGTGCAGTTCCCGCAGCCCGCCCGGCTTGAGTGTGACGATCGCTGCGGCGATGCTCGTGATCGGGAAGTTGTGACGGTCGACGATCTTCACGCTGCCGCCCGCCGTCACCTTGGTGGGTTCCATCTTCCCAGTGAAGAAGGCAAACGTATCCGGAACCGGGCCGTTGGCCGCGTACACCTGCTTCTTCTCTTCGGCGAGCGGACGGGGCAGATCGGTAGCAAAGATAAACTTTTCCCGCGGAGGCACGTTGTCGAAGGTCGACTCCGGAACGTTAAAGTTCTTCGCCAACACTTCTTTCGGCGTGTGATGCAGCCAATCGGTCAGCAGGAATGTTTCGAATTCGTTGAAGTTGCCATCGTCGAACACCAGCAGAAACTGGCAGCCATTCTCGCCCAGACCTTGAATCGAGTGCGGTACTCCACCGGGGAACAGCCAGAGATCTCCCTCGTTCACGTCCTCGACAAACGCCCGGCCCTTCTGGTCGACCGCCGTGATGCGCGCGCTGCCGGCCGTCATAAAGGCCCACTCGGCGCCCACATGCCAGTGCAGTTCGCGGACACCGCCGGAGATCAGACGCATCTCCACGCCAGCCATCTTCTTCGACAGAGGGAAATCGCGCACCGTAACCTGACGCGTCCAGCCGCCTGATTCGATGCGCCTGTGCGCCATGGCGAAAGGGTATTTGAACGGAGGCTGGCCGCCCGAATCGGTCTCCGGCGGATGGACCGAATCCGGTTCCTGCGCTTCCAGACCCGGGTTCCTCGGCCCCAGTTCCTGCTCGTTCTTGCCGGTATAGGTGTCTCCGCTCATGTCCTTCGTCTGCTGCGCCGCTGCCAGGATCGGAAGGCTCGCTGCCGTCATCAGAGCGGCCGAGGTTTTCCCCAGAAACGATCGCCGGCTGACGCCGTCATTGCCTATCCGATCATCTTGCTCTGCCATACTGTTCCCTCCCCTTGTTTCGATCCATCGCAACGGTGGCCTCTGTGGGCTGTGCATTGAGTTTCACTGTTCCGCAGGGGCAACGATTCAACATTCGCTGCGAATGCTCTCATCTCACCCCTGCTCTAAAACAACGCCTCTCGCTTGCACAGCCGCTTGCACCTGCGATGCCAGTCATTCCAGCATAGGTTATCTCCATAGCTTCAGCGGTATACTGCAACCGGGCAGCAGGCTGGGTAATTCGCGGGCGGGATGGCGCCGCCGCAAAGCTTGGCTTGAAGCGCGCTACTCTGATCTACAAAATTGCAGAGCCGCCATATTGCGCGCCTTCCGTCGATAGCACTCACGAATTGACCGAGCCGCCAGAATATACCGCGGAGCCGATCTCGCAGTTGCAGTAGCCGCCGCATAGTCGTCCGTCACCGGTTCGCGAAGCGTCTGCGAGATTGGCGGTCGGATGGCCGACTGTGGAGGACAATATTAGCGTATCCATCTCGCGCAAGACTTCGCACATCTGCTGGGCAATGATTACCAGGCTAGGATGACCAGGAACCCTTCCAGTAGAATTCAGAGAACTCGGAGCGAATACGGCGAACATCCCGCCATATCGAATCAGCGAGTTGGGTAAACTGCACGCATCGAGAGGATAACGTCACCCATCATGAAACCTGCCTCTCTCATCGCATCCCGGCACACACCTGACGGCTCAATGCTGCAGACGACTGTCGAAAAGGTTACCGGGCATACGTCGCACCCGGTGGAGGAGAGCCTCGCGATTGAAGAGCCTCTAGAAATCCAAATCGCCTACGGACCATCCAGTTCCCGGCAGACACGATCGATCTCCGTGACCATGCGTACTCCGGGCAACGACTTCGACCTTGCGGCCGGATTCCTTATGACGGAAGGAGTTATCCAGGACGCCAACGACATCATGCAAATTGCCTATGCGGGAGACTCCCTGGACCAGGCCGCACAATCCCCGCACGCCATGGATGCGCTTAAGCTCGGCTCCAAACAGAACACCGTTCGCGTGGATCTGGCAGCGGACGTTGCGGTGAGTGTAGGAACTCTGCAACGCAATTTCTACACAACTTCAAGCTGCGGCATCTGCGGCAAAGCGTCTCTCCTCGCGTTGCGCACCGTCTGCCCACCGCGCGCGGCGAACAATTTCAAAATGGATGCGCAGCTTCTCTATAGCCTTCCCAACCGCCTGCGCGCGTCTCAAGGAGTGTTTGATCGGACAGGTGGATTGCACGGTGCAGGACTGTTCGACTGCGCAGGGAACCTACTGGCGCTTCGAGAAGATGTGGGCCGTCACAATGCGGTTGATAAGCTCATCGGGTCAGAGTTCCTGGCCGACCACACGCCTTTGCGGGATCGTCTGCTTTTGCTGTCTGGACGCGCCAGCTTCGAACTTCTTCAGAAGGCGCTAATGGCTGGAATTCCGATGGTGGTGGCCGTTGGAGCTCCATCCAGCCTCGCACTTCAAGTCGCGAATGAGTTCGATATCACACTTGTGGGGTTCCTGCGAGAGAACCATTTCAATATTTACCACGGCAGCGAGCACATCACCGGATGTGCATCGGCGTCGCCCGAAGTTGAGAGATAAAGATGTAAATAAATTGAGGCTCCTTGAGGTTAAACCTATCTCGCCGGTGGGTATCAAGATTTGCAGCGTGACGGATCACTTCAAGAATCGTGTCAAGGCCTGTCACTCCGAATTCGATGCTTTCACATTGAGTTCAGAAACTCGTGCCATCGCGAACACATGGAGTGTCTGCATTGCCGGCTCACGGTCCGTCTTACCGCATGGTCCAAAGCACGCCTTCGGCGTGGATGATAAACAAATACAAAAACCGCCGCGCTTGCAGCGCAGGATGATACTTTGAACACCCTAACCTCTCTAATGACAATCACAGAATAAGTAGAGTTGGTATCTGCATTGAGATTGCCGACCAGAGAAAATGGAGCAGGAATAATCCTGCTCCATGGTAAAAGTAACAATAAGTTCCTAGCTGCAACCGCTCGTTGATCCGCAGCTCATGCAACGGTAGCAACTTCCGTTGCGCACCATGATGGCTCCGCAGGTGCCGCAGCTTGGCGCATCGCCCATGTCGTACATCTCGCGCATCGCGTCGGCAGCATGATAGATGCCGCGGTCCTGCATGCTCGGCACATGCGCAGAGCTGGCAGACTGCGAATACGAAGCGCCAACTTCGGGTGCAATGCCGCCGCCACCCGATGTGCTGCCGCTGGTGCCGCTCAGCTGGTTCAGCCGCTTGGCAACTTCCTCGGCCAGCTTTTCCAAGTGGCTCCGTGAAGTTACTTCGTCTTCCTCTGGATCCGTCTCCGGCAGCAGGCTCGGCGAAGCCGGCAACTGTGCCATTTGCGGAGTGAACCCCGCGAACAGCGTGAGCTGCGTGCCCGACAGGAAACGCAGGTTGAGCCAGCGGAAGATGTAATCCATCAGGCTCTTTGCGTAGCCGATCTGCTCGTTGCCGGTCCAGCCTGAAGGCTCAAATCGCGTGTGCGCAAACTTCTCGCAAAGCACCTTCAGAGGCACGCCGTGCTGCAATGCCAGTGAGATCGAAGTCGCGAAGGCGTCCATCAGGCCTGAAACCGTCGAGCCCTCCTTGGCCATCTTGATGAAGATCTCGCCCGGCTGCCCGGTGGGATAAAGGCCCACAGTGATGTAGCCCTCGTGGCCTGCAATCGAGAACTTGTGCGTGATGGAAGCGCGCTCTTCCGGCAACCTGTGACGCACGGCTCTTGGCGGCCCGTTCGGATCCTGTGCTGGATCCTTCGCAGGTTGGACGGTTGCCGCTGCAGTCAACGTAGGAATCGTGGCTGCCTTGGCAATCTCTTCCAATGCATTCTGGAAAGCGGCGGTCGCTGCGATCACCTGCTTTGCGGTCACTTCCAGCTTCTCGCCAATCTTGGCTTCGAGAGCCTTCAAATCAGCCTCGGCAGGCTGCTGGCCTGCGCTCAGGTTGGCAAGCACGCGGCTGCCCACTGCATCCAGCGCAGATGGATCCTTCTTCTTTTCATCCATGCTGGTGTTCAGCGGCTGCGTACCCTTCGAACCGTCACGATAAATCGCCACGGCCTTGATGCCCTGGCGCCAGCTCTCGGCGTAGGCTTCGGCAACATCTTCAACCGTCGCCTCGTGGGGCAGATTCACCGTCTTTGAAATTGCACCGGAAAGGAAAGGCTGCGCCGCCGCCATCATCTTGATGTGGCCCATGTATTGGATGGACCGCGTGCCCTTGGCAGGCTTGAACGAGCAATCGAACACCGACAGATGCTCGGGCTTCAATCCCGGCGCGCCTTCAATGGTGCCCGTCGCATCAATGTAGCTGACGATTGCGTTCACCTGGTCGTTGTCGTAGCCCAGCTTGAACAGCGCGGCCGGAACCGTGTTGTTCACGATCTTGATCATGCCGCCGCCAACCAGCTTCTTGTACTTCACAAGCGCCAGGTCGGGCTCAATGCCGGTGGTGTCGCAATCCATCATGAAGCCGATGGTGCCCGTTGGCGCCAGCACCGTGGTCTGCGAGTTGCGATAGCCGTAGCGTTCACCGTAGATCAGCGCCAGATCCCAGCATTCGCGGCTCGCGTCAATCAGCGCGTCAAGCTGCGGCACGCTGAAGGGCTCTCCACTGGTGCGCGACTTGCCAATGTTGTTCACCTCGGCGCGATGCATCCGGATCACATCCAGAAACGGCTCGCGGTTCACGTAGAAGCCGGGGCATGCGCCGCCCTGCCGGTCCACATTTGCCGTCAGCGTAGTCGCCGACCCAATCGGAGGGCAGTTTGCCGCGATAATTGCCGACTGCAGATAAGACTGGCCGCACATGATCGCTGTCAGCACGCCGGCAAAGTCGCGTCCACCCTCTGAATCGTAGGGCAGGCCGAAGGCCATCAGCAGCGCGCCCAGGTTGGCGTAGCCCAGGCCCAGCGGCCGGTAGTCATGCGAGTTCCGCGCGATGGCCTCGGTGGGATAGCCCGAGTTATCCACCAGGATCTCCATGGCCGTGATGATCACCGAAATCGAGTGCCGGTAGGCCGAGATGTCAAAGTTACCCGCCGGGGTCACATACTTCATCAGGTTGAAGCTGGCCAGGTTGCAGGCCGAGTTGTCCAGGAACATGTACTCCGAGCACGGATTCGACGCATTGATGCGTGCCGTGTTCTTGCTGGTGTGCCACTTATTGATGGTGGTGTCGAACTGCATGCCCGGATCGCCGCACAGCCAGGTGGCCTCGGCAATCTTGCGCATGATCTCGCGCGCCTTGTAGGTTGCTACCGGTTCGTGGCTCTTCACGGTATAGGTGCTGACCTCGCCATCCGACTCATACGCGCGCATGAACTCGTCGCTCACGCGCACCGAGTTATTGGCGTTCTGAAAGAAGATCGACGAATACGCCTCTGAGTCCGGGCCCGATCCGTCATACCCTGCCTTGATCAACGTGAATGCTTTGGCCTCTTCCTTCGCCTTGCACTCGATAAAGTCCATAATGTCCGGATGGTCCGCGTTCAGGATCACCATCTTCGCCGCGCGCCGCGTCTTGCCGCCTGACTTGATGACGCCCGCAAACGCGTCAAAGCCGCGCATGAAGCTAAGCGGGCCCGAAGCCTCGCCGCCGCCGGAAAGCGTCTCCCTCGATCCGCGAATCGTCGACAGGTTCGTTCCCGTGCCCGAACCCCACTTGAACAGCATGCCCTCTGTCTTGGCCAGGGTCAGAATCGACTCCAGCGAGTCCTCCACCGAGTTGATGAAGCACGCCGAGCATTGCGGATTTTTGTAGCCGGTGGCGGAATACTTCACGCCGCCCGTGGCCGGGTCCCAGTGCCAGTTCTGTCCGTCGGAATTAGGCTCCAGCCGGTCGCAACCCACGTTGAACCACACCGGCGAGTTGAACGCCACCTTCTGCGTCAGCAGCATGTGCGCCAGCTCGTCGTGGAAGATCTGTGCGTCACCGGCCGTGGCAAAGTAGCCGCCTTTGATGCCCCAGTCGCGCACCGTCTCCGCAACACGCCCCACCAGCTGCCGCACGCCCGTCTCCCGCTCCGGAGTCCCCATCTGCCCATGCAGGTACTTTGAGGCCACAATGTTGGTGGCCGTCATTGACCAGTCCACCGGCACCTCGACGTCCTTCTGCTCAAAGATCGAGTTGCCCTTGGTGTCGGTGATCGACGCCGTGCGTTTCTCCCACTGGACTTCGTCGTAGGGGGAAACGCCATCGGTCGAAAAACGCCTCGTAAAGGTCAGGCCGCGCTGAGTGTAGGGGGTTTGCTGGACGGTCGTAGTAGCCTGCAGCTGGGTTTCGTTCATATAAATCTCCTCAATTCAAAAAATCGGGTGAAAACCGTCCGACCCGGCGCAACTCAGCCCGGAAGGATTTGATGCTTGATTGCCTGAAACAGAACCGGAAACGGGGGAAAGGGAAACGGTGGCGCTTTCTCTTCTCTCGAACGACTGGCGGCGGTTTTTCACGCCGCGTTTCGTTACAATCCGTTTACAGCCGCAGATGAAAAAGTACCGCTGTCGGTGGTACAAGTCAACAACAAACCACAACATCTTGTATTTTCTTTACATTCCGCGCATCCGTTTTCTAAACAC
>JBEKDE010000009.1:0-83527 GCA_050014515.1 Occallatibacter sp.
CACAACCGTGCTCAAGCGGTCCAGGTCGTCGTACGTATAGCTGACGTTTGCGCCGTTCGTGTTGGAGGATTGAATCGAAGCCACATGACCCGCCAGGTCATAAGTGTAACTCAGAGTTCCCTCGGGCGTAGCCTTGGTGATGAGCCGGTCCAGCGAGTCGTAGGCAGCGTTTCGGACCGTGACAGCGCATAGAACCCGAACAGTCACGGACAGCGTCTCAGCTAAGATGGCTGCCGCTTGCCGGTGCCGCCGCAGACCGGGCATTGCTCGAACAACTGAGTATCGCCATCCATGCCGACGACCTTGAACCCGACTCCGTTGTCGTTGTATGTTACTCCTTGGCCGAGGCAGGTAACGCAAAGACCGTGTGCACGGCAGAAGTCTTCATGGCTCGATGGCCGTCCCGCTGCCGCCTCTCGCGTTCGCCACGCTTTGCCTTCCTCCAAGGACATAGGCTTTGGCAGGACTTTGGATACCACGTCGGGCCAAGGTAGTCCTACTTTTCGCATCAACGTCGCCCCCTTCCAACATCGTTGAGATTGCTTCCGTATGAGAGCTTCATTTTCGCACTCCTACTTATTCGGGCGGGTGGCCCTGGTTCCGTTGACACTTTCCAACCCAACAGAGGGTGCCCCCGAGCCTGCCCTGAGCCCGTCGAAAGGTCCCTCGCCTTTGGGGACCGGGGAGGCTGCGGAACTCAATTGGCAGGAAGGAACCCGCGGCCCAGCAGGATCGGTCCCGGCAAATGCCCATGTAGCCCCGAAAGATTCTCGATTCACGAAGATTCGCCTGCGCACTCCGCGCACCAGACAATTCCCGGAAACCCCGCCGAACCCCGCTCATCACCCATCCAAAATTTATCTCCGCAGTTTTGCACATAATTACCCCTGTTAGGCGCACACTTATTTATAGAGAACCTTAAACAGCTCAAACGCATTGGGGAACCTATGAAAGGCATCGCCGTCTTCGCCCGCCGCGTCTCAATCACCCAAACCGGGGCCCCCGCGGATAGGTCCTCGTCCGTGGGGTGGCAGGCAGGAGCGGAACCAAACAAGACGCGCACCTTTTCCGCAAAAATCTCCGTAACCACAACAGATTCATCAGCTTACCAGCAGAAAAGCGGTCGCCATACAATTTCAGTATGCCAGCATGGATGCCGTAATTCACACATTCACAATGGTTTACAAGCCAAGCCCAAAAGGGCAATTGCACAAATCCGCCCGCTGTCCCACCCCTCGGCAGGTTCTTGCAGTCTGCCTGGGGCGGCAAGGCGGCCTATAGCGAAACCAGAGTAGCTGTACCCAGGAAGCACGATGCCAAGTGGCTTTTTCCTCAAGAAAAAGGCGCCTCGCGCACTCTCGGCAAGGGCACGTTTACTCTGGTTTCACTCTAACTCATGCGAGCCCCCGCGAGCGTCTGCCCCATCGTAGGTGGCTCATTCTAAGTATTTTGCCAATAAACCCTTTGCCATCAACACTCTACGCCGATACCCCTTGACTAACCGCCTTAAAATGAGGAACTTCTCTCAAAAGTACGGGGGGAGTGGCGGCGCCCTTTTCAAACCCAGCAAGCCAAAGCTGAGAGCTGAAAGCTGGCCTTCAGGCCGTCGGTCTCGCCTTCACCCAGTTCGTCTTCACCACCAGCTTCGCCGGCGTCAGTTCCACGCCGTCCCAGCCCTCCTTGAACGCCTCAATCCGGATCTCGCCGCCGCGCTTGTTCGACTGCACAATCAGCTGCGCCAACCCGTTGAACAGGCTCCGCCGCGGCTCCTTGTCGCTCTGCTGGCAGTTGGGATCGCCGTTGCCCACCCCCAGCAGCGCGCCCTCACCCTCAATCTTGAACCCGATCAGGTTGTCCGCCGTCGGAACCGCGCGCCCATCCTTGTCCAGCGCCTCAATGGTGATAATGGCAATGTCCTCGCCATCCGCGTTGATCTCTGTCCGGTCCGCCGTCAGCCGGATCTGCGTCGTGATTCCGGTCGTCTCCCGCTTCTCGGTCAGCACCACCTTGCCGTCTTTAAGTGCTCTTGCTTCAATCACTCCCGGCACATAACTCACCTTCCACTCCACGTGTCCAAGGTACGGAACCTTCTGCGATCCAGCGCTGACTCCATTGACGAACAACTCAACCTCGTCCAGGTTCGAGTAAACCCAAACCGGAATCGTCTCGCCTTCCTTCCCCTCGAAGTTCCAGTGCGGGAAAAGGTGCAGGCTAGGCTCCTTGCCCCACCACGCCTTGTAGTAGAAGAACGTGTCCTTCGGAAACCCGCACATGTCCACAATCCCAAACTGCGAGTTGATTGAAGGCCAGCCATAAGGAGTAGGCTCGCCGCGGTAGTCAAACCCCGTCCACGCAAACCCGCCCGCTTCCCACTCGCGCGTCCCGTAAAACTTCCACCACTCCTCCGCCGTTTCGCCCCAGCTCACCACGCCATCGTAGTCGTTCACCCAGTTTCTCAATGGGTCGGTCGAGTAAATTCCTCGCGTTGAAATGGCGCTGGAAGTCTCCGATCCGTAAATCGGCCGCTTCGGATGTTCGGCGTGGAACTTGTCCGGAAACTGCAGGTTGTAGTTGAACCCGATGATGTCAAACGCGTCCGAAACACCCTTCTCGTTGTTCCCGTTCACCGCGGCCGAAACCACCCGCGTCGGATCGAGCTCGTGACACCGCTCCACCATCGATGCCGCGATCCGCGCGCCCTGTTCCGCCATCGGTCCCTGAAGCTCTCCCTCCTCGTTGCCGGCTGACCAGAGGATGATCGAAGGCGAATTGCGATACCGCTTGACCATCACCTCAAGCTGCGCCATTCCCTCCGGGTTCGAGCTCATCTGCCGTGTCTCGCACATCATCATCATGCCCATTCGGTCGCAAGCCTCCACCCACTCAGGCGTTGGCATGTTGTGCGACGTCCGCACCGCGTTGCATCCCATCTCCCGCAACACGCCCAACCGGAACCACTGCAGCCGGTCCGGCAGCGCCGCACCCACTCCCGCATGATCCTGGTGGTTGCAAGTCCCCTGAATCTTCAGCGACTTCCCATTGAGGAAGAATCCCTTGTCGGCGTCGAAGACCGCAGTGCGCACGCCAAAGCTGATCCGCTCCGCATCGCGCGCCTTGCCGCCCGACTCGACAGTCGCAATGGCAGTGTAGAGATTGGGCGCATCCACCGCCCACAACGCCGGATTGGCCAGATTGGCAGTCGCGCTGAAGCTCGCGCTGGCGTCCGCGCCAACCTGCTGCTCAGGCGATTCCGCGGTTGCAACGGTCTTCCCTTCCGCGTCCAGAATCTGCCAGCTCACCTTGGCGGTTTCGGCCTGCTTGCCCTGGTTCTCCACCACCGTTCCCAGCGTCAGCGCCGCTGCGCTATCGTTTACGGACGAGCGGACATAACTCTCCCACTTGCCCAGGTGCAGCGAGTCAGTCTTGGTGAGCCACACGTGCCGGTAGATGCCTGCGCCCTCGTAGAACCACCCATCACCGAAGCTCGCGTCCACGCGCGCCACAATGTAGTTCTTCTCGCCATAGGCGAGAAAATCGGTCAGGTCAAACTCGAAGGGCGCGTAGCCGTTGTCATTGCGGCCAATGAAGCACCCGTTCACAAATATGATGACGCTGCGGAAGGCGCCGTCGAATTGAACCGAGATGCGCCGGCCAGCGTCGCTGGAAGGAATGTCGAACGCACGCCTGTACCAGCCCACACTGGTTTCGGGATACCGCCGCCCGATGGGCTTGTAGCCATGCGACTGCTGCTCATCATCGTGAACGAACGGGAGTTCCACCGCCCAATCGTGCGGCAGGTTGAGCGGACGCCACTTCGAGTCGTCGAACTTGGCTTTGGCAAACCCGAATTCGCCCGTCTTCGAGAAATCTCCCTGGTTCATGCCAAAGTTCAGGTCGTGAGCCGGATCGGCACCGTTTCCGAACTGAAACTTCCAACCAAAATCAAAGAGCAACTGCTCGCGCGGCGCTACCGCCGTCAGCGCCTGGGCCGACCCGGCCTTTGACGTGTTGGCAAGCAGCGCCGCAGTGCGCCCCCATGCCGAACGTGCAATCAGAGAAGATGCGGAGAGCGCTATACCGGAGGAGAGCAGGTTGCGACGAGAGATCGAAGGCATGGAATTCCTTTTCTAGCGAGCGTCTTGCAGTAGTGGCAGCGCAGTCCAATGGTGTGCGGACAATGCCGAACTATAAACCAGCGGACGAGGAAAAGTAAACGATTTCATTGGCCCCAGAGAAACGCTCTTCGTTCGCGCTGGGATGTGATCGGCCACCCGGAACCTAACCGCTTCATTATGTTAAATTCAATAAGGCATACCACCCCGCGGAGAGATGGCCGAGTGGTTTAAGGCGCACGCTTGGAAAGCGTGTGTACTTTAACGAGTACCGTGGGTTCGAATCCCACTCTCTCCGCCATAGCATGAAGCAGCCGCTCGCTAATCGCTCGAAGAGGCCCGGAGTTTCCGACGCAGAGAACAGTTCGCAATCGACTCCCCGCGCCCTTGGAAAACTATATTAGATATGCTCGTTTGTGCGGCAATATTGGGCACTCGTGTCGAGGACTGGGAGTGGGGCTCAATTTCAATCGCCTTCATCGGCCAATCAACCGATGCCAAGGATCGGGACAATGCAAAAGGCGTAGCTACCCGATAGGAATCTAGTGATTCCGGGACAGGACTCCCTTCGCCGGCTTCGGCGCCATCGCCAGTTTAAGGGCCCGGCGCTTCAACTGATCCTGCGCCAAGCGGAAGGGCTCTATTGCACCGACAGCGAGTACGCAGCTGTCTGCGAGTTGGATCCCGAGGTTGCGGTGACTGTGATGGTATAGTTCCCACTCGGAGTCGAGTTCCCTGGCCCGACGCAACCGGTCACTGAGATAACGGCCATCGCCAGCAGAACCACGCCAATCTGCAAGTACCACCAGATCCGGCGGCGGCGACGCAGCAGCGTGAGTCCAAGAAGGACACCTCCACCAAGGAAAGCCAGAGTTGTCGCTCCATTATTCCCACGAAACCTTGTTGGGGACAACTGCCGATTCAGCTGCGAAGTCTTCACGTCTGTTTCAATCGTCAAGATCGCCGTCGATACACTGGCTCCTGTCGGCGTCACGGACGTGGGAGAGATGCTGCAGCTGGCGTGTTTGGGTGCACCGGAACAGGTCAGGCTCACTGCCTGGTTGAATCCGCCTGCTGGCGTCACGCTGATCGTTGATGTTACGCTACTGCCCTTACTGACCGTGCCCGACGTCGGCGTAAGACTGAGCGCGAAGCTCGGAGTCACAGCGGCAGTCACCGTAATGTCAATCGCAGCCGAGGTCGACGGAGAGAACGTCGTTGTTCCTCCGTAAGCTGCCGTGATGCTGTTCGTTCCGACCGCCAAAGTGCTGGTTGTGTAGGTTGCTGTCCCGCCAGAGCCGACCGTGCCGACGCCAAGCGTCGTTGTTCCGTCGATGAAGGTCACCGTTCCGGTTGGGGTTGCCGTACCGGTCACAGGGGTGACGGTCGCGGTCAAGATGAGGCTGGTCCCGCTCGTTACGGACGTGGCGGTAGCGCTGAGCGTGGTGCTGGTGGCGATAATCACCGGTGCGGCGTTCACGGTTACGACGACCGCGGCCGAAGTACTGCCGAGGAAATTACCGTCGCCTGGGTAAACGGCGGTGATGCTGTCAGAGCCGGTCGGCAGCGCGGTGGTGGAGTATGTGGCCACGCCTGAAGAAGAGAGCGGTCCGGTGCCGAGAGTCGTGCTTCCATCCATGAAAGTGACAGAGCCGGTCGGGACCGTGGCATCGCCGGAAGGTCCGGTGACGGTCGCGGTGAAGGTCACGCTGGAGCCTGAGGTAATGCTTGTAGCCGAGGAGGAGAGTGCCGTGCTGCTGGCGACTTGCGAAGTGGTTGATGTACCGTATTGATTCAGCAAAATAGTGTTGCCAACCAGGAGATCCGGTTTACCGCTGCTGGTGAGGACGGCGCCGATCGAGGCGGTCCCGCCCACGCCAATGTTGATTAGATCCTGAGGTACCAGTTCGGGCGCGGCTGTGGTACCAGTGTTCACTGACATGAAAGTGCCGTCACCCTTGCCGTAGAAGATTCCGTTCGCGCTGTAACCGCCGCCAGTGAGAGCAAGGTCGACATTCCCGTCACCATTGAAGTCGGCGGCAGCCAGACCGTATTCTCCACCCGCTCCCGTGTAGACGCCACCGGCAATGTCGAGAATAGATGGTGCGGCAAAGGTGCCATCCCCGTTTCCCAGGCAGATGACAAGCTGAACCTGCCCGGCATCGGTTTCACTCATCACCGCAAGGTCGAGCTTGCCGTCGTTATTGAAGTCCGCCATCACCAGAGAACCGTTGGGGTTAGAGACCGTCGTCAGGGTGGATGGCGCTTTGAACGTGCCGTCTCCGTTGCCCAGGTAGACTTGAAGTTCGCTGGTGCCGCCGTTAACGTTGTACGACAGCGTGGTATTGACGATCAGGTCGGGATTGCCGTCGCCATTGACGTCGGCAACAGCTACGATCTGCGGGGGGTTGGAAATGGTCGGCGCGGTGTTGCTGCTGTAAGTAGATGTGATGACCGGGGAGCCAAAAGTGCCGTCACCGTTGCCAGGAAGCACAATGAATCCCTGGTTGTAAGTGTTGACTGCCGGCCCGCCAAAGGATGTACCGGCGGTTTCGTTGAAAGTGAAGATGAGGCCTGCGTGGCCACCCTTGGTAAGGTTGGTAATCTGTTGTCCCGCGAGGGTAAGGCCAGTGTCGAAGTCGGCAGCCGGCGCTATCTGCGGAAAGAGATTTGGCACGGGTGCTTGAAAGGTTCCGTCGCCGTTGCTGAGCGATGTGAAGTAAACGGTATTTGGGCTGGTGGCATCCGTGAAGACCAGGTCGGCTTTGCCATCGCCATTGATGTCGCCCAACGCAAAGGTTTCTGCGACGGCGGTATTAGCGCCCGTGTAGGTTGTCCCGCCAAGAACGAAGCTGGCTGGTGCGGTAATGGTCGACTTGGGAACAAATGCGCCCTTCCCCGTGCCCAGCTGAACAGTGAACGTGGATGAGGGATTCAACGGAAAGCCATACGGAGTATTGATCGTATTGGTAATCAGGTCGAGCGTGCCGCTGCCTGTGACATCGGCAAGGTTGTTTCCCGTGTATGCGCCGACGCTGATTTGGGGCGCACCCTGAAAAGTGCCGTTGCCGTTGCCCATCAGGGCATACCCCAGTCCGGGTGCGCCGTCGTCTCCGTTAAACGTTCCGCCGTCGCCAAGACCCACAAAAATGTCGGCATTTCCGTCTCCATCCAGATCGTCGACAATGACGAAACCATCCGTGGGGATGGAGGCGTAGGTCTGGCCCTGGGTGAAGGTTCCGTCGCCGTTGCCTAACCAGGTAAAGACAGAGCTGCCGTTATTTACAACCAGGTCCATCTTGCCATCGTTGTTCAGGTCCCCGCTTGCCAGATTGGGACCTCCCGCGTAAACGGTGTCTTCGATATATGGAAAGGCAGGAGCAGCCACTGCGGTAAACGTCCCGGTCCCATCGCCGAGAAGTACCAAGCCATTGGAGCAGATGATGTCCTTGTTGCCATCGTTGTTCACATCCGCTGTAATCAGGTTCTGGATGGGCGTCGAAGCGGCGCTGGTGTAACCTGGCAGAACAGGTGCGTCAAAACTCTGCGCAGCCTTGAAGGTTCCGTCGCCGTTTCCGAGCAGAACTGAGATCTGCTGGTCTCCGGATATGGCCACGATGTCGAGATTGCCGTCGTTGTTAACGTCGTCAAGGACTGCGGCGACCGAGTAATCGCCGGCGATCGGGTAGGTGACGCCGTTCTTGAAGGTTCCATCGGCATTGCCCAGCATCACCGTTACGTATGCACTGGTCGCGAGGGACATGTTGGTGATGACCAGATCTCCGTTCCCATCCTTGTTCAGGTCGCCCGCAGTCAGGTTGCCCGCGGTCGAGAACTGAAACGACGACATGCTGAACGTCGATACCCCGGTCAACACGTACACACCGGTGACGAACGTTGGAGCGACCTCACCCAGTCCGGCAAAAACATTGACTCCGCTGGTCGTAGTTCCCACGAAGAGGCCCGGCAGCGAACCGAAACCTGGAACCGGCTGCATTGCGCACCCTTTGGCGAAGACGTCTGGAGTGGTGGTAAGTTGAGCCTCCGAGTGCAGAACGCGTTCATAATTCGCGGTGAGTTCGGTTTGCGTATAGGCGAACGTCGGCTCGATCGAATAGGTTCCAGTTGCGAGGGAAAGTGAGCAGTTCGCGCGGCGAAAGAGAGACAGCGCTCCAGTGGGGGTAGATACGGTGGTGAAGTTACCGGAGAAGTCAGCTATACCGGTTTGGGTGCCGTCAGTTCCCGTAATCGCGGGTTTGAGCTGCCGATGTCTCGCCAGGGTTGGCTTTTCGCTGGAACCGCGCCTCAGAACAGGCGCCTGTCCCATTGAGCGGCTCGATGCGACGAGGAGTGCAGCCATTGTCACAAGAGACACGTACGTTCTTATTTGGCTGGATACTCTCCCGTGAAATTCTCCATGAAATTTCCCGCTGAGCTCAACACAACTCGGGCAGGCGAATAAACGAAAACTTGTGGCAAGACGACGAAGAAACCGCAGCATATCTGCGGAAGAGTAACTAACTTTAGATTGCATTTTCGCATTACCTCAAGATCGCTGAATCAGTTATCTTGCCAAGCTTTCATCTGCATGAAACGCGGCTCGTCGACGCGCCGGATGGGGTATCTGCTCAGTACTCTCGAAAAGTAGGGCGGACCCGCCACATCAGTCCCTACCGAAATCGAACCAAAACCTGAATAAAATATGAATTCGACCAAATTCTGCTTATACTGGAGGCCAGACAGCTTCGGTCTTCCCCGAAAATGTTCGCCTTAGGTTCAGCCCACCTCGATGTTGAGAAACAAGTGCTTACGATGGGCGCGCGAACCGTCGTCCTACAGCGCAAACCTTACCTCGTGCTTCTTTACCTGATCGAGAACCGCCACCGCATGGTGGACCGCAGGGAACTCCTGCAACGGTTTTGGGACGGGAAAGAGGTTTACGACCAAAGCCTCAGCAAAGCCGTGGGATCAATTCGAAAGGCCCTCGGCGAACCTGAAGGCTCGGAATGGATTGAGACCCGCTGGGGACTGGGTTATCGCTATATCGGGCCGTGCACCAAGCTGTCCCCTCTTCCCGCAGAAGCTATCCAGTCGTCGCCTTCTTCGTCAACGCTCAGCGATGCGCTGAATGGTTCTTCCTCATCCAAGATGGGTGCAATCGAGTCTGCTGCCCAGGTGCACTCTCTCGAAGAAGCAACCCCGGCAAGTGCGAATTCCAGAAAGCCGGCCGCCTGGACCAATGCGAGTCTCACAGCGCGGATCGTCTTTGTGTCTCTGCTACTTGGCATCCTCCTCGTGATTCTGACTTTCACTGAGCTTGATACCCGCAGGAGCAATGCGGCGGCCAAGCACCCGGCCGCGCCGCACTCGATTCAATCAATCGCAGTACTTCCATTTACAGCCGGGCAGGGCCAAGACGCGGATCAATATCTGGGTCTGGAGCTGGCTGATGCAGTAGCCAGCCGGCTCGGAACTGTCCCCGAGCTAGGCGTGCGATCGTCCACGACCGTTCGCTCCATTGTTGGCCTCAAATCCGACCCGGCTTTGGCTGCAAAAAAGCTTCAGGTGCAGGCAGTCGTTAGTGGAGAAATTCAACGCGTTGCGGACAAGGTGGTTGTGTCGGTGCAGCTGCTCGATAGTTCCACTGACGCGGCTCTTTGGTCAGGCACCTTCAACGCGGACAGCTCCAGCATTTTTTCGATGGAGGATTCCATCTCGCAGCAGGTTGCCAGCGCCCTGCTGCCTCAGTTTGGAATGAATTCCGTCAAGCGCTCGCCCGGCCCCGATACCAGCCATCCCGAGGCTTATGAGAAGTACATGCGGGCCAGGTTTTTTGCCACTACACGCACACGGACCTCGATAGCCAAGGCCATCTCTCTGCTCAATGAAGCCATTCGTGTCGATCCGAACTATGCGCGTGCCTATGCCGCGCTTGCCGACTGCTATCAGCTGCAGGGATTCTACGAGTTTGCTCCCCCGGCCGAGGCCTATCCGAACGCGAAGACCGCAGCGCTCAAGGCCCTGTCGCTCGACAATTCCCTTGTCGAAGCTCATGTCTCACTGCTATCTGCGCTTTCCGACTACGACTGGGACTGGTCGGGCGTGGACCGCGAGTTCAACGCCGCCATCGCCATCGACCCCAATTACGCTGTCGCCTATCAATATTATGGTTATGCTCTGCTGGGCATGGGCCGCGGCGAACAGGCTCTTGCGGCCATGAGGAAGGCCGCGCAACTCGATCCCGTCTCGCCAAGCATTCAAACCTCTCTGGCCTGGGCCTATTATCTGTTGCGCCAGGACGAGGCTGCTGTGGACCAATGCCACCACATCCTGGATCTCTATCCCGACTTTGTGCCGGCCCATCAATTGTTGGGAATCGTCTATGGTCACATGAATCAGAACCAACGCTCACTCGCAGAGCTAAACCAGGCCGGAACACTGGAAGGAGACAGCGTCATCACGCCGATCCTGGTTGACTACGAATTTGCCCGAATCGGCAAGCGTGACGAAGCAGCCAGGCGGCTCAATGAGGTTCTGGCCAAAACGCAGGGCGCTTCCGTACCCGATTACTACCTCGCGGCCGCGTGGACGGCGATCGGCGACAAGCAAAAGGCAGTGGCCGCACTTGAGCGCGCTGTGCAGCGACACTCAAACTGGGTGATCTACCTGCATTACGATCCCCGCTTCGACGAGCTTCGCTCGGAACCGAAATTCCAGGCCCTTCTTCACCAAGTTGATGGATGACGGAGGAAACGCGACCTGAGAAGTTGCGGCAAGCTCTGAACTGCATCAATGATGGGATGGGTGGAACCATTGAATTCTCGGCAGCATAATCCACCCTTCATCTGCGAGGGAAGTTCTTGGCCAGTTACCTGAAGCATTCGCGATTTACCTCGAACAACCCGTCTCCGCTCGCCGTCGCAATCTTCGCCTCCGTTGAATTGGGAGGAACCTCGTTAATGCCGTGAAGGCTCCCAATAAGCCGGGCATCGGGCGGGGATCGAGCTCGCGAGGCGTCGATCAACAGGCTCTCGTCTACTTCCCCATTTCCAATATTTTGGGCCCAGCACGCATGATAACGACCAGCCGCGAGCCCCATGGTCAACCAGGCGACGGTCGCAAGCAACCGATGTCTGCCTGATGTTCCTCTGCCGCTCCATGCAATCGATCACCCGGAAAAGTTATATGCCGCGTTGGATACAACCATGTATACTTCGCACATCCGATGCGACCCAAACGCCAGGAGCCCTTATGACATTCCCCACGCGAAGAGTTCTCGCCGCTTCTTTAGCTGCCTCACTTGCCTGCCTGCTGGTAGCTCCTTCTCTGAGGGCGCAGGGCACCCTGGCGGATTACCAGCGAGCCCACGACCTGCGCGCCAAAGTGCGCGACTTAGTTGTGAACACACCCGGCGCCGTTTCATGGATTGGAGATTCAGATCATTTCTGGTACCCGAGGACCGTCAAGGGCGGCACAGAATTTGTTCTTGTCGATGCTGATGCCGGCGCGAAGAAGTCCCCCTTCGACCAGGACAAGTTGGCCGCCGCCATCTCCAGCGCCACAGGCCACCAGTTCACCGGCCTGAGACTTCCTTTCGCACCAGCTCAACCGCGTTACGGATCTCGTCCGATTGACGGCGCGGGTTCGGGCACTGCTCCTCTAACCTTTCTCGACAATGAGCATTCCATCCAGTTCGGCGTCGACGGCAAGCTTTACAAGTGCGACCTCTTGAAGTACACCTGCGCCGCGAGCGGCCCCATCCCGCGGCGCAGCGCGGACGACGAGGACGAGGACCCCGAGGATGCCACGCTTTACAGCCCGGAAGGCCCCGGCGGCGACCCGATTGACGGCCTAGCCTACCGTCCGCCCGCCCCACAAGCCGATGATGAAGACGGCAACTCCGCGTCGAAAACACGCCCCTGCGCCCCCGCTCCACCACAGCAAGATGGATTGCAGCGTCGTTCCGGCCGCAACGAAATGGGCGGTCGATTTGAGAGCCAGTTGCCGCCGAGACCCGCCAGAGTTTGCGCTTCCTTCGACGGAAACTACGAAGCGTTTGTGCAGAACTTCAACGTCTTCATCAAGCCAAAGGGCGATAAGCCGGCGTATCCCATCAGTTTCGACGGCTCAGAGAACAACTACTACTCGCTGCGTACTTTCGCCTGGTCGCCGAATTCAAAAAAACTCGTCGCCTACCATATCCGGCCCGGCTTCGACCGCGAGATTACTTACATCGAGTCCTCGCCCGCCGACCAGATTCAGCCCAAGCACACCACACTTCACTACGTGAAGCCAGGCGACACCCTGGATGTTGCAGTCCCAGTCCTGTTCGATATCGCGACGAAGCAGCAAATAGAAATTGATAGATCCTTGTTCCCAAATCCGTACGCCATCAGCACCCCGGAGTGGTGGAAAGACGGCCGCGGGTTCACGTTCGAGTACAACCAGCGCGGACATCAGGTCTACTCAATCATTGAAGTCGACGCACAGACCGGCAAACCGCGTCCCCTCATCACAGAGCAATCGAAGACCTTCTTCTACTACAGTGATCTCGGACCGGGCCTCTCCGCGGGCAGAAGATACCGGCACGATATCAATGACGGGAAAGAGATTATCTGGGCATCGGAGCGCGATGGCTGGGAACACCTTTATCTCTACGACGGCATAACCGGCCAAGTCAAAAAACAGATCACCAAGGGCGACTGGCTGGTGCGCAATGTCGACTTTGTTGACGATGCCAAGCGTCAGATCTACTTCGAAACCGGCGGCATCATTCTTGGCCAGGACCCTTACTTCACACAGCTTTATCGAATCAACTTCGATGGCACTGGCTTGACGAAATTCACAGACGCCGACGGGATGCACAGGGTTTCGTTCTCGAAGGACCGTAAGTTCTATGTCGACACATGGCAGCGTGTAGATCTGGCTCCGGTCGCACAGTTACGCCGCTCATCCGATCAGTCGATCGTGATGGATCTAGACAAAGCTGATACCACGGCTTTAGTGGCTGCGGGATTCAAGCCACCCGAGGCTTTCGTCGCCAAGGGCCGCGACGGTCAAACGGACATCTGGGGCACAATCACCCTGCCGTTGAACTTCGACCCCTCAAAGAAATATCCGGTGATCGAGAATATCTACGCTGGCCCACAAGGCTCTTTCGTTCCCAAAACATTTAGCGCCCTCGCCCCCGACCAGGCGCTCGCGGAACTTGGCTTCATCGTGGTGCATATCGATGGAATGGGCACCAGCAATCGCTCGAAGGCCTTCCACGATGTTGCGTTCAAGAATCTCGGAGACGCCGGTTTTCCGGACCGCATCCTGTGGCACAAAGCAGTGGCGGCAAAATATCCCTACTACGACATCTCCCGCGTGGGCATCTTCGGCACTTCAGCCGGTGGCCAGAGTGCGCTTGGCGGCGCACTGTTTCATCCCGAGTTCTATAAGGTGGTCGTCACCAACAGCGGCTGCCACGACAATCGCATGGACAAGATGTGGTGGAACGAGCAGTGGATGGGATGGCCAGTTGGCCCGCAGTATGCCGCCTCATCGAACGTGGATAACGCCTATCGCCTGCAAGGCAAAGCCCTCATCATTGTTGGCGAAATGGATAGCAACGTCGATCCCGCGTCTTCACTACAGGTGGTCAACGCTCTAGTCAAGGCGCACAAGCATTTCGACATGCTCTACATTCCCGGCCAGAACCATGGCGTGGGCATTCTCGCAGACGAACATTTTCGCGACGATTACTTCGTTCACAATCTGCTTGGAGTTGAACCGCCGGACTGGAACAAGGTCTCTCTGAATGTAGACAAATCCGATGAGAATTAGAGGAATTCATGAGCTACAACATGCGCGATTTCGGATACGCGGGGCTTCTGGCGATTCTGCTGCATAGTCCCGCCGTGGCAACTGCTCAATACTGGGATACGCCTGGTCGTTCGATTGGAACCGTCACCACGCAGGGAAACCTCATCGTTCTCACACTGGACGAGGACGCGCTCGGCAAAGCGAACCTGTTTGATCTTGCCCACCGCACGCTGCGCTTTACGCGGCACGGGTCGGAATACACGGTCGAGACTATCCCGTGGCAGTGGGACTCGGATTTCGGGCCTGAGTTGACTGGAAGCCAAGCAACCCTCAAGAGCTTCGCTTTTCCATTCTCCGGCAAGCGTTGGAACGACATTTCCGTTGGCATCACTGGTTCAATCACCTTCGGTGAACCAGTTCATCCGGCTGGCGGTCGCCCCGCATCTGCACAGGCAAATCGCACCGGCGGCCTCTCTGTCGACCGATTTGCCGAGTTGCAGCAGGCAGGGCCTTCGTTTGTCAACACGATTCCAGCCATTAGTGTCTTCTTCAAGCCGCGATTAAACGGCACGCGCTACCTCAAAGAGTCCAGCGACCGCGCGCTCGTTACTTGGAGTGTGACAGAGCCATATGCCGGCATACAAGACATGAGCTGGACGCCAACCGTGAATCGATTCCAGGTTGTTCTGCACAAAGACGGCTCCATCGAGTTCAGTTACGACGAAGTTCACGCCGAGGACGCAGTCGTGGGACTGTATCCGATGGTGACGGCTGGAACCGAAAGAATCATTGCCACTGTCGACGCAGGCGCCAATACATCGGCGGCGCCGCACCTGGATGTGACGAAAGTCAGCGTGGCCGCGGTCGACGGCCTATTCTTGAAAGTCACTCTCGAGACACGTGGACCGGTGTTGCAGGAGGGTGACGCCGCGCTTACCGGCGTCACTTATCGGATATGTTTGGACCGGGAAAAACCAGCGGCCTGCACATCGGATAATTCCACGGTTTGGACGATTCTCGGAAGCAGTGGCCGCAGACGAAGCAGCGCAGGAACACCTCATTACCTGGCCTTCGGTCCTGGCATCCAGCCCGAGGTCAAAATCAGCGGAAACACCATTTCAGTCAAAGGAATTTTGCCGGACGGGTACGGTCCAGGTGATTCGATCTTTCTAACTGCTGCAGTGCAAACCCCTGGTTCGCCCCCAACAACCGTGGACCAGGTGGCGCCACACTCCATCAAGCTTGCCGCGCTAACCAGTCCATCGGTTCATCTGAGCTCAATCAAGAAGGCAGACGGACCATTTCCAGTAGTCTATGAAGTCTTCCACTATATGAAACCGCCCAGGGCCAATGATCTTGCGTGCTCCGTGATACGCGCGCTAGGCGATAAGTTCGACATGCTCGCCTACTACTCTGATTTCCGGATCGACAATCCGGAGGCGGGCACATCGAGCACCGGGCCGCTGGGCGGAGGTCCTGCGGGCGGCGCGGTTACCGGCATCCACGCAGACCAGGAAAACCTTGCCGGCTTCTGCACGCAAGGCCGCTTCCAGTGGGAGTTCATCCAACCTGTTTACGTAGGAGCCAACCAGATGCAGGAATATCCGCCCGATGGATTCACGGACAAAAACACGCGGAATATCGGCGCCTACACGCAGCAACTGGCTGAGCGAACCAGCAACGGAAAGATTCCGCCTTACGATTATGCGATGTCGCAAATCGGGCACGAGATGGGTCATCGCTGGTCTGCGTTCGTCTCGGCAAAAGTCGGCAACGAGACCATCGAACTAGGCCCCACGCACTGGGCAACGGGGCTGCAGGCCCGGGTGGCGTTTCCCTATCAGCGCCCGATTGAGGCGTCCACTATGGGGGGTGGCGTGTGGCAGGACAACTACGACGGAACCTTCACTCAACTCGATGATGACTACTACGTTCCTGCTACAGGCTGGTCGTATCTCGATCTTTATCTCATGGGCTTCATCTCGCCCGCCGAGGTACCCGACTTCTTCATTCTCAGAAATCTGGCACCAACGGGCCATGATGCGAATGGCCACACCATTTACAAAGCCGACAGAACCAAGATTACGATTCAAGATGTCATTACCGCGGAGGGCCCGAGGCTGCCGGCCGTCGATCAGGCACAGAAGAACTTCAATACCGGCATGGTGATGGTGGTGGAGCATGGCAAGGCGCCAAGCTCGAAACTCATTGAAAGCGTCAACGGCATCCGCGAGCGCTGGATCGACTACTGGACTACAACGACGGGTCATCGTTCCACCATGACCGCCAACCCGCAGTGACTGACGACTCATGCCCCGCAAGATCCCCATCGCGCAACCCTTTCTTCGCAGGCGGAGTCATCGGTCGAGGGAGAACACTTGAATGCATTTGCGTAAAGGTCACATATACGGCATCGCTCTTCTGGGGATGTTCTCGCTCGCACTGGCGGACGCGCAGACGGCGCCCACTTCAAGCGGAAGTGCTCCTCCGCCTGCGCTCTCAGGCGGCGACAAACTGCTCGGAGGCTATGGACCTTACCGTGCAAACAACGACCTGCTCCATTATTCGCTCCACGTTCGTGTGGATCCGGAAAAGCAGTTCATCCGTGGAATGAATGCGATTCGCTTTCGCATGCTCGAAGATGGCACGCGCATCCAATTGGACCTGGTACCCACGTTTTCCATCGATGGAATTTCTCTAGAACAAGCACATGGCGCACCAAAGCCCCTCACCTATCAACGAGTGGCTGGGCGATCCATTTACGTCGATTTTCCGCACGCACTGCACAAGGGCCAGGTCTACACGGTTGACTTTCACTACTCGGGACATCCTGTGGAGATGGGGCGATTCGGCGGCTTTGTATTCCGAAAAGATCCGATGGGAAGACCGCTCGTGAACACGGCTTGCGAAGAAGAGGGCGCGAGCGTGTGGTGGCCAAACAAGGACCAGTGGCGCGACGAAGTTGAATCCATGGACATGAGCGTGGAAGCGCCCAGCAACCTGGTCGAAGTTTCGGGAGGGCGTTTCCAGGGCAGGACAGATCTGCACGACGGATTCACGCGCTGGGACTGGAAGGTGCAATACCCCATCAACAACTACGACGTCTCACTCAACATTGGAACCTACACGCATTTCAGCGACAGCTATAACGGTCTCACCCTCGATTACTTCGTCTTTCCCGAAGACCTCGAAAAAGCAAAAAAGCAGTTCGTGCAAGTGAAGAATATGCTGAAGGCGTATGAGCACTACTTTGGTGAATACCCATTTCCAAAGGACGGCTACAAGCTGGTTGAAGCGCTCTACTCCGGAGTTGAGAACCAGACCGCAATCACTTACGGGAATCATTTTGAGAACGGCTACCTGGGCAGACCCAAGACAGGCATCGGCACATGGTTCGACTTCATCATCATTCACGAGAGCGCGCACGAATGGTTTGGCAACAGCATCACAGCGCGTGACCGATCCGACATGTGGATTCACGAAGGGTGGGCAAATTATTGCGAGAGCCTCTTTGTCGAGTACATGTGGGGCAAGACGGATGGGTTGATCTATCTGAACACCGGCAAAGAAGGGGTAAAGAATGCTGAACCAGTCATCGCGGAAGAAGGGATATACGCAACGCCGCCCGTAGATCAATACAAGAAAGGTGCGCTGTTTCTCAACACCGTCCGGAGTGTGATCAATGATGATGCAGTGTGGTTCAAGCTGCTCCACGACTACTATCAGCACTTCAAATATCAAACAATCATGACAACGGACATTGTCGAATTCTTCAATCAGGAGACGGGCCTGAACTTGACGCCCATGTTCAACCAGTACCTTCGTCACGCCGCAATCCCGACACTGGAGCTTCAATTCAACGAAGCCGCGCATACCGTATCCTACCGTTGGGTAGCCGACGAGCCAGAGTTCGACATGCCGATAAAAGTGGGGCGCAGCAGCAACTGGCAGATCGTGCAGCCATCAACAAAAGAGTGGAAAGTGATGTCGACGCCGTTGACCAAGGCTGAGTTTGAAGCCGCCACCGACCTCTACTATGTGAACGTCCGCAAACTTTAGCCAACGGACTACTTTGCTTTCGGCCGCAAGGTGACAACTGTCTCACCCGGCTGTAACGGAATAACATCCGCTCCTGCATCGGCTGCGGTCTTCGAAGCGACGGTCCACGGTTGAGCGCTCGTTCGCGCGGTCGTTTGCGTTAGTCTCAAGCGGGCTGTGGGTGAAGTCTCGCTTGCCGCGGCTAAATGGAGCCGCACCAGATTTTCCTTTGGATCGAAGTCGACCGAATCGAGATGGCCGGCATCCAGCGTAATCCAAAGGCCGAGCGGCGCTATAAAGAAGCGATTGCGCGACGAGTCAAGCACCGTGGTGTGAATGATGCCTTTACGATCCTCGACATTGCCTCCGAAGCAAATCCAACCCATTGCATCGTCATGGGCAAGGAAGGTGCCCGTGTTCACGGCGTGGCCGAAGAAGTTTGGGCCGTAGTCGCCGGAATACGGATCGAACATCATGCGGTCTGGGAAAGAGTGGAAAGCGGCGGAGGCAAAGCCTTTCTCATCGATGTTTGAAAGCGGCCCCATCACGCCGCCATAGCCGACGCGCAGTAGGTAGAGGTCGTCAGGATGTGCGCGATATTCCTCAAGCAACGGAATTGCATTCAAACCGGAGCCGTAGTGGTGAAGCTGGCGCTCAATCCGTGAGTATTTCGCCTTTCCACCGTAAATGAAATCCCAGTAGCGTCGCGCGCTGCCGTTATATCCCCAGCTTGGAATCGTTGGATCATAAGCCAATATGGCATTGAGTGTGACATCGGCTTTGTCATCGAAGTGGAAGTAGCGCGTCCACCCGTACACCTCTTCCTGGCCTGTCGAGTCCCAGGGCATCTCACTCCCGAAGGGATAAGGCTCAGTCTTCCAATGGTCGGCACGGGCGCGCATGGTTCCTTCGAGCTTTTCCGCCTTATCGTTCCACCCTTCGGCTTTCAGATCTTCCAATAGCCGAATGAACACCGTGCCTTCCATCTCTCCAAATTGCGTATAGTACGGAGCCTGCGAAACCATGGCGAGTGATGTCTCGTAAGCTTGATTGAGATACCAATCCCACGGATGTTTGACGGCAAGCCCCTTGGTGTTGCGCGCAATGCGGTAAAGAGCCCAATACGCCGACACAACGTGTGGATAGTTATAGGAGCGTCCCAAGTCATCTGCGCCTTCCTTGTTCCAACTCGTCCAACTCGTCCAGTTCAGCGAGGGATCGTAAGTGAAGTTGGGCACTAGGGCGGGCTGATAAAAGAACAGGCTCTTATGCACGCCGTACTTGTGCTCCCCGTCGTTCACCTGCAAGTGGCCCCACAGAACGCCGTCGACAAAGCTCTCCAGCTTCTGGATCTCTTCAGCATTCGGTTCGAGATACTCTTTCATCGCGGCGGCGAGCCATGAACCGGCGCCAGCCTCGTCGCTCAGGCCGGCAATCCAGACCCGCGAATCCTGCCTAACCTGCTTGCCTGCCTCATCGTCATAGCTGATGATCGATGGCCCACGGTGGAAGGGATCGGTGGGATCATCGAACCACTGTTGGTGAAAAAGAAAGCGACCCATGTCGGCGATCGCTTCAGTTTCCGGTTTTATGGTGCGATAGCCGATGCTTTGCACTGTACCATCGGCATACGTAATTACTAGTCGAAAGCGGCCCCATTGCTGCCCGCGGAGGGTATAAGCGTGAAGACCCGCGGCATTCTTACCATCATCATGAATAAGCACCGCGCCATCAGGTTCACTGACGATCGAGCGGACGGGCGAGCCATAACGAAGAAAGAGTCGCGCGTCAATATCCTTGGGCAGGATATAGCCAGGGATGCCAACCGCGACGGGACGCTTGTGTTCGGCCAGTGTAGCTTCAATGTGCCGGACATCGGGCGCAACAAAGAAGCGGACGCCGAATGTAGTGCTCTCGCCCGGAGCGAGGGTTTGCGAAGTGCCCGGATTCCACTCATTCACACCCTTCCACTCAGATTGTGCGAACGCCGACGAGTGCACCATCCAGTCGTACGAGCCCTCGAATGTGGTGCCGCGTGGCGTGGGATCGTTGCTAAGAAGTCCCTTCCCTGTCTCGCGGTCGCGACGGTCAAGAATCGGCTTCCACTCTTCGAAGGGAGTGTGGCCATCGGGCACCACAAGCAACACCGGGCCGACGCCGTTCAAGCGGATTACCTGGACATAACCCGCATCTTCGCCAATGTATGGATCGTAGAAGCTGCAGGTCCGGTACGACTGGTCGAGCGTTCGCCCATTCATGATGTTGTTGAACACCATCGGTATTCCGACGCCACCGACTTCAACAGGCACGACTCCAGTATTCGTTACCGCAAACCGCAGGACGAGATCTCCGCCTTCAACTGCCCAGGTTCGAATCACCTTAAGCGGCGTGCCATCGGGCAGGCTCGAAGTGACGTCCCCACTGAACCGGCCAGCGTCAGCGGTGACAACCGTGACCGGCGCACGATGAAATGCTGTGGATACATCCGTCCACGTAGCAGCGCCTGCTACCCGGATGCGCAGATCAAGATCGCCAAGATGGTAGAAAGTGTCCGCGGAGCGCTCCTTCAGTCGGTCGCCAGGAGTGTAGTCGAGAGTTGTTTCCGCCTTGGGTGATAAGCGCGCAACGGTTCCGGAATACTTGAGCAATTCGACGCTGAGATCTCGGGAATCTAGCGTGATTTCGCCGCCATCAATCATCGGCCCCGGAGGCAAAGCGCGAGGCCCTCGCGGGGCCTGCGAGTGCGCGGCGGCAACAAGTGGCACTGCAAGCGCCAGCACCAAAACGAGGTTGAGAGAGTCTGGAGCGAATGCGACACGGACGTTCTGCTGCGGTCGCCAGGCAGAATAAAGCTGCATCAGGGTACCTCGGTTGGTTAGGGAGGCGAAATCCACTCAAATTGTGAACTTAGCCAAACACGTAATCGAAGCGAGTTCAAGCACTGCCGGGAAATGAACTGTCCCCTCGCTTTCACGTTGGCGGCTATCAGGTTCAGTCGATCTTTGCTGGATCAGTATACAATAATGTATAAATAGTTGCGAGCAGAGGACGACTTGACTCGATTGAGGCCCATGACACTCCTACACACCGTCACCCTTTCAGTCGCCGTCCTCGCTTCGTCCTTGGTGCCAGCACAAGAGCCGCGGCCTCGTATGATCCATAGCACCGGCAACCCGATCCTCTCTGACGGCTCCTACTACTCCACCGACCCGGCACCGCTGGTTGTAGGCGACACACTCTATATTCTGGCTGGACGCGACGAGGCGCCGCCCAATGTCAACAACTTCATCATGAATGAATGGCAGATCTTTGCAACCAAGGATGTTGCCTCACATACCTGGCTGCATTATCCCAATATCGTCCGCCCCGAAACTGTGTTTGCATGGTCGAAGCCCGGTCATGCCTACGCCGGGCAGATCGTTCAAGGACCAGACAAGCGCTTCTACTTGTATGCCCCGGTAGAAGAGGGCAAGCACGAACACGCCGATCCGTTTGTGATTGGCGTTGCCGTATCTGACAGCCCTCTGGGGCCATGGAAAGACGCCCACCCGAGCGGTCCCATCGTCTCGCAGTCACTCCCCAAACCCAACAATATCCAGAACATCGACCCGACGGCAATGGTCGATAACGATGGGCGCGTCTATCTATACTGGGGCACCTTCGGAAGGCTCCTCGGCGTAGAACTCGAACCGGACATGGTGACGCCAAAAGGCAACGTAGTAAACGTCGACAATCTCAGAGGGTTTTTCGAAGCCGCCTGGCTCTTTCGACGCAACGACACGTACTACATGGTCTACGCCGACAATCAGGCCGGCCCCAATTCACCCTGCACGCCGGCAATTTACCACGCATGCATCGCCTATGGCACATCGAATTCGCCGCTCGGGCCATGGACCTACCAGGGAGTCATTCTCGACCCCGTCTCCTCAACCACCTCACACCCGGGAGTGATCGAATTCAAAGGCGAATGGTATCTCGTATATCACACCGCGGACGCCAAAGGCGGCGGCCACTTCCGGCGCAGCGTCGCCATCGACATCATGCAATGGGACGATAGCGTTTCACCGGCTCGAATCCTTAAAGTGAAACAAACGCATGAGCCATCCCCGCCGCCACCCCCGACCCGCAACATCGCCCTCGCGGCACACCCAACCGCATCCAATGAGCCGGTTCCGGTCCAGTACTGGATCAAGGCTCTCAATGACGGCATCGTCCGCCCCAACCCGCTGCCTCCGGATATGTGGGCCAGTTGGACACCGCACAACCCGCCCAGCCAGTGGATTCAATATGAGTGGACCAAGCCCGTCACGCTCGACGCATCGCGCATCCTGTTTTGGAGCGATCACCGGCAGGGCGCGAATGAAGGGGTCGCGCCGCCGGCCAGTTGGAGCCTCGAGTATTTCAGTGGAGACAAATGGCTTCCAGTAGTGAATCCGAGCGGCTATCCCACCACGATGGGGGCATTCGCTGAGGTGAAATTCGATCCGGTCACAACGCGCTGCCTGCGCGCCACATTCAATGCCTCAGGCGACGGCCAAAGATATGCCGCAGTTGCGGTCCAGGAGTGGGAAGCATTGGCTCCAACTGCGATCGCACCCTCGGTGTTGCCCGAGTTTACCCCAACGTCCACGGCCATATCGCACTGCTCGGACCATTGATTTCAAAACGCGTTGTATATGTTCCAAAGAGTATTCTTTAGTGAAAGATAATGCGCAGAAAGTTAACTGCAGAACGGCAAGAATCAGTTGTGAAATGAGGGGAATATGGACTCGAAACTCACACGCAGATATTTTCTCGGTGGCGCGGTCGCTGCCGGTGCCTCAACTCTTCTGCCTTCGAAAGCTCAGGCCCTCTCCAAAGCAGCCGTGCCCGATTCCAAAACTGCATCGTCCGACGTCGATACCGCAAACGCTTCGTTAATCCATGCTCCCGTTGCCAAGATCAAGTGGAAGGCAGAGCCATTTTCCATGACAGAGGTCCGGCTCCTGCCCAGTTTCTGGAAGGACATGATGGAGCTGAACCGAAGCTACCTCTACTCACTTCCCAACGAGCGCCTTGCGCATAACTTCCGCGTCACTGCAGGTATTCCCTCCGACGCCGATCCATTGGGTGGGTGGGAGGCTCCCGACTGCGAACTGCGCGGGCACTACGTCGGCCATTACCTGTCCTCGTGTGCTCTGCTGCACGCTAGCACGGGCGACCAGGCCATTCGCGCTAAAGGCAACGACCTCGTCGTCATGCTCGCCGAATGCCAGGCGAAGGATGGATACCTAGGAGCCTACCCTGCAACGTTCTATGACAAACTACGCGCTCATCAGAGGGTGTGGGCGCCCTTCTACACCTATCACAAGATTATGGCCGGAATGATCGACATGTATGAGCATACCGGCAACAAGCAAGCCCTCGACATCGCTCTCAAAATGGCTGACTGGGCAGACACATACTCCAAATCCTTTGCCGCAGACGACTGGCAGCGAGTTCTGCTCACCGAACATGGGGGCATGAACGAGGCATCGTTCAACCTTTACGCCATCACTGGCAATGGCAAATACCGCGACCTGGCCTACCGATTCGAGCACAAGAAGATCTTCGATCCGCTCGCGGCCAATAAGGACATGCTCAGCGGCAACCACGCCAACACCAACATCCCCAAGATGATTGGCGCAATTCGCGGGTATGAACTCACGGGCGACACGCGCTATCTGGACATAGCGCAGAATTTCTACCACATCGTCAAAGACCACCATACCTATTGCACTGGCGGTACCAGCAACGGTGAGTCCTGGCATGATCCAGATGCGATTGCCACTCAGCTCGGACCGGCCGCCGAAGAGTGTTGCTGTTCATACAACATGATGAAGCTCACTCGCCATATCTTCGGGCAGCAGCCCGATGCGAGTCACTTCGACTATTACGAACGCATGCTCATCAACGTTCGCTATGGCACCCAAGACCGAAACGGCATGCTGATGTACTACGTCCCTTTGCGTCCCGGCATGTACAAAACCTTCGGAACCCAATTTGACGCCTTCTGGTGCTGCACTGGAACCGGCTCGGAGGAATATGCAAAACTCAATGACTCAATCTACTTCCACGATGAGTCGTCTGTTTACGTGAACCTCTTTGTCCCCTCCAAACTGGACTGGACGGAGCGGGGCCTTCAACTCCGCCAGACAACGAAGTACCCGAACGAAGAGACAGTCACCTTCAACATCGAAGCCGCTCCATCCAAACCGACAACGCTGAAGGTCCGCGTGCCTTACTGGGCCACCAAGGGTGTAACGGTTGCAGTGAACGGAGAATCGATGGAGGTCACTGCAACCCCTTCCACCTATCTTGAAATCAGTCACCCGTGGAAGGCCGGAGATATCATCACGGTCGACATTCCGTTGACGCGCCACATCGATCAGGCGCCGGACGACAAGCAGGTCCAGGCCGCGATGTACGGCCCGCTTGTCCTGGCCGTGCGCCAGGGAACTGAAGGATTGACAAACTCTATGATCTACGATGGCTCCGGCCCGAGCGGCGGTGACGAAGGCTACCCCATGCCCACGGTCAATTTGCACTTCGGAAATCGGCATCGGACCAACAGCGATTCCACCCCTGCGCCGGCCACATCCGCGGAAGACCTGATCTGGTTCGAACAAAAAGAGGGCTCTGAACGCTACCCATTGCAGTTTCGCACCCGGGGACACGGCCCGATTCATACCTTGATCCCTCTCAACCAGGTCATGGACGAGCGTTACTCGGTTTACCTGCGCAATGAAGGAATTATTCAGGGCAGCCTGCCAAATCCTTCCTGAGTCCATTGCTGGCTAAAAACTCACTTTCCATGTGGAAAAAGTGCGTCTCTGGCAACCATTATTGTATTCAACCTCGTATACTTTAGAGGGGTAAGATCTCTGTCACTGAACGGGCGTCGCAGCCCGGCGTTCAAGTAATCTGTTTTCAGGCCACCATGTCCAACTCTCCAATTCCTTTGCGCCTTGCCGTTGTGGACTCGCACACCGCGGGAGAACCGACTCGTTGTGTTCTGGCTGGATTGCCCGATCTCGGTATGGGGCCTCTGGCCGAACGAACCGAACGGCTGCGCAGCGATTACGATTTCTACCGTCGCGCCATTCTCTGCGAGCCGCGCGGCTCCGATGTCTGGGTTGGCGCCTACATGGTTGACCCTGTTGACCCGTCCTGCGCAGCGGGCGTCATCTTCTTCAATAATGCAGGCTATCTGGGAATGTGCGGCCACGGCATCATCGGCGTGGCTGTCACCTTGGCTCATCTGGGCCGCATCAAGCCAGGCGAACACCGGATCGAAACACCGGTCGGCACCGTGCAGATTCAGTTGCACGCTGACAATTGCGTAACCATCCGCAATGTTCCCGCCTATCGTTACCGTGCGGGTGTCACGGTTGAGGTTCCGCAATACGGCCCGGTAAAAGGCGATGTGGCCTGGGGCGGAAACTGGTTTTTCCTCGTTGGAGACCATCCCTTCCCTCTAACACTCGATCAGATCGAACCACTGACAGCCTATACCTGGGCGATTCGCCGCGCCCTCACTGATGCAGGTATCACCGGGATCAACGGCGAGGAGATTGACCACATCGAGCTCTTCACGCCGGCTCACCACGAAAATAATCACAGCCGAAACTTTGTGCTCTGTCCAGGCAAGGCCTACGACCGGTCTCCCTGTGGTACTGGAACCAGCGCCAAGCTTGCCTGCCTTGCGGCTGAAGGGCTTCTGCAAGCAGGCGAATCGTGGAGGCAGGAAGGTATTCTGGACTCTGTTTTCGAAGGCAGCTTCTCTGCAATCGAGACAGGCCCGGTCGACAACGGAATTCCCGCCGGAACAAAGACCATTATCCCCACCATCACCGGGTCAGCGTATGTGACTGCCGAGTGTACCCTCATCTTCGATCCCGCTGATCCGTTTCGCCTGGGAGTGCCGGAATGAGCGATCCCACGCGCCAACGATTCGACGTCCTGATCGCGGGCGGCGGCATTGTCGGCTCGGCATGCGCTCTGGCCTGTGCGCAATCTGGCCTGCGCGTTGCGCTGGTGGAACGCGACCTGCTTGGCAGCGGAGCGACCGCCGCCGGTATGGGACACATCGTGGTCATGGACGACTCTGATGCGCAGTTCGCTTTGACCCGAAGGTCGCAACAGTTATGGCAAACGCTGAGCGCGACGTTGCCGGCTGAGGCAGAGTACGAAGCACCTGGAACGTTGTGGGTAGCGGCAGACGACGAAGAAATGGCCGAGGCCGAACGAAAACATGGCTGGCTCGCCGAGCGTGGAGTTCCCAGCCACTTGCTCTCGAGCGGCGAGCTCTCCGCGCTTGAGCCGAACCTGCGCGCAGATCTGGCCGGCGGCCTGTTGGTGATTGAAGATGCGGTTGTCTACCCGCCTGTTGTCGCGTTGCATCTTGCACGGCAGGCAGAGACCCTGGGCGCAACGCTGATCGTTGGCCGCTCCGTGACTGAGCTTGCAGATGGCGAAGCCACGCTTGACGACGGAACTCGGCTCCGTGCATCCCGTCTGGTCAACGCCCTCGGAGCCGAAGCAGACCGATGCACACCTGGCATTCCAGTCAAGAAACGCAAAGGCCACCTGGCTATCACCGATCGCTACCCCGGTTTTGTGCGCCATCAACTTGTCGAACTCGGCTACCTCAAGAGCGCTCATTCCGTCACTTCGGACTCAGTCGCCTTCAATGTGCAGCCTCGCCAGACGGGGCAGATCCTGATCGGCTCTTCGCGCCAATACGGCAACGAGAGCCCGGCAGTCGATCAGGCAATTCTCTCGGCAATGCTGGCCCGGGCAACGCTCTATCTGCCGGCCGCCGCCTCGCTAAGTCTGCTCCGGATCTGGACCGGCTTTCGCGCCGCCACACCGGACAAGCTCCCCCTCATCGGGCCGTTTCCCGGTGACGCATCCGTGTGGCTCGCCACGGGCCATGAAGGCCTGGGAATCACGACAGCTCTTGCCACCGCCGAACTACTGGCCGCCGATTTCACTGGCGTTCAATCCGCTGTTCCGTCCGAGCCTTATCTGCCAGGCCGCTTCGCCGCTGCGGCCGACTTGGAAAATGTGCTCGCAGGACAAACACATCAGGAGAAACAATGAACTTCACCGGCGTCATGCCCGCAATGACCACCGCATTCAACGAAGACCTCAGCGTGAATCATGCCTTTGTCGCGCGCCATGCGCAGTGGCTGATTGAAAACGGCTGCACCGCCATCGTCTGCCTTGGGTCGCTCGGTGAATCCTCGACGCTGCGCTTCGAAGAAAAAATTGAGATCCTCAACACTGTGGTAGCAGCCCTCAATGGCAAAGCGCCTGTTGTCGGCTCTATCTCCGCGCTCTCGACAGCAGAAGCCGTCGACCTGGCCAAAACCGCCCACAATGCAGGCTGCTCGGGCCTGATGATTCTTCCGCCCTACGTCTACAAGGGCGACTGGCGCGAGAACAAGGCGCATGTGGCCGCCATTCTTAAGGCGACTCCATTGCCCGGCATGCTCTACAACAACCCTGTGGCCTATAGCGTGGATTACCTGCCCGAACAGATTGATGAACTCGCGAACGACCATCCCAACCTCATGGCCGTCAAGGAGTCCTCCACCGACATCCGCCGCGTCTCCGCAATTCGCGCACTTTTGGGCGATCGCCTCGAAATCTGTGTAGGCGTGGACGACGCCATCGTCGAAGGGATTGCTGCAGGAGCCGTGGGCTGGGTGGCAGGGCTGGTTAATGCCTTCCCACGTGAGTCCGTCGACCTGTTCAACTTGGCCCGCGCCGGCCGCCACGCGGAAGCCTTCGAGCTATACCGCTGGTTTCTGCCACTCCTGCGCATGGACACAGTCCCCAAGTTTATCCAGCTCATCAAACAGGTTCAGCAGGAGGCGCACATCGGCTCGGCACGCGTACGCGGCCCAAGGCTTGAAGTAGCGGGCGAAGAGCTGGCCGCCACGCAAAAAGCCTTTCAGTTTGCGCAGGCTCACCGGCCCGCCATCGCAGTGGCCAGCACACCGTTTAACGCTTGAGAGATCCCTTCACCCGATCGCGGAGTTCAATAAGATGCCATTGACCGGACAATCCTTTATTGGCAGCCAGCGCGGCGCACTTGGCGGCACCCCGATTCACGCCATCAATCCCGCGACTGGAGAGCAGCTTGATCCTGTTTATTCGTCGGTGTCCGCGGCTGAAACGGATTGCGCCGTCCAGCTCGCCGCACAGGCCTTTCCTGTTTATGCAGCCGCAAGCGGCAAGACCAAAGGCGCATTGCTGCGACAGATCGCCGATGGCCTCGATGCGATTCAGCAGCAACTTGCCGAACGTGCGCATCTTGAAACTGCATTGCCCATGCCGCGTCTGCTCGGTGAGGTGAGCCGCACAAGCGGCCAGCTGCGCCTGTTCGCTTCAGTCGTTGAAG
The DNA here is from genome assembly GCA_050014515.1 of Occallatibacter sp. Lineage (GTDB taxonomy): Bacteria > Acidobacteriota > Terriglobia > Terriglobales > Acidobacteriaceae > Telmatobacter. The sequence goes on from JBEKDE010000009.1 coordinate 28,387, forward strand.
AGGGCTCGTGGGTTGAAGCGCGCATCGACCCTCCTCTTCCTGATCGCAAGCCGCTTCCTCGCCCCGGACTGCGCTCCATGCTGCGTCCGCTTGGCCCAGTGGTGGTCTTCGGAGCCAGCAATTTTCCGCTCGCCTTTTCCGCGGCTGGCGGCGACACAGCCTCCGCCCTTGCCGCCGGTTGCCCGGTCATTGTAAAGGCGCACTCTGCGCATCCCGGAACCAGCGAGTTGGTTGCTACCGTCATTCAGCAGGCCGTCAAGAATGCAGGTCTTCCGGAAGGCGTTTTTTCGCTGATCTACGGCTCTGGTGTCGAGGCTGGAGGCGCACTGGTGCGTCATCCGCTGATAAAGGCGGTCACGTTTACAGGCTCGCTCGCGGCAGGGCGCACGCTCATGGATATGGCTGCAGCGCGTCCGAAACCCATCCCCTGCTTCACTGAAATGTCGAGCGGCAATCCAGTATTCATTTTGCCCGGCACCCTGAAAGCGGAACCCGAGACCCTCGCGCAAGGCCTCTTCAATTCATTCACGCTCGGCGCAGGCCAGTTCTGCACCAAGCCGGGAATCGTCTTAATCCCCGAGCAGTCTGAGACCGATCGCTTCCTCGCCAGGCTTTCCGAACTTGTAAACCAGGCTCAGCCCTACACGCTGCTCACCCCCGGAATTGCACGGGAATATGCTCGTGGCTCCAGTCATCGCGCGACGCAGGCAACGCTGGCCGCGCAGTCCCCTTCTGCCGATTCCACACCTGCCTGTCCCGCCAACGCCCAACTCTTCTCAAGCACGCTCGATGAATTTCTCTTGAAGCCTGAGCTCTCCGAGGAGATATTCGGCCCTGACACGCTGCTGGTTCGCTGCGACTCGCCCACCGATTACCTCCGCGCGGCGCACTCGCTCGATGGCCATCTAACCGCTACACTGCTGGGATCGGAAGAAGACCTCGCTGCTCACCGCGAATTAATCGCTGTCCTCGAAGAAAAGGCCGGCCGCCTCATCTTCAACGGCTTCCCTACCGGAGTTGAAGTGTCGCACGCCATGGTTCATGGCGGCCCTTATCCTGCTACAGCCGACGCGCGATTCACTTCCGTCGGCACCCGCTCTATCTACCGCTTCGCAAGGCCCGTCTGCTTCCAGAATTTCCCGGATGCACTCGTCCCAGCGGAGTTGCAAGCAGGAAATCCACTTGGAATTCTGCGCCTGATTGATGGTGTCTCAAGCCGCGAGGCAGTGCACATTTGATTGTCCCGGAAGCGAATCCGCGATTCCAATCAAAAGCCAGGTGGTTTCCGTTGCTGAGCTGTCTACTACCAGCTTCCGCGTTCGCCATAGAGGTCAATCACTTTGGCGAGGCGCTTGCAGCCGTTTTCCCAGTTCACCGTGAGAGCGCGCTCCAAACGATCTGGATTGCCCTCGACGAGCGCTGCGATGATCTCCTCGTGCTCCTTGACAGAGACATGCAGCTCGCCGATGATCGAGCTCGCGTAGAGGCGCCAGTAGCGCTCAGTCTGCGGTTCGATGGCTGCGTGCAGGGTGTTCAGGCGCGGCCCTGAGCCGGCCGAGATCACCAGGCGATGAAACTCGTGGTCCAGGTCGAAAATATCGGGCCCGTTGTAGGTGCGTTCGTGGGCAATCTGCGCCAGCTTGCTGTTGACCACCCTGAGCTTGACGGCGAGTTCCTCCCGCTCCGGCTTCGGCAACGCAGCGGCAAAGCGGCCGGCAAGGCCCTCTATGCGGCCGATGATTGGATAAAGTTCGCTCGCATCTTCTTTGGTGAGCGGCGCAACAATCATGCGCGATTTGCTGCCGTTGCGTTGTTCAATCACATAGCCTTCGCGCTGCAGCAGATAAAGCGCGCCGCGGACGGGAGTCCGGCTCATGTTGAGGTGCTCGCACAGATCGCTCTCGGATATCCACGTGCCGGGTGACAGGCGGCCATGGACCACCAACTCGCGAATCCGGTGAAAGGCAACGCCCACGCTGGTTCCGTGCTCTGCTTTGCCTGGTTTTTTCTTTGAACCCCGAACCGTTTTCAACCCTGAAGACGCCACGTGCTTCACTCTCCGGCTAGGTCAATCTCACAATTACGATGTGATACCTGAAGACTGGCGCAAGTGGCTTTTGAGTAAATCACCGCTTGAGCGAAGGCCTCATCTCGCAGCAGCCGTGAAATTGCATCATCCCCGCATCAGGCCATGGTCTTGCATCCTTCGCGAGTGCGCGCTGCCTGCGTCCATTCTAGCAACAATTTCTCCTCTTCCCTGTTAGCTGTTTATGCACCCTACAACGAAGGAACGGTCCCAGCTTACAATCGCGTCGCGTAAGCAACAGCCCCGCCTTGCGCACGGAGAATGGTCTCACAGCAGTAAGCTGCGAGACCACTCTCGGTCCAACGATCGACATTCCTAGAATCGGAGATTTCCGCGGATTTCAATATTCCTTGGGGCATTCGCCGTTGCCGAAGTCGTGCCGAATGTATAGTCCTGAACTCCGGTATCCATCCCAGCCCAGGCCACGTGATTGAAGGCGTTGATGAATGCACCCTGGAGAGTGAAATTCATTTCTCTGGGGAGTGGTATCACCTTGGTGATTGCCATGTCGGTGCTGATCCACTTCGGATCGTGCAGCCACATCAGCGTGCCAATCTGTCCGGCCGTGAAATTCGGACTGATGTATTGATTATTCGCCTGCCCCGAGCTGGAGTAGAACTGGGATGGCAACAGGCTCTTCAACCCGCTCCCGGTGGGGCCGGGACGAACAGCAATTTGCTTCTGCAATTGAGAAACAGAAACCCCGGTCAGGGTGATGCCGGAATCGTTCTGGTTGACAGCGCTCGTTCCACCCGTAAACAGGTGCGGATCGCCGGTTTCGCGCGTAAGGATGGTTCCAATCGTCCAGCCCCCAATCACGGCATTTGCAATCCGGTTCGTCGCAAAAAGCGGCTGGTTGTGGCCGAATGGCAGATCGTAGGTTCCACTGAGATGAAACACCTGCCGAATATCGAACGAGCTGGGGAAGTAGTTCAGGTGCGGGTTGCGCACGGTGTAATACCCCGGAGCACTGTTCCCCGAATTGTTGTTGCCGCTGCCGCCGTAGAAACCAGGCGTAATGCTTCCCTGGACGTTATTCTCCAGCGAATGTGCAAACGTGTAATTGGCGTCGAACTGCATGCCATGGTTCAGCCTTTGTCTAAAGTCAGCCTGCAAGGCGTTGTAGTTCGAGTATCCCGCGTTGGTCATCTCATAGATGCCTTGACCAGCGGCGAATGGATTTGCCTGGAAGAAGTTGATGGGATACGTTCCGGTCGCGGGAGAGCCCACTACGTTGCACCCCGAGAAAGTCGATACCATTGAACAAAGATAGCTGGAGTTGCTTGCCAGTGCGCTGGCAAAGGCTCCAGCCTGTCCTTGATTGAGCCAGGTAATGAACTGGCCGTTGGTGTAGTTCGCGGCCAGCCCTGTCGCGGCAAATGCCTCGTCAAAGATAGGCGTCGGATTCGATCCCTGAAATGTCGTTCCTCCTGAGGCGGCCAAGTTCGTTTGCGCGGCTTGGAAATCCTTGAGAAAGCCGTTTTCGAAAATGTTGACTTCGTTGTAATTCACTCCCAGCCATTGATCCTTAGAGACATTACCGACGTAGCGAACCTCGAGCACATTATTTGGGCTCAGTTGCCGCTGAATGCCAAACTGCCACGACTCCACATAAGGCTGTTTAATATGCGGGTCGAAGGCCAGATAAGCGGTTCCGCTGAACGACTGGTACGATTCCGGTATTACCGATTGGAAAGGTGACGGCGACGTTGAGGCAAGCGCAGGAAGCGTACCTCCCAGGTTCACTGAGCCGGCGTTGTAGAATCCCGCGCCAGGAGTGCCGCCGCCTGGTGCAACAGGATCGGCATAGTAGTAGGTATTAAAATTAGCTCCGTTGTTCGAGCCGAAATTCCAAAAGTTTTGCGCTCCTTCCGTATAGTTCTTGAAGGTGTAGCTGCCCCGAATGACTGTTTTCCCGCTACCGAAAAGCTTACCCATCAAAGAGCCCGGCTCTCCCTGGGGATTCCAGGCAAATCCGATATTCGGTTCTGGATGAACGTAGGTGGGGGCATAAGATTGCGCATGCGGACCCTCCACCGGATTCGCAACGCCGTTCAGAGTCCCCGGCTGGAAAATCTGACCCACCCCGGTCGGTCCCCACAAATCAGGAATCGTCGGATGAGTGTAGAAACCGGTTTCGTCGGTAGAAGCCCCAGTAAAGTCCCAACGCAACCCGGCGTTCATCGTAAGCGTCGGCTTCAGCTTCCAGGAGTCCTCGAAGAAGAGCGCAGTCTGGTTAAGCCGCTCATGCAGGTTGAACGAGATGCCCGGCTGAAACTGCTTGGTCCTGCTATTCACGAACTCGCCAAGGCTGTAATAGGTCATGCGTCCCGTCAGCGTTGCGTAAAGTCCTTCCACATCTCCTGGTGCGGAACTCGGCGCATTGGAAGAAAGCGAGTTGACCAATGCGCTCGTGACCGGATCTCCCGATGAAATGCCGTTCACTCCAACGTAAGGCACGAACTGGTTGTTGTAATAGTGATCGATTTCAGTGGCGCTCTCAACGCCGTAAGAGATGGAATGCCGGCCATGCTGCCAGGTTAAGTCGTCCTTCACGCTGAGGACTGGATACAGGGAGCCTCCCTTCAGAGTGTTGAAGCCGTTAACGCCGCTGACAAGGCCGAAGCCGAAGGCCAGATCGCCCTGCTCGACCATGTTGGCAGTCGGGGTATCCAAGCCCTGCGAATTGTAGGTAAAGCCGGTGTAGAGATAGCCCACCCTGAATGCATTCACCAGATCTGACTTGATGTCCCAGTCGAAGCCCGTAACGATCTGATAGTTCCTTTCAACGTTGCTGTAAGCCTGATTGGCATAAAGTGGTCCCGGAAACGGAGGACCGCCTGAGTTGATGTAGTAATAGTTACTCTCGTTGACTGAGGACGTTAAACGGAATTTCTGAGTCAGATTGTAGTCAAGTCGAAGCGTGGGGAACTTCTCAATCACGGATCCCTTGTTAGGGAAATTCAGGTTCTCGTGGTTGGGATCGCTGCCCAGTGGCGTCAAGGTAGCGCCGGCCAAGCCATATGTGCTCGAAATGTTTGTCAAGTCCGCTGCGATCAGCGAGTTGATTGTGCCCGGACAGTTCGAGCAACCCGCGCTGGCACCTGCTTGCAACACGTTGTCAGTGACCAGCGTGCTGGAACCGGTGGGATAGTACGAATAAACACCGGAGAGCGCGAGGGGTGTGCCCACTTCGGTTGCGACCGTAAAGCTATCGGGCTGACGGAAATTTGCCAGGCTGGCGAAGAAGAACAGCTTGTCCCTGATGAGCGGGCCGCCCACGCTTCCCCCGAAATCGTTCTCGAGCAGAAATCCGCGGGGTTGACCAACGTCGTTGTTATACCAGCTATTTGCGTTCAGCGCATCGCTGCGATAGTCCTCGTAGAGGTCCCCATGAAATTTATTCGTACCGCGCTTGGTGACGAATCCGATGTCCATGGCGGCGGTGCCGCCCTTGCTGGCATCCAGCTCTCCGGACTGCACCGTCATCTCCTGCGTGTCTTCCAGGCGATTGCTGATGGAAGAACCGTCAGCATCGAAGCCGCCGCTCTTGAAGCGGTTCGTCATCGTCGAGAAACCATTCGTGCTTGTGTCCACACCTCCACCCGGCAGGTTGTCGAAGTTGTTGCCAACGGCTCCGGGAACCAGAAAGGCCAGTGCAAATAGATCGCGGCCATTGAATGGCAGGTTGTCAATCTGCTTCAGATCGATGGTGGTCGACAGGGTATTCTGCGTTGTGTCGAGCAGCGGGCTGGAATCGCCGGAGACGGACACAGTTTGCGTAGCGACGCCAAGTGCAAGCGTCACCTTGAGATCGGTGACCTGGTTCGTCTGGATCGTCACGGATGGATAAACCTGGGTCTCGAATCCATCTTTCGTGACCGTCAGGCTATAGTGCGCGGGGTTCAGAAAAGAGAGAACCGCGTTGCCTGCCCCTTTGGTCGCCGCCGTGTGAATGTCGTTGGTCTCGACATCCTTCAGGATCAGTCGCGCGCCGTTGACAGCTGCTCCGCTGGGATCCTCTACCGTGACGTTAAGCGCTCCTGTCGACATATCCTGCGCCCGCGCCATGGGAGCCGCTGAAAGCCCTACAAGAAGGCTCAAGGTAAAGACCGCGCTCGCAAGGCTCGTCGAGAATCTGCTAAGCGCTCTGAATCCGCGCCCCCGCGTATCATTCGTCTTCTGTTTATCCTCCGGCACGAACTCGAGCCGGACTCCAATTGAACGCAGCGCCTGACAGCATCCTCGCGTCATCATGTTTCTCTCCTCCATAAATGGCCTTCGTAGGTTGGCAATGAAACAATTCCGGGAAAACCTATTCGGATACATCCACTTGGCACCTTGCCTTGATCGCCATGGTGCGCAGGCGCATCTGCTTCTTGAATCTCATTGAATAGGAAACGTATTCTCGTATCGCACTTGGAATAAAATTATGTATTCACTTTTGTATTTTATGCAAGGCTTTTTTTGATTTTCTTTGAAATGCCGCCGTCCGAAGGGGTTTTTCCCCTACGGCCGCTGCTTCGTCAAAGATCCAGAACAAGGCCACCATTCAGGCGCAAAAGCAGAACACAAATTGATCCTGCCAACTCGAAATCGAAATATGGGGAAAAGGTGACATCAATCCGTGGAACCGGCTCTTACATCGGTCTGAGCGTAGGTTCCCATTCTTCGGCTTCTGCCGAGATTGTGGAAACGGCCGCAGGAAATACGGGTGGGCGGGCACTCGAATTTTCCCAGCCGAAAAGGATCTCTGTCGCCGCGCCGCAGACCCTGCCCTGGCATGCGCCCATGCCGCAGCGGGTGTGCAGCTTGGCCTCGCGCCAATTCGCGCAGCCTTCCAGCACCCCGCGGGAAACATCCTCGCAGCGGCATACAGTGGTGCCTGCCACGGCCAGCGAACGCAACTCCGGTCGCAGTGCAAAAGCGCTTTCCAGCCTTTCCGCGAATCGCTCCAGCCGCCTCCGCTTCGGTCCTAACGCGAGGGCTTCGGCCTTCCTGTCTGCCGCCGCCCAACCCGCAATCTGCCCTTCGACGATGGCCTTTTCCAGCCCCCCGATGCCAGTCAACTCCCCCACGCAGGCGATGCTGGGAACGGAACTCTGCTGCTGCCCGTCAACAACCACAAAGCCTGCATCGACGCGGCAACCCAGCAGACGGGGTAGTTCCAGATTGGGTACAAGGTTGAACCCGCAGCCAAGCCAATCGCAATCAACCGACCACTCTTTGCGGCCATCGGTTACTGTGACGCATTCAACACGCCCACGGCCCTCTGCGCGAATGACCCACTTGCCTGTGCGGTAAGGCGCATGAATTGTCTTGAGCCGATAGCGCGCACCTTCAAACAGCTTGGCTGGCTGACCAACAAGCGAAAAACCAAATCGAGCCAACCGCCCCAAAGGAGCCTGTTCATAGATTCCCGCCACCTGCGCACCTGCGGACTGAAGCCCGGCGCCCACTGCCAGCAGCAGAGGCCCGCTGCCGGCAAGGACGACACGTTTGCCCCGCGCATCAAGCCCTGCCTTTACCAGCGCCTGCAATCCACCCGCGCCCATCACCCCGGGCAGCGTCCAGCCGGGAAACGGCAAAAAGCGCTCCCGCGCTCCAGTAGCCACAATCAGGTTCCGAAAGCGTACGTCGCGCCGCCCACCATCTCGTTCCAGGCGCAGCAAGCCGACCGCAGGTTGATCAATCGCCTGCCAACCCTGCCACACCTCGCACGCTGTTTTCCGCAGCCGCGCAGACCACTCAAGAAAACTGGCTCCATGGGGACTTTTGTGCGCCGTGGCTGTGCGGAATCCACGCCAGATCTGCCCGCCCGGCGCTGGATTGTCGTCCAAAAGGCATACACGAAGGCCAGCTTCGGCAGCGACTGTCGCAGCCGCCATCCCTCCAGGGCCCGCCCCCACCACGACCACGTCAAAGCTCGACGTCATCCCGTCACCACATCCATTCCGGGAGCGCAAATCAGCTGGCATGTTCGCCTATGCGGCACACCGTCCACCGTCGCGCGGCACTCCATGCAGATGCCCATGCCACAAAGCGGACTGCGCGCTTCTCCAGTGGTCGAAAAACGGCTCGGCTCTCCTGCCATCATCAAAGCAGCGGCTACGCAGGTGCCGGCAGCCACCTGCACGTGTTTGCCGTTCACCGTAATGGAGCAGTTCTTGTCGATGGCTTTCATTCCTTGGTATTGCAATCAGGCCTTTGCAAATTCTCGTTCTTTTTAGGTCACGGAAACTTGTTGTGTACAATATTCTATATCAAGCGACTGTCTGAAAACCAAGCTCTCGGCGATCTCCAGCCCGGTCAATATGAACTTAGAGTCAGCGCCGAGAACGTTGACGACGAGTTGCATGCAGAACGAAGCAGTCGGAGAATGGAGCCTCCCTCCATTCTTTACTTGGCAAAAACGGTCGCAACTTCAGATCGCCTGGCGGTTGCAGACCATTTTCTAATGCGAAGCCATACTATCCCCTACCGATGTCATGGCAGCGAATTCGATCCAGTCCAGGATTAACTTTCCGCGAAACAAGTTCTAGGATCACAAACCCAAAATTGACCTCGCCAACTCAGGCAAGCTGACGAACGTACTGCAATTTGAAGTGACGGTGAACTTCGGCGTCACAAGCAAACAGTTGCCGCCATGAAGGTCGACGTTTCCGGCGCCTGCAGCCCTTCATTTATCCACGGAGAGACTTCGGTATAAGATTACATTCGTCCGATTGAAGTTATAATTCCGGTGCCACTCAATGAGCGTTGTAATCATTGAGCGATTGGACCCCGAGTGGGGCCCGAACCGTTTGGAGAAGAGATCAATGCGCGTCGGCTTGTTCACACGCGAATATCCACCGGAAGTTTATGGCGGAGCCGGAGTCCACGTCGATTATCTGAGCCGTGAGCTCGCGAAGGAGATTGAGGTCGAAGTCCATTGCTGGGGAAGACAGCAATCTGATGATGCAAATCTCCATATCCGCGGCGCCGAGCCGTGGAGCGACATCACCCAGGGAACGGAAGGCAAATTCAAGGGAGCGCTGGAGGCTCTCAGCCTCAACCTGACCCAGATCAAGGCACTTCAGAGCATTGACATCGTCCATACGCACACCTGGTACGTTTCGATGGCCGGCTATCTCGCGAAGAAACTGTACGGAGTTCCATTTGTATTGACCACTCACTCGCTGGAGCCGCTGCGTGCCTGGAAGGCAGAGCAGTTGGGAAGCGGTTATGCCATGAGTTCCTGGATGGAATTTACCGCCATAATGGATGCCGACGCCATTATCGCGGTTTCGCAAGGCACAAAGGAAGATATTCTTCGCGCGTACCCGCAAGTGAATCCGCATCGCATCCACGTCATCTACAACGGAATCGATCTGGCCGAGTATCAGCAAACTCGAGAAACACAGGCTTTGATCGATTACGGGGTGGACCCGGCGGTTCCATACGTTCTTTTTGTAGGCCGGACCACACGTCAGAAGGGCGTTACCCATCTCGTCGATGCAATCCGTTATCTGCCGCCGGAGACGCAGGTAGTTCTCTGCGCAGGGGCGCCGGATACTCCCGAGATCGCGGCCGAATTGCGCCAGAAAGTTGAAGATGCAAGACAGCATCATCCGCGTATCGTCTGGATCGAAAAAATGGTTACCAAGCCGGAGGCGATTCAGCTCTACAGTAACGCCCGCGTATTCTGTTGCCCTTCGGTCTACGAGCCATTCGGCATCATAAATCTGGAAGCGATGGCTTGCCGCGCCCCGGTAGTCGCCAGCGCGACGGGAGGCATCAAAGAGGTGGTGGTCAACGGAGAAACGGGATACTTGGTGCCCTTCGATCAGGATCCTCATACGAGCTTTCCCACGAGTCCGGAAAAGTTCGCGCACGATCTGGCGTTCCGCATTCAACAGCTTTTGGACGATCCAGAAGAGTGCCGAAGATTCGGCGATGCCGGAAGGCAGCGAGTGGAAGCTCTGTTCAGTTGGACGGCAATCGCGCGTCAGACCATTGAGCTTTATGAGAGCTTAATTGAGCGCGGGGGGAGCAGTACGTAGCTTTGGTCAGGGATCACGCACAAGAGGCATCGTCGGAAACGGTGATTGAAGTTCAGCACACCCGGAAGGAACACGGAAAGAGCATGGTGGTAACTCAAACCGATGGACGCAAGCGCGTAGTGATTGAAGGCATTTCCCCTCTGATCGACGGGGGCAGATTCCCAGCGAAGCGCACTTTAGGTGACCAGGTCCGGGTCGAAGCAGATATTTTTACGGACGGGCACGACTCGATCGCCGCCTCACTTCTGGTTCACCGCGAGGGCTCGGATGAGTGGACTGAGATACCCATGCAGCCGCTCGTGAATGACCGCTGGACTGCGGCATTCCGTGTGAAAGAACTGGGCCGCTATGGCTTCAAAGTGCAAGGCTGGGTGGATCACTTTGAGACGTGGAACCGCGATCTGTTGAAACGCATCAAGGCTGAAACCGATACGCCAGTTGACTACCTGATTGGCGCGGACTTGATCGATGCCGCAGCGAAGCGCGCATCCGGTTCCGATGCGAAATGGCTGCACAATCTTGCCGAGATCTTGCGCTCGGACGTTGATCGAAAACAGCTGCGCACGCACGCGACCGACCCGCTGCTGCACGAGGTGGCGCTGCAGTACCCTGACAAGCGATTTGCCACCGAATCGGACCACGAAACCAATATCGTTGTCGATCCCCCGCACGCACGATTCAGCGCGTGGTACGAGTTCTTTCCCCGCTCCACTGCGGCGGAACCCGGCAAGCACGGCACCTTTGCCGATTGCGAGAGACGCCTGCAGTACATAGCGGAGATGGGCTTCAACGTCGTATACCTTCCACCCATTCATCCGATCGGCCGCATGTTCCGCAAGGGCCGCAACAACAATCCTGAAGCACAATCAGGAGAACCGGGAAGTCCCTGGGCAATTGGTTCCGAGGAAGGCGGTCACAAGGATATTCATCCAGAACTGGGAACGCTCGAAGATTTCCATCGATTCGTGCGGAAGGCCGGCGAAATCGGCCTGCTGGTTGCCCTGGACATCGCCTTTCAGGCCGCGCCTGATCATCCATACGTGCGCCAACACGAAAACTGGTTTCGCAAGCGTCCAGACGGCACCATTCAATACGCCGAAAACCCGCCGAAGAAATATCAGGACATTTATCCTTTTGACTTTGAGAGCGATGATTGGTTTGGGATGTGGGAGGAACTGAAGGATGTATTCCTCCACTGGATTAACCAGGGCGTGACGATCTTCCGCGTCGATAACCCTCATACCAAAGCCTTCCCCTTCTGGGAGTGGGTTATCGCAGAGATCAAGCGGAGCCATCCGCAGGTTCTCTTTCTGGCGGAGGCATTCACGCGTCCCAAGATCATGTATCGACTCGCGAAACTTGGCTTCAGCCAGTCCTATACGTATTTCCCCTGGCGGAATGCGAAGGGCGAAATCACAACGTACTTTACAGAATTGACCCAGACACCGGTCCGCGAGTTCTTTAGGCCAAACCATTGGCCGAACACCCCTGACATCCTCACTGAATTCCTTCAGATTGGCGGCAAACCCGCATTTGCCATCCGCTTGCTGCTGGCGGCAACGTTGGGGTCTAACTATGGTATCTATGGACCGGCTTTTGAACTACTCGAGCATCGCCCTCTTCGCCGTGGCAGCGAAGAGTATCTGGATTCGGAAAAATACGAAATCCGCACATGGGACCTGAATCGGAACGACAGCCTTCGCGAATTGATCACAGCGGTGAATTTTATCCGCAAGAACAACGAGGCTTTGCAGAGCGACTGGTCGCTGAGATTTCATCCAACTGACAACGATCAGCTAATTTGCTATAGCAAGGAGTCAGAGGATCGCAGCAATCTCATCGCGGTCGTTGTGAACCTCGATCCGCATCACACACAGTCTGGATTTGTGATTTTGCCGTTGGACGAGTTGCAAATCCCGCCTGATCGAGCCTATGAAGCTGAGGACCTGCTTACCGGAAACCGATATTTGTGGCATGGAGCACGCAATTATGTTGAATTGAACCCAGCAAATTTGCCCGGTCATTTCCTCAAAATTCATCGCCAATTGAAAGTGGAGTCGGACTTCGAATACTTCTTGTAAAAGGCCAACGTCAGTAAGCATCAGCTTATGTCACAAGCTGATGATCACTACGGTATTTGGCGGAAGCCGTATAGCGCCATCCAGCACCGGTGGTATACCTCGTGAACCCAAAACAACACGACCGCCCTCAGGCACCGGGAATAATCCCTCAGTTTCTCCAAGGTTGCAGCTCACCGTTACCTCGCCACGCTCCATCGAGAGCCACCTTTCCAGTTCGCTAAATGTCGCGCTCGTATGCCCAGGCTCGCCGTCAATCAAAGATGGCGAGTCTCGCCGCAAACGAATCAACTGACGATACCAATCCAGCATCTCCGCATGTTCTCCTTCGTTCACTTCAGCCCACCTCAGCTTCGACCGGTCAAATGTCTCAACGGCTTCTGGGTCGGGTATCGACTCCGGTTCCCATCCAAATGCGGCAAACTCTCTTTTTCGCCCCTCTGAAACGAGCCGGGCCATTTCTTCATCATGGTCGGCAAAATATTGGAATGGTGACGAAGCTGCCCACTCTTCGCCCTGAAAAAGCATTGGGATAAATGGCCCCATCAACACGAATGCAGCTGCCACTTTCGCCCGATCGAATCCCACGATTTCCCGAAGTCTATCCCCCAATGCGCGATTACCCACTTGATCGTGGTTTTGGATATATCCCAGGAATCTATGTTGCGATAGATGCCTCGCAGGCCGTCCGTGCGCTCGCCTTCGATATTTCGAATAGATACCGTCATAAACAAAGTTCTGCTCCAACGCTTTGGCCACTTGCCCTAACTCGCAGAAGTCCTGATAGTACCCTTTCTCCGGTTCTGGGCTCAGCACGGCAAACAAGGCGTGATGAAAATCATCACTCCATTGAGCATCCATGCCAAGACCGCCAGCCTTGCGCGGAGTGACAACCCGTGGATCATTAAGATCACTCTCCGCAATGAGTGTTAGTTGGCGCGACAATGTTGCGCTCAGCGTCTCAACCTCGGCTGCGAGTTGCTCAAGAAAGTGAATCGCCGAGCGGTCGACAAAGGAGTGCACCGCATCCAGTCGCAATCCATCCATATGAAAATCACGCAACCACATGAGAGCGTTATCGCAGAAGAACCTGCGGACCTCATCCGAGCCGGCATCTTCAAGGTTGACTGCCCCGCCCCAAGGAGTCCGATGCGACTCCACCAGGTACGGTCCAAACTTTCCCGTGTAATTCCCTACCGGACCGAAATGGTTGTAGACCACATCCAGCAGAACTGCAAGGCCCATCTCATGCGCCGCATTTACAAATCGCTTGAGGGCATCGGGACCGCCGTAGGGCTGATGCACAGCAAAGAGTGCAACGGCGTCGTAACCCCAGCCATGATTCCCCTCAAACGATGCCACGGGCATCAGTTCCACATGGGTTATGCCAAGTTCAACGAGATAATTCAACCTTTGAATCGCCGCATCCAGCGTGCCCTCTTCGGTAAACGTTCCAATATGCAGCTCATAGATCACACCGCTCGCAAGCGGAGGCGCCTGAAACTTCGTATCGGTCCAGCGAAACGAATTCTGATCGTAGACCCGCGACATTCCATGCACCCCATTGGGCTGGCCCAACGACCGCGGGTCGGGATAGCAAGTCTTGTCACGGTCAATCAAGAAACAGTAATCATTACCCGGTTCTGCATCCCCCACATCCAATCGCCACCAGCCCCGATTGTCTGGCCCGGACATGCGCAGCGTAGAACTGTTCACCCGAAGTGAGACCTTTTTCGGCAACGGCGCCCATACTTCGAATCGATGCATCCCTACTCCGCTTCTCGCGTCAGCAGCGCAACCGGAAACCGCCGCATCAGCGACTGCACGCGCAGATTCCCTCCCATCACCGCTTCACCTGTGAAGATGTTTTTCCACTTCCCCTGTGGCAGCTCCACCGAGGTTCTCGCCCAATTCCCCCCTAGCCCCAACGGCCAGCGCGGCACAAACACAGCAACAGAATCTCCCCGTAGATAAGCAATCAAATGGTTGCTCTTCGATCCTTCCGCCACGATGGGTGAATACGCGGCCTCCATACCAAACCACTCTGGATGCTCGCGTCGCAGGTGCAGTGTTTTGTGGACGACATACAACTTTGGCATTCCGCTATCCATTCTCCGCAGAACTTCATCGACATCCATACCACTTTGCAGTTCTGAAAGCATCCCTCGCCGCAAGTCATAATCCACCGGCCTGCGGTTGTCCGGGTCCACAAGACTCAGGTCCCAAAGCTCACTGCCTTGATAAGTGTCCGGAATGCCGGGAGCCGTAAATTTCAAAAGCGTCTGCGACAGGCTGTTCATACGCCCAGCCTGCAACAATCTCCCCACAAAGCTGTCCAACTCCGTAACGAACACCGGCGACTCCAGTATTCTTTCGATAAAGGTCTTCAGTGCTTCTTCAAATTGGGCGTTTGGTTGGGTCCAACTGGTCTGCTGCTTGGCTTCGCGCGTCGCTTTTTCCATATAGGCAATCAGCCGATCCTTGGAAATGGGCCAGGCCCCAACCATCGTCTGGTAAAGGAAGTACTCGGTGTTGCGGTCAGGATACTTGCCGGTCCGAAACGATGTATTGGCACGCGACCAGCGGTTCACCGCGGCTTTCCATCGACCCGGGATTTCAGTGATTGCCGCCAGGCGAGCCCGCACATCGTCGGCGCGCTTTGTATCATGCGTGGAAAGTGTCGTCATTGTCTGCGGGTGGGTCGCCTGCATCCTGGTGCAATAATCATGAAACTCTGCGACCGTCATGCCATCCCGGTCCGGCGCTCCACCCACCTCGTTCAACCCAATCATCCGGTTGAAGCAGTAGAAGGCCGTATCCTCTACACCCTTGGCCATTACCGGCGATGTGAATTGCTGGAAGCGCATCAGAAACTCGGTTTCAAGCCCGCCGCGCGAACGCAGTGCCAGAACATCGCCAATAAAATCTAGAATGCCTGGATCCGGATCATTGGTTCTCTGCTTGGCTTGCATCACGGCCTGATCAATCAACGCGCGGTCCTCGCTCTGAATCTGATCGCGCTCCGGGACTACGTAGCTCCTGTAAACCGCGAAGCAAGCCGCCACCTCTCTGAGCGCCCGGCGAATCTCTTCCCGGGTGTAATCGCGTCGATCGCGGTTTTTTTCACATATCTCCACAAACAAACTTGTTAGCCGGTTCACATCGCTACCCAGTGCCGCCAACTCCACGTTTAGCTTTTTTTCGTGAACCAATGTCTTAAAGTCAGCGGGTTCGTTGGCGAAGTCACGGTAGATTTCTGTCAGCTCGTTCAAACCTTTGCCGTTTACCAACAAGCTGTTGCACACATTTAGAAAGTCGTATCCGCTAGTGCCTTCAACCGGCCAGCTCTCGCGCAAAAACTCTCCCGGTGCCAGAATTTTCTCACCGACGATCCACGCATCCGGTGCCCGGCTTCGCAGCCGTTTGAAATACTCCTCGGGGTCGCGCAAACCGTCGGGATGATCCACGCGCACGCCATCCAGCACTCCGGTCGCCAGCCATTCCAGAATCCTCCCGTGGGTTGCCTCAAACACGTGCGCGCGCTCCATCCGCAAGCCTATGAGAGTGTTTACATCGAAAAATCGCCGATATCCCAGTTCGTGGTCTGCCATCCTCCAATAGGCGAGGCGATATAGCTGCTGGTTGAGCAATTGATCCATCGCGTCAGCATCTTCGTTCAATTCGCTAACGGCCCGCCCGATCGCAGCCACAACTTTCTGGTCCTCGTCGCACAGGCGTTTGAGCATCCCGTAGATCACGGTTTTGTCCCGGTGTCTCGCCACCGCAACTTCACGATCGGTTGACTCCGGTGATGGTAACCGCGAAAAGCTGCCTGCGATAAAGTTCAACGTATCGCTCCGTGCATACTCAGCCGCCTTAGATAACACGTTCGACAGCGACCTTGGCGCCAAAGGGAACAGGTTGTCCATGTAGCGTATCTGGAATCGCTCACTATCCTGCTCCACCTGGATTCGCCCTGCGCTTAACACCTTCCCGTACTGATCTGCCAGCACCGGGATCAGAATCTTGTTTTGAAGCCTCATGCCTACCTGGCCCCAATCGATGTCGAACCACGTCGCATACCGGCTCGATGGGCCATTTTCAAGCACATCCCACCAATAACGGTTCGGCGTCCCGAGCGCCATGTGGTTCGGTACAATATCCAGCACCTGCCCCAACCCCAGTTCATTTAGACGTCGGCAGAATCGCTTGTGGCCCGCCTCACCACCCAGCTCTGCGTTGACCTCTTGGTGGTCGACGACATCGTAACCATGCGTGCTGCCGGGCGATGCCTGAAGATATGGGGAGCAATATACGTGGGAGATGCCAAGGGCCTCCAGGTACGCTGCCACTTTGCCCGCATCCTCGAACGGGAACCCTCGATGCAGTTGCAGCCGGTATGTAGACGAGGGGATCCGTCGCATTAGTTTCCTGCGCACCTTGAACCGCTGCATTTGGCGCTTGATAGTAGGAGTGCGATCTGGGCAGAAAGGTTGTCGGGTGCCACATCCCCATGGTTCCAAAGGCCTATCCCCTCAAGGGCCCGGATGGTGCTTAGGGTCAACACAACTGGACCGTGGAGCCCCCGCGCGGAGCTAAAGTCGAAGCAGGAGCATGGTGCCAAATTTGCGCCAACACCGCCTTTTCTCGCCCGCAAGTAACCCGAAGTTCGGGCTTCTGCATCTCAAGTATCAAGAAAGTCTATTAAACTTGGCCAAATGGAATCCCTCATCGCGTTCGCCTCATAACCAACTCGACCGGGACACAGACAGGTAACACGACGGCGCCTCGAAAACTGTTCGGAGAACGTAAACAGTGAAGAAGCTGGCAAGTACAACCGATCCGCTCTGGTATAAAGACGCAATCATCTACGAACTGCATGTCCGCGCCTTCTCCGACGCGAACGGCGATGGTATCGGCGACTTCCCAGGTCTGCTCACAAAACTCGATTATCTCCAGGATCTCGGTGTTACCTGCATCTGGCTGCTGCCCTTCTTTCCTTCGCCCCTGCGCGATGACGGTTACGACATCTCCAACTACGTCGATGTCAATCCGTGCTATGGAACCCTGAACGATTTCAAGTCGTTTCTCGATGCCGCTCACAACCGCAATATGCAGGTGATGATTGAGCTGGTCATCAATCACACCAGCGATCAACATCCCTGGTTCAAAGGCGCGCGCATTGCTCCACCCGGTTCCGATGCGCGCAACATGTACGTGTGGTCCTCGAACGATCAGCTTTTCAAGGACGCGCGCATCATCTTCACCGACACGGAGAAATCCAACTGGACCTGGGATGAAACCGCCAAGGCATATTACTGGCATCGCTTTTTTTCGCATCAACCCGACCTGAACTTCGATAATCCAAGAGTCACCGAAGAAGTTCTCAAGGCGATGCGTTTCTGGCTCGATATGGGAGTAGATGCGCTGCGAATGGATGCCATCCCATATCTGGTTGAACGCGACGGCACATCCTGTGAAAACCTGCCCGAGACCCACAAAGTCATCAAGAGCATTCGCGCAACGATCGATGCCGAATACGCCAACCGGCTCATCCTCGCCGAAGCCAACCAGTGGCCCTCGGACGTCCGTCCCTATTTCGGCGATGGGGATGAATGCCACATGGCTTTCCATTTCCCCTTGATGCCGCGCATTTATATGGCCCTTCGCCAGGAGGATCGCCTGCCTATCACCGACATCATGGCCCAGACGCCGGCGATCCCGGATAACTGCCAGTGGGGGCTGTTCCTACGCAATCACGACGAACTCACGCTGGAGATGGTTACGAACGATGAGCGCGACTACATGTACTTTGCTTACTCGGTCGATCCACGCATGCGTATCAACGTCGGCATCCGACGCCGTCTGGCGCCGTTGGTCGATAATAATCGCCGCCGCATCGAACTGCTAAACTCCCTGCTGCTGAGCTTTCCCGGTACGCCGATCCTCTATTACGGCGACGAAATCGGCATGGGAGACAACATCTATCTCGGCGACCGAAACGGCGTCCGTACCCCCATGCAGTGGAACTCGGACCGAAATGCCGGGTTCTCCCGGTGCGATCCTGCCCGGCTCTACTTCCCTGTGGTCATGGATCCGATTTATGGCTACCAGGTGATCAACGTAGAGGCCCAACTCAGCGATCAGTCGAGCCTGCTCCAATGGACTCGCAACATGATCGCCTTGCGCAAGCTGTTCCAGGTATTCGGCCGCGGCACCCTGCGTTTCCTGAATCCAGAGAACCGGAAGATACTCGCCTATCTTCGCGATTTGGATCGCGGCGACGGCTCACATGAAACTGTTCTCTGCGTCGCCAACCTTAGCCGTTTTGCCCAACCGGTCTCGCTCGACTTAGCGGAATACGCCGGATTCGAGCCCGTCGAGATGCTCGGCTACGTTCCATTCCCCACCATCACGGAAGCGCCATACGCCCTCAGTCTCGCTCCCTATTCTTTCCTGTGGCTTGAGATCCAACCATCGAGCGCGCAGCAAGGACTGTCGCTGCCAGAAACCGATTTGGAACCTTCGGAAGAGAATACGGCGAACCAGGCCGCCGCGCTTGATCTTCTAACCAAAGGCTGGCCGGGATTGCTTGCCGGATCCGGGCTGGGACTGCTTGAAGCCGCACTGAAAGACTGGTTGCCGCGTCAGCGCTGGTTTGGATCCAAGGCACGCAAGATACAGTCCGTGAGCGTACTTGACTGGGTCGAGATTGCCGCTGGGGCCTCGTCCGGCACTGCGAATCCTGCTACGGGCAATCTGTCTGACAGGAGCATCCCTCCCGCGGTGGTTTATGTTGAGATCGGCTACCCCGACAGCACACCCGACACCTACCAGCTCCCATTGGCCTTCAGCACTGGCTCAGACGCGGAAGAACTTGCCATCAGCAACCCTCAGAGCATTCTCGCCTCTCTCCCAACTTCCTCCGGACCGGGCATTCTGCACGATGCCACCACCCGTGAAGATTTCCGCCGGAATCTCCTCGGACTGATAGAAGGGAGTGCCTCTCTTGCACTATCCAAATCAACTCGCGCCGCCCTTGACGTTCCAGCCTCTTCAGTCAGACCCCCATCCATTGAGCCATCTGAAGTGGATGCGCCGTCCGCACAAGCTGCCGATCCTCCCGTCGGGCCAGCCCCCATCACGGCACAGCCAGGAGAAGCAGCCGCACCTCCGCGCACCGATGCAGCATCCGGAAACTCTTCAGCTGCTCGCCAGAAGAATTCTCTAGAATCCTCCTCCGCACGCGACCTGTTCTCGCAGTTCGGGTGCCTTGATGCCCGCGCGTCCAGCGCATTCCTGGGCCCCGATGCATCCGTGCATCTTTCCTCGCGCATCAGTTCCGCAGAGCAATCGAACACTTCAATTATTTACGGCACACAATTGATTTTAAAGATATTCAGACGTCTTCAATCCGGCGAAAACCCGGACGTCGAGATTGGCCGCTTCCTTACTGAGGTGGCCCATTTCCCGCATGTTCCACCTTTCTTGGGTGAAATCACCATGATTGCGGCAAACGGTAAAGAGCAGACGACGGTCGCCATGTTGCAGGGGCTGGTCGCGAGTCAGGGGGACGGCTGGCAGTGGATCCTTGAACAGCTCTCTGGACTCTTTGCATCCGTTGCCGCACTTCCAGCTCCCCCTGCGGCACCCACGCCTAGTTTCCTCGATGATTTCGAGCCGTTTCGGGAAGCCCTCGAAAACGCCGGGCCATCGATCAAAGCCGTTGCGCTCCTCGGCCGCCGCACCGCAGAGATGCACCTCGCCCTAGCCACCTCCACTGACGACCCCGCGTTCTCCGTCGAGCCTTTCACTCCAGAGGACCTTCTCCGCGATGTGCGCCGAATTGAAGTACAGATCACTGCAGCATTGGAGTCGGTTAAAGCAAAGATCCCAACACTGGACGATCAGACCGCAAGCGATGCCGGTTTGCTTCTTTCCCGGCGACTTGCCCTCTTTGCTCGAGCAAATTCCATCACCCGCATTGCTGCCGCAGGTCAGCGTATCCGTATCCACGGCGACTACCACCTGGGGCAGACTCTAAGAACCAGCGCAGCATCGAACGGGTTCGCGATAGATTCAGGCACGGATGACGGTGACTTCGTTCTACTCGATTTTGAGGGTGAACCAGCCCGTCTCCTCTCTGAGCGGCGCCAGAAACAATCGCCGCTAAAAGATGTTGCCGGGATGATTCGCTCGCTCTCTTACGCCGCACATTCGGGTCTCGATCAATTCCTCAAGACAAACGACCGTGTCCAACACGCCATAGACTCCCAAAACCTGGCCGCATGGGCTGACTTCTGGCAAAATTCAGCTTCATGCGAGTTTCTCCGCGCCTATCGCAAAACCATCGCAGTCAACCCAACCCTGCTGCCTTCGGCACAGGACTCACAAGCGTTGCTTGAAGCTTACCTGCTTGAGAAGTCGCTGTACGAATTGCTTTATGAGCTCAACAATCGCCCCTCCTGGCTCCGCATTCCACTTGCCGGCATCTTAGCCTTATAGACACCTTTACACTGGCTGGCAAAGAATCCAGCTAATCAATGCACCCCGGGAAAGTGACAATGGCAACTGCTGATTCGATTTCAAATATCTCGGATTCTTCCACTCCCCGCGACCCCGGCCTCCTGGTATTGCTCGCTAATATGCCACCTGAACACCTTGAAGGTGTCCTTACGAATCTGACTTCTTCCTATCCTGCACATGGCCTGATTGTTGCGACTTCGGATGCCGTCCCGAACGATTCCTGGCCAGACCTCCGCGTCGTCCCAATTCCCGCATCGACCGCTTCGTGGACGCTTACCGCCGCTGACTTTATCAACGCTTACCAGCTCGCCGGTGAGAACAACGCACGGGCCATCCTCGTACTTGGCCCAGGCGCTGCATCACTTCGCCCGTCCGCATTCCGCGAACTCGGCGACGCCGTGATCGCCGCGACTACCGACCTCGCAATTCCCTGCTACGACTTACCGCCCCACGCCGGTCTGGTCAACTCTGCCATCCTTTACCCGCTTACACGCGCGCTGTTCCCTTCCCGCGCACGGTTTCCGCTTGCCCTCGATCTCGGCCTCTCGCTCCGCATGGCCGAGCGCCTCGCCGTCGCTGCCCAGCGCTTCACTACCCTCAACCAGAGCACTGGATTGCTTTGGCCCAATAATGAAGCAGTAGTCGCCGGATTCACGGTCAACGAATTCTCAGTTGGACCGCGCGAAGTCCCCCAGCCCGCCGAGACTGACATCAACGCAATTCTTGCCTCGATCACGGGATCGCTTTTCGCCGATATCGACGCTAAAGCTGCTTTCTGGCAGCGTCCTCGACAGCTCCCGCCCGCGCGCTATCCCACGCCTCAGCCGCCAGCCACCGATGGTGCCCCGGATATTGGCCCTATGCTCGACTCTTTCCACCTCGCATATGCCAATCTCCAGGAAATCTGGTCGCTCGTCCTGCCACCGAATTCTCTTCTCGGACTCAAGCGGCTCTCTCTCACCGACGCTGCATCGTTCCGCATGCCCGATGGCCTTTGGGCCCGCATCGTGTTCGACTTTCTCCTGGCTTATCGCCTGCGCACCCTCAACCGCGGACATCTGCTCGGCGCGCTCATTCCGCTTTACCTCGCCTGGGTGGCCAGCCACTTCAACATCACTGCATCCGGAACGGACCCCGAACGCCACATCGAAGCAGTCGCCGCCACATTTGAGTCCGAGAAGCCCTACCTGGTGTCGCGCTGGCGATGGCCCGACAGGTTCAACCCATGAGCAATCGAACTCATTTGCAGCGCGTTTATCGATGGCCCAGCTTCGGCTGCCCGTTACGCAACAGCCGGGGATCTCTGCTACGAACGCAACCTTACCCTGGCACGGAACAAGAGAAATAAATCAAGGAGTGAGTCTCATGCAAAACGCCCTTGCCATCATGCTCCAGAGCATTCCAGACAAGACTGGGCAGCCGGTGTATGCCGACAACGCCTCGATCTGGCACCATATGTCCGATGCCCTCCATGAGTCGCTCTATCGCGTGCTCACGCTGCTGATCGCCATCCTGCCTGGAATCCTTGCGTTTTTTGTCGCTCTGACCGTGTTTACCTTGATCGGCATGGCGATTTCCGCATTGCTGCGGCGCGGGCTAACAATCGCAAAGTTTGACGATTACCTCACCCGTACCCGCGCCAGCGGGGAGTGGACGCCTGCGACTTCTCCCACAGCCATCATCGCCCGTGCGGCGTTCTGGGCCTTCGTCTTGCTCGGACTCATCATCGGCGTCTCTGCTTTTGACGCCTCATATGCAACGGCCGCCGTCCTCCCCATTTCGCTCCTGCCTTATCTGACCCATGCAGTGGGAGCCATTTTCATTCTCATCGCAGGCACTCTGATCGCCCGCTTTCTGGCTCGGTCGGTGCTGATTGGAGCGGTTAATGCGCATCTCCAGTACGCACGCTTCCTGTCACTCGGCGTCAAGTGGCTTGTGCTCGTTCTCACCGCCGCCATGGTCCTTGACCACCTCGATATCGGTGGTGTCGTTGTCGAACTGGCGTTCGGCATCCTCTTCGGCGGCATTGTTCTCACGCTCTCTCTAGCGGTTGGCCTCGGTTCTCGCGACCTCGTCAGCCGCTCCCTCGAAAGCCACGTCGAACGCTCCGGCGAACATGGCGCAGCCCCGTCAAGCTCGCCAGCCCCTGTGCCCACTGACACTGTCCGCCATTTCTAAGGGTGTTCGCGGGAGGACCCATAGCGAAACGCGAAGCTCTATCTGCTTCGCTGTCGCGGCCCTGTTCATCGAGAAGAACTTTGCGTGCCCATCGCAGGGCCGAGCGCCATCCGCCCCGCCATGAAGTGATGCGTGGATCAGTCCGAGCCCGGTCCAGGATGGGGCAGCGAACTAGAAGCGCCATGCGACACCCTGGCGCAACGCGCAGCATTCCGATCCCCTGCATGGAGCGATGAACAATGGGAGCGATGGAAAATCCAGCCAGAGTGGCGCTGCATTCTCTTTAACTTGCAGATTCAAAACACTTAAAGTATGCCCACGAATCCGAACAGTCTGTCATAACATGCTTATCATCCATAAAGTGAATAGATAATTCCAACTACCTTAACTTAGGGCTTCCGGACAAATTTGAAATGACCCGACACGCGCTCGGGCTCATTTGACCCATTGGCGCGAAGCGATGAAAGACAGCGTACAGGTAACCGTCGTTAATGCCCAACCCGGAACTGGGTGATATATCCCATCAGATTGAATACCCTCAGGAGCCAGATCACAACCGCGATCACTACAACCAGGTTCACGATGCCTTTGATCGTTCCCTGCATGGGGATGAGGTTGATGAGCCATAACAACACTCCGACTACGATGAGCGTGAGGACAAGTGTAACAAGGGGCATATGAAATTCTCCAATCGTGAACTACTTTGAGATCATCTTCGACTGCGTTTGACAGTTTGAGCCCAAAGGGGGCAAATAGTGCACACCAAACAAGGATTCATAGCTGAGCGGCAGATCGATTGCTGTTCTCCATCGTCAGTGTTTCAATGTTCGGCCCAAACTGACTGTGCATCTTTGCTCACAAAGTCTCGCCGGGCCTTCCACCCCTCACGATGAGCACCTGGGGCCCTTTCAATGGCCTCATTCATTGAATCTTCCCGGGACCCCCAGCGTTCCAACTTCCCAGACAAGCAAGGATGGTGTTGATCACCAGCCCTGTGTCTTCAGGACTATGGACAGGGCTCGAATCAACGCCGGCCTGTTCGGCTGGGCAGTCATTTCCGCCGGGGGAACAATGCGTCGCCGACGTAGATCGTCTCTTGCAATGAGATGCCGAGGGTGTCACGGAGTTGTCTGATCCCGTAAGCCTTGTCGATGCCCAGCTTGGTGATAGCGATCGATGTCGATCCGCCGGTCCGAACGGAAAACTCGAGTATCACGGCGTCAACAACAGTCTTGATCTTGTGTCTTTTCGCAAAGTCCGCATCCCATTTGCCCTTCTCCTCAAGCGGAGCCTCCTGGCCTAAAGCGGAGTAAGTAATCTGGCTGCCCCGGTCCTCGATTGTCTCTCCCCAGGTCCTCTCGACATAAAAGCCGGCTGTCTCGATCGCAGTCTCTAAGGAGGCTTCGATCTTCTCTTATTGACTCACGGTGAAATCCTCTGCGTAGAGCTGGCGCCATTCGCCCTCGATCCTGAAGAACCTTGTCCCGCATGTTGGAAGAAGTGAGAGATTTGTGAGGCGCGCGTCACGGGGCAGACCGGCAAGCAGCTGTTTCTGAAACTGCGGCCACGCGCCGCCTGAGATAACGGCAACTTTCACGATACCCAGCAGATCGTGAAGCAGAGACGAATTCTTAGGGTCGAGAGAAGATTTGCTGGGCGCGAGCGTTCAGTCGAGATCAAAGACGATCAGCTTTTTCATTCATCTCCGGCGGGGTACTCTTGACAGCAAGCCCGCGGGCTAGATTCGCGAGTTCCGCCACAACAGATTTCGCACTATTGCTTATTGGGGGACGCCGCCACGCCTGGAGCGGCTCCGACAGTATCGTGCGCAGGTGGTGCGTTTTCCGCCGCCGGAAGTTTGTCGGCCGGGATCGTCGTTCCTGCCGGGAACACCAGAAGCTGAATAGACCCCCAATCGGCATCCAGGGTTGGACCGGACTGCTTGCCAAGCCCAAGAGTCTTCAGCTGGCTGTCATCGAATCCAAAGTTCTCAACCAGATACTCACGAATGACCATGGCGCGAGCCTCGGTGAGGGTCAGGCTCTTCTTGCTGTCGCCATCCATTCCTGAGGAGACTACAACGACGGCGAATCCGAATTTGTTGTCCGCCAGAAAGCTGCCGCCGGCATTGAGCGATTTCTGATTCTTGAGTTTTGCAGAATCGCGCGCATCGAATAACTGCTTCGCCGTGAAACTGAATGTCTTGACGGGCTGCGCATCGGGAAGACCTCCGATTTCGTTCGCTCCAAGGTCGGCCGAATCCTCGTATCCGCGTTTCTTGAAGTACCCGCTCAGGAGAAAGTTGTGCTTCAGAGCTTCCATATTCTCCTGGAAATCCGTGACGCCTGTCTGTGCCTGAAGCATGGTGTCGTGCAAGGTCGCCGTAGTTTGTTGTAGGTTCTCATAAACCTGCTTGTCGTTGATGAGCGCGCCAACGGTCCCATCACCCTCATCAATTTTGGTGCTCACTGAGGCGATGTGCGCCGAGGCAACGTTAACGTTCTGGACAGCCTCCTGGCCGCTCTGAAGAATGTTGTTTGCCTTCTTAAGCATATCGGCCATTATCAGCGGCGGTTCACTCTGGATGATTTCACCATCCTTCACTTCGGCCTGACCGACAGATCCGAACGAAATGGCCACAAACTGGTTGCCCAGCATGCCTTCGGTTTCAATCGAAGCCACCGAATCCTGCTTGATAATCTCATGTGTCGTTCTGCCCAGTTCCATCACCACTGTAACTTTTTCCCCAGGCTTGTGCGGCAGTTCAATACTCCGCACCATGCCGCTGTGAACGCCTCCCACCTGCACGTCGGCGCCCTCAGCCAGGCCTGCAACATTGTCGAATTGCGCCTTCAGTTGATACGTAGAGCGAAACAAATACTCCTTGCTCCCTATAATGAACACACCGGTGGCAAGAATCGCCAACGTTCCAATGATGAACGCACCCAGCCTTGCCACTCTCGACATACTTCCTCCTACGACTGCTTCAGGAATTCCTTCACAAACTCGATTTCGCTTTGCTGGAGATCCTCGAAGCTTCCTTCAATCACAACCTTGCCCTGATCCAGCAGCGCCAGTCGATTGGCAATCGTCTTCGCGCTATGAAGGTCGTGCGTCACTACGATCGATGCCATCTGATGTTCCCGCTGCAGCTTGAGAATCAACTCGTCGATCTCGCCTGAACTGATCGGATCCAGACCCGCCGTCGGCTCATCGAGCAGCAGAATCTCGGGCTCGAGCGCCAGCGCGCGCGCCAGCCCCACGCGCTTCTGCATTCCCCCGGATATGTCTGAGGGCATCTTTCGATGGTCGTCATGCAACCCGACTTCCGCGAGCAACTCGTCCACCCGGTCATCGCGCTCAGTCCGCGACATCTCCTTCCGATGATGCTCGAGCGGAAATGCAACGTTCTCGGCAACCGTGAGCGAGTCGTAGAGCGCTGCACTCTGAAACAGGAATCCCATCCTCTTCCTGATTTCGCCCATGCCGTCCAGCGTCAGTCCGGCAATGTTTTGTCCATTGATAAGAATCGATCCGGAGTCCGGGGATTCAAGGCCAATGATCAGCCTCAGCAGGACACTCTTGCCGGTACCGCTGCGGCCCAGCACGGCCAGCGTTTCTGCGCGGCTCACTCGCAGGGTCATTCCGTTCAAAACCTTGTGGATCCCAAAGGTCTTCTGTACATCCTCCACCGCAACAACAGGGGCGCCTCCACTCGGCGGGGCGGCTCCTTGTGTCATCGGAATGTCATGTATAGTCGCCATACTGATCTCTGCAACCTCTGAGTCACGAGCAACGGGTTAGGAAAAAACAACGAGTATGAGTTTAACCAGCACAACATCAGCAAGGATCACGAACAACGATGAAAGAACTACCGAATTTGTCGCTGCGCGGCCCACGCCCTCAGCGCCGCCTCTAGTACGCATTCCCTGGAAGCACGCGATGAGCCCGATAATCAAGCCAAACACGGCGGTCTTGAATGTTGGTGGAAGAAAGTCCTTGAGTGTGGCGCCGCGAAACCCCGCGTCGATGAACTGATGGAACGAGATCGGCTGAACCAGTGTCTGCGCCAGCCAGCCCATCAACACGCCACATGCGTCGCCCGCCACTGTCAAGAGCGGTAGCATCAGAATGCATGCCAGAATTCGCGTGGCGGCCAAAAGCCGGTAGGGATTGACTGCAGATGCTTCAATGGCGTCGATCTGCTCGGTCACCTTCATTGACGCCAGTTCTGCGCCAATGCCGGCCCCCACGCGCCCACTCACCACCAAACCGGTGATGATCGGGCCCATCTCCTGGATCACAGAGTAGACAATTGCTGAAGGAAGCATCGACGTAGCCCCGAATCGGGTCATGCTCGATCGCACTTCCATGGAGAGCACCGCGCCGATGGCAGCGCCGGCCAAGGCAACCAGTGGCAGCGACTTCGATCCGACGTCGTCGAGCTGCCGAATCAATTCGCGAAATTCGTAGGGCGGCGTAACTGCGGCCCGCAAAACCTGCCAGGAAAAGATGCCCAGGTTCCCAAACCAGTCAAGGAAGCCAGTGAACACTGCGATTGGATATGTTTCGGGAGAAACGCCACGCACAGTGATATTGCTCGCTTGTGTGGGAGGAATGCCAGTACTGGCAGTGGCTGCGCGATCGCTCACTGATTGGGACCTTGGACGGGCGAGCCGTGCGCGTTGTTCAGATGCATCCGTGAAAGCAATGAATGGGGACCGCTGTAGAAGAACTCCAACGCAATGTTCCCTCCCGCATACGTCAGCAGATTGTAGTTGCCCATGCGGAACGCATCCTTCGCGCCGAAGCGACTTGGATACCAGCCATAGACCGCAGCCATGGAGCCTGCATACGGAGCCACAAGAGCAGCGACAGAAAACACGCGATGGCCATCCGCTCCGCGACGAGATATCAAAGTCGAAAGCAAGGCGTGGCGTATGCGCGGCAGAAATCTTCTGCACTCACACCGGTAGTAGAGGGTGTCTTCTCTCAACGCTGCTGCCAGCCCATAGCGCGTTGTCGTTTCAATAGCTCCGATACCGACATTGGAACCGAACCTCTTGCCGAATCCATCAATCCCCTGTCCCCATTCTGGCGGCGAATTGGTCCATTGGTTGATTCCGCCGGTCACGGCAGCAGTGGCAATCGGATACGGGCCGTATGCTTCGAGAGCGTAGTTCCTGAACATTGTCTCTTGTGTGGGTCTCTCGTAGGTCAGGTCCAGCTGGCGCGGAATCACGATTGTTCTTGTGGACGCAGAGTCAGCCGAGTCTGCGAGCGATTGCGAATCCATTGTCCGTGGGAATATTCCCAGAAACACAATCGCGGCCAATAGAAATTTCCGCCGCCGAGCAATGACTCCGCGTAGACCTGCGATCGCTCGGATTGCCGAGTTCCTCGCCAAATGCCCGCGGCACATTTCAAGAGGAAGCGACTGCCTGATTCTGACCGTTTCTCTCACTCGCTCTCCTTCGACCGCGCAGCGTCAAGTCAACGCTCAAGCCGCCAAACATGAATCTGGCCAGCGCTGGCTGCTGCCATTGAGATGGTGGCAGAGTTGCAAGGTCCAAAGATGGTCACATTTGATCTGTGTCTTGGTGCCTCGCACAGGCTCGCAGGCAATTTCCGGGCAGCGCCGGGCATGACCAAAAGAGCACAGCGAACGTATATGCAAATCAAGGAGAATTGAAGGTCGACCGGCGTCGTCGCTCGACAAGGAGATCGTCATGTCTGAGATTCACGCAAACTCATCCATACCGACAAAGATTCTGTTGCCCATCGACTTCAGTTCGTCTTCACAGGCCGCTTTAGAGATGGCGGCCGATCTGGCGCTGCACTTTCAAGCCAAACTCCACCTGGTCAACGTCATCCCCATGTTTCCCACCACAACGGTTCCGGATTTGATACCCGAAAGCGAATTCATTCAGGAGACGAGAAGATTTGCAGAGGGACATCTGGCCAAGTGCATCAAGCGTCTTGAAGCAAAGGGCGTGAACGCAACCTCAAGCGTCGAGGTGGGCAATGACATTTCTGGAAACCTCATGGAAGTGGTGGAGCGCGAGCACATTGATTTGGTCGTGATCTCCACTCACGGCATATCCGGCTGGCATCCGCTTATCTTTGGGTCTATCGCAGAAAAGGTGGTGAAGCTTGTCCAGTGCCCGCTCTTGCTCCTTCGCTCCACCAAGCCTGAATCGGGCGCGAAAAGTACATCGGACCGCGCCTCGGAATGGTGGTAAAGAAGAATACCTGGTTCTGCTCCGGTTTGCCGTCTACGACCCGGCCAGAGCAGCAGCAGAGGGATGAGCACAGATGCTGCTATGCTGTTGCCGGTCATCATCGCGCTTGTCGCAGCGTGTCTGTTCTGATTCAGGAACCACGGTCAATGCGCCGCAGCGCAAGGCTTGTCGCCGCATAGGGCGCCGGTGATTCCCTGCCCCTCGGTGATGGTGAAAATTCGGTCTTCCGCTGGGAGCTTAATCGTTTCCTTTGCGCCTGATGGCCAGCGAATCTCTGCCGTGCCGGCGTCTTTGGCGTCGCCCAGGCCGAAGTGCAAGCGCCGGTCATTGGAAGAAATGTAGCTGCCGCTCGATAGCACGTCCTGGCGCATCCGCATGCCGTTGGCGCTGAGGTAGACGGTGGCGCAAGTCGCGTCGCGCGGGCTCTTCGGGCCGCCTACCAGCTGCAGTTCCACCCAATGATGATGGTCCGGATTGACGTTTCTCAACAGCGTCGGCGGCCCATCAACAGAGTTGATGACCACGTCGATCTTTCCGTCGTTGAACAGGTCGCCAAAAGCCGCCCCGCGCGCCGGAATCACGACCGCCAAACCTGTACCCTTCACCGGTGCGACGTAGGTGAATTTTTTACCTTCGTCGTTGTGAAACAGCAGCGGTCGCTCGGCGAAGGTAGTGCCCCATTCGTGCTGATCCACCTGCGGATAAACGTGCCCATTCACCATGAACAGATCCAGCCAGCCGTCGTTGTCGTAGTCCAGAAAGCCGTCGCCCCAGCCGACAAACGGAATAGTGGTCTGGGCAATGCCGGCCTTGTAACTCACATCTGTAAAGCTCGCATCGCCATCATTGTGGTAGAGAACCTTGTAGTCGTCGCCGAAGTCGGTGACAAACAAATCTAAAAGTCCGTTATTCTCGTAATCGCCAACCGCGATCCCCATGGACGCGATCTCGCGCCCGTCCTTATTCAACGCGAACCCGGAGACGTAGCTCTGATCGTCGAAAGTACCGTCTCCTTTATTGATGTACAGATAATTCGGTTCCGAATCATTGCCGACAATCAGGTCCGGCTTGCCGTCGTTGTTGATGTCCGCAAAGATCGCCGTGAATCCGTAATAGCGATCCTTGTCTTCGACGCCTGCCTTCACCGTCACGTCGGTAAAAGTCCCGTCGCCGTTGTTATGAAACAGATGATCCGCCTCACCCTTCAGCCCGCGCGGCCCGCAGTTGACTGGTGCGCCGCGATACGCACAGTTGGCATAGCCAACGGCCTTGGTGCCGGCGATCGGCAGGTTGTCGCGGTCGAAGTGAACATATCCCGTGACATATAAATCCAGGCGCCCGTCGCCGTCATAGTCGCCCCATGTGGAGCCGGGCGACCAGTTACCTAGCGCCACCCCGGCCTTTTCCGCAACATCAGTGAAGGTTCCATCGTGATTATTGTGGTAGAGCCGGTTCTTGCCGTAGTTGCCCACATAGATATCGGCCCAGCCATCGTTGTCGTAGTCCGCGATGCTCACACCATAACCCCATCGGTCGTTCGTCACGCCAGCCTTGGCAGCCACGTCGGTGAAGGTTCCATCATGATTGTTGTGAAACAGCGCGGCCTTCGGAGGCGCTTCCTTGCCATCCAGCGCATCGAAAGTGGAGCCATTGACCAGGTAGATATCAAGCCATCCGTCGTTGTCATAGTCGATGAGGCCCACACCCGATCCGTTGGTCTCGAGGATGAACTTCTTGTCCGGCACACCCATCTTGTGCACCCATCCGGAGAGCCCCGCGGACTTGGTAACGTCTTCAAAAACGACCGGCCCCGAATCGACGAAACCGCCGGCGGTGATGGGGCGCTTCTGCTCGTCATAGACCGGTGCCGCGCCGATACCTCCCGCGATGCCGCCCATTCCCTGCTGCGGTGGGGGCGCCTGCTGCGCGGCCTGACGCGCGGGTCCACTTGGCTCAACCGCCGCGGCAACCAGAACCGTCGTCGCGGGCCCCTTTTCGATCGCAGACGGCTGCGGCTGGGGCTGCTGCGCGCGGCAATCAGCGGGAACGGAAAGTACCAGAATCAGGATGCCGGAAAACAGTCCACGACCAGGCAGCAACGAAAATCCTCCACGGCTTGCAGTGTATCGCAATCGGTCCTTGTCCTGTTGGACTACGCATCGAGCTCATCAGGCGTCGCATCCACTCAACTACTTGTCAGTGAATCTCGCTCTGTTTATTGATCTGAATAAATCTTGATCAGGTGCGTTCGAATCGACGTATGCAGGATGCGATTCGACGTGACTGAAACGATTGCGGCTGTCTGCTGCATCGGCATGTGGCAATCGATGCAGTTGTGGGCGATTTTGCTTCCCAGCCTGCGGGACACGCCACAACTCTGCCAGCGATGACAGCCGAGACATCGATCCGAATAATCCGCTGCACTCCGTTCGCGCTCATGCACGTCATGGCAGGTGGAACAGGACATAGCCGGCGACGACTGGTAACAACGGCTCTTCTTCAGCAGCCCCACCTGATTTCCATGTACATCCGGCTGATTGGCCGAGTCACCTGGCTCTGGAGCAAAATACCGGTCCAATGGCTCTCCGGGTCGATATGTGAACGCAGGCGTCAGTTCGCCGCGCTGCGCTCCATTGTGGCAGAGCCCGCATAAGTCCACCTGGCGGTCGCGATCGAGTTTCGCCGGATTGACAATCGCATTACCACCCAGTGTGGCGTTGCCGGAGCCTGCATGGCTTTCGCGCCCAACGTGCCCCGCTCCAGGGCCATGGCAACTCTCGCACGAAATGCCCGTTACCAGCGAACTCTTGTCGAAAACATTGGTTTGGGGGTCCGGTGAAAGTGCCCGGATGTAAGTTGCGTGGCACTCCAGACAGCGCGGGTCAACATGGCGGGCAAAGTTGGCGGTGCCATCCGTGTAGCCCGGGCTGTTGATCCATTGGTTGCCGTCTGCCCAATAGCTAACCGGCATTTCAAACAGCTCATTGCCGGCCCAGTAGAGATAAGTTTGTCCCCGCACCCCCGATCCGGTCACAATGTCGATATGTTCGCCGCGCGTGAGTTTTTGCGCTCCCTTTTCCGCGATGGCGGTCTGATAAAAATCGCCGTGTTGAATGTCCATCTTGAAAAACAGCCGCGGATCATCTTCTGTCGACGGCGGATTTCGAATCATCAGCACATTCTCGCCATCCTTGAAGGATCCCAGAATCGAGGTCTTGCTCGGAAGTTGTGAAGTCAAAAAGTGCGATGTATGGCTGTAGGACAGGGACACAGATTTGTGACAGGGCCTACAGGCCTCGTTTCCAACATACCCCACTCTGTTTCCGATGTCTTGATCAGCGCCCGCCGCAAGGCTCGTCTGCGCGCGCACAGCCACAATGTCACCGTGGAGCTTATGACCCACCAGACAGCCCATGCAGATGAGCACAATCAAGCAAGCCAGCAAGTCTCGGACCATAGCGACTCCGCGTCAAAGCACTCATCACGATCCCATTCGATCTTCAAGCGACAATACTGCCTGAACGTGGCCAGTATAAACAGCCGCTTGATCACCCGGTTAATCGACCTGCTCCGAATCATATACAGGCGATTAGATTTCTTCTTCTGCTGCCGCGCTCAAAACAAGGTCCACAGTTTGAGACCCCAGCCGCGGATGCCGCGCAGTGAGCCGCACGTTCCCAGGCCTCTCGCCGGCGCGAACCCAAACGGCGCCTGTGCCACCAATCAGCGAAAAAGGGTTGTCACCGATGAGCGTAGCAGGGCCTTCAAGAGTGAACACGATGGGATCGTTTGCGTAAGTGCGAACAGCACCAAACTCATCGGTAACACGTATCACCACGCGCGTCGTGTCTGCGCCATCGGCCTCCAGAGTCAAGTCGTCTGCTGCCAGAACAAACCTTCGATCTGCGCCACGGCCGGAAAGCTGCTTCGATATGACCAGTTTCCCGCCCAGATAGCCCTCAATGCGCAGATCCCCAAAACCACGGGGAACTTTCGAAACATCGACGATGAACGGAGGATGCTTCAGAAAGCTGAACTCCTCGCGGTCAGGGTCAGCCTCCGCAAAGGGCGCCCACAAATCCTGCCCCACGTTATTCGAGCGCGTAAAGAGTTTGATGTGGTCGCAGTTCGAACAGATCACTGCCTTCGTGAAACCAACCGACTCATCCCCGGAGGCCCAATGAAATGCGGGCTCAAGAACAATCTCCTCCGTCGGCTCACACTGCGACTTATAAAACCCGGCCGCGGGCTTTGGCTCGCGGAAAATATCCATCACGCCGTGATAGCAGATGCGATCCCCTGACCCGAAGTTGTTGTGCGTGTTGTAATCGAATGCGCACCAGCCGATCCCACCCGCGTATTGCGGGTCGGAGGCAATCTGATTATGAATGCGCGCGTGCCGCAAGGTGTGTTCGCGCAGCCGCGCATCATCATCTGTTGTTTTGGTCGGGAAGGTGTGGCCCACAAACTCGGTATTTAAATAGAGCGGATGATTCGGCTTCCTCAATGGGAATCCGAAATCATTGACTGTATAAACATCTTCAAGCAGTTCTGAGTTCTCCCAGTTTCTGATGCCGCCGGTTTGCCGGGTGCTGTCCAAAGCATGCGCGAGCGCGTTCGTTCTCAAATAGAAGTTGTGATCGTCCTTCGATTCATTGATGCGAACTCCCCAAAGAACAATCGAAGGATGGTTCCAGTCGCGGCGAATCATGCGGCCCACGTTGTCCACTGCTATCTGCTTCCAGGCATCGTCCCCAATATGCTGCCATCCTGGGATCTCTTCCAGCACCAGCAGGCCAATCTCGTCACAGCAATCGAGGAAATGCCGGGACTGCGGATAATGCGATGTGCGAACGATATTGCAGTGAAGTGTGTTGCGTAGAATCTTTGCATCCTGCCACTGCACACGGGCGGGCATCGCCTGGCCTGCAAATGGAAATGTTTGATGGCGGTCAAGCCCGCGCAACTTCACGATCTTGCCGTTCAAAGAAAAACCATGATCTGTGAATGTCGCTTCGCGAAATCCTATACGCCGCGCATCCTCGTCGATCACCTGTCCCGCAAGAAGCAACCGCACATGAACCGTGTAAAGATGAGGTTTATCCAGCTCCCATAGCTCAATCTGTTCAAGTTTCTCAATCGACACAACATGACGCATCAGATCACCGCTGGTTTCAGTGCTTGACTGAACCCGCGCGTAGTTCTGCGAATCTGCGAAGACCGCATCGCCGCCGGAGTTCGCAGCCGTTCCTATGACGCTCGTCCCCCTGCCGACAATTCGATCGCCATCCCGTAACTCCGCTTCGAGCGAAAGCCGGCCATCGGAAGCAACCGGTCCTGCAAGAAAGCAGGCAACCTCCAGCCACGGATTCCCACTCATCACACCCTTCGGCTGCGCAAAGATGTTATCAAGATAGGTCGGCGGAACAATCCGCAGTGACACTTCGCGATAGATGCCGCCGAAGGTCAGGTAGTCGATCTCATATCCGAAGGGAGGAATGTCCTCGCGCTCCGTTGAATCCACCTGAACAACTAAAACGTTCTCCCCATCATGATGAATGTGCTGCGTCAGCTCAAACGAAAAAGGCGTGAATCCGCCCTTGTACTCCCCCAGATGAACGCCGTTGATCCACACCGTCGACGCGGTCATCGCTCCCTCAAAGTCAACGAATATGCGCTTTCCCTCAGATCCATGCGGAACTTTGAAGCGGCGCCGATAGGTTGAAATGAATTCATATTCCTTATCGTCGAAGTTATGCCACGGGAGCGGGATATTTGTATGAGGAATAACAACCCGCTCGAACTTCGAGTCGTCAAACCCGGGCAGTTCAGCACCTTGGACTTTTGATGCTTGATATCTCCAGTTACGGCTCATGAGCAGAATCGTTCTACCCTGTACGGCCTTTTCCCCAGAAGCCGCAAACGTAGATGTTCCCGGCAACGCCACAGTGGCCAATAAGGTTCCGGTAGTCTTGAGAAAGTCGCGCCTATCCAAAAGTGGCCCCTTTTCGAACTTCAGATCAAACAATTACTTCCCGACAAAAAGTTTATCCCCTTGCGTTGTTAGTTCCGGTCCACCGTGATTTCATACCAGGTGGTGACGGGGGTCCCGAGTTGCACTTTCCAGCTCTCGCCAACCTTCGACGCATCGATCGGTGGTCCCAGCGGACTCCCCGCGCCATCGATCGGTTGAAGATGAACGGACCGGACGTTGCCCATTTGAAGCAGAGTGATGCTCCCTTTCACCTGCTCCACAACAGTCGGAGTGCCACCCCAATTGGTCACATCCGTGCCCGCGGAGTTCCATTGCTGCCCGCTGTTTTCAACGCGGCCTCCGGCAACAAGAAGCAGTCTTGTTGCCTTTGCAATAGGCTCCTGATCGAGGGAATTCACGAGGATGCTGCAGAATCTATTGTCGACGTCGACTGCGAGATGGGTAACCGACTGTCCGTTCGATTTCACAAATCCAATCAACGCCTGGCTACGCGGGGTATCGACCGTGACCAACCCGCCATTCTTAGCCGAGTGGAACCATGCCAGCTGGCCGGTATCCGAACGTATGGGATCAGGGACAGGAGCCTCTTGAAAAGACTGTGTCGGCGGTCCGGAGAACGACGAAATGCGCACTTCATGCTCGAGCGGAAAATCGAGCGGAAATCCCGGCGTAAAGTATGGCCTGTCGCTCGCTGGAAGCAGCATGCTGTCGAACACCTGTCTTTCCGTGTACGATCGCGCCACGAGGCTATTGGCCTTTTCAACGTCCCCGCGAAGAAACATCAATGCCCCAGCTGCCAGCTCCGGCATCTTGACCGGATCAAGTGAAATGTCAAAGGGATCGCCAATGTAAGGCTTCCATGCAGGATCGGATTTCGGCTCAAAGGTATACCAGAAGATGCCATCCCAATCCTGCATTGCGCCGTAAGCGGCCAGGATCGGAATGCCCTCGCCGTCATAGTCATTTGGGAAAGGATTTCCGACTTCACTCACCGTGTACGGCTTGCCCGCGACGGCTGATCGCGAGAGTTCCACAACCGTAGAGTTGAATGGATCGTTCACCATTGGCGACTTGTGAACATACATTTCAGGGTGCTGCCAATAGGTGTGGCCGTCGATAATATCCATCGTCGATGTCGCCAATAGGATTGGATAGCCGCTGCCCGAATGGCTGTGATCCGCGGTTGCGATCACCAGAGACTTCGATCCGAGCGTGCTCTTCACATACCCTTCCATCTTCGTAAAATATGTCTGTTGCATATCGTTGTAGAATTCCGCTTCAGCGTAGAAGCGCTCAGGTGGCGCAGTTGCGCCAGGGTTTCTAAACCCACTCATGAGCGGCACAACGCCCTGATCTCCTGCGATTCCGGTCAGCCTGCGCAGAGCTGCAATCTGCCCTGCATTCCGGTGCGCCCCGAGCCACTTGTTGTACATCTCTGTCAATTCCTGTTCGTAAAAGGGAGACGGGGCGCGGAATCCGATGTTGAGCGCATTTTCATTATTGATCTCGACAATCGCAATGGCCGGGTCTTCCGTGTATTTCAACCCGGTATAGGGGTTGCGATGATCCAGCAGTTGCTGCGCATACTCTTGTTGCAGCTCAATCATCCTCCGATCGAAGAGGGAAGTCCCTTTTGCGCCTTGCCGTAGCAAGTTGGCATCTTCAACGCCGTCAGCGGCCTTGAATGGGCGGCCAACCAGCAGATTGAAGTCAATATAAATTCCCCGCTTCTTTAGCTCAGCAATAAAGAAATCCTCTTTATCGAACTGCGCGGCATCAAGCGTGCGCGAGCCTTGAGCGTGGCCGTCAATCAATCCGCGCGGGGCTTCAAGATCAAGGAACTGAAAGCGCACGCAATTCACCCCAAAGCGCGCCAGGGTTGCAGCCAGAAAAGGCGCGTCCTCCTTTGCGGGAATCTGACGCGAGCCGGAGCTCCAGTCCGTAATATTGACTCCCCAGAAGCGAATGCGCTGGCCATCGTCCGTCGCCAGATGGCCGTTCTCAACCTTGATGAATCCGTGCCTGCCTGCGGGCGCGTCGAGGAGAAACGAAACATCAACCGGAGATCTGGATGGGAATCCAGCGCGATGGTCCATTGCGAAGGGAGACATGCCGTCATTCGACTGCGCCAAAAAACAAGGGCACCCGAGAAGAACAACAAGCGCGGGCACAACGCCCAGGCGAATTCGCATGACTTGACCTCCCATTTCCCGTGCCGCGTGTGTTCCACCCGCAAAGGTGCTTAGCCGCTAGATACAGGACACCGCAACTCATTCGTCGCTGCAAATATATGCTTCTGCGAAGAGTTTCGAATCCGACAAAAGTCGGATTCCGACTAGCACAGCAGTGTCTCGAATGGGAATTCCGATAGCTCTAAAGATGTACCAGGCCGCGCTGTAACGCAGTGAGCACTGCCTGAGTACGGTCCTCCACCTGCAACTGCATCAAGATGACGCTCACATGACACTTCACAGTCGCCTCGGTGATGCCGAGATGCTGCGCGATCATCTTGTTGCTTTCGCCGCGAGCCAGCAGTTGCAGAACCTCACGCTCGCGCGAGCTCAAATCAGAGTTTGGAGTTCGTGCCGCCAATGCAGCCGATACCGGACTAGGCAAGAAACGGCCGCCGGCATAAACGCGCCGTAACGCGTCAACCAGAGCCTCGTGCGGCATCCCTTTGATGATGTAAGCGCTGGCCCCTGCGTCGAGTGCCTGATAAATATCTTCATCGCCCTCGTAAGTTGTGAGAACAACAAAGCACGATTGTGGATACCGGCTTCGAATCGTCCGGATCGCATCCACTCCGCTCATGCCCGGGAGGCGCAAATCCATCAGCGTGATGTCCGGTTTGTGTTCTTCAAACTGCTTGATCGCATCTTCGCCTGTGCCTGCCTGAGCCACGGTGACCATGTCTGCACGTCCGTTGATGATGGCAGCAATTCCTACGCGCATGATCGGGTGATCATCCACCACGAGGACTTTGATCTTGGATTCATTCTCCACGGTTACGCACCCAGCATCACGTTCTGCGGAGCAGAAACTTTTCTTGGAATCTCTATTCGCAGATGTGTGCCTTTCCCAAGTGTACTCTCCAGTTGAAACCGCCCGCCCACTGCCTGAACGCGCTCTTTCATGCCGACCAGGCCATAGTGAAGGGATTGCGTAGGCTGAATCTTTTCCGGGTCGAAACCCGTTCCATTGTCATGCACTTCCAGCGTTAGTCCGCTCCTGGCAAAGCTTACTTTGAGTTCGATTCGTCCAGGCTTACCGTGTAGCACTGCGTTATACAGAGCTTCGCGTGCGATCATCATCAATTCGTGAGTGGCGAATTGATTCAGTACGAATGGCCTCCCGGTCAATTCAAACATAACCGGAACACTCGACTCCTTCGATATCTGCTCCGCCATTCGCTGTAATGCTGAGCCGAGCACGCTCTCCGATGGCTTCTGCTGGCGCAGGTTCCAGACCGTCTGCCTGGCTTCGTCAATCGTCGTGCGGACCTGTGTGCGTGCATGGTCAAGCAAATCTTGCGTCAATCGCTCTTCCGGTTGGTTGAGGCTCGAAAGCGCCTCAAGCAGCGCAGAGACGCTTGCGCATCCCTGGATCACCGTGTCATGCATCTCCCGAGCCAACCGGCTTCTCTCATCCAGCACGGCCTCAAATCGCATCCTGATTTGCCATAGGCGGAAGCGATAGACCGCGACGATGGCAGCAACAATCAGTACCAGGCAACAGGCGACGAACCAGATGGTCTGATAGAAATGCGGCTCCTGCACAATCGAGAGCGATTTACTCGAAACTGTTTGCGGGTTATTCACCTCGAGCGCCGCCACGCGAAAAGTGTAGTTGCCGGCGGGAAGGTTTGTATACGAAGCCACGCGCCTTGAGCCGGCGTCGGTCCACTGCTTATCAAATCCTTCAAGGATGTACCGAAAACGAATGCCATCCTGCGAGTGAAGCACGATTGGAGCGTAAGAAATCTCAAGCCGGCCGGTGCCGGGCGCCATCACGATCTCTGCGTCGGGTGCAACGCTGCGGCCATCCACAAGCACTTCCTGAATCATGACCGGATGAAGCGGCGACGACGGAACGACATTACGCAGAATGTGAATGGGGCCCTTGTTGCTTGGGAACCAGGCATCACCCTGCGCATCGAGACAACCGGACGACTGGCGCCCCCCGTAGATCTGCGTCGTCTCTACTTCATCCGAGATCCCGTAGAGCGTGAGTGAAAGATGCTGCGCCGCGCCCTGCGCGACCTGGTCAAGTTCGCGGCGATTGAGCAGCGAAATGCCATTCGGCCCGCTTATCCAAAAGCTGCCCTGCCGGTCTTCGAGTATTTGGTAAATGCTATTGCTAGCCAATCCCTGCTCGGTGGTAAAGTGCGTCAATTTATCCTGGTTCCACCGAAACAGCCCGTCGTTCCTGGTTCCAAACCACAGACCTCCGTCGCTGTCTTCATGGATGGCCCAGACCTTCTCCTCGCTCAAAGCGCCGGTCACCGCATTATGAACGAACTTTCCCCCATGCAAAAGATTCAACCCGCGGTCGGTGCCGATCCAGATATCGCCATTCCTGTCTTCAAGAAGAGCGCGCGTGCTGAAGTACGACAGCCCGTCGCGCATCTGGTAGTTGGTCAACCCGTGCGGCGTCCAGCGGCTCACGCCCTCGTCTGTCGCAATCCACATGCTTCCGTCGCGGCCCTCAAGGAATGCACGCACAAAGTTGTTTACCAACCCGTCCTTGACTGTCAAGCGCATGATCTGATTGCCATCGACGCGGAGGACACCGTCGCCGTCCGTTCCCACCCACAGCGCGCCACCTCGGCTGCGGTAGACGTTGCGCACCGGGATATGGCCCAGCCCCGGAATTGCGTAAGGCTCTGCCACGCCATTGCGCAATCGAAAGACATCGGTTGACACAACCCAGATGGTCCCATCGCGATCCATGTAAATCGTGCCGAAATCCGAATCTTCCGAGTGAGGCAGCGGCACAATCCTCACCGGGGTCTTCGTAAGACGCAGCACGCCTGCCTGGGTGCCAATCCACAAGTTCTTCTCGTCGTCCTCGAAGACGTTCAAAACTGTGTTGCTTGGAAGCGAATCGGGCGCGGTCATCGCTATAAACTGGCCGTTCGCGGTGAAGCGCATTCCCTGCCCAATCATTCCGATCCAGATTGTTCCATCGGAGGTCTGGCGCAGCACGCGCACGGTTCCTTTAATACCTTCCACTCGTTCAAAGTCAGACGAGCCTGGGTGAATCCTGTTCAACCCCGAAACTGTGCCGACCCAGACCGTATGATCCGATGTTTCGAGGATTGACTTCACGCGGTTCTGGCTCGCGCTGCCCTCGAGATGATACTCATGCATTCCGCCGGCGCTAAGTTTCAACAGCCTTGACCCACCCACCCACAAGCTTCCTTCGTGGTCCTCCGCGATCGCGTGCACGGCAATGGAAGGCACTCCATCCACCCCATCCACGCGCACAAAGCGGTCTCCAGAAAAACGCAGCAGTCCATTATCCGTGCCTACCCAGATGATTCCATTGCGATCCTCATACAGCGCGCGCACAAAGCCGTCACTCAGACCCTCGCGCATTCCGTAGGCACGGAATTTGTCCGCCTGATAACGCACGAGTCCTCCGCCTTCGGTGCCGATCCAAAGGCTTCCGTCGCGCGAGGTCATCAGCGCGAAAACGCTGTTCTCTTTTAACTCCGGCGTATTTTCATGGTCGAATGTAACAAACCGCGAACCATCGAATCGCATCAAGCCGCCGGTGGTGCCGATCCAAAGATAATGATCAGGCGTCTGCGCAAACGACTGAACCGTCTGTTCAGGCAACCCATCCTGGGTTTGCCAGAGCTTGCGCGTGAATCCCGTCGGCGTCGCCGCATCCGCTGCAATCCAGGCGAAGCACAGAAGCAACAGAAGAATCTCCACGCGCAGTGGTACGAAACGGTCATACCGCATTCGAGCTTTTGTCAGCAATCGACCTTGTACATCACGCATCGCTGTTTGCACCCGGCTCTCCAGTGACGCTGCAGTTACTGCTTCTGGTCTGCCGTCCCATCGGCCTGCGCATCTGCCTTGCGATTCATCTGCCGATAGAGCTGGGCAATGCGGTCCTTCGTGGCGCGCAGGTCCTGGTAGAGTTTGATCTCTTGCTGTTCTTCTTCGGTGAGATGAAGGGCGTGGCACACGCGCGCGAGCCGGTAATGCGCATTCGCGTTCATTGGGTCTTCCTTCACCGCCGCATGCAGAAGCTGCAAGGCATCCTGCAATTTGTTCTGGTCAACGAGGATACTCGCCAATCCAAGCTGCGCTTCCGCGTCATTCGGGTTCAGCTCATTCGCGCGCTTGTAATGCGCATACGCCTCGTCGTTTTTGTTTCCCAGGAGCGCGATGCGGCCGAGCGCGCATTCGACCTTCGCATTGTCGCCTTCTGCCTTGACCGCCGCTTCGAGCTCCTGCTGCGCTGCTGTCTGCGCAGCTGCGTCATTCGATGATTCAAGGATCGATTCGGCAAGCTCAAAGTGCATGCCCGGCAGCCGAGGATCAATCGCAATGGCTTTGCGATAATGCTCAATTGCGTCCCTCAGGTCCCCAGCGTTGATCAGCTGCTCCGCGATCAACTGCTGCATGCGCGCCGAATCGGGGGCCAGCAGCGCCAGCTTGTTCATCGTATTGTCGGCGAGCTCAGAATAAATCCGTTGCGCAAAAAACAACAGGTCCACATTATCCGGATTCGCCTCCACAAGTGAATGAACAACCGGCAGAGTGTGGTCAAGGTCGCCCTGCTGAAAATAAAGGTCCGCAAGCTCAACACCAACCTGCGTGCGCATTTTGGGATCCTGAAGATCGGCAAAAGCTTTCTCAAGATGCTCTTGCGCAGACGGGTCACCCGTGCGCTTTTCACAGATCGCATCCAGCGCTTGCGCCTTGGTTAGCGTTGGTGCCACGCGAAGAGCACTGTGCAACTCCCGCTCGGCGCCTGCGCAGTCGCCGTGGACAAACGCGATAACGCCAAGATTTGCATGCGCCTCAACGTTGTCGGGATCAAGTTTGAGCGCGGCCTGAAATTCTTCGATCGCGAGTGTCTGCTGATTCGCTTTGAGGGCCGCCTGTCCACGTTCAAGGTCCGCCTTGAGCTCAGCGGTTGAGGAGGTGGTTTGGGCAGTCAGAGGGACTAGGAGCATGGCGAATGCGCAGAAACTCAGAAGATCGATTTGTTTCAATCCGGAGCGCATTTGTATGGGCCTGCCTAGCAGATTGTATGCCATTGCGGTAGCGAAAGTAGTTTCCCCCCTGAACAGCGAAACCGGGATTCGAATCCGCATCTGGTTAGACGCGCCCGAATCCCGGTCCCGTGCCCTCGAAAGATTCGTTAGAAGGTAAGTCGCCCTCCTAGTTGGATAGATCGGGCGCCGTTGGCGCTTGTAATCACTCCTGGATCTGCGGCTCCCTGCCCGACTGCGGCGCTTGGGCCTTCAAAGTTAGGATGGTTGAAAAAGTTGAAGGAATCCGCTCGGATCTCGAACCGAATCCCCTCCGTTACCCTGAACCCCTTCCCCATGCTTAGATCGAAATCGCGCCAATTGGGGCCGATCAATGTGTTCCGATGCTCGTTGCCGAAAGTTCCGTAGGTCGGCACGGCAAATGCGGCCGGATTGAACCATTGGTTGACGGAGGGGTTGGAAACGGCTGGACTCGAAGTTTCATTCGGCAACCACGAATAGGAGCAATAGCAGGTGTTATAGACACCCGATCCGCTCTCATCCGCGCCGTTCACTGTTGCGGTGAATGGAATGCCGCTGTGCACCTGGAACACGCCCGTAGCCCGCCAGCCGCCGAGCACTTCGTCAGCGACTCCGTGCAAGGCGAACCTCTTTCCGATTCCAAACGGAAGCTCGTACGTCGCAGATCCGTTGATGGTGTTCTTTGTATCCAGCGTGGATAATCCATAGTTCGCCTTCACACTGAATGCGTTTTGCCAGACGTCGACGCCCGTATCGTTTCCTGAACCAGTACCCGTATCCATGGTCTTGGCCCACGCATAATTGAAGATGACGCTCAAGCCATACGACGTCCTCTTCTGCACTCTCAGCTGCAACGCGTTGTATTTCGAGTAGCCGTCGTACAACGAACCGTCGATCGAACAAAATAGTGGATATGCGGTCGGAATGACGTAGCTGTTGTAGCAATTTGTGTATTGGGTCATCCCGGCTATTGGAACTGCGTTGATATCGCGGGAGAATCCCAGATGGGTTCCCTTCGTATAGACGTAGCTTGCATCAATCAGCGTCTGAAAGGGGAGCTCATGTTGAATGGACAGGAGCGATTCCTGGTAGTACGTTACTGGTCTCTTAACCGGAAAGTATGCCACGTTGTCGTAATTGTACTGAGAATTGGAGAGGTCGCTCTCGGTCGGGTATTGAACCGCCCCAGGACCAGGACC
Organism: Occallatibacter sp.; assembly: GCA_050014515.1. Lineage (GTDB taxonomy): Bacteria > Acidobacteriota > Terriglobia > Terriglobales > Acidobacteriaceae > Telmatobacter. The sequence continues at coordinate 71,988 of JBEKDE010000009.1, forward strand.
ATTCTTGAGTTGGAACACATCCGTGCCCGACTCATAGCCATGAGGATTGAGTCCAATTCCGTATGCGGCAGAGTAGGGATCGGTTGACCACGGAGCATCCGAGATGCCGTAACTGGCGCGGAACACCCACTTTGGAACTGGCGACCAGGAAAACCCTACGCGGGGAACCCACTCGTTGGTACCGCTCTGAATCGTGTTCCTTCCGTCCTGGCCTCCGTAAAGCATCGCGCCCAGCGATCCTGCCGGCGCATACTGGCCGGTGTTGACCACCGTCGGACTAAAGGTGCCCCAGCGATTCTCCATCTCTCCCCAGCCGCCCTGATACTGATACCGGAAGCCTAGATTCAAGGTCAGGTGAGGAAAGATTTTATAATCGTCCTGAACAAAGGCGCCCAGATTCCACATCCTTGCGCCGGTCTCCACGTAATCATAAACATTCCACGTCTGAACATCCCCAAGCAAGAAGTCCGCATACGCTACGTTGGTCGAGGATCCGTCGAATGTGAAGTCGCCAGAACTGACGTCGCCCCAACTCGTGTAGTTTTGGTAGCTCTTGTCAAACTCTCCGCCCATCTTGATGGTGTGCTTCCCTTTGATCAGTGTGAAAACATCTGATTCCACCAGCGCGCCATCGGCCAGGGCTGCATGGACGCCTCCGTTGATGCCCACTCCGCCAATTCCGACTGTGCTATCGATGGTGATCGTAGGAAAGATGTTTGCCGGCGCGTCCGTGCCATAGGCGGGTTCAAGACCGATGGTTGTCGGGTATCCCTTGCCGAAGGTCGGCGGGATGTATTTGTCCACTTCCCGAACGCCGCCAATGCGAGCCTCGTTCACCATGGTCGAACTAATGGTCCATGTATCCGTGATCTGGCCGTCCTCGTTATAGTTGTTCCCGTTTGTGCAATCGAAGCCCAGCGAGCAGAAAGCATCGACGTTGTAGGTGAGGGGACCAATCGGGAAGTCCATGTAAGAGGCAGAGATGCGATGCTTCTCGGTCGGTGTGTAATCGACTTTGCCCACATACCAGGTAGATGTTGTCGGTGTACTCTGAATCACTTTGTAGTTGTTTACGTAAGGGTTGGACCCAGCGACGTTAGGAGCAGGAAAGTATTTTTGAATGGCTGTCGCGACCGGGTCAAAGGAACCCGACAGGCATTGACTCGTAGAGGACGTGGTGGTCGGAGCGTTAATGACGATTGGCGTCGTGACTCCATTGTTCTGATACGTCAGCGGGAAGCACCCGTTGTCCATATTTGTTGTTCCGTTCGCGCCCTGCGTCGGCACTGTCGTGGTGTACACCCCAGACGATACGTTGGGGTTTCGCTGATAGGTGAAGAAGAAGAACAGCTTGTCCTTGATAATCGGACCGCCGATGCTGCCGCCAAATTCATTCCAATGCAGCGGAGCCACTTGACCGGTAGTATTGAAGTAGTTCAGTGCGTTGTAGTCGTTGTTCTGGTTGAACTCAAACAGCGATCCGTGAAACTTGTTGGTGCCGCTCTTGATCAGCGCATTGAATGTGGCGACGCCGTTGCCGTACTGTGCGCCAAAGTTGCTCGTTTGTACATTGACTTCAGCGAGTGCGTCGACGGGAGGGTAATTGTCGCTGGCGTTTGCGTCGCGCGGCTCCTGCGCAAGGGAACCTTCAATAAGAAAGGTGCCAGAATAGCCCTGAGTTCCATTGACCCCGATTCCCTGACCCGATGCATCCTGGCTGCCGCCGCCGTTCACGCCAGGCAATTCATTGGTCAACTCGTTGTACCAGACTCCGCCCACAACAGGAGCATCCTGCACTGCCTTGGTGTCAAAATCTACGTGCTGCGCCGAGTCTTCGGTTTGCAACAGAGCCACATCCGAAGTGACAACGATCTGCTGCGAGGCCGTGCCGACTTGCAGAGTCGCATCCACAGCCACCGTCGCCAATTGCAGGGTAATGCCTTTGCGCACTTCATCGCGAAAACCCGCCGCGCTGAATGTAATGCTGTATTCACCCGGCGGCACCGAAGGCGCATCATAGATGCCGACCCCGTTGGTCACCGTAACCGTCTTGACCCCCGTTTGGACATTCAGAATTGTGACGGTTGCCCCTGAGATTACGGCGTTCGATGCATCAGTTACCGTGCCTTTGATCTCGCCGGAATTCGCATTTTGTCCAAAGGCGCCGTATGCCGTTGACATCACAAGGATCATCAAGAAAACCGTGATCCGTTTTAGAAATGTATTCGTTTTCACTCCCTGGCCCCCTCCGAAAAAGAAATTCAATTCGGGGACGACTCTATACTTCGCAGAAGAAAATAGACATCCGACGAAAGTCGGATTAGCGATTGTTTTTTGCAACTTGGTGTAAACGAAGGCCTTTACGTGCTTTTTGCGCAGTCGATTGCGCACTCCTTCACCCGATCACAGCAGCGGCCGGACTCATCGCCCTGTCAGCCGCATCAATCAACCGAGGCTTTGCGCGATTCACGCGATGATCGCGATCCCTAAGCAAATCCGTCTTTAGTCGGATGCGACTGTTTTCCAGCCTCTGTATGCTCACGGATGCGTATGGAAGCGCCTTTCGCTCGCACTGTTCGTTGCGTTACCAATTGCGGCAGCGAGAGCGACAACTCCCGGTACGAATGGATTCCACAATGATGAATTTGATCGCACCCTACCGTACCTATGGCGCACGGATTTCGAACGCAGCACGCAGAGCCTCATTGCTGCTCCTCTTCATCGGGCTCGTCCTTCCCATCGGTTCCCGAGCCCAGCAGCCCGCCGAGCCGGTGAACATAAACCCAATTGACGGGGAAACCTATTACGTCATCAATCAGCTCTCCGGCTTGCAGATGGATCTCGACAACGGTTCCACCTCCGCTGGCGCATCCATCCTGGTTGATAGCCGAAGCTTCACCAGCCTGAGCCAGCGCTGGGCACTGACAAAACTTCAGGCCGGCAACTGGGCAATCAGCAATCTCTCCAATGGGCTTTGCCTGGACAGTGCGACCAGCGGTACCGCAACCTCAACCGTGCAAAATGCCTGCGCGCCCGCTACCGCAACACAACAATGGACGTTGACTGCAACCAGCAATGGCTATTGCACGCTTACGAATACAGGCACCGGCCTGGCGCTCGATGTTACCGGCGATTCGTCTTCCGCTGGAGCGACACTGAATCAAACAGCGGTGTCAGCGTCTCCCACCCAAAGCCAGCAATGGCTGCTGCGGCCCGCATTCTTTCGCGGCGTCGACAACGCACTGTTGGAAAAGCAGGAAGCCGATCGACTCGCCGCCAATCTCCCTTGGTGGCAGGACGCGGGAACGGCGCAGGATGTGTTGCAGATCCTGAAGAATCACGGCGTCAACCTGATTCGCATTCGCCCAACCTCTGTGCCGCCCTATCAAACATTCACGCTCTCGTCTCCAGCATCAGCCGTGCCGGCCACATGCACTGCCAACGGCTGCTATGCGGAGACAGATAGTGCAGATCTCGATCTGGCCAAGCGCGCCAAGCAGCTCGGAATGTCCGTCGAACTCACACTCTTCTTCGATGGCGGCTCGTCCACCGCAACGCCGGGATTATGGTCCGGCTACACGCTCTCGCAGGCGCAAACCGCTGTCTATGACTATGTCAAGCAGGAAGTGGAAGCTTACCGCTCCGCAGGTGTCATGCCTGACATGGTCAGCATCGGCAACGAAGTCGACACTGGCTTCTTCGGCTCTCTCGCCTCCCCTTCGAGCAGCAACTTCGCGCCATTTGCAGCTCTTCAGATTCAGGGCATGCAGGCAGTTCTTGACGCATCCTCCGACACAACCATTGGTCCTGCAATTCCTGCGCCGCTGCGTTGCATTCACATTACACCGGCCTGGGATCTGACCAGCTTCTTCACTCTCGCCAACAGTAACAACATCCCCTACGATGCCATTTGCCAGAGCTACTACCCCTTCTTCCATGGCCCGTTGACCACTGCGCAAGCTACAACCGCCAACCCAAACAATCAGCCTGTGGAGCAGACCGTGCTGACCACGGCAGCCAACTCCATCGCCAAGCCGATCTTTCTCATCGAAGTTGGCGAACACTACGAGAACGGCTTCGACTCCAACGACCCTTGGTATCCAGCCACCGTTTCCGGGCAGCGGCAGTTTCTTATTGATGTGGAGGGCGTGCTGAAGGGCCTGCCGAACAATCTCGGACTGGGCATGGATTATTGGGATGGGGCCGGAGTGAACACCGCAGCGACAGGCGGTTACACCAACGGCGACGGCAAAACCAACGCCACCTATGTCTGGAACAGCCTTACGATCTTTGACAATGCGGACACAACCGGGAGTTCCCTTTCAACAGCCGCCAACTATTCCGCTGTGCTCGAAAGTGCGGATGCACTCGGCGGCAAGATCGACTCCACGCTGGCCTACAAGCTGGTGAACGTCGCGAGCGGCAGTCTTCTCGAAACCTCAGGCGCCACAACGCAATCAGGCACGTCGTTGGATACGGCAACAACCAACGGAAGCGCCACGTTGCAGCAGCAATGGTCAATTACGAGCAACGGGGACGGCACGCTTCAGATCGGGAATCTGGGCGCAGCGCAAGGAACTACAGCAGAGGTTCTCGACAACGATGGATCAAGCACCTCCGGCGCCACTGTTCAATTGAACGCCGCGGTCTCGGGGACAACCTCACAAGAGTGGAATCTCGTAACTGCCGGAAACGGGTCCTACACCATCGTCAGCAAGCTCAGCGGCCTGGTGCTGGCAGTTTCTGGAACAGGCGCGGGCGCAATCCAGCAGCAAAGCCCCGCCAGCACCAGCCTCGATTGGATCACGCCCGCAAATCAATCGCAGCTGTGGCAGGTAGTTCCAGCGCACATCACCGCTGCCGCGCCAGTTGCCGCAACCACCTCGACTGCCCTGACAGCTTCGAGCGCGCTCGTCTACCCCGGGCAGAGCGTGACGCTCACCGCGACTGTAACCTCTTCCGCCGGCACGCCAACTGGTAACGTGACCTTTCTCAACGGATCGACTCAGTTGGGCACTAGCGCGCTGAATGCGAGCGGCGTGGCAACATTCAACGGAACGCTTTCGCCCGGCGCCAATTCCCTCACGGCCGACTACGCAGGAACCACCGCATTTGCGGCCTCAAACTCCTCTGCAATCACAGTCACCGAGCCCGATTTCTCACTCACCTCAAATGTTTCGACTCTCAGTGTGACGCCAGGTAGCAGCGGCAGTGTCACACTCACATTGACTCCTGTTGGCGGCTACAACGGCACCGTGGGAATGAGTTGCACCTCGGTGCTCGCAGGCGTAACTTGCAGCTTCACTCCCGTGACCTACACTCTGGATGGATCGAACACGGCGGTGACTGGAACTGTTTCGATCGCGGCCTCTTCCTCCGCTGCGCTTGCATTCCCGCGCCTCAATCGGGACCGGAACAATTTGGTCGAAGCAGGCGTTCTGTGGCTCCCGGGCCTGGCCACGCTTCTGCTATTCGCTCTCCAGCGGAAGCGCATGCTGCGCAATCCACGTACAGGACAAATGCTTCTGCTTCTCGCATTGCTGGCAACAGGAGCCGGGCTCACCGCGTGTGGCGGAGGCGGCGGCAGCGGCGGAAGTCCCCCTCCTGTCACAGGAACTGTAATCCTGACTGCCGCAGGTTCAGCTGGAGACGTCGGACAATCATTGCAGTTAAGCGTCACCGTACAGTGAACTTTAAATTGACGTGTGCCAATCCAACTTCGGGCGGATTTGTTTTGTCCGATGCAGCGCTATGATGCCCAATACTTGCTTCGCTCCAGATCTGCCGCGGAAGAGGAACCGCTATGCCGTTGAACCGTTCGCCGCAAAAACCGCATGCGTCTCTTCCCGCACCAAGTGCTGAAGAGCAACCCGTTGCGGCATCCGGTAACACGAGCGAGTTGCCAATTCGCGTCGTAATTGCGATGTCGGCGGAGCTTGAGCGCATGGGCTGGGGCATCATTGTGAAGAACCAGGCGGACATGCGATTGATCGCTCAGCCCGCATCTTGCAGCGAGGTCCTCAACGTACTCAAAGCGCATCGCGCGGACGTAACATTGATTGACGAAGCCATGCTCGGACCGCACCAATGCAAAGACCTCCGCGAATACTCAAAACAGCCGCGGTCCAGCCGTTTCATTCTCGTGGCGCCTCATGAAAAGGACTATTCGCAGGAGCAGTCCCGCTACGCATTTACACATGCCTACCTGTTGAAAGGTGTCTCCGCCGCGGAGCTCTTGGACACTATCCGCACAACTGCCGGCGCGGTCTGACAGCAAACAGTCGTATCTCCGCCTCCCGGAGAACGCTCCGCTATCGAATTGCCCTTATTGTTTTGTGAGGCCGACCCGGCGCATCAGATCATCAAATCGCGGATCCGACCGCAATGGGTCAAGGCAGGGGTCGATCTTGAGATAGATGAGACCCACATCGTGCGCCTTGTATGCATCTTCCAGCCATTTGAAGGCCTCCTGCTTGTCGCCCAGGCCGGTATAGATCAAGGCGATTTCGTATCGGCCCACGCCGTCTTTTCGCACATATTCTTCGAGCCGCGCAATCGTCCTGCGGGCCGCGGCGCCCTGGCCTGCGCGCGCATAAGCGTTGCCCAGGTGGCCAAGAGAATCCGGGCCATCGCCAGACTTCAGAAACTCGCTGATGGATTCCGCGTACATCCCCTTCTCGGCATAGACATCCCCCAGCAGAAAGCTCCAGTCCGGGGGATTGATGTCCAGCGCCCTCACCCTGCGAATCAACGAGAGCGCCTGATCGTACTGGCGAGAGAAGTAGTAGATGAATCCCTCAAAGTGGAAGGAGCGGCCGGAGACCGGATCGAGATCGACTCCGCGCTCCACCTCGGCAAGCGCTTCGCGTAGTTGGCCAGTTCGAACCAGGTAGAAAGCATACTTCTGATGGATGGGCGCTGAATTCGGATTGAGCGCCAGGGCGCGATGAAACTCCGTCGCGGCTGTCGGCCAGTCCCAATCCAGTGTCATTGCGGTATTGGCCAGTTCGGCGTGGCCTTCGGGGAGCGAATCATCCAACTCAATGGCGCGCGTCGCTTCCGTCTTCTGCTTTGAGAACGCATCGTTATAGGCCATCCGGCCAGACTCGCCCATGCGGCCGTAGCACGCTGCCAAAGCGGCATGCGCCTGGGCGTAGTTCTGGTTCTTGCTGACTGCCTGGTCAAAATACTGAATCGCACTTTTGCAATCGTCCGCGTCCAGCTGAAGCATGCCGTGCAGGTAGAGTTCCTGGGCTTCGGGGTCGATCGGGCGCCTGCGTGCCAGGCGCGCTTGCTCCTGCGGCGTCACGTTGATGCTGATCTCGTCGGCGATGGCCTGCGCCACCTCTCCCTGCAACACCAGGACGCTTGTCATGTCGCGAACATAGGTGTGTGCCCAGATCGGTCGATCTGTGCGTGCGTCAATCAATTGCGCGCTGATGCGTACCTGGTTGCCTTCGCGCAGCACGCCTCCCTCCACGACGCCATCCACTGAGAGCTCATGAGCAATCTGGGGCAACTGCTTCTTGGTTCCCTTGTAGCTCATCGCCGACGTCAGCGAGATGACGCGCAGTGTGGAAACCTGCCCCATGTCGTTGATCAACTCTTCGGTCATTCCGTCGGCAAAGTACTCCTGCGCCGGGTCACCGGAAAGATTCTTCAGCGGCAGGATTGCGATGGAGCGAATCTCGCTCTTAGAGCTCGAATCCGCGATCCAGCGCTTCACGCCGAAATACCCGGCACTTGCGAGCAGCGCCAATCCAAGCACAACGGTAGCCAGCACGCGAGGCATGCGAAACCAACGCCGGGAAGCGATGGCCGCTGCTTGTGTTTTCGGGGCAGATTGCGCCGGAGCCGGGGATTCGGAATGGAACACACCAGGCGCAGTGGCCGGCGGCAGCCCATTCGCCCCGGGTTTGGGCGTCTCAGTAGGGGGGTCGTGCTCAAAGCAGAATCGGGGAACGTACGAGCCGCTTGGAAGTTCAATCCGGAGGGCCGGCTTTTCCCTCGATTCGGCGTAAAACTGGGTCAGCTTTTTGCGGACCTCTGTCGCCTTGACGCGAACCACCGAGTCGCTCCCTGTGTCGTAGCTCACCGGACGCCCAAACATCTCAGCGCCGATCATCCGCTCGCGCAGGCTATCGAACTCCCCTTGCAGGGCATGGCCCACTATGAGGCGAAGAAAGTCCTGTGTGCGCTTGCTGCCCGCGAAGGCGTGGCTCGCAAGTACCTCATCGAGGTGGTGGTGTACCAGATCGATCTGTTCCGGGCTCAATACCTCCGGCTCCCGGGATGGATCGGCTGTCAACATAGAGCACTCACGGTCCCTTTGCCTCACAACTATACCATCGCCCGATTCTCGCGGCTCAAGTGCACCAGCAAACGGGGCATCCAGGACGCAACAAAGCCTCCCAAAGAATGATCTAAAGTGCTGATATATATGGGTATACCTCCAACAAACGTGTTAACAAGCTGTTAATAGCGTTGCCAGTCGTGCAGAACGGGTGTTTGAATCGCGGTGCTCTCGAACAGGCCGCAAATTTAATCAGGAACTAGCAAACGCTTACCGGCTTGTATCATTCGAGATTTTCAGCACTTGGAACGCAAGCATAAGCAGACGTTTTCCGAAACAACAGAAGAGCAGCTCTGAAGACAATTCAAGTACTTGGACCAAAAAGGAATGCGTGGGGCACTACTCACACTGGAACCTTGGCAACGAATGCACGCTGTGGAACAACAACCCTGGACAAACCTGAACGGTATACTTCGTTCCGGCGAGCTTTCCGGAGGGTTATGAACAGACAGTGTGGCATTGTGAGTTTCGTTTGTTTCTTGTTTCTCAGCTTCACGGGGTTGGCACAACCGGCAGCGGACGAAGCTGTCCGGCAGGCGATGCAGCAGGGGGCTGCGGCAATGACTTCAGGACAGTTTGACCAGGCGGTGGAAGCCTACACTCGCGTGACGCACTTGCAGCCGGCATTCGCCGAGGGTTTTTTCAACCTTGGCCTGGCCGAGGAGCAAGCGGGTCATCTGGATGAGGCACACACCGCCCTCGAACAGGCAATCCATCTGAAGCCGGCCATCCGCGGCGCGCACCTGTTTCTGGGAACGATCGCCTACAAACGGGATCGGTTTAAGGAATCCGAAGACGATTTCCTGGCCGAGACCCGCATCGATCCCCGCAGCGCCAAGGCCTTTATGTGGTTGGGGGTCTCGCGGCTTGCCGAGGAACATCCCGAGGCGGCAATCGCCCCGCTGGATAAAGCCCACGAAATCGACCCAACCGACGTGGACACCCTTTACCATCGCGGCCGCGCCTACTTCCTTGTGGCAAAGGACTCCTATGCGGCAATGTTCAAAGCCAACCCCGATTCCTTCCGCGTCCACCAGGTGCTGGCCGAGTCGGCCGCCGAAGCATATCGCGCTGAAGAGGCCATTGCCCAATACAAGACCGCCATTGAATTGGCGCCGAGACAGTCCGGCCTGCATGAGAGCCTGGGTGATCAGTATTGGACTTCCGGAGACCTGGACAAGGCCGCTGAAGCCTACAAAGCCGAACTCGAAATTGATCCCGCCGACACCATGGCGAAGTTCAAATTGGGCAGCCTGTACGTGGTCCATGCCAACTCCGCCGAGGGCGTTCCGCTGCTGCGCCAGGCTCTTCAGCAAGATCCCACCCTGCGCGACGCGCACTACTACCTCGGCGACGGATTGCTTGACCTCGATCAGAATGCGGAAGCGGCACACGAATATGAGCTGGCGATTGCCGCCGACCCCACCGACGATCGCGCCATGACCTCCTATTACCGGTTGGCGCAGGCTTACAAGAAGCTGCACAGAGTGGACGATGCCCGCGAAGCATTGGCCAATTATCAGAGGCTCAAAGCCCAAACCCAGGCGCGGCAGGATTCACGGCGCGCGCAGATTGTTCGGAAGAGATCTCAGCTTCCGGTCGACAATCCGGACAAGTTGCCGGACTCCGTCGAACCATGAACCACGCAGTACGGCGAGAGAGGAATTGCTCGACCGTTTCTTCCAACGCAGATGCTTTCGGCAGTTTTCAAATGATCGATCGATAGCACAGACACGAGGCGTAAGAAATCACGATTGCGGTTAAACGTTTGCTCAGGAGGCAGACTATGAATCAAGTATTTACACAAACTCCTTCAACTAAAGGGAGTCCTTTGGCCAGGGTTTCAGCCTGGAGATCTCTGGCAGTCTGGATCGCGTTCGCTGCCCTGCTGATTGGCGCAGGGTTGCCCGCACGCGCCCAGCTTGACACCGGCTCCATCAGCGGCGTGGTCACCGATCCTGCCGGAAAGCTTGTGGCAGGTGCTCATGTCACGGCCCGCGAAGCCGCCACGGGCACGGAGTACTCGACCGTTAGTTCGCCTGCCGGCTTCTACCAGTTTCCCTCAATCCGCACTGGAACCTACGAGGTGAAGGTTAGCGTAGCCGGCTTCAAGAACGCTGTCTATAGCGGCATTGCTGTAACGGTCGGTTCGAGCGCCACACAGGACATCGCTCTTGCAGTAGGCTCCGCAAATGAAGTGGTCAGCGTTACCGGCGGCACTGTCGCTCTGGAAAAGGAAACCTCAGAGATCGATGCAAACATTGAGCCAGAGCAGGTCGCCGACCTGCCGCTTCAAGTCAGCGGTAATCTTCGTTCCCTTTCCACATTGGAGTTTCTCGTACCCGGCACCGTCGGCCCCGGCACATCGTCGGGTGGCTCCGGTTTTCAGATGACCAAAATCAACGGCGGCCAGGAAGAGGGCACCGATTATTTGGTTGATGGCATCACCACCAACCGCATGGAAAATGGTTCCGGCTCCTTCGATATCGTTGCGCCTACGGCTGAAGCGGTGAACGAGTTCCACATCAGCCTTTCGGGTCTGCCTGCGGAACTGGGCAGAACCACCGGCGGCTTGGCCAACTTCAACACCAAGAGCGGCGGCAATAACTACCACGGCGCATTGTTCGACATCTACAAGAACTCTGCTCTCGACGCCAACAACTGGTTCAATAACGGCTACCTCGCTGAAACTCCGGGCTCGGAAGTCGCAACCCGCGACGCTCTGCAACGTCCGCCTGACACCAAAAACGACTTTGGCGGCAGCCTTGGCGGTCCCATTCTTATCCCGCACCTTTACGACGGTAAGAACAAGAGTTTCTTCTTCTTTGGCTGGGAGCAATTGCGCTACTCCACTGGCTCGGCCATCACCAGCCTGATTCCAACCCCTGCTGAACTTGGTAGCAACGGATCCACTTTCGACTTCTCGTCCTTCCTGGGAGGACAGATCCCTGGCGCCTCGGACGCCTGCAACACCACGCTCTACTACGGAGAAATCTTCGACCCGAACTTCGAAGCGAATACCTGCCGTAACACCCCGTTTCCGAACAATCAGATTCCTATCAACCGCGAAAGTTCAGTGGCCAAGGCGGTCCTTCAATACATGCCGACCCCGAACCTCAGCGGAGGCGGCACCAACAACTATGTCTACGACAGCCAGGACACGCTGGCACAAACGGTCTACAGCTTC
>JBEKDE010000010.1:0-82791 GCA_050014515.1 Occallatibacter sp.
GACGCGATCGACTACATCGAGAAGAACGCGAAAGACCCGAAAGGTGCCAAGTAGCCAGTGACTCGCAGAGTCGTTATCACCGGCCTGGGGCTGGTGTGCGGTGTGGGCAACACCGCGCCCGAGGTTTGGCAGCAACTGTTGGCCGGCGCCAGTGGTATGGCCCCTATCCAGGGGTTTGACGCCACTGGCTTTCCCGTCACATTTGCCGCCGAGGTCAAGAACTTCGACCCTCTGAACTTCGTGGACAAAAAAGAATCGCGCAAGATGGGGCGATTCATTCATTTTGCGTTCGCGGCCGTTCAGGAAGCGATTGCCCAGTCGGGCCTACAGATCACCGAGGAGATTGCCGACCGGGTGGGCGTGTACATTGGGTCGGGCATCGGCGGATTCGAGATTATCGAGCGCGAGCACTCCAACTTGCTTGCCGGCGGCCCGCGCAAAATCTCACCGTTCTTTATTCCTGCAGTCATTGTGAACATGGCGGCCGGACAAATCAGCATCCGCTACGGCGCCAAGGGGCCCATTTCGGCCACGGCCACGGCCTGCGCCACCTCCGCCAATTCCATTGGCGACTCGGCACGCATGATCATGTACGGCGACGCGGACGTGATGATTGCCGGTGGCGCGGAAGCATCCGTGACGCCGCTTTCAGTGGGCGGATTTGCGGCATTGCGCGCTCTTTCCACGCGCAACGACGAACCGGAACGCGCCAGCCGGCCATTTGACAAGGATCGCGACGGCTTCGTCATCGGCGAAGGCGCAGGCATTCTGATTCTCGAAGAGCTGGAGTTCGCCAAGGCGCGCGGCGCAAAGATCCTGGGCGAAATTATCGGCTACGGCATGAGCGCCGACGCCTACCACATGACGGGCATTGCTCCCGAAGGCGCGGGCGCGCAGCGCAGCATGAGGGCAGCGCTGAAGGACGCGAAGATTGCGCCGGAGGAAGTGGGCTATGTGAACGCACACGCCACTTCAACGCCGGCCGGCGACGGCAACGAATCGCGCGCCATTGAGCTGGTGTTTGGCGAGCACGCATTGAGCCACAAGCTCAAGATCAGCGGCACCAAGTCCATGACCGGCCACTTGCTGGGCGGCGCCGGAGGCCTGGAGGCAGGCATCACAGTGTTGGCGCTGCTGAACCAGAAGCTTCCGCCGACTATCAACCTGAAAAACATTGATCCGGAATGCCGGCTGGACTACGTGCCCAACAAGGCCGTCGACCACAGCTTCGATGTGGCTCTGTCGAATTCCTTCGGCTTCGGCGGAATCAATGCCACGCTGATCATCAGAAGGTGGACGGAGTAAGACAGTTGTCAGGGATCAGGTTTCAGTGATCAGTTGCCTTTTTGCGGCTACAAACTTTGAGTAGACGCGAGCGAATATCAAAAACAAACGGCGCGCATCCTGATTGGATTCGCGCCGTTTCTGTTTGAAGCTGAATTGCTTGCCTAGCTCATGATCGCTGCCCATCCTGCGCCGACAAGCACAATGATTGCCCACCATCCAAAAACCGCGATATACCCCGAATTACGCTTCACGCCCGCCACAATCGAGAGGCCAATACCAAATAGCACCAAATACCAAATGGTCGTCAGATCAATCGCAGTGGCTATTTTGTAAACAGCGGCGTTGGTTTCCGTCGGACTCAGGAACGCACCTATGTTTGTGGGCGCAAAGTTATTCAGATTAAACGTCTCTGGAGTTCCCGATACAAAGACTACAACCGCCCCAAGCAGCGATTTGAAGATTCCCGGCAACGCGGCAAACATCCACACGGAGAAGATGCCTCCGAACTTGGCCTTTCCGCCGAATACAAAATTGATGGTGCCCCACATGACAAGAGTGATCACGGCCGCGACAATCAAAATCAGCACCGGACTCGCCGCGAAACTCCCTTCCATGCTGTATTGAGTGAACTTCATGATTGTCTCTCGCTGGGCTGGCGGAGACTGTGCCATCTTTTCTTCAGACTTTGGGTTCAGGTGTATCGCATTTTCCGCCACCTGCGCCCAGCCGACTTTCAATGTGATGGCGCCGAAAAGAGCATAGCTAAACAGGACCAATATCAAGAATGGCATCCACCAGCTCTTGTTACCGCGCTTGATATCTTCAAAGGTCTTCGACGGCGCTGTGAACACGCTCGTCACTCGCTGCAATTGGCTCAAACCTGGGGCCGGAACTGCCGCCGCAGATTGCACTTCAGGATCGCTCATGATTTCGCCTCTCAGAAAGCCGGATTAGATTGCTGCACATCGTTTACTCAGGTTGACGGAGCCTTCGCGCTTGCAGTTGCATTTTCATGCAACTTGTCGCTGAGAGCAAGTGCCTGTCGGATGCGCCTGCGATGCAAATTACATTTGCCCGCGATTGTACCGCCATGGCGACCAAAAGACCCAATTGTTTTCTGTGGATTCCTGCGTGCGTGGGGAGCCGCGGACTCTATCGGCCTCGTGCGGCCATTCCTGGGGCAGCGACGTCAACCTGAGCCACAACCTTCTGGCGTGCGTGATGACGCCGTTTTGGAACAGCGTGCGGAGTGACGGCCTGAGCGGTTTCAGTCTGCGCGGCACTCGGCCGGGTGGTCTCAGGTTCCGCGCTCTTCTGCTTTGCGGCCCTCAACGGGGTCGCGGTCGACCGCGTGCCGTGGTGCACCATCGGGGCATAACTTTTGTAGACGGTGATGTGAAAGCAGGCCTGCTGGAACTCCTCTTCCACGTCGATCTTGCCAGCCTGCTCAAGCGGCAACAGGTGTTCGCGCATCCACGCGATCTCCTGGCGGCTGAGCGGGCTCTTGGCAATGTCGATGGTGGCGCCGGTGAGATGCGGGCTCACAATGTCGCCCTCGGCTGCAGCGGCGTTGCCGTTGATCTCCATCAACTGCTTCTGGTACGCCACTGTACGGACGGCGGAGCTGACTTCAAGGGGACGGTGAAACTCCGCCGCGTGGCTGCGCGCCAGATCGGAGAGGAAAAGCGCCGTCCAGGGCCGGCAATAGCGGTGATTGACCGGCAGGTTGCCGTTGACTGTGAGCGCGATGGAGGTGGGCACCGGGACCAGCAGCTTTTTGGCGATGCGGTCTGCGAGATCCTCTTCGTCTTCAATGCGCTCCAGGCCCTCGGCGTCGGACATCGCATTCTGATGCTCGAGAATAGCGCGCGAGCCAACCAGCGGCGCCGGCATGCCGAGGCGCGAAGTGTGCAGCGAGACGGCGCGCAGGGCAGCGCGGCGGGTAAGGGCCTTCACGCCCGGAGCAGGGTCTTCTGAAACAAAAGCGGCTGCTGCGGACTCTTCCGTCTGTGTTCCCGCTTTGGTCTGGGTCTCTTTAGCGGGCTCGGGGTCCGCCTCATCCACGGTTTCTGTTGCCGGAGAGCGTCTTGTTACGGCAGAAGGACTTGGATCCGCAGTTGCACTCGGTTCTGAACTGGAGGCTGCTTCTGTGCCGGAACCTGGTTCGGGGGAGGGCTCTGGCTCGAAAGCCGGGCTTGACTTTGCGACTGGGCTTGACTTGGCACTCGCGCTTGGCTCGTTGGAAACCCGAGCTTCGGCCACTTGCTTCTTCGGCTTGCCGGTGGGAGTCTTCGCCTTGAATGACGCGACTTCAGTTTTGTGCGCGGGATATTCCCTGTTGGGGTGCGGCGCCTCGGCAGTCACTGCTCCGCGGCGCTCCGGATAAGCCTGAGAGGGCCGGACGCGATGTGCCGTAGCCGCGGCCGCATGGCGACGCGCTAGGTCGCGCCGAATCTTGAGTCCGGAAGCGCGGCCCACCTCTTCCGGAGTGGCATGTTGTGGTGTGGCATGCTGCGAAGGCGTGTGTTGCGAAGTGGCGCGTTCGGCCCTCTTCGGGGTGCTGTGAGCTGGGGCTGTGGAGTGGGCGTGCCTGTGGGTCTTCGCCGGAGTGACCGTCGACCCATTGGCTGAAGAAACCGAGAGTGCAGCCACCACAAAAGCTGTAAAAAGGTTCCACCGCATAGGAGGAGTGTGCGGAGAATCCAGAGCTTCCTTAGTTTAGACGAAATCAGGTTCAAAGCCGAGTATCAGTTAAGGTGCGGGCGTGTCTGATAACTTCTCCCCTTCTCTTACAGACCGCAAGCCGTTTACAATCAGGACGTTCCCGCACTCAAGAAACGCCAGGAAAACCAAGGATCGCCTGAGCTCAAGTGAAAATCTCAAATAAATGGGTCTGGATCACCGTTATAGCGCTCATTGCGGTGCAGGCAGCGCATGTTGCGTATGTCGTCCATCGCGAGTCCCTGACCTGGGACGAAGACGATCACATGTTTGCTGGGTACATGATGCTGCACACCGGCGACTACGGGCTCAACCCGGAGCATCCGCCCCTGGTGAAGATGCTGGCAGCGCTCCCGCTCCTTGGGCGTAATTTGTGGGTCCCGCCGCTGACTGGGGGCGACTTCAAGGCCGAAGCGTATCAGGGCGGCCGCGATTTTCTTGCCCGCAACGACGGCGCAAGCCAGCAGCTGGTCTTCCGCATGAGGATGGCTGCGGGGTTGCTAGCCCTGGCGCTTTCGCTGCTGGTATTCTTGGCGGCACGCGAGTGGTTTGGCACTGAAGCAGGGCTGATAGCGCTGGTGCTGGTCGTCTTCGACCCCAACATTCTTGCCCACTCCGCGCTGGTGACCACGGATGTGGGTGTTACGCTTTTCTTTCTGGCAGCGGTCTACGGATTCTATCGCTACGCGAAGCACCCCACGCTGCTGCGGTTGCTGCTGGCGGGCGTGGCGGCCGGGCTTCTGCTCGCCACCAAGCATTCCGGAATTCTGTTTGCACCCATGCTGGTTCTGTTGATCGGCTGGGAGATTTTCACTGCCCCTAGGAAAAATCGCAAACGAGTCGCGCTGCGCCTTACCGGAGCGATGGCCGCAATCGTTGTCGTGGGCGTGCTGGTGCTTTGGAGCTTCTACGGCTTTCGCTATGCAGCACGCCCGGCAGGCTTGCAACTCAGTACTTCACTGGCCGACTATGCGGCCCCGCTTGGACACTTCAACGCCGGCGTGATCATGTTCTTTGCGCGCTTTCACCTGCTGCCCGAGTCGTACCTGATGGGACTGGTGGATGTGAAACGCGTCGCAGAGTTCTATCCCACATTCATCTTCGGCAAGGTCTATGCGCACGGAGTATGGTGGTACTTCCCTGCCGCCATCCTGATCAAGACCACGCTGGGATTGCTGGCGATGGTGGTGGTCGCGGGTTGGGCAATCGCGAGCGGCCGTCTGCGCAAGGGGCGCGAACTGGCTTTCATTCTGATTCCGTGGGTTGTATATCTGGCAGTCGCCATTCAGGCTGGCATGAATATCGGCGCACGGCATATTCTGCCGTTGTATGCGCTGGCGGCTATTCTGGCAGGCGGTGGAATTGTTGCTCTTGCTGCGCAAAATCGCCGATGGATGTGGGTTGGTGCAGCACTCATCGTCGCGCACATTGTCTCCGCACTCACGGTCTTTCCGAATTACCTGGCTTATGCAAACGAGGCGTGGGGCGGCCCGAACAACGTCCACAATCTGCTGAGTGATGCCAACGTGGACTGGGCACAGCAACTGATTCAAGTGAAGCAATGGCAGGACAGTCACCCCGGCGAAGAGTGCTGGTTTGCGTACTTCGCGCGGCCTGAGATTGATCCCGCTGTTTACGGGATTACATGCCATGCGCTGCCGACGATCGACACGTTCTGGCTGGGCGGATCGGACATTGTGCCGGCGGAAATCAACGGGACCGTACTGATCAGCGCCGGCGACTTGAGCGGATGCGAGTGGCCCAGTGGGCGCATGAATCCTTACCGCGATTTTCAACCGCTGCAACCCGCGGAGAGCATCGACTATGGAGTCTTCGTTTATCGCGGCAGCTTCGAGATGAAGCAGGCTGCTGCCATGAGCCGTGCGCAGCATGCGTACGAGTTGCTGGCGGCGCATAAGCCGGAGGAGGCACTGGCGTTGGCCAAAGAAGCCGTAAGTATCGATCCCGAAGAGATCACCAGCCAGACAGCTTTGGGCGACGCAGCCGCCGCGCTGGGCCAGAAGGACGAAGCCAAGCAGGCCTGGCAGGCGGCGATCGCCTCGGCGAAGCAAATGGAACCGGATGCGCAGGTCAGCTATATTCCTGGCCTCGAGGCCAAGCTGAAGAAGCTATAGATCATTTTCGGAATACAGATAGACTTTATCAGTACCGAAAAAGGTGGCTTCTTCTTGAGGAAAAAGTCACTTGAGTGTTTGCTTTCGGTATACACCAATTCCGAGAATGCTATATAACGCAATGCACCGTGCCGGCTTAAGTGAGCACGGCGCATTGCCTGAGACTGAGAGTCTACTGCAGCAGCGTCGGCTCGTCGTCTTTCAGCTCTTCCGGCGGAATGATGACGGCGGCGGCGATCTTGTCGTCGGTCTCCAGGTTGAGCAGCCGCACGCCTTGCGTGGCGCGGCCGGCGGCGCGAATCGTCTTGGTGTCAATGCGAATGATCTTGCCGAACTGGCTGATAACCATCAGTTCCGAGGTCTCGTTCACCAATAGAATTGACGCGGTCTTGCCGACCTTCGGGGTCGCCTTCAGGTTGGTGACGCCCTGCGCGCCGCGCGCCGTCAAGCGATACTCGTCCACATCGGTGCGCTTGCCAAAGCCATTTTCGGTCACCGTGAGTATGAGCTGCTGGGTCACGCAGAGCTTGTCGTCAAGACTCTTGATTGCCTTGTACGCGCTTTCAACAGCCTTTTCAGCTGCATTGACAACGGAGGACTCGACAATCTTGTTGCGATAGTCCTCCCTCGCCCGCGTAAGAGCTTCTGTCGCTGCGTCATAGTCGTTGCGCAGTACAGTGAGCTTGTCCGTCAGTCCCAGCCGCGCGGCGCACTCGTCGCGTTCCTTCTCGCGGATTGCATCAGAGCTGGTGATCGCGGCGCCTATGAGGTAGTCGCCCTTCTTGAGAGAGATGCCGCGATTCCCTGCAGCGTTGCGGCCCATCGGGCGCAGCCCAATACCGTTACGGTCAGGGTCGTACTCCTCTTCGAAACGGATCGCCATGCCATCGCGCGTGGCCAGGAAGATGGTCTGCTTGCCGTTGGTTAGGCCGGCGGAGACCAGGTCGTCGTCCTTGTCGATGGCGATGGCGATGATGCCGCGGGCCATTACGTTGGAGAAGTCCTTGAGAGGAGTCTTCTTGACGGTGCCGTTGCGCGTGGCGAAGAAGATGAACTTGCCCTCTTCTTCCAGATCCCGGATGGGAAGAATGGCGCGGACGTTCTCGCCTGGCTGCAGGTCAAGCAGGCTCTGCATGCTCTTGCCCTTGCCCGCGGCGCCTACGTCGGGAATCTCGTAGACCTTGAGCCAGTACACGCGTCCCGTGTTAGTGAAGCAGAGCAGGTAGGCGTGCGTGGAGTCGATGATCAGCTGCGAAACAAAATCCTCTTCGCGCGTCTTCATGCCGGTACGGCCCGTGCCGCCGCGGCGCTGCTGGCGATAGATGCTGATCGGCGTGCGCTTGAGATAGCCCTGGTGGCTCACCGTCACCGCAACCTGCTCATCGGCTATCAGGTCTTCAAGCTGCAGCTCGGCGCTCTCGTCAATAATCTGCGTGCGCCGCGCGTCGCCATACTTCTCGCGAACTTCTTCGAGTTCCTTGATGATTACGGCTCGGAGTTTTGCATCGCTGGCCAGGATCGATTCGTATTCGGCAATTTTTTCGCGGACCGCTGCGAGTTCGTTGAGAATCTCGTCGACTGAGAACTGCGTGAGGCGGTAGAGCTGCAGTTCGAGAATGGCATCAACCTGGCGGAGCGTGAGGCCCTTTTCCTCATTTGGAAGCCGCTCACGGCCGAGGTTGATGACGATGTCTTTGCCCTTGCCCCAGGCATACAAATTCTCTCGCGCTTCCACACGCGAACGGGAACCTCGGATGATCTTGATGACCGAATCCAAGTTATCGATCGCAATCTTGTAGCCTTCAAACTGGTGCTCGCGCTCACGCGCCTTGCGCAACAGGAAGACGGTACGGCGCTGCACCACGTCGATGCGATGATCGATGAAGCAGCGAATCGCCTCATCCAGGCCAAGCTCCCGCGGCTGCCCGTTCAGGACCGCGAGGAAGATCATGGAGAAGCTTTCCTGCATCTGCGTGTGTTTGTAGAGCTGGTTAAGCACGATCTCGGGTTGCGATCCGCGCTTGAGCTCGATGACAATGCGCATGCCGTCGCGATCGCTCTCGTCGCGCACGTCGCTGATGTCGTCGACGATCTTTTCGGTCACCAGTTCCGCGATGCGCTCAATGAGCTTGGACTTGTTGACCTGGTACGGAATCTCCGTAACGATGATTGCCTGTTTTTCTTTGGTCAGGTTCTCGACGGCCACCTTGGCGCGCATCATGAAACGGCCGCGCCCTGTCTTGTAGGCCTGGGGAATGCCGGCCTTGCCGTAGAGGAACCCGCCGGTGGGGAAATCAGGACCCTGCACGTGCTTCAGAACTTCAGCCAGGCCAGCGCGTGGATTCTGCACCATCTCGATGGCCGCGTTCAAAATCTCTGTCAGGTTGTGCGGTGGAATGTTCGTGGCCATGCCAACGGCAATTCCACTCGATCCGTTGACGATGAGATTCGGGATTCGTGTAGGCAGAACCGTAGGCTCAAAGGTAGACTCGTCGTAATTCGGCGTGAAATCGACCGTCTCCATGTCGATGTCGGCGAGCAACTCGCCGGCGATGCGATCCATGCGGCACTCGGTGTAACGCATGGCCGCGGGCGGGTCGCCGTCGACGGAGCCGAAGTTACCCTGGCCGTCGACCAGCGGATAGCGCAGGGAGAACGGCTGCGCCATGCGCACCAGTGTGTCGTAGATGGCCGAATCGCCGTGGGGGTGATACACACCCATGGCCTGGCCGACGACCTTGGCGCACTTGGCATATTTCTTGTTGTGGGTCAGCCCCATCTCGCTCAGGGTGTAGAGCACACGGCGGTGCACTGGCTTGAGGCCGTCGCGGGCATCGGGCAGCGCCCGTCCGATAATGACCGACATGGAGTATGCGAGATAGGAACTGCGCATCTCCTCTTCAATGTTGATAGGGACGAGATTCGTCCTGTTGGGCGGCGTACCGCCCTCAAGAGGGAGCTGGGGATTCTGATCGTCGGCCATAGTTTTCTTAGGCCCGCCACAAGGCGGCAAAAAAGGTTCCGGTGAAAGCGGGGCCGGACTTTGCGGGCTGGTTATATTTTACGCGTTCTCAGGCCATTTCAGCAAGGCGAATACAGAGAAATAAGTCCTTATTTTACTGTTATTTATAGCGGCATCGCGGCCATCCACAAACCGGTTCGAAAACATCCTCCGGAACAACGCGATTTTGGCTAAGATTTGCCGCCCATCTCAGCCGGATTCCAGGCCCTTCCTCACCCTCTTGCGTACCCAAAAACTCCCCCGCCAGCCCGAAGTCAGAGTTGCTAAAGCAGACCCGGCAGCGTCAGCATGCAGAAAACAGCCTGCAGCACGAGGATTGCTCCTGCCGCTGCCATGGCCAGGCGTCCCCGCGGGCCTTCGTACGCGTCCGCAAACACGCCGCCCACAAATGTGAGCAGAAATGGCAGCGCCCACAGCCAGGGAGAACCGGGCGCCCCTGTCAAAACCAGTGAAAGCAAGACCAACGCGCACAACAGCGGAGTCGTGTTGCCGAAGTAGCGCGCCTTCCCGATCCCGAGGTAGAGCACCAGCGCAGCTGCGGAAGCCACCGTGATCCCTGCATTTCCCATGGAGGAGAAGAAGCGCTTGGCCGGGTCGAGCGAAATCCACAGCATGCCCGCGGCAGAGCGGAAGAGATAGCTGAACGCGTCAGGCGAGAATCCGTAGCAGGCAAAGACCAGAATCATCGCTCCGGCAACGGCGATCAGCACCACGGGCAACACCTGGCTTCTGCGGCCTTCTGCCACCCAGAGCATGGCCACCAGTCCCAGCAGCGCCACCAAAGGCAGTGCGGCAATGTGCGATGCGGCGGCAACTCCGAACGCTACAGTCAACAGAACAATACGCGGACGCCACTTCTTGCGCGGCCCCTGCATGGCGTGGGCGACCCCGATGCATGTATAGACGCCTCCATAGACGCCAAGTGCGGCGAAAACCTCTGGACTGGGCGCAACGCAGGCTTTGATCACCGCGGGGGAAAAGCAATAGAGCCCGAGGGCCGTATAGCCGCCGAGGTTGCCGTAGAGACGCCGCGTAACCCACCACAGGCCCGCCCCCAATACGAAGCCCCCAAAGAGAAACGGCAAACGCAGCAGCAGCAGCACATGCGTAAGCTGGTGGCGCAGCTCCCACATGCTCAGGTTGGAAGCCGAAAAGGTGCCGGTGGCCTCCTGCACCACCCGGTCCTCGGGCTTGCGGAAGCGGTCAAGGCCGCGCTCGACCAACAGGTTCAACGTAAGCGGAAGCCCGGCGAGCCGGTAGGCAAGCACGCCGTCATGAATGTTGCCGCAGCTTGTAAAGTAGCCCGCGAGCGGCGATGGGCGCTCCCACATCTCGCGGCCGCAACGCGCATATTGGTAGTCGCGATCGGTGAGCGTCTGGCGGCCCGTGAGCCACAGGCCCTGGATCAGAAAAAGCGCCAGCAATCCCGCAGCAATGCGCTGGGGAAGATTGAAGCGGAAGCGGCGAATCCTGCCAAACCTGAGGGTCATCACGATCAAACGAGTCGATTCCAGTTTAAATCGCTCATCCGCAGCGAGTTCCACAAGTAAAAGGCGTCAAAAGCCAGCGGGATCTGCTGCGAAGGCAGATCCCGTGAGCTTCGGCGGTCTTGACGCTTGTTTTGAAGCGGGTTGATACCGGTCTAGAAGCGAACCATGATCGCGATCATGCTGCTGGCCTGTCCTTTCACCAGGCTGGGCCACCAGATGGCGCTGGTCATGCCGGGATTGCCGCAGCTTGACTCCGCCGCTGCAAGATTGCCGTAGCCATAACCTGAATCTACGTTGCTCCCGGCGCAGACGTAATCGGCCGGGTTATTGTTGTTTCCGCCGACTGGGGTAATGCCGCCGTGACCTGTCCAGTAAGGCGTGTCGGAGTAGCGATAGGCCTCCTCAATGCGGAACGTGATGAACTGCGCCGGCATGTAGTCAATGGTTAAGGTGCCGTCCTTCATCTGCGCGCGGTCGCCTGCGTTCTCGGTGTAATACGGGGAACCGGTGGTTGCGGTGGCGCCGTTGATGGGCGGCAACAGGGTGAGATAGCGGCCGGGGTTGTTCATCAGGCCGCCGCCGATGGTCACGGCGTAGAGGTCATGCTTGAACCAAGCGCGCAGGTAGCTCATGGTGCCGATAAACATCTGCTTGGGCTTGCCGTCGTGGCTGTTGTGGCAGTTCACGCCACCGGTGTAGCTATCGGCTGTGCCCATCTCCGGAGAGAGACCCTTGGGGTTGTAGTAGCCGGCTGCAGAACCGCCGCCGTACTCGCAGCCGGCGTCGCCGGTGAGCGTCCAGGCAATCTTGTCGAGAGTTTTGGTCGGGTTGTCGTAGAACTTGACCTGCGCGCTATAGTCGGCATGGATACGCGAGCGGCCTGGATAGCCGGCGTCGTCTTCACCCAGGCCGTAGTCGTTCCACACAAAGTCGAGCTTGGGGGTGGGACGCCATAGGATCTGGCCACCCAAACCCGGCTTGCCGTTGTAGCGGCCGTAGGACTGCCAGCCGTTGATGATCCACGGCTCAATCTTCAGCTTGTCTGTCACGAAATACTGGATCCGGAGGCCGTTGAAAAACCATGGCGTGTTAGAAGAAACATAGGATGGCTGATAGGTCCAGTTATCGAAGTTATAGTAACTGAAAAGCCCGATATATGAGACAAAGATACCGGCGTCGGCATTCAGTCCGTGGCCCACGTTCCAGTGATAACCGCCCCACGCCTCAGAGAAGTAGCGATAGGCGCCGGCTAGATTCCACTGGCCGCGGTTGTAACTGGAATCGTTGCGGGGTGTGGTCGTGGCAAACAAACCATCCATAGTAAGGATGCGTCCACGCACATTCTGAATGCGGAAGTCGCCGCCGACACTCACCTGCTCCAGTTGCCACTCGTCGGACCGGAACATTTCTGTCGACCCGCCCATCGAGTCGTCTTCGGGATGGTTGTAATCGAGAATGTAGTTTGCGTCGAAGCGGACTTCGGGCGTGAAGTACTTGGTCGACATGGGACTGTCGACGTTGTGGCCGCCGGAGTTCAACCATGTCCAGTCGCCGGGGAAGGGCGCGGACTTGGTTGTGGTTTCCGCGCTGATCTCAGGAGGAGCAGGGGCTGCGGCCGCGGGCGGCGTGGCTGCAGCCTGGCCTGTGCCGACAGCAGCATCGCCGCTCTCAGCCGATCGCAGCGCGCTCGCATCCTTCTCTGCGTCAGCGGCCGCGTCGGCTCCGCTGCGCGCCTTCAGTTCGGCTTCCAGTTGTGCGATGCGGGCCTTCATCTCTGCCAGCTCTTGGATCACCATGTCGTTGCTGAGCGGCGCGGCAACGGACGGGGACGCGGCCGTGCTGTTCGCCGTTGCAGTTGCTGCGGGTGCGGAAGCCGCAGTTGCTGAATTTGCTGTTGCCGGCGTCGCTGTTGCTTTAGTTTCGGCAGCGGGGCCATTCTCGGTGCCCGCACTATCGGGAATTTCGACACGCGCGGTGGTGACCCTGGTTGCAGTCGTTGCCGGCTCCTGCGCTTGCGTCGTCAACGGCACCAGCCCCAGGCACAGAAGCGCCACAGCAGGGACGGTTTTGGTGGGTTTCATTCTCATTTGGCCTCTCACTTTCAATTGGAATGTTGGATCAGGCTATGAATGACACATGGAGTGACCCCAAAAGAAACAGGGATATCCTCTGCTGCTCAATGGCAGGTTCTGCGAGTCATGATTGTGTTCTGGCTACCGGAAGAGCGGAGGATCTGAACGTGACAATCTGCCCAGATGCTCTTCAACTTTTCCTGCAGTAAAAAACGTCGTATGACGCCGCAGCTACAGTCCTGGGTACGAAGTGGCGCTCATGAATTCTTCTTGAAAGTAAGACCATATCCATAAGGAACCTATATGTGTTTCAAACAAAGTTATAAGCAACTCGTGAAGATCGTCAGTAAGCCATGAATTATTTGTAAGGAATTCAATAGGTATTTGCTGTTCTGCTGAATTCGCAGCAATAAAGCAGTGGAGATGCCCTCAATGAACAGCGGATGCCCGCGGGCGCAAACATCGCCAGCCGAAGTAAGCTCTGAACATCATGATCTCTCGGCGCCGCTTCGTTCTCAACACGATTTCAGCCTCGACTGCCCTCGCCATTGCATCCCACAACCGAGTTTCTATGGCTCAGCCGGGAGCAGCTTACAGGAACCCCATTCTTGGCGGAGACCATCCCGATGCGAGCCCAATCCGCGTAGGCGACGACTTCTACCTGACTCACTCCAGCTTCGATTACGCGCCCGGGCTCCTCATCTGGCACTCACGCGATCTTGTGAACTGGCGTCCAGTGACGGCGGCGCTTCGCCGCTTCTATGGGAGTGTCTGGGCGCCCTACCTGTGCGAGTACGAGGGACATTTCTACATCTACTTCCCGGCAGACCAGAGCATTCGCGTCGTCCACGCCGAAAATCCGGCCGGCCCCTGGAGTGAGCCGGTTGACTTGGGCATCAACGCCATTGACCCGGCACACATCGCCGAAAACGGCCGCCGCTTTCTCTATCTGGCTGGAGGTCAGATGGCCGAATTGAATGCCGATGGGCTTTCCGTGAAGACTCCTCCACGCACGGTTCTTGAGCCCTGGCCTGTACCGGCAACCACGCGCATGGAGTGCACCTGCCTCGAGGGTCCCAAGCTGCTGGAGCATGACGGCTGGTTCTATCTGAACGTGGCAGAAGGCGGGACTGCCGGCCCGGCAACCAGCCACTCGGTCATCAGCGCCCGCAGCCGCCACGCCGACGGCCCGTGGGAGTTTTCGCCCTACAACCCGATTGTCCATACCCGCTCGCGTAACGACCGCTGGCTCTCGCTCGGCCATGGGCGTCTTGTGGATACGCCTCAAGGCAAATGGGCCATGACAGTCCACTCCTATGAGAACGGCTACCGGACGCTGGGCCGGCAGCTCCTGCTACTACCTATTGAATGGACCCCGGACGGCTGGTTTCGCGTCTCCCCGGAGATTTCCGCCGATTCTGCGATCCCGATGCCGGTGCCCGGCGCTCTGCAGGAACCCCTCTTAGACCCATCAGACGACTTCAGGAGCCCCGAGTTGGGCCTGCAATGGGGATTCTGGCACGAATTCGACCCGAGCCGCTTCCAAACAGGCAACGGCTCCCTGACGCTCAAGGCGCGCGGTCAGTCCATGGCGGACACGGGTGTCTTGACCACGCCGGTCGGAGGGCATTCCTACACCGTGGAGGTCGATATTGAGATTGCGCCGGGCTGCGAGTCGGGCTTGATGCTCTTCTACAACCCCCAGCACGCCACCGGAATCCAGCTTTCTTCGGAAGGGATCGGAGTTCTGCTACCCAATGGATACGTCCCTGGACGCCACGAGAAGGGCGCCACGCGGGCTACATTGCGCGTGGTGAACGATCGCCAGGAGATCGACTTCTACTACCGCCTTCCGGACCAGCCCTGGCGCAAGACGCAGGAGTCGGCGGAAATCTCCGGGATGCAGCATAACGTCCTGGGTGGCTTCCTCGATGTACGTCCTGCTGTGTATGCCTGCGGATCGGGTGCGGCTACGTTCCGTGCCTTCCGCTACTGGCCGGAAGCAGCGGCCCCGTCATAAACCCACGCAGCACCCGCTTCATTTCATCTCCAGACGCAGGAAAGCCGCCCCGAGAGGCGGCCTTCACTGGCTTGGCTGGAGATAAGTTTACCCGGTTAGAGGCTGCTCAGACAAAGACGTTGCCACTGAACCTACAGGTACGGCGCACACTCAGTCTCAGAAATCTGCCTACTCCCGTTCTGCTTTACACGGTGATTACGATGACTACTCCGAATTATCCGAATTGCGTTATTCCGTGACGGTAAAGCCCACAGCATATGCCGCAACAGACTTATCGGGATTTGTCACCGCTGCCATAATTGTGGTCGTGCCCCGGCTCAATCCCGTGACAGCTCCGGACTTGCTGACGGTCGCAATCGCCGGGTTGCTTGAACTCCAAGTTACGCGATCTGTCAAATCCTCTTGAACACCCTCAGTCCCGGAAGTTCCAACTGCTCTGAGTTGCCTGGTCTCACCCGGCACAACTGGCGTCCGAAATCCGTCAACAATAGCAACGGGTGACGACTTTTTGCTAACGGCCGAGCTGGTAGGTGCCTCGACCGTGACGCTGCAGCTGGAAGTAATAAGGCCCGTGAACCCGTGGATGCTCGCTGTGACCTGTACGACGCCGGTATCTTCCCCCGAGGTAACGAGTCCGGAACTGGTCACCGCTGCAACTTCACTGCCGACAGCGGTCCAAGCCACCAGGTCGGTCACGTTCTCATTGGTCGCTGGATGACTCCCATGGCCGATTGTCGCAATGGCCGTAAGCTGCGCGCTGAGTCCAGCCCCTTCGAAAGTCAGGGTCGTAGGCGTTACCGTGAGTGAGTCTATGTCGTTTGAACTGCCGCAGCCGACAAACGGCACTGCAAGGCAGATGAACATCAGTGTGCCCAGGCGAATACGGTCGAACATCGTTGGTCTCCTCGCGCTTCCAACCGGCCGGTCCGAACCGTCCTCAGACCCAGCACTCCAGCGTTTCTTACAAACTTTGGATGGAAGTTATGCTAACGAAGGATAGCGTTCGCCTCATCGTATGTCAATGCAAAATCAGTTTCAGGCATCCACTGAAATACGCCATTCATGCGGCCATCCCCCATTGGTAACCCCTGGCGAATCCAAAAGTGTTACGCCCTGCGGCTAGGACGTGCACGCCTTGACTCTCTAAACCTCTATCTCTCCAATCTTGGCCTTGAACTGGGTTGAAGAATGGTCTTCCAGCACCCGATTGAGGAGCCGGGAAGACGCGTGGTTTGGCTTACTCGAAGTAAGTTCATTGGTTTAGCAAGAAGCTCAAGGCGACTTTGCACCATGGCTAACTACCGCGTAATCCCTCAACGGCGAGCGCGATCAGCCCATCCCATTGTCTGGATATTTCCGCACTCGCTCGACTCATCCATCCAAGAAGGTGGATTAGCTCGTGAACTGCGTCGACCGGGTTGATGCATTGGCAGGAATGCGAGCACAGGTGCACGCCGCACATTTTGCTCATCGCGGGCGGGAACCGTTAGACTTCTCCCAGCATGGCCATCACCCGCGACAACTCTCCGGAACGGCTCGTCAGCGCCTCGCGCGCCGAAGAAGAGCAGGGCTTTGAGCTCAAACTCCGGCCCCGCTGGCTCGGCGAGTTCATCGGCCAGTCCAAGGCCAAGGAGCAGCTGGCCATTGCCCTTGAAGCTGCCAAGTCACGCGGCGAGGCGCTCGATCACGTGCTGCTGTTCGGCCCTCCCGGCCTGGGCAAGACCACGCTGGCCACCATCATTGCCAATGAGCTCGATGTGGGTTTCCAACAGACCTCCGGCCCTGCCCTGCAGATTCAGGGCGACCTGACCGCCATCCTGACCAACCTGCGCGAGCGCCAGGTCCTGTTCCTCGACGAGATTCACCGCATGCAGCCGGTGCTGGAAGAAAAGCTCTACACCGCGCTTGAGGATTACAAGCTGGACATCATCATCGGCCAGGGCCCAGCGGCCCGCACTCACGTAATGGAGATCCGCCCGTTCACCTTTATCGGCGCCACCACGCGGCCGGGCCTGCTGTCTTCGCCGCTGCGCTCGCGTTTCGGAATTCTGCTGCGGCTAGAGTTTTACTCGGAAGAGGACCTGCGCTTTATTGTGACCCGGTCAGCCGAAGTCATGGGAGTCCCGATCGACCAGGATGGCGCAGCCGAGATTGCGCTGCGCTCCCGCGGCACTCCCCGCATTGCCAACCGCCTGCTGCGCCGCGTCCGTGACTATGCGCAGGTGCGCGGCACCGGAACCATTGACCGCCCCACTGCCAATGCGGCGCTCACCATGCTCGAAGTGGACGCGCACGGCTTCGACGAAATCGATCGCCGGCTGCTGCTCACGATTATTCAGAAATACGACGGCGGCCCGGTCGGTCTGAGCACCCTGGCCGCTACCCTCGCCGAAGAAGAAGACGCGCTCGAAGAAGTGTACGAACCGTTCCTGATTCAGATCGGTTTTCTGGATCGCACGCCGCGCGGGCGCGTCGCAACCCGGCTCGCCTACGAACACTTTGGACTAACCATGCCGAGACGACAGACGCCGCTGTTTTAGCATCCAAGTAAGTTCAAACGCACCCGGGCTACTGGGTTATGAAGGAGATTGTTCCATGGCACTTACTGAATCGACAATGCTCGAACTCGGCACACCTGCCCCAGAATTTATCCTCACCGACGTAGTCACCGGCAACGAGGTCGAACTGGACCACTCAAAAGGCGAAAAAGCCTTGTTAGTCATGTTCATCTGCGCCCACTGTCCCTACGTGAAGCACATCAACGAGGGGTTGGCTGCGCTGGGCAAGGACTACTCTTCCAAGTCGCTCGCCATCGTCGCCATCAGCAGCAACGATGCGGAAACCCACCCAGACGATAGCCCCGAAGGACTCAAACAGCAGGCCGAATCATTCGGCTTCACCTTTCCCTACGTCCACGATGAGTCTCAAGCCGTCGCAAAGAATTACAAAGCCGCCTGCACTCCTGACTTCTTTCTTTTCGACGCCGATTTTCACCTCGTTTATCGCGGCCAATTTGATGACAGCCGCCCAGGCAACAACATCCCCGTGACTGGCAAAGACCTGCGTGCAGCCATCGATCTTGTCCTTGCCGGGGAGCCTGTCCCGGTGGATCAGCGGCCGTCCATCGGATGCAATATAAAGTGGAAGGCATAAGACAGCAGGTGGACGAGTCAGCAGTTAGCAGGGCCGCTTTCACTAGTTGCTGACTTGCTGTGCACTGCTGACTCGCTGACTTGCTAAATTGTCAGCCCCTTCAAGTACTCGCGGAACTGTGGGCCCAGATCGCTCCGGCTCAGTGCAAACTCGACGGTTGCTTGTAACATGCCAAACTTATCACCCGCGTCGAAGCGCTTCCCCTCGAAGGTATAGCCAAACACTTTCTGCTCTTTCGCCAGCGCCTTGATGCCGTCTGTAAGTTGTATCTCTCCGCCGGCGCCGGGGGTTGTCTTCTCCAGAAGTTCAAAGACGCGCGGCGTGAGAACATAGCGCCCGATAATCGCCTGCTTTGAAGGCGCGTCCTCTAACTTGGGCTTTTCCACCATGCCAGTGCAGTTATAGAGACGCCAGTTATCCTTGTCCTGCTCTCCGGCCAGCACGCCATAAGCACTGATCGCGGGACCATCGATGGTCATGGTGGCCAGCACCGAGCCGCCCTTCTCTTCGAATACGTCGATCATCTGTTTGAGACAGGGCACCTCGGACGCGATCACGTCGTCCGGCAGAATCACGGCAAACGGCTCGTCCCCAACCAGGTCCTTCGCGCACAGCACTGCATGTCCCAGACCCAGCGGCTCCTTCTGTCGCACATAACTGATCCGTGCCAACGCGGCCACTCCGCGGGAGACCGCCAGTAACTCCCGCTTTCCGCGCCGCTCGAGTGTTGCATCCAATTCGAAGCTATGGTCGAAATGATCCTCCATCGTGCCCTTGCCGCGCCCGGTCACGATGATGATGTGCTCAATCCCCGATGCCACTGCCTCTTCCACTCCATACTGGATAATGGGCTTGTCCACAAGCGCCAGCATCTCCTTGGGAATCGACTTGGTGGCGGGCAGGAACCTTGTACCTAGTCCACCGGCCGGAAAAACCGCCTTCCGTACTCGCTTGTCCATTGCAGCATCCTCATCTCGATAGTATTTAAGTCAGATTATGGCTTTGTTACATTCACAGGGCCGGCGAGTTATCTCCCAGCAGCGCCTCGCGAACAATCTTGATTGGCGGAAACCCCTGCCTGAGGAAGTTATTGTGAAACTCCTCCAGCGAGAATGCTGCACCCTGCTTCTTCTTCAGGTCTTCGCGTAACTTCATGATTTCCAGTTTGCCCAGCGTGTAATAGAGATAGGTGGGGTCGCTGGTGCCGCGCCTGGTCTCTACAATCGCCGTCTCTTTCGATTGATACCCTTCTTTCTGAAAGAACTCCACCGCCTGGTCGAGACTCATCTGACCCGTATGCATTTCGATGCCGGCAATGAAGCGCGCGTTGCGCAGCAGCGCATCCTGTAACTGGCCGAGTCGCAGAAACTTCGATTCCCGCTCGTCCTTCGCGCCTACTCCCGGCTGCCCATAGCCTTCATCAAGCATCATCTGCTCGCAGTAATGAGCCCAGCCTTCCACGTCGGTGTTCGCTCCCAGAAGTTTGCGAACCCGGCTCGGCGCCTGCGGCGTAAACAGGAACTGGACGTAATGTCCGGGATAAGCCTCGTGCACCGCAGTCGAAATCAACGTGCCCACGTTGAACGAGTGCATATAGCTCTCCACTTGCTCGGGAGTCATCGACGGGTCTGGGAGAGTTACGTTGAAGTAGGCCTCCGTGGAATGGGTCTCAAACGGCCCCGGCGTATCCATGCTCGCGAAGGTGGTTGCGCGCATGAACGGCGGCGACTCCTCAAGGAGAGGCCGCACGTCCGAAGGAAGATCGACAATATGGTGTGACCTGATGAAATTCACCAGTCCATCGAAAGTAGCGCGAAACGCATCCAGCAGATGATCCGGCGCGGGATGGTTCTCGCCCAACTTCTCAAGCACCGCGCGGGGTTCCTTGTTTGGCTCCAACTCCTTCGCGATTTCGTTGAAATGCTGCTGATTCTTGCGCAGATCGGCCCTGCCTATTTCAAGAAGTTTATCCAGAGGAATATCGACCATTTCGTCGTATTCCAGCTTCTTTCTGAATGTCTCAGCCCCAATGCGAAAATCTCCATTCGACTTGGGCAGCAGGTCGGTCTTCAGCCAATCGAGATAGCTTTTGAGAGCCGCAATCACTGCCGCATTGGTCTCGGAAAACTCCGCCTTCAACGCAGGATCTTTGGCGTCCGCAAAGCCCAGCGGCACGTCATGCTCGAAGAACGTGACAATTCCCGGCAACTGCTCGATCGCAATTTCGGTATAAACGCGGGGCGGATTTTTCAGGTTCACACGCGCATCGGCAAGCAGCGCCGGCATCTGCTTTTCGCGCGCAATCACTGAGCGAAGCCGGTCATCCGGCGGAGCAAACTTTCGCTCCATTAATACGAACGCACCGTTGGCGCAAGTGCTGGAATAGTTATCCGGGTTCTTCTCCCAGGGACGGATGGTCTCCAGTTCAAGCAAGGACGACCGAATATTATTGAGCACCAATTCACGGTCGCTGCGCGGAACAAAATCGGCGGCTGCATCATCCGGATGAATTGCTTCGATGCGAATTTCAAAGCTCTTCAGGTCGCCAATCTCCGCATCGATGTTTTTGCGCGAAAAACTCTCCAGCTGCGCATCGTACTGGTGATAGCCCACCTGCGTTGCAGCCGAGGGACCATAGTGAAGATAGACCTGGTCAAAGTACTCATCCGAGACCTTCTCGAACTCCTGCTTCCAGTTGTCCTTCGCAGCGTGGGCAGTGATCGTAGATCCCATGAAAGCTCCAATCGCAAACAGTGCAGCAATCTTCCTCATCGTCCCTCTCGCTAAAAACGTTCGTACTAGGCATTCACAGGCGCGGGCGCCAAATTGGCTAGCAATTCATGAATTTCGAGCAATATTTCGTCGGGCCGCACAGCAGTCAAAGGATACTTCAACAGTCCCTGCGGCGTGAACTGCGCTCCGCGCTTTGCGTTCTTCGCTACCAAACGCATCAACTGTTGCGGATCGACTTTGGCGTTCTCCAAAAACCGTATCTGCAGTTCGCTGCGGCGACGATCGACCTGCGCAATGCCGAGCTGCTCGCACTCCAGGCGCACCAGGGATGCCTCAAGCAGATACACCGTCGCATCGGGCGGAGCGCCATAGCGATCTTCCATCTCCGCGCGAACCTCGGCGACTGCGCCTTCGCTGCCCGCTCCGGCAATTTTCTTGTAGAGCCGCAGCCGTTGATTCTCTTCCGGCACATAGCTCTCATCGATACGCAGCGCGATGCCCAGGTTGAGTTGCGTAGCGGGCCGCTCTTCGCTGCTCTCGCCCTTCATCTCTTTCACCGCGGCTTCAAGCATCGATGTGTAAAGCTCAAATCCAACAGCTTCAATATGCCCGCTCTGTTCGCCGCCGAGCATGTTCCCCGCGCCGCGCAACTCAAGGTCGAGCGCGGCAATTTTGAATCCCGCGCCGAGATCGCTGAATTCCTTGAGCGCCGCCAGGCGTCTGCGCGCGATGTCGGTCAGCTCATTTTCCGCCGGGATCAGCAGGTACGCGTAAGCGCGGCGGTTGGAGCGCCCAACGCGCCCGCGCAACTGATAGAGTTCGCTCAACCCATGGCGATCGGCGCGATTGATGAGCATCGTATTCGCCAGCGGAATATCGAGACCGTTCTCGATGATCGTGGTAGCCACCAGGACGTCGTATTCGTGGCGCATGAAGGCGAGCATCACGCGCTCAAGCTCCGTCTCGCCCATCTGTCCGTGGCCCACAGCCACACGCGCTGCAGGGACAAGCTCTTGAATCCGGGCCGCGATTTCGTAAATGGACTCCACGCGGTTGTGCACAAAGTAGACCTGGCCGCCCCGCTCCAGTTCCACTTCAACGGCAGAGCGCACGATCTTCTCATCGAACTTCGCGACCACAGTTTGAATCGCCATGCGATCCTTGGGCGGCGTCTCAATTACACTCATGTCGCGCAGGCCGACAAGCGACATGTGCAGCGTGCGCGGGATCGGTGTGGCGCTCATGGCGAGCACGTCAATCTCCTTGCGCATCTGCTTCAGTCGCTCTTTATGGCGCACGCCAAAGCGCTGCTCTTCGTCCACGACGAGCAGGCCGAGGTCTTGAAACT
This sequence comes from Occallatibacter sp., assembly GCA_050014515.1. Lineage (GTDB taxonomy): Bacteria > Acidobacteriota > Terriglobia > Terriglobales > Acidobacteriaceae > Telmatobacter. Next base: position 21,982 of record JBEKDE010000010.1, read on the forward strand.
TGATGTCCTTTGAGAGCAGACGGTGCGTGCCAATGAGAATGTCGACCTTGCCGGTTTCCACGCGCGCCACAATGTCCTTCTGTTCTTTCAGTGTGCGGAAGCGCGAGATCATTTCAATGTTGATGGGGAACTGCGAAAACCGCTTCTTGAATGTCTCGAAATGCTGAAAGCTCAAGATCGTTGTCGGCGTGAGAACTGCGACCTGCTTGCCGTCCTGCACTGCCTTGAAGGCCGCGCGCATGGCAACTTCAGTTTTTCCGTAGCCCACATCGCCACAAAGCAGGCGATCCATCGGCGTTGTGCTTTCCATGTCGTACTTGATGGCGCGAATGGCGGATAACTGATCGTCGGTCTCGTTGTAATCGAAGGAGTCTTCAAACTCCTTTTGAAACTCGTTGTCCTTTGAGAAAGCCGTGCCCTGCGCCGTGGTTCGCTCGGCATATAACTTCAATAACTCGCCGGTCATGTCCTGCATGGCTTTGCGGACACGCGCCTTGGTCTTGGCCCATTGCTGCGAGCCGAGCTTGTTCAGGACCGGGGCGGGACCAGCGTCCGTGGAGCGGTACTTCTGAATCAGGTCAAGGCGAGTCAGCGGGACGTATAACTTGGCCTGTTCAGCAAACTCAAGGATCATGAACTCGACCGAGAGGCCGTCCTGCACAATCTCTTTCAAGCCCTGGTATTGCGCGATACCGTGCTCAACGTGGACAACATAATCGCCGATGGTCAGGTCGCGAAAGTCGGAGACAAAGGCTGCTGTCTTCGATCGCTTGGGCTCGGGGCGCGCGGCAACATCGGCGTCGTCGCTCAAATCATTTGCGCCGAAGAGAATCAAGTTGGAGTCGCTAAAGGTGACGCCGGAAGAAAGCGGCGTGCGGATAATGACCGGAACGCGCAGGTCACCGGCAAGATAGCTGCCCTCGTCCAGCATGGTTTCGCCGGGGTGCGGGTTGCGGCTGCCTAGCCGATACGGAATCTGATACTCGCGCAACACCGTCGCGAGTCTCTCCACATCGCCCTGATTCGGAGCAGCGAGGACAATGCGCGTCTCCGCCTCGATCAGCGTCTTCAGCTGTGCGGTCAGCGCGGGAATGGAGCCGTGAAAGCGCAGCGTGGGCCGCGTGTTCAGCTCGATCTCGCCGAGTGTCGAGTCATCATCCAAAATGTCGACCACGCCGAGCTGATCGAGATCGAGACCCATATGGGAATCAAGCTGTGCCTGCAATACTTCAGGGCGCAGGTAGATGTCTTCCGGCGTAATCAGCGAGCCCATGGCCGAGCGTTCGTGACGCTGCTCGACCTTGTTCCACCAGCGCTCAATCTGGTTCCGGACCATGGCCGGCTCTTCAACAAAGAGCACGCATTTGGGCGCGAGCGAGAGCAGCGACTTTTCCGCGCCGGCAACAGCGGAGAAAAACTCCCACCCAGGAAAGACACTGACTCCGCCGGCCGCAGCCATTGCAATGGCCATCTCTTCGTCGGCTTCAGTGGCTTCGACATCCAGGCGCTGCCGGTTCAGCCTTGCGTGCACCGCGGCGAGCAAGCGCTCGGTGACCGGCGTTTCAGTGAGCGGCAGCAACTGGGTTTCATCCAGGCCAGACTGCGAGCGCTGCGTTTCCGGATCGAATTTGCGGATGGTCTCAATCTCGTCGCCGAAGAACTCGATGCGTACGGGACGATCAGTCTCCGGCGAGTAGACATCGAGAATTCCTCCGCGGCGCGTGAATTGCCCCGGCATCTCCACGAGATCCATCTGCGTGTAACCGACGCTTGCCAGGTGAGCGGTGAGCACTTCGACGTCGACTTCTTCGCCGCGCTTGAGCGTGACTGCGAGACCTGCGTAGTAATCGCGATCAAACAGTTTGAGCGCCGCCGCCTCAACGGGCGCAATCAGGATGGAGACGGCGCCTGTGGCCAGCTTCCACAACGCCGAGGCACGCTGCTCCTGCACATCGGGATGAGGCGAGAGGTTTTCGAAGGGAAGAACATCGTGAGCAGGCAAACGCACGACTTCAGACGGATCGATGGCGCCGGTCAGCTCGCAACCCGCCTTGAGCATGGGTTCCAGGGCTTCAGCCGCCTTGTTGTCGGCCACAACAATGATGACCGGCTGCCGGGCGGCGCGCGCCATGAGCGGTACATAGATTGCGCGAGCCGTAGCGGTGAGACCAGACACACGTCTCCGCCCCGCAGCAAGGCTGAGATGCCTGCGAACGCGCTCAAAGCCCGAAGAGTGCTCCAGCTCCGCAAAGATTTCGCGGACGAACGGGAGAATCATGAAGTTCTAGTTTAGCAGCGATGGAGGAGATGAAATCGCGTGCCCGGCGACGATCGAATTTCAGACCGCCGCGGGGCACGTAGGTTGCAAATACATTCAGCCTACTTGCCTGAGGTACCAATCACCTCACTTGCCGCCAACCGCCCTCGCGAACGAATAGAAGAAATCCAGCGACTTCCAATACGAATCGATGGGCAGCCGCTCATCCTTGCCGTGGGCGCGCACATCGTTGCGCTCCAGGGCGATGGCGGAGAAGCCGTAGCAGGGTATGCCGACGAGGGCGAAGTAAATGGAATCACTGGCGCCGTTTTCCATCTCCGGAGTCACCGGCAGGCCGGGCCAGATTTGCTGGGTCAACGAAGTCAGCGGCTCGAAGACTTCCGGAATCGGCGGCGGCGGGACCATGGCTTTCCGTTCGGGTGCAGTATCGGAGACCACGCCGCCGTCGGAAACATACTTCACAATCAGCTTGTCGTCGCCAAAGATGCCGATCAGTTGCTGGCGAATCTCCTCAGGCGAGTGGCCGGGAAAGATGCGGCAGTTGACGTTGGCCTGCGCGAATTGAGGAAGAGCGTTGTTGGCGTGGCCGCCGCTTAGGCGTGTGGCCACACACGTCGTCCTGAAGTTGGAGTTGAAGCTGGGCTCGGCGGCGCCGAGACGGGCCGCAGCGGCCAGATCGGGCGGCGTTGCAAGGATCGCCTTGAAGTCGGCTGCGTTCTGTCCCGTCTCTTGCACGGCCAGGCTCTTGAAGTAGGTGCGCGTAACCTCGTTCAGCTCAAAAGGAAACGAATATGCTTGCAGCTTGTTGAGTGCCGTGGTGAGCTCATAGATGGCGTTGTCCGGCCGCGGCAGGGAGCTGTGCCCGCCGCGATTGGTGGCCGTGATCTGAAAGTCGGAGTACACCTTCTCCGTCGCCTCGACGTCCGCTACAACCGCATGGCCATGGTCGAGCTCAATGCCGCCTGCGTCGGGATTGATGACAAATGCCGCGTCTACCAGTTCGCGATGCTGCGTTGCCAGCCAGTTGGCGCCGTTGAATTTGCCGCCCTCTTCATCGGCAGTGAGGGCCAGAATCAAGTCGCGCTTCGGCTTCCATCCCTCGCGATGGAGGCGCAGAAAGGTGGAAACAACCGCGGCGTCGCTGTCTTTCATGTCCTGCGTGCCGCGGCCGTAGTAATAACCATCCTTCTCGACAAATTCGAACGGATCGGTGGACCAGTCGGCACGCAGAGCCTGCACCACGTCCATGTGGCAGAGGAAGAGCACCGGCTTCTCCGTAGGCGTTCCGGCTGCGCGATAACGTACAACAAGGTTCTGCTTGCGCTCGTTGGGCCCGAGCAGGTGAACGTCGTCGGCTGGGAAGCCTGCGTCGAGAAACACCTTCTGCATGGCCGCGGTAGCGGTGGTCACGTTGCCCTGCGGCGTATCCGTGGTGTTGATCTCGATTAGCTGCTTCAAGATCGCCTTGGCCTCGGCGCGGTCGGCGTCGGAGGTCTTGTAGAGCGTGGCCTGGGCCGTTGCGGGCGTGCCTGTCAAAGCGGTCGCAATGCAGATCGCAAAAAGGATCGGGGAGAAAGCTGATGTTCGGCACATGTGCGCAATTGTACTGCCCAACCCTCGTCTCTTTCGCCAGGAAACTTGCGCTACCCCGGTTTGCTTGGGGGTGCGCAACCGATTTATCTTGGACCCACAAGAGATTCGAGGTGCCGTATGAAGTCGAAGTTCCTGGCCGCCGCTTCCCTCACCCTTTTCACCGTCTGCGCTGCGGCCCAATGGGCTGACAAGCCGGTCACGCGGCCCAGAATCACAGGCATCTCGCACATCGCGGTGTACACCTCTGACCCCGCAGCTACAGACCACTATTACAGCGACATCATCGGCGCACTCAAGCTGCCCGACCCCGAAAGTCCCAAGGGCGTGAAGTACGCGCTTAGCGCCACGCAATACATTGAAGTGCTGCCGCTGCCGGCGGGCGCGGGCGTCAACCGACTGGACCACACGGCGTGGAACACCGACGATGCTGAGGCTCTGCGCCGCTTCCTTGGTTCGAAAGCGTGGAAGGTGCCGGGCCAGGTGGAAAAGGGCGCCGATGGGAGCCTCTGGTTCGCGGTGAAAGACGCTGAGGGCAACAAGGTCGAGTTCGTGCAACCACCCGAGCGCCGCCAGCAGCTCAACCTCCCCGCAGCCATCGGCACGCACATTATCCACGTTGGCTTTCTGGTGCACAGCCGCGCAGTCGAGGACACGTTTTACCGCGACCTGCTAGGCTTCAAACCCTATTGGTTCGGCGGCATGGTGGAAGGCAAGCTGGACTGGGTTAGCCAGCAGGTGCCGGACGGCCACGACTGGCTGGAATACATGCTCACCAGCGGGCCGTCGGGATCGGGAATTCCGGTGACAATGTCGCAGCAGCAGTTGGGCGTCCTGGACCATCTCTCCATCGGCGAGATCTCGGTGGACATGGCCTACAGGAAGCTCGAGGAAGGCAACCGTCTCACCGGCCGCCACGATGCGCATACGCAGATCGGCAAGGACGGCAAAGGCCAGTTCAATCTGTATGACCCGGATGGGATTCGCCTGGAGCTGATGAACTTCCATGCCAGCGAGAAGCCGTGCTGCTCGCCATTTACCGCGGAGGACCCGGCGGAGTAAGGCCCACGGCAGTAGACTTCACCTGCGAAGCGGACGATAATGATTCCTGGAGAACTTTATGGGATACGTAGGTCAAATCGGCAGCTCAAAGTACCGCGGTGGCGGACAGGTCGAGAAGGGCGCCAAACCATCGCCAAGAGCACCCGTTAAGCTCCCTCCTCCAGTAAAGGTTCCGCCGCCGCCAACGCAGTCGAGTGCAGCAAAGTAGTAAGGGGAGTGAAAGGAGGCGTCTCCGATGCCGGCTACGCTCCTTGCACTACAGGTATTTCTGATTATCCTGCCCGGGTTCACCGCGGCGTACGTCCTTCAGGCTTTGGCAACGCGGCGGACTCAGACCGATCTTGAACGAATTGTTGAGGCCCTGGTCTTCAGCTTCGTTATCTACGTCTGCTACGTTCCTCTCAATGGCGGAAGACTCCCGTTCCATATTGAACATGATTCCTCAGGCAAGGGGGATGACACCGTGTTGTGGGAACCTGCACAGCTTGCCTGGCTCGCAGGCGTCACGCTTGTCTTCACGCTGATCGCTGTTGCCTATGTACGTTTCGATGGCAATCGCCTGTTCCGCTTCGTTGGGCTCACGGAGCGCACAACGCGCAATTCCATTTGGAACGACATCCTTGAGCGGGAGGCAATCGACAATCAACCCGTGCAGGTGGAACTATCTGACGGGAGAAATATACTGGGAGTTCTTCTTTACTACTCTGACGCTTCGGAGGATGGCTCGCTTTACCTCACCCAGGCCTCTTGGGTCGACGCGAATGGCCAGACAGTCCCCATCCCGGGCCCGGGCATCCTTCTCACCCGGAACAGCGGAATCCGTTGCGTGAGCCTGCTGAATCCTGCACTGGACGATCCCGAACCGGAAGCGGTAAATACAAAGAAGTAGCGTTTGACAGCGATCCCATTGGCAGTTTGTATTTCAGGCTAAAATCCAAATATGTTCGCCACCGTCGCACCCGACGTCCTCAGCAAGTACGAGCCCGTCATTGGACTCGAGGTCCACGTCCAGCTGCTCACTGCCACCAAGGCCTTCTGCGGCTGCGCCAACCATTTTGGCTCGGTGCCCAATACCAACATCTGCCCGGTGTGCCTCGGCCTGCCTGGCGCGCTCCCCGTGCTCAACGCCAAGGCCGTCGAATATGCAACCCTCGCCGCGCTGGCCATCAACTGCGAAGTACGCGAGCGCTCCATCTTTGCGCGCAAAAATTATTTCTATCCTGACCTGCCCAAGGGCTACCAGATCTCTCAATTTGACAAACCAATCGCCGAGCACGGCTTCATCGAAGTGCCCACCCCCAATGGGCTGAAGCGGATCGGTATCACCCGGCTGCACATGGAAGAAGACGCGGGCAAGAGCCTCCACGACGGCTTTGCCGACTCGGCCACTCGGACCTATCTCGACCTGAACCGCTGCGGAACGCCCCTGGTTGAGATCGTCAGCGAGCCCGACATGCGCACGCCGGACGAGGCCTTCGAATACCTGACTCGTTTGAAAGAAATCCTGCTCTACACCGCGGTCTCCGACTGCAACATGGAAGAGGGTTCGCTGCGCTGCGATGCCAACGTGAGCGTCATGCTGAAAGGCGCGGAGAAGTTCGGCACCAAGGTCGAAGTGAAGAACGTGAACAGCTTCCGCTTTGTCCGCGCTGCGATCGAATACGAAATTGAGCGGCAGATTGAAGTGCTCGAATCTGGCGGCCGCGTGATTCAGGAGAGCCGTCTGTGGAATGCCGGCGAAGGCCGCACCTACTCCATGCGCTCCAAAGAACAGGCCCACGATTACCGCTACTTCCCTGAGCCTGACCTGCCGCCGCTCATCGTGTCCCACGAATTTCTTGAACGCAAAAGAGCGGAGCTCCCCGAGCTGCCTGAAGCGCGACGTGCGCGCATGATCGCCGAATATGAGCTGGCTCCAAAAGACGCAGCCACGCTGACCTCCTCGCGCGAGTTCGCCGACCGGTTTGAAGTCGCTGCGCGCACCGCCCGCAATCCGCGCCGCGTGGCCAATCTGCTATTGAGCGAAGTGGGCGGCCGGCTCAATGCGCTCGGCTTGGAGCAGGAGCAGTCTCCAGTTTCAATGGCCGGGATTGTGCTGGCTGCCGATCTGCTGGACGAGGACAACATAAGTTCCAAACAGTTGAAGCAGTTGCTGGACGTGTGCTTTGAAAACAGCGAAGACTTCCCTGCCGTCTATGAGCGCGAGAAGCCCGAGCAGATCACCGACTCGTCCGCACTTGAGGCCATGATCAATGAAGTGATTGCCGCCAACCCCAAGCAGGTGGAGCAGTACCGCGCCGGCAAAAAGACAATGGCCGGATTCTTTGTCGGCCAGGTGATGCGCGCGTCAAAAGGCCAGGCGAACCCGGCACTCCTGAATGAGCTGGTGACAAAAAAGCTGGACGGATAATGAAGCTCGCTCCGTACGGGCGGACCAGCTGGTCAAAGCATCAACCGGTCAGTGCCCTAGCGGTTGGTCGACTGAAGATTGGCGCGGAGCGGAGATGCTCCGCCCCTTCCTACTTCATCTTCAGTTCGCACTCAAAATCTTTGCGGGCATCCCAGGAGCTTACGGTCTTGGTCGCGGTTTTCTTCCCATCCTTTTCCGCCCAGAGATCGTAATCCTCGGCCATATTCACCTGCGTGAACTGGAAGCGGCCCTTCGCGTCCGAGGTATAGCTGCGGATTGACTTGGTTTTCAAGTTCTTGATAAACACGGTTGCGCCGCTGATTGGAGCAGAAGCAGCGTCCAAAACTGTTCCTGAGACCACCCGCTGGCCTACGTTCTGAGCCTGCGCCATCGGCGCCCCCATCAGCGCGTTCCGTGTTCCTGCAGGAAACACCCCTGCAGCCACGGCTGCTGCCGCCACCCCGGCCAGCAAGATCGTGCGGCGATTCTTCACTCTTCCTCCTCTTCTTCTGCAAACGGCTCGTCATCTTCGTCCAGGTCGCCGTCAACCTTCGCTAGTTCCAAGGGTTCGACGCCGACCACCTCGTATTCGGTTCCGCACTCATCGCAGGCTAGAACGTCGCCTTCTTCCACTTCGTCCAGTTCAACATCTAGTTCATTTTCGCATTCAGGGCAGCTGGGCATGGCAGCCTCCTCTCTTTCCTAAAGTGTTTCGGGTTGTAAGATGACGTAATTTTCGGTTCGACTCCGATATTCTTGGAGAGAACCCTGCCTCAGGTCAAGAGCCACAAACATTCCGATAGACGTAAGACCCAACTCAGGAGAATACGCTATGAACTTCCCTCGCTGGATTCTGCCGTGCAGGTTCGCTTTGCCGGTCTCAGTCTTTGCTTCCTTGTGCCTCACTTCCGTGTGCCTTGCTGCCTCATACCCAGCCCAGCCGGATTACCTTGAGCATGCGACGCCCGTAACACCCGCGCCGCCTGACCAGGCCATTGCCGGCGCCCTCCAGGCCATCCAGCCCGCGAACATTGAAAAGACGATTCAGACGCTGGTTGGTTTCGGTACCCGCAACACTCTTTCCAGCATGGAGACCGATCTGCCTCCCGGTCAGGGAATCACCGCCGCGGCCGACTGGATCGCCGGCCAGTTTGAGGAGATTTCAAGACAGTGCGGCGGCTGTCTTGAGGTGCACCGCGACACGTTTACCGAGGTTCCCTCCGACCGAATCCCCAAGCCGACCACTATCACCAACATCTACGCCATTTTGCGCGGCAGTGACCCCGTTCAAGCCAAGCGTATGTACCTGGTGACCGGCCACTACGACTCGCGCGCCACGAATGTGCAGGATCCGCGCATCGCCGCCCCCGGAGCGAATGACGACGCATCCGGCGTGGCCGTGTCCCTGGAATGTGCCCGAACCCTCAGCAAGCTTAATCTGCCCGCAACAGTAGTATTTGTGGCCGTGGCGGGCGAAGAGCAAGGCCTTGACGGCTCCACGCACCTGGCCAAGCTAGCGCACAGCGAGGGCTGGCAGCTTGAGGGCGTGCTTAACAACGACATCGTAGGCGGCAACACCACCCCAGGCGACACCCTCCAGCTCAAAGATCGCGTCCGCGTGTTTTCGGAAGGCGTTCCAGTCGCCGCAACACCTGAGCAGGCTCGCCGCATTCGCGCCCTGGGTGAAGAGAGCGACTCGCCCAGCCGTCAACTGGCTCGCGCTATCGCCGACGCCGATCGGACCTACTTCCCCGCAGCTGCCGGAGCTCCCTTTGCCCCATTCCTGGTCTTCCGTCCCGACCGCTATCTGCGTGGAGGCGACCATACCTCATTCAATCGCGAAGGGTTTGCGGCCGTGCGCTTCACTGAGTGGCGCGAGGACTTCAATCACCAGCACCAGACCGTCGTGATTCCGCCTCCCGGCTCCAGCGACCCCATCCTCGGCGACCTGATCCAGTTCGTCGACTTCAGTTACGTCGCCAACGTTGCCCGGCTCAATGCGGCAACCCTGGCCACGCTGGCGTCTTCGCCAGGCCTGCCGGTAAAGGTCACCATGGTGACCAAGAAGCTCGACAACGGGAGCACCCTCCAATGGGAGGCGCCGGCCGGAGCGGCGGCAGGCGTCCACTACGAACTCCTGTGGCGCGAAACCACGGCTCCCGATTGGCAGTTTATGCAGTCGGTTCCGGTGCCTGCAGCCCAAGGGCCGATCATGGTTACCGTCCCCATCTCCAAGGACAACGTGGTCTTCGGCGTGCGCGCGGTGGATTCGGCCGGCCATCGTGGGCTGGCAGTCGTTCCATAACATGAACGGGGCGGCGGACAAGCACAGCGGACGCAACCTCACCACTGCGCCCAGTCGCCCCGCGCAAGAACCCACACCGCCAGCAGCAGGTTGCTGGTTGCGTGAGCAACCACCGCATCGCCCATCCGACCGCGCCATTTCAGCACCAGGGCATATGCCATACCCGCAATCATCCCGGTCAACCAATGATCACCGTAGAGCAGTCCAAAGACCACCGATGAAATGACCATTGAAATCATCGTTACGTTCAAGAAGGGAACCGTGTCAAACTCCCGGTCGATCAAGCGCCTCGTCAAGTAGCCGCGAAACGCCAACTCCTCCGCCAAGGGCACCGTCAGCCCAGCAGCAGCAACGCGAAACGCAATCCAGGTGATGCGAGCCGCCGGAGAGAGCGCCGCCAGCGCTTGACCCAATGGGCTTGCTTCGGGATTCTTAGCCCACCAGGCCGAAACAATCCACAAAAGAAAGATCGCCGTCCCCGTCAAAGGCGCCAACCCGCCGAAGCGCCAATTCAGCTTCTTCAACTCATCCCGGAAAAACCAGATGGCCAGTGCCGCCGCAACAAACCGCAATGGATATAGCCATTCAAAGTATCCGGACGCCGCGCGAGAGACGAACGACGCCGCGAGAATGGCAAGAAAAGGAACCAGGTAAGCGCCAATCGCCGGCGATTCTCCCGTTTCCTGACTCGTCTGTTCCGCAACCGAAGCCCCAATTCCCACGGCAGCCCGAACCGAATCACCGCCGGGCGCGGCCGCATACGATGGGATCCTTCGCACCCACGAGAGCTTTCGCGTGGCCATCGAAAACGCAAATGCAATCGCAGTGAAAGCAATCCAACCGGCTTGCGAGTGGAAGCCGACCATTGCTACATCCGGGGCCCCCGCATCGCCAATCAGGATGAGCGAGCAGATACGCACAATATTCAGCAGCCACGCGCACACCAGCGCGCAAGGAATCAGCAGCAGCGCTTGCGGAAAGCGGCTCTCCTTACGAAAATAGGCGAGCCACACGGTCGTGAAGACCAGGACCAGCCCAATCCCCTCCATCCCCGAACATTGCTCCATGATGATGACCATGAAACGTCGAGTCCCAATCGTAAAGTCCGACGGGTTCGCAATGAGTCCAGGAATGAGAAACTGCAACACCGCATGCACTGCTCGGAACGTGCCTGCCTGCAGAAACCCGACGACTCCGGTCTTCGACGCGCTCCAGAACGACTGGAATGGGTACCGCAGAACACTCGCAGCAACTCCCGCAATCACCGCGAAGAACCACAGCGGACTGGTGGTACGCGCGGTCGAAATCCAGGATCTGAGCGGAACAACCGCCAGCGCCAGGATCCCAACCCCGAGCAGGAGTGCCCCGCGTTCAGCGAATTGCCCTGCGAGAGAGTTTACCTGCGGGCCGAATCCGCGCATTCCAGCAAGGTTGCCGAGGCAAACCCCAAAAATCAGAAGGAGATGGCCGAAAAAAAACCAGGCGTTGAACGGAACCTCTTCGCGATAGGTCTTGAGTTTGGAATAACCGAGGCCCACGAACACAGCGAAGGCAACAACGCCGAACGATGCCACCGGGCCGAGAATCGGCCCTCCATGTGGAGTGCTTGAAACTAACAGGCTGTCTGCCGCCAATACCCCCGCAAACAGGTATAGTCGACCCAAAAGATGAAGAGGAACCAAGGACGGCATTCCTGGCTGGGACTCCTTCATCCCAGTCAAAACGCCCTTGCGATGCGTATTCAGTACATCCTCCGGCTTTTTGCGCAGCCGCGTCCGAATAACCGCCAGTCTTCAGGCAGGAAGCGGGGCTCCAACAACGACCAGACGAAAAGCGCGTCTTGGCCCGGGAAAGCCCCTGCAGTCAAGACGCGCTCATCGTTTCTGGTACGTAAGAGTTTCAGCTACTTTTTGCGTCTCGCCCGGACCACAGCCAAGGTCCCGCCGAGCAGTGACAGACCCATAATTGCCATGCCAGGATCGACTTCCGGAGCAGCCTTGGGAGTCGGCTGCGGGCAGGTGGGCGGCGGCGGTGGTGGTGGCGGTGGCGGCGGTGGTGGCTGATGGTCGTGAGCAAAAGCCACCCTGCTCAAGCCGAAGCCGAGTACCAAGGTCAACGTTGCGTACTTCAAATAGTTTTTCAAATTATTCTCCAGTCCTTTTCTCTCCAGGATTTGTCAGCGAATAGCCGGGATTGCGAAATATTGGAACAATAAGGTTAGTCGGCTCATCTGACGCCGAAAACCGTTATCGAAATTACGACGATTGCCTCTTAAATGAAATCTCGGATTCTACCTTCAACGTCCTGCGGAATAACGCCCGTTTGCTACGGTTATCGTTAGTTGAGTTGACCAGATGGCGCCCACCTGGAGGACCTGCTGAGTTTGAAGCCTTGTAGGGGAATCGATCAGACCAGTCAAAACATTCCGCGGAAGAAGAACTGAATCAGTTTCGCGGTGCAAGACTTGTCTCCTGTCAGACTACGTCACCCTGAGGGTTTTTCAATAACGCTTGAGTGTTTTATTGTCAGATTTTAGTAATGTTTTCCAAGAAGATTTGGTAATCCATCGATATGACAAAAGTACCTTAGCGCGCCTCCAACACCGCAACCCAAGCTCTCTTGCCACCTCACTGACCGTTGCGGCTTACCAAGGTTCGCCGTGGGGTACTGCGGCTTTCAGTCGCAATCATCTCTTTAACGAAAAAGTTGATCCCCAGCGACCCGTTCGCTCGCCCTATCGAATGACACCCAACCGCTCCAGCGTTTACCCTGTTGGTTAGGATGCCCAGGTACGGTGCCAGTTCGTTTTCCTTCCCTGAATTCCGCGGCGCGACCCGCCGTCTGGTTCTGATGAACCTGTTCGCCTTTTTCGGCCTGCTGCTGGCGCAGCTAGCCTTCCGCGAGGATGCGTTCAGGTTGATTGCCGCGCTTGGCTTCACGCCCAGCGCCTTTCTGCACGGATATCTCTGGCAACCGCTTACCTACAGCTTTGTCCACTCCGGCATTCTCGGCACGCTCCTTGAGCTGCTCTCGCTCTGGTTCATGGCCGGATTTCTAGAAAGCATGCACGGGCAGAATTGGGTAAACGGGCTCTACGCAACCTCCGTAATCGGTACCGCAGTGGCAGCTACCGCCATCTATCTCGCCCACGGCACACTGGGCTATTCGCTGCCGGAGATTCCCCTGTTTGGCTGCTTTGGCGGCATCTTTGGGCTCCTGGTGGCCATCGGCGCCTTGTACGGGGATATCGAATTCGTCCTGTTTCCGCTCCCCATCGGCATCAAAGCACGGTATATCGCCGTCATCTATGCGCTGGTTTCCCTTGCCATGCTCTTTGGCGAGATGCGCATGTACGCCTTCGCCGAATTGGGTGGGGCGCTGGCCGGGTTGCTCTTCATCCGTCTCTCACCGCGCCGGGGATTTTCATTCGCTTTCAGCGAAACCTGGTACGGCCTGCGCAACCGCTACTATCGCTGGAAGCGCCGTCGCGCCGCCCGCAAATTCGAGGTTTACATGCGCTCGCAGGGCCGCACAGTGCGCTTCGACGGCAATGGCCGCCAGATCGATGACGACCACGACGACAAAAAGCGCTGGAACTAGCTCCCTCTTCAACGTCACGGATGAGTTTCAACACTCCCAGGACAATGCTTCGAAGTAACACGGATTGAGGGTTTTCCGCACGAGAAGCCCCGCTCGGCAGGATAAAATCAGGAACGGAATGTCGACCAGAATTGCTTTTCTCTTCCCCGGACAGGGCTCGCAGACCGTAGGCATGGGCCGCGACCTGGCGGAGCGCTTCCCCTTTGCCGCAGAGACCTTTGCTGAAGCCGATGAGGCGCTCGGTTTTTCGCTTTCCCATCTGATTTTTGAGGGCCCCGAAGCCGACCTGCGGTTGACGGAGAACACTCAGCCGGCCATTTTGACCGTCAGCGTAGCCGCATTGCGGGTGCTCCGGCAGCACGGTGTCACACCGGCCCTGGCCGCGGGTCATTCGCTAGGCGAGTGGTCGGCACACGTCGCTGCGGGAACGGTCCAGTTTGCCGATGCGGTCCGCGCCGTGAAAGCCCGCGGCCGCGCCATGCAGTTGGCCGTCCCCGCCGGTGAAGGAGCCATGGCCGCTGTGCTTTCGTCGTCGCCCGAATGGGTTCTGGAGGCCTGTCAGGAGGCCGCAGCCGAGACCGGCCTCACCGTCGCCGCAGCCAATCTGAACTCCCCCACCCAGACCGTGATCTCCGGCGCACTTGCGGCCGTTGAAAAGGCCTCGGCCATTGCCAAAGCCAAGGGCGCGCGCCGTGCTCTCATGCTGCCTGTATCCGCACCATTCCACTGCTCGCTGATGCAGCCTGCGCAGGAGGAGGTAGCCCGCGTACTCGCCGCGCTCCCGCTTGCCGATCCGCACATACCCGTCGCCGCCAATGTCACCGGCGGTTTAGTCACTACCGCGGACGCCGCACGCGACGCGCTCATCCGCCAGGTAACCGGCGCGGTGCGCTGGGTCGATTGCATCCACACGCTGCTGGCTGCGGGCGCGAATCAGTTCGTTGAGGTGGGTCCCGGCAAGGTGCTGTGCGGCCTGCTGCGGCAGATCGACGCCGACCGCAACGGCCTGAATGTGGAAGATACTGCGAGCCTGGAGGCTACGGTTGCCGCGCTGGCAGCGGCAGAAGCGTCCTCTGCATAGTCCCCGGGAGACTTGATCTTCAAGCGTTCACTCTCGCAGTCTATGGTTCTTCCGTTTTCTCCAACATCTGCTCTGAATGCCGGTGCGCATTTTGCGAGTGTTCGAGAGCCTGCTTGCTCAGCTCGTGGGCGGTGAGATGATCTTCTTTGCCGTGAGCGGCCGCGGCGGCGGCGTGCGCGTGGGCTGCGAGATTGTGCAATTCAGCTGCCTGGCCGTGCGAACTCTGGGGCATGGTGTTCTCCTGCCCATTCGATGCAAACCAGCAGTAAGCGGCCAAAGCCTTTGGCACACTTATTCACTTTTTCACCATTTCACTGCTTCACCTAAGGTCCGAGATAAATCTCCACTCCCTCGGGCGAAAAGTTCAGCGTGCGATCTTTTGGGTCGTAATCCAGGTTAAGCGCGCCGCTCTTGCGCCCATTGATCAGCACCGCCGTCAGCAGCACATTCCCATACATGCGCGCCGCAACAATCTGGTGCGACTTGATCACGCCATAGGTGTTGTCCGGGCTGGTCGAGCTCCAGTCGCCCTGGAACCGCGAAAACGGATAGACCTGGTACTTCTCCGGATGCTGCTGCCAGTCCTTGTCGTGCACCCATATGCCGTAGGCCTTGGGTAAATCGTTCTGCTCCACTGCGGTAAGGAAGCGGTTGACCGCCGAGCGCCCCAGGAGGTGATTGTTCCAGTTCCACGGCCAATCCACCGGCCTCCCCGCCACCAGCCACCAGCCGATAAACAGCACCAGAAGCAGCCCCCCGGCACTGTACAGCGCGGTACGGCGGCGCCGATCGCGCCGTTCATCAAATACTGGAGCATCGAGCAATGTCATTGCAAAGTTCCTCGGATTTGAAAATACAGTTGTCAGTGATCAGTCGTCAGTGATCAGCTCCTACTCTGTTAGACACCACGGAGAGCGGTTGAGTTCCAATCATCGATCCGGCTCACGCATCGGACCGCCTGGACTGTCCACTGACAACTTGAAACTGACAACTCAAAACTGACAACGTGCTTTATTCCCTGCTGTACGTCGTCTGTTTCTTCTCTTCCTGTCGTTCCAGCGCCAGATCAATCAGCCGCGTAATCAACTCCGTGTACGGCAGGCCTGAGGCTTCCCATAGCTTGGGGTACATGCTGATCTTGGTGAACCCCGGCATGGTGTTCACCTCGTTAAGGTAGATGCGCCGCTTGCCGTCCGGTTCCATCAGGAAATCCACGCGCGCCAGCCCGGAAAGATCGCACGCCCGAAACGCCGACAGCGCCATCTCGCGCACCTGCTTTGACTCGGCGCGGGTGAGATTAGCTGGAATCACGGGCACCGAGCCTTCCGACAGATACTTGGCCTCGTAGTCGTAGAACTCCTTGCCGGGAATGATCTCGCCCACGACGCTTGCCTTGGGATCGTCATTGCCGAGTACGGCCACTTCCAGTTCGCGGGCCTTGGCTTTTTTGCCGCCGACCCCGTGCTCCACCACCAGCTTGCGGTCATACTTCGCGGCAACCTCCAGCGCCGGGCCAAGCTCGCCGCGGTCATGCACCTTGCTGATGCCCACCGATGAGCCCAGGTTGGCCGGCTTTACAAACACCGGGTACCTGAGCACTGATTCAACGCGCGCAATCGCCTTGCGCGGCGACTTCCGCCACTCCGCGCGCAGCAGCGTCACATGCTTCACAATGGGCAGCTTCGCCTCAGTGAACAGACGCTTCATCAGGTCCTTGTCCATGCCCGCAGCCGACCCGAGCACACCCGAGCCCACATACGCGATACCCGCCATCTCGAACAGTCCCTGGATCGTTCCATCTTCTCCGAATGTTCCGTGCAGCACAGGGAAAACGACATCCAGCCCCTGCCCATCGAGAGCCGCGTGGCTGTCAATGGCCGAAGGCGCCGCGACACTAAGTTCTGTAGCCGGTTCGCTGACTGCTGACTCGCTGTCCGCCGGCGAAGTGCTCACCTGCCCACCTTCCAGCAACCCCGTTGCCGCCCCCCCGGTGAGCCAGTGGCCCGACTTGTTAATTGCAATCGGTACCACGTCAAACTTCGTGCGATCGATCGCCTTCAACACTGAAGCAGCCGACAGCAGCGAAACTTCATGCTCGCCGCTTCGCCCGCCAAACAGAATTCCCACCCGCAGTTTCTTCGCCATTCCCTCTTCGATCACCCATCGCGCTCAAAAAGAAAGCGCCTGCTTCCAGTGTAGAACCCGCTACAGGATCTTCTTCCCAAACGCGGAACATGCCAGCTCCACCGCCAGATCCGCCGTCCGGTTGTGCTCGTCGATCACCGGGTTGACCTCGACGATCTCGAAGCTCAGCAGCCTGCCATGGTCGGCAATGATCTCCATCGCCAGATGCGCCTCGCGATACGTCGCCCCGCCACGAACCGGCGTGCCCACCCCCGGAGCATCCTCTGGGTCGATCCAGTCCATGTCCAGCGAAACGTGGTAGCCCGCCGTGCCGCGGCCGGCGGCGCGCAGAGCCTCTTCCATCACCGTGCGCATGCCGCGCTCGTCAATGTCGCGCATGGTGTAGACCTCGCTCACTCCTGCGCGGCGAATATTCTCGCGCTCCGCGGCGTCAATGTCGCGCACTCCGATCAGCACCGTGTTCTCCGGCGCAACCTTCGGCGAGAAGCCAAACAGGTTGCCCAGCGCCTCCGGACCCAGCCCGAGCAGCGCGGCCATCGGCATGCCGTGCACGTTGCCCGAAGGCGAGGTCTCCGGGGTGTTGATATCGGAGTGGGCGTCGATCCAGATAATGCCGATCTTTTCGCCTTTGCGACGGTAAAACTCGGCCACGCCGGAGACCGAGCCGGCAGCCAGCGAGTGGTCTCCGCCCAGAACCAGTGGCATCATGCCATCTTCCAGGGTTTTCACTACGGCGTCGGCTGTGCGGCTGCAGGTTTCGGCAATCTCGGCCAAGTAGCGGGCAGATTTATCGCCTGACGTGCGCGTCTCGGCCACCTCCACGCGGATATTGCCGCCGTCGGTCACCTGGTGCCCTAGTGCCTCAAGCCGCGACTCCAGGCCGGCTACGCGCATAGCCGACGGGCCCATGTCGACCCCACGGCGGCTGGCCCCCATGTCCAGCGGAACTCCGATTACGCGAATCCTTCGTGTGGGCAGCGCCTGCGTGCCGCTTTGTGGGAATTGGGAAGCACTTCTGTCGACGGCATCTCTGGCCATTGAGAATCTCCTGCGCACTGAATGGTACCGGGACGCACCGCATGGGCGTCAATTCTACCGCCGCAAACCACCGGAGCACGGCTGAGGCTGCTTCCGTCCCGTACCACTTCGGAACCAGCAAGATGGCCAAAGCGTCTGTAGCAAAATGGCTACTCAATCAGATTTTCTTGAGAGTAAGATGGATGTGCATCCATATCCGGAAAATTCCATTTGCGCACCGGCTCCGGACCGGCTTGCTTGAAGCCTGCCTGTGCGACTGTTGAGCTGAATCCCCCATTGCTGCGGTTGTCACGACTGGAAAGAGACCAGCAACCATGACCGGATTTTCTCGATGAAGAGTTTGATAGCTGCGGTCGGAATCACCCTGGGCCTTGCCACTGCCTCGGCACAGCCTCCGCTGACCTCCCTCCGTGAAGTCCGCGCCGTCACCAATGATCAGGCGCGCCAGGGCCCCATCGTGGACTTTCCTGCCACGGTCACCTATTCGCGCATCTATGAGCACCTTCTCTTTGTCCAGGATGGCAACTCAGCCATCTTCATCCGCCCGCCCAACGGCACCCAAGTCAATCCCGGAGACCGCGTCGAAGTGCGCGGCAAGATGCAGCCAAGCTTTCAGCCGGTCGTGAATGCCACCAGCGTGACCCTGCTGCACCATGGCACGCCGCTCCGACCCCAGCCAGCCACCTTCGTTCAGCTGATCCAGTCCCGGTTCGACTCCATGCTCGTCACCGTCCACGCCAAGGTGCGGGCTGCCGACCTGATCGCCTCCGGCGGCGCAAACCCGGTGCGCAGCGCGCGTCTTCAACTGATTTCCGAGGGTGGCCACTTTGAAGCCAACCTCGACAGCGACGATGCCGAGGCACTCAAGTCCATGCTCGACGCCGAGGTCGTGATCACCGGTGCGGCTGCCGGGAAATTCGACGACAAGATGCAGCAGACCGGCGTGATCCTCTACGTTTCCTCGCTCGCCAACATTACGGTGCTGAAGCACGCAGCCACTGACCCATGGTCGCTCCCCTTAGATCCAATGGACAGGGTTCTGGCCGTCTACCACTTGAACGACCTGACACCCAGGGTCCACGTGGAGGGCACCATCACCTATTACCAGCCGGGCTCGGCCCTGGTGCTGCAGGACGGACAGAGGAGCCTGTGGATCACCACGCATACACGCGAGCCCTTGCAGGTCGGCGATCGCGCGGATGCAACCGGCTTTCCCGACGCGCACGACCGCATGCTGACCCTCACCGACGGGGAAATCCGGGACAGCCACGTCCATGATCCGATCACGCCCCAGCCCGTTAACTGGCACCAGTTGGGATACTGGAGCAGCAACTCGCCGGACGGTCATCTCTACGACCTGGTTGCGATTGAGGGCCAGGTCGTTACGGAGGTGCGCGAGGCCGCGCAGGATGAGTACGTCCTGTCCGCCGACGGCAGGCTTTTCACCGCAATCTACAGGCACCCACCCTCCAACATTGGGTTGGAGCCCATGTTGCACATTCCGCTCGACTCCAGAATTCGCGTCGCCGGCATCTGCGTCATCGTTGACGCCAATACCATCAACCCCGGCCAGGAAGTGCCGTTTGACATCCTGCTGCGCTCGTTTGCAGATATTTCTGTGGTCGCCGAGCCCTCGTGGCTCAACACCCAGAACCTGTCGCGACTCGTCACCATTTTGCTGGTGGTGGTCATCATTGCGTTGCTTTACGCGGTCTCCCTCAACAGAAAAGTACGGCGCCAGACCAGTGCACTCAAAGCGCGCATCGAATCCGAAGCCGCCTTCGAACGGCGCATGGCCCAACTCGAACAGCGCCGCAGCCGAATTCTGGAAGACATCAACGGTTCGCGGCCTTTGGCGGAGATCCTGGAAGAGATCACCGAGATGGTTTCATTCCGCCTTGAAGGCGCGCCCTGCTGGTGCCAGGTTGCGGATGGAGCCCGGCTGGGCCATTATCCCGCCGATCCGGGAACGCTGCGCCTGGTGAATGTGGAGGTGCCCGGCCGCTCAGGCCTGTCCCTGGGTGCGCTCTTTGCCGGATTCCACCCCGGGTCTTTGGCTGACCCCTCCGAGGTCGAAGCGCTCACCATCGGCTCGCGGCTGGCTTCGCTGGCCATTGAAACCCGCCGCGTTTACACCGATCTGCTGCACCGGTCGGAATTTGACCTCCTTACCGACATCCACAACCGCTTCGCGCTTGAAAAACACCTCGACAAGCTGATTGAAACCGCACGCAACAGTGCCGGGATGTTCGGGCTCATCTACATCGATCTCGATGAGTTCAAGCAGGTGAACGATGTCTATGGACACCGAATCGGCGACCTGTACCTCCAGGAAGTTGCAATACGCATGAAGCGCCAGCTCCGCGGTCACGACATGCTGGCGCGCCTGGGCGGAGACGAGTTTGCCGTGCTCTTCTCCATGGTCCCCAATCGCGCCGTTGCGGAAGAGATTGCGCACCGCCTCGAACACTGCTTCGACCAGCCGTTTGAGGTTGAAGGCTACACCTTGCGCGGTTCAGCCAGCGTGGGACTCGCCATCTACCCGGAGGATGGCACCACCCGCGACAGCCTTCTCTGCGCCTCTGACGCCGCCATGTACGTGTCAAAACATACCAAGCAACGCCCCGGGACGCTCCCTGCCGGCCAGTAGAAGCCGAACCTGCATTCCCGCGCTCGCCGGCTCAGTCGGGGCAGATCTCGGAAGCCCTGCGGCGATTCTCGCCTGCCATTTTCATCCGGTCAATTTCGTCCTGGTATTCCGTCACACTTGAGCAGGCTCCGGGGGTGTAGCCTTATGTTTGCTGTCCAGTGAATGAATGGGCTGTTATTGACGATGAAACTCCCTGGAAAAGGTAGTCGGGGCGGGTCAAAGCATATTTTCAAGAATGAAAAGGTCGATCTCAGAGTTCGCTGTCATCCCGCTCGCAGTCGTCGCCTTTGCAGCAGCATTGGGATGCGCCTCGACAGCCTGGGGTGCGCCTTCCGCCACGCTCACCACGCTCCATGCCATCCACGCTCTCAACCATGACGGCGCTGCCAAACAACCTCACGTCGCCTTTGAAGCCACCGTCACCTACCGGAGAAGCGATGAGACCACCCTGTTTGTCCAGGATGGGGACGAAGGTATTTACGTGTGGACCCAGGCAACCATCGATGTGGCTCCAGGAGATCGCGTAAAGATCGAGGGAAACGCCGCGGACAGCTACCGGCCCTTCGTGATTGCCGAAAGCGTTTCCGTGCTTCATCATGGCAACGTACCGGCGCCGGTCCCAGCCACCTACGACGAAATGGTTGGTTCTGCATTCGATTCCCTGCGGGTGAGCGTGCGGGCGCGAGTTCACAGCGCTGACCTGGTATGGACCGCTGACCGGCCCGAGACGCACGCCCAACTGTTCACCGATGGAGGCCTCGTCAATGCCTACATCAACAACACCGATCCGGAGACTCTGATTGGGCTCCTGGACGCCGAAGTTGAAGTAACCGGTGTGTCTTCAGCATTCTTCGACACCAAGAAGCAAAAAGCGGGAGTTGCGCTCGCCGTCTCTTCCATTGCCGACCTGAAAATCATCCACCGCGCGCAGACCGTCCCGTCCGCTCTTCCTGTTACGCGCATGGACGAAATCATGGCCAACTACCATGTCAATAACTTCAGCCGGAGAGTCCGGGTCCGTGGAACAGTCACCTACTACCAGCCCGGCTCGGCTATGGTTCTTCAGAGCGATATTCAAAGCCTGTGGATCATGACTGCTTCTGAGAGGCCGGTGAAAGTCGGCGATGAAGTCGACGTCACAGGTTTCCCCGATCTCTATGACGGCTCGCTAGCTCTCAGCGCCGGAGAAGTGCTTGAACACCAGGGCTTCGCTCCCATCGCGCCGCAGCCAGCCACGCTCGCCGAGCTGACTTCCGGCAAACACGTCTTCGATCTGGTTTCGATTGAGGGCAAGGTGGTGATGAAGGTTCGG
The DNA here is from genome assembly GCA_050014515.1 of Occallatibacter sp. Taxonomy (GTDB): domain Bacteria; phylum Acidobacteriota; class Terriglobia; order Terriglobales; family Acidobacteriaceae; genus Telmatobacter. Next base: position 43,453 of record JBEKDE010000010.1, read on the forward strand.
GAGACCTCCCAGGATGAGTATGTATTGGTCTCCAATGGCCAGATTTTCTCCGCCATCTATCGCCACCCAAATGCCGGAGGCCTTTCTCCGCTGCCCTTCAACGATGTTCCGCTTGGTTCAATCGTGCGCGCATCCGGCATCTGCACGCTTGGTCAATTCAATCCCCTCCGCGGCAACATCCCGTTCGACCTCCTCTTGCGGACCCCGGACGACATCGTCGTCGTTGCCCGGCCTTCGCCTCTCAATGTGTTCAACCTCACCATCGCAATCGGAGTGCTGCTTGTCGTGGTGATTTTTGTGGGCGCACGCAGCTGGGCCTTTGAACGCAAGGTGCGTCGGGAGTCCGCGAACACTGCCTATATCGAACGCCGCCGCGGCCGCATCCTTGAAGACATCAACGGCTCCCGTCCTCTGGCCGAGATCATTGAACAAATCACTGAACTGGTCTCGTTTCAGCTCAAGGGCGCACCCTGCTGGTGCCAGGTAGCCGGCGGTGCGCTGCTGGGGAACTCGCCCGAGAAGCCCTCCGCCCTGCGCATCCTCCACCACAAAATCCCTTCCCGCTCCGGATCTCCGCTCGGCGAACTGTCGGCGGCCTTCGACCCGCTCACCAAGCCCTCCAGCATTGAACCGGAGACCCTCGCCATGGCCGCGGAACTGGCGACACTGGCCATTGAAACCCGCCGTCTCTACTCTGACCTGCTCCACCGCTCCGAGTTTGACCTGCTCACCGACATCAACAACCGCTTTTCCTTTGACAAGCGCCTTGACGCGCAGATTGACGAGGCCCGCCACAATGCCGGTATCTTCGGGCTCATCTACATCGACCTCGACGGATTCAAGCAGGTGAACGACATGCACGGTCACCTTGTCGGCGACCTTTATCTCCAGGAAGTAGCCACACGCATGAAGCACCAGCTGCGCCCCGGCGATACGCTCGCGCGGCTGGGCGGTGACGAATTCGCCGCGCTGCTGCCAATGGTCCGCAGCCGCGCTGAAGTCCAGGATGTCGCGCAGCGTCTGGAACGCTGCTTTGCGGATCCCTTTACCGTGGAGAGCATTATCCTCACCGGCTCTGCAAGCGTCGGCATCGCTCTCTACCCCGAAGACGGCGCCGGCAAAGACAAACTGCTCAGTGCTGCGGATACCGCAATGTATGCGCGCAAACATGCCCGCCACCTTCAGGAAGAACCCGTGAGCCACCAGGCTGGCAGCATCGGGCAAACTTCAAAATAAAAAAGACCCGGTCCTGAAACAGGTTGCAAGCACTCAGCGAACGTGAAGCTGTGAGATGGCGACTTCTCCATTCACAATCTCCGCCTTACGCCAGCTGCTCTTCTCGTTGAGCGCCACCCAGCGCCGCTCTTCGCTGCGGTAATGCCAATCCTTGTCGAGCTGGAAGTAAATCAGCATGCCGCTCGATTCCAGGATGTTAAGAATACTGTTGTCGTGCGAGTTTTTTTCATCGAAGTCCGTCGACGCGCTTTGTCCCATCTCAGAGTAGATTTCGTTCAGCTCCGAAAGCATCCCGTTCACGTCTTCATCCATCGGCTCCACGTTAAGGCCTATCCGCTTTGCCTCTCGCAGGGTGATCGGATAGCTGTGCGATGGATATCCGGAGTTGAGTACATTGCTGATCGCTTTTGCCTTCGCGGTATCTTCAATGTGGTAGGAAAGTATCTCCTCGCAAATCCTCGTAGAGAGCGCACTTGAACGGTCTACAGCACCGATCACGAGGGGATGAACATACGGGAACAACGCCTGATAGGGATTCGACGTTGAATCTTTGGACTGTTCAGTCCAAAGGCGTATGACGCGCAGCAGTTCATCGTTGCTCACGCTCACGCGATCATTATCCCGATCGATTGGAGAAAGGTCGTGGGTCAGCGATGTATCAACCGCAGACAGGTGGGCAAGTGGCCCCATGAGAATCCGGTCGGCGCCAAGCGCCAGCATGGTCGCCGCTGACTGGCATTCGAGCGGTGTCAGTACCGTCAAATGATCAACGTATCTGCGCAACAGGTTGACCATGCGCAGAGCAGCCTGTCCCGATCCGCCGTCCGATTTGATGAAGAGCGAGAGACGATCCAGCTTCCCGGCATTGCGTAGCAATGCGTAGAGCCCGATCACATCGTTCTGGCAGATCGACCCTTTGGTGGAATTCCAATACGAAATAACTGGCTCGCCAAGGGCACTCGCTACTCTTTGTATCACCGGTTGCGTACGCTGCATGAGAACCGGAGGCAAGGTTAGAGGGCGCTTGGCTTCAGACTTGACGGGAGATTTCCTGGGCATGAGTCGGGCCTGCTTTGCAATAGTTGATCCGGGCAATCTTAGCAGGGCTCCGTTCGCACCGCAAAAACAAAGGCCCGGTTTGCACCGGGCCTCGTCTGATCACCGACAACTGATCACTGACAACTGTTCTTACTCCGCTGCCATCTCTTCGGCTTCGCCTTCCTGCCGCATGAGTTCGAGTTCGCGCTCGGCTGCCTCGATCTCCGCGGTGACTTCCTGCTGCACCCGTGCCGCCGCTTCTTCCAGTTCCGGCGAGAGCTGCACGTTGCGGTAATACTCCAGGCCCGTACCCGCGGGAATCAAGCGTCCCACGATCACATTCTCCTTCAGGCCGCGCAGGTTGTCGATTGCGCCGTTGATGCTGGCTTCTGTGAGCACGCGAGTCGTCTCCTGGAAGCTGGCTGCCGAGATGAAGCTGTCCGTCGAGAGCGACGCCTTGGTGATACCCAGCAGCAGCGGACGTCCGATTGCCGGACGGCCTCCGTTGGCCAACACCTTCTCGTTCTCTTCGCGGAAGCGGAAACGGTCAACCTGCTGCTCCAGCAGGAAGCTCGTGTCGCCCACTTCATCGATGCGCACCCAGCGCAGCATCTGGCGGACAATCACTTCGATGTGCTTGTCGCTGATGGCCACGCCCTGCAACCGGTAGACTTCCTGAATTTCGTTCACCAGGTAAGCCTGCAGCTCCTTCTCGCCCAGCACCGCAAGAATGTCATGCGGGTTCAGCGGACCATCCATCAAAGGATCGCCTGCGCGCAACCGCTCGCCTTCCTGCACGTTCACGTGGATACCACGCGGCACCGAGTATTCCTTCTCGTCGCCGTTATCCGCCGTCACGTAAATCTTGCGCTGGCCCTTGGCAACTTCGCCAAAGCGAACCACGCCATCAATCTCCGAAATGATGGCCGTCTCACGCGGCTTGCGCGCTTCAAACAGTTCCACCACGCGCGGCAGACCGCCGGTGATGTCCTTGGTGCGCGTGCTTTCCTTCGGGATCTTCGCCAGCACGTCGCCGGGGCCCACATCTTCGCCGTCCTGAATCATGAGGTGAGCGCCGCGGGGCAGCAGGTACCGCTTGCTGGCCTTGGCGTTCTTCACCATGAAAGCAGGCTGGCGCTTTTCGTCGGGCGCGTCGGCAACCACCCAGCGCGAGAGGCCGGTGACTTCGTCGACTTCCTCGTTGAGCGTGATGCCTTCCTGCAGATCCTTGAACTGCACCGTGCCGCCGATCTCCGTCAGAATCGAGTAGGTATATGGATCCCACTCGGCCAGCAGCTGGCCCAGCTTGACGTGCTCGCCGTCCTTCACCTTCAGGCGCGCGCCGTAAACCACCTGGTAGCGCTCCTTTTCACGGCCGCGCTCGTCAACCACGGCCAGCGAACCGGAACGGTTCATTGCTACCAGCGTGCCATCCTTGCTTTCGACATGGTTCAGGTTGATGAAGCGCACAAAGCCGTTGTTCTTGGCGTCGAGACGCGACTTGTCCTGCACGCGGCTTGCAGTTCCGCCCACGTGGAAGGTACGCATAGTCAACTGCGTTCCCGGCTCGCCGATAGACTGCGCAGCAATCACGCCGCAAGTCTCGCCCAGTTCCACCATGCGTCCCGAGCCCAGGTTGCGCCCGTAGCAGAGTGCGCAAACACCGCGGCGCGACTCGCAGGTCAGCACCGAGCGAATCTTCACCTTCTCAACACCCGCGCCCTGAATGGCCGATGCGCTGTCTTCGTCGATGCCCTGGTTCACATCCACCACGATGTTGCCGTCGTAGTCCTTGATGCGCTCCAGTGTCACGCGGCCAATGATGCGGTCGCGCAGTGGCTCGATGATTTCGCCTGATTCAACGATCGCGCCTACATAGATGCCCTCCACCGTGCCGCAATCGTACTCGGTCACGATCACATCCTGCGCCACGTCGACCAGGCGCCGCGTCAGGTAGCCCGAGTCGGCCGTCTTCAGCGCTGTATCCGCAAGGCCCTTACGTGCTCCGTGCGTCGAGATGAAGTATTCGAGCACAGTCAGTCCTTCACGGAAGTTCGCCGTGATGGGCGTCTCGATGACTTCACCCGAAGGCTTGGCCATCAGTCCGCGCATGCCCGAGAGCTGGCGAATCTGCTGCTTCGATCCACGAGCACCGGAGTCGGCCATGATGTAGATCGGGTTCATCGCGCCTTCATCGTCCGCCCGCTTCATGTTCCCGAACATCTCATCGGCAACCTTGTCGGTGACCGCCGACCACATCTGGATGACCTTGTTCGAGCGCTCGCCGTTGGTGATGGCGCCGTCCATGTACTGCTTCTGGACTTCGATCACCTTCTTGTCCGCGTCATCCACTGTGGTGTATTTGCTGGCCGGAATGACCATGTCGTCGAGTCCGACCGACAGGCCCGAGCGCGTCGCGTAAATAAAGCCCAGCGACTTGATGCGATCGAGCATGCCCACGGTCACTTCAAGGCCCAGGTTCTGGTTGCAATAGTTCACCAACTGCCCGATACCCTTCTTCTTCAACAGGCCGTTGACGAACGGCATCCCTGCCGGCAGCGAGTCGTTCAGAATCACGCGGCCCACGGTGGTGGAGATGTACTCCTTGTTGAAGTCGACCGCCTCGGTGTGGGTCAGATCCTGGTCGTCATAGGCCGTGGTCATGTCCAGCACCTTGCCCGTGTAGCGCAGGCGAATCGGCGAAAGTGTCTCCACTTCCTTCGCTTCCAGCGCCATCAGGATCTCTTCGGTGTTGGCGAACACGCGCCCTTCGCCCTTGCCGCCCTTCTTGGCCTTGGTCAGGTAGTAGAGGCCAAGCACCATGTCCTGCGTGGGCACGGTGATAGGCTGACCGGAAGCCGGCGACAGAATGTTGTGCGAAGCAAGCATCAGCACGCTGGCTTCAATCTGCGCCTCAGGCGACAGCGGAATGTGCACTGCCATCTGATCGCCGTCGAAGTCGGCATTGAACGCCGTACAAACCAGCGGATGAATTTTGATCGCCTTGCCTTCCACCAGCACCGGCTCAAAAGCCTGAATGCCCAGGCGGTGAAGCGTTGGGGCGCGGTTCAGCAGCACAGGATGATCCTTGATCACTTCTTCAAGGATGTCCCACACCACCGGCTCCTGCATCTCAACCATCTCCTTGGCCTGCTTGATGGTGGTGCAGTGGCCCGTCTGCTCCAGGCGGTGATAGATGAAGGGCTTGAACAGCTCAAGCGCCATCTTCTTCGGAAGTCCGCACTGGTGCAATTTCAATTCCGGACCGACCACGATGACCGAACGGCCCGAGTAGTCCACGCGCTTGCCGAGCAGGTTCTGACGGAAACGGCCCTGCTTGCCCTTGAGCGTGTCGCTCAACGACTTCAGTGGGCGGTTGTTGGCGCCACGCAGCACGCGGCCACGGCGGCCGTTGTCAAACAGCGCGTCCACGGCTTCCTGCAGCATGCGCTTTTCGTTGCGCACAATCACTTCCGGCGCGTGAAGGTCCATCAGCTTCTTCAACCGGTTGTTGCGGTTGATCACGCGGCGATAGAGATCGTTCAGATCCGACGTGGCAAAGCGTCCGCCATCCAGCGGTACCAGCGGACGCAGCTCCGGAGGAATAACCGGCAGCACATCCAGAATCATCCACTGCGGCTTGTTCGAGCTCTTGCGGAACGCCTCCACAACCTTCAGGCGCTTGGCATACTTCAGCTTCTTCTGCGCCGAGGTTTCAGTCTTCATGCGCTCGCGCAGCTCAATGCCCAGCTCGTCGATCTGGACGCGCTTGAGCAGCTCCTTGATCGCTTCGGCGCCCATCATGGCCTTGAAGCCCGAGGGACGGAACTGCTGATCCAGTTCGCGGAACTTGCCTTCGTCCTTAATGATCTCGCGTTCCTTCACCGGCGCATCGCCCGGATCGACCACGACATAGGACTCGAAGTACAGGATGCTCTCAAGATCGCGCAGAGAGATGTCGAGCAAGTGGCCGATACGTGACGGCAGGCCCTTGAAGAACCAGACGTGCGAGCACGGTGACGCCAGCTCAATGTGGCCCATGCGCTCGCGGCGCACTTTGCTCACGGTCACTTCCACGCCGCACTTGTCGCAGATGACGCCGCGGTGCTTCATGCGTTTGTACTTGCCGCACAAGCACTCCCAGTCGGTCACCGGTCCAAAGATGCGCGCACAGAACAGGCCGTCACGCTCCGGCTTGAAGGTGCGGTAGTTGATGGTTTCTGGCTTGGTTACCTCGCCATGCGACCAGCTGCGGATCTTCTCCGGCGATGCCAGCATGATGCGGATTGCGTCAAAGTCAGTGATGGGGCTGGTAAGCTCAAACGGGTTCGAACGGAACAAGGCGACCCTCCTTGGCAAGCCTTTTTGAACGCCTGCCGCGGTATCTCCCGGGATTTTTTAAGGATCCTTCCTTCCCGGGTAGCGGTGTTTGCCGCTTTCAAGAAGGACCCCAAACATCAGCTTCTAGCTGGGTGCCCCCGGTCTCGACTTTGAGACCGGGGATAGCTCAGCGCTTAATCTGCGACTGCGGCTTCCGGCACCGGAAGCTTCTTGATCAGATCCGCGCGCTTGATCAATTCCACATCAAGGCACAGCGACTGCAATTCGCGAATCAGCACGTTGAACGACTCCGGAACGCCCGGTTCGATCGCCGCTTCGCCCTTCACGATGGCCTCGTAGATCTTGGTACGGCCATACACGTCGTCGGACTTCGCCGTCAGCAGTTCCTGCAGAATGTAGGCCGCGCCATAGGCTTCGAGCGCCCACACTTCCATCTCGCCGAAACGCTGTCCGCCGAACTGCGCCTTGCCGCCGAGAGGCTGCTGCGTAATCAGCGAGTACGGTCCGATCGAACGAGCGTGAATCTTGTCGTCGACCAGGTGCGAAAGCTTGAGCATGTAGATGTAGCCCACCGTTACCGGCTGCTCGAACTGCTCGCCCGTCATGCCGTCGTAGAGCGCAGTCTTGCCAGAGGAAGGCAGGCCGGCCGAAGCCAGCAGCGCCTTGATCTCGCTCTCCTGCGCGCCGTCGAACACCGCGGTCCCGAACCAGATGCCGCGCTTCATGCCAGCTCCGACGCGCAACAGCATCTCGTCGTCGAGCTCCAGCAACTGGCGCAGCGTGGCGGTCCCGGCGAACTCTTTCTTCATCAGTTCGCGCGTTGCCTCCACATCGCTGTTCTCCTTGATGAGCGCGGCAATCTTCGCGCCCAGCGCATGAGCAGCCCAGCCAAGGTGCGTTTCAAGAATCTGGCCGACGTTCATACGCGAAGGCACGCCGAGGGGATTCAGAACAATCTCCACGGGTGTGCCGTCGGGCAGATACGGCATGTCTTCCTCGGGAAGGATGCGCGCAATCACGCCCTTGTTGCCGTGACGGCCGGCCATCTTGTCGCCCACGCTCAGCTTGCGCTTCATGGCGATATACACCTTCACCATCTTGATCACGCCCGGAGGAAGCTCGTCGCCCTTCTGCAGCTTGGCGATCTTCTCGTTGGTAATCTTGCGCAGCACTTCAATCTGGCGCGAGGTCATCTCTTCGATCTCATCGATCTGCTCGTTGACGCGGGGGTCCTTGTCGGCGTAGCGGATGCGCTTGAGGTTCTTCGTCGAGATGCGCTCAATCGTGTCGCGATCGAGAATGGCTCCCTTGGTCAGCAGGCGCTTGTTGGTCCGCTCGTCGTGCAGATCGGCCAGCACTTCCTTCTGTCCAAGAATTCCATCCAGGCGCTTCAAACGCTCGTCGGTCAGAATGCGGATTTCGTCGCCCAGGTTCTTCTCAAGCTTGGCCACGTACTCGGCCTCGATCAACTTGGCGCGCTCATCCTTTTCCTGTCCCTTGCGGCTGAAGATGCGCACGTCCACCACCGTGCCCTCGATTCCCGGAGGGCAGGTAAGCGAAGCGTCGCGCACGTCGCCGGCCTTTTCACCGAAGATGGCGCGCAGCAACTTCTCTTCCGGTGTCAGCTGGGTTTCTCCCTTGGGAGTTACCTTGCCCACCAGGATGTCGCCATGCTTGATCTGAGCGCCGATGCGGATTACGCCGCTCTCGTCCAGATCGCGCAGTGCATGCTCGCTCACGTTCGGAATGTCGCGCGTGATCTCTTCTGGTCCCAGCTTCGTATCGCGCGCTTCAATCTCGAACTCTTCAATGTGCACCGAGGTGTAATAGTCCTCACGCACCAGCTTTTCCGAGATCAGGATCGCGTCCTCGAAGTTGTAACCGCGCCACGGCATGAAGGCCACCAGCACGTTGCGTCCCAGCGCCAGCTCGCCCTGCTCCGTGCAAGGTCCGTCGGCGATGACCTGCCCCTTCACCACCCGGTCGCCCTCGCGAACAACAGGCTTCTGGTTGATGCAGGTGTTCTGGTTCGACCGCTTGAACTTGATCAGCTGGTAGATATCCGAACCGACTTCGCGCGACAACTGTGTCGGGTGATGTTCACCCTCCACACGCACGATGATGCGCTCGGAGTCGACCGAGTCCACAATGCCGTTGCGCTTGGCCAGAATCACGGCGCCGGAGTCGCGTGCGGTGACGCCCTCCATGCCCGTCCCCACCAGCGGAGCCTCAGCCACCAGCAACGGCACAGACTGGCGCTGCATGTTGGCGCCCATCAGCGCGCGGTTCGCGTCGTCATGTTCGAGGAACGGCACCAGCGATGCAGCCACTGAAACCAGCTGCTTCGGCGAAACGTCGATGTAGTCCACCTCGGTGCGGTTCACCAGCACAAAGTTCCCCTGGCGGCGCGCGTTCACCAGGTCTTCGGTGATCTGCCCCTCCTCGTTGAACTCGATGTTGGCCTGCGCGATGGTGTGCTTGTCCTCTTCCCACGCCGACAAATAGAAGCTGAACGGCATCTGGTCGATCTGGCGCTTGCCCGCCTTCTTCAGCGAAGCATTGAGCTTAGCGGCTTCTTCCTTTTCGATGTGATCGCCCACGCGCAGTCCGCTTTCGCCTGCATTGACAATCTCCACGTAATCCAGAATGCGCGAGTCCTTTACCTTGCGATACGGCGACTCGATAAACCCATATTCATTGATGCGCGCAAAGCAGCTCAGCGAGCTGATCAGTCCGATGTTTGGACCTTCCGGCGTCTCGATAGGACAGATGCGGCCGTAGTGCGTCGGGTGCACGTCGCGCACCTCGAAGCCTGCGCGTTCACGCGACAAGCCGCCCGGCCCAAGTGCCGACAAGCGGCGCTTGTGCGTGATTTCCGACAGCGGATTGGTCTGATCCATGAACTGCGAAAGCTGGCTCGATCCGAAGAACTCGCGGATCGCCGCCATCACCGGCTTGGCGTTGATCAGGTCGTGCGGCATCGCCGTCGAAAGCTCCTGATACACGCTCATCTTTTCCTTGATCGCACGCTCCATGCGCACCAGGCCAATGCGGAACTGGTTCTCCATCAGTTCGCCGACCGCGCGCACACGGCGGTTGCCAAGGTGATCGATGTCGTCCACCATGCCGATGTTGCGGCGCAGCTTCAGCAGGTAGCGAATCGTCGCGTAGAAATCTTCCGGCGTCAGGGTGCGGTGATCCAGGTGCGTCGCGTCCTGATTCTCGTAGAGCTTGATATTGAACTTCAAGCGGCCCACGCGCGAGAAATCGTACTTGCGCGCATCGAAGAACATGCCTTCAAACAGCGCGGTCGCCGTGTCCAGCGTCGGAGGATCGCCCGGACGCAGCTTGCGGTAGATTTCGATCAGCGCCTCTTCGGGCTTGCGCACCGAGTCGCGGCGCAGCGTGTTGGTGATGATGTTGCCCACATCGTCGCGCTCAGGGAAGAACACTTCAAAGCTGGCCGCGCCGCTGGACAACACCTTGTGCAGGCGATCGGCAGTCAACTCGACGTTGGCTTCCACAATCACTTCGCCTGTATTCAGGTCGATCACGTCAGCCGCGGTCAGCGCGCCGTCCAGTTCGGCCGCCTCCACTTCAATGCGGTCGATAGCCGCCGCGCGAATCGCCTTGAGCACGCTGGGTGTAACCTTGCGTCCCGAGTGGGCGATCTCTTCGCCGTTATGCAGAATGGCATGCGCGGGCTTCGCGCCCAGCAGATGCGTGCCGGTCTTCGCATCCTGCTGCACTGCCCACTGCAGCTTGCCGTCGGCAATGTGAATGCGGTCGACGGTATAGAAGGTCTTCAAAATCTCTTCGTCCGAGCGCAGCCCAAGCGCGCGCAGGAAGATGGTGCCCAGGAACTTGCGCTTGCGATCGATGCGCACATAGAGCGTGTTCTTCTGGTCATACTCGAATTCCACCCACGATCCGCGGTAGGGAATGATCTTGCCCAGGAAGTAGGTGCGGTTGTTCGCCGTCTCAAAGAAGACGCCAGGCGAACGGTGCAACTGCGAAACAATGACGCGCTCGGTCCCGTTCACAATGAAGGTGCCGTTCGGCGTCATCAGCGGAATGTCGCCGAAGAACACCTCCTGCTCCTTGATGTCCTTGATGGACTTGTTGCCCGTCTCGGGATCCTTCTCATATATAGTGAGGCGCACCGTCACCTTCAACGGCGCAGAGAAGGTCATGCCGCGCTCTTCGCACTCCTGCTGGTCATACTTCAACTGCAGGCTGACCGGGTCGCCGCACTTGTTGCAGAAGTCAGGCGTGTTTTTGTTGTACGTGCCGCACTTCTGGCAGAGAACATCGCCGGGAAGGAACGGGTCGGTGATCACCATCGCGCCGCAATGCACGCAGGCGGTGCGCAGGTGATGCAGCCCCTTCAAGTGGCCGCACTTGCACTCCCAGTTGCCGATCGAGAAATCAACAAAGTCCAGCTGCGAGATGCCGCGGAAATCGGTGATCGGGAAAACCGAAACAAACACCGACTGCAAGCCCGAGTCATCCCGCTCGTTGGGCAGCTTGTCCATCTGGAGAAAACGCTCATACGAGCGCCGCTGCACTTCAATCAGGTTGGGAATCTGGGTTGCGGTGGGAATCTTTGAAAAATCGAGCCTGCTGCGAATCGCGCGCTTCTCGTTTGGCATGCTTCACTCCTGAGGCTTCGTCTCACCGGTTCCGCCTCTACTCCCGAGGCCGGTTCCGGGCCAGCGCCCGAGTCTCGGGAGCGCCGGCTGATTACGGTAAAAATCTCTATCACTCAGACTGGCGCACTGTGCTCTTCCAGCCCACTACCCATTCGCTCCGGCAAAAGCAGCAGGCGCGCCGGAGATTCGCCATGCCGGGCAACCCTGCTGGCTGGAGTTACGTCAAAATCGCGAAATGGGCATTGCCGTACATCCGGCAAGTGCGCTAGACTGCGCACAATCGAGGAAGCAGACGCAACGGTTCTTGCCGTTCTGGATACCTATGCGCCACACTTATGAGTCAAGAACAGGTGAGTGAAGAAAAAACTACCTGCCACGGTCGAGAGACACAAAAGGCCCGCAAGGACGCAATGCCTCACGAGCGCGGCCTGTTGCCTGTGCCCCCATCCGAATTCTGAACCCTGCTCTCGCCGATCCCAAAGCTCGCTTCTGCCGCTCGCCCACCAGCTACTCGCCAACCGTCAACGGGAACCCTTGCTAACCCTTTGACCCTACGGCACTTAACCTCATCGCCGCGCCTCTATCCAGAACGCCTGGCCCGCCCCTGGATGATTGACGCCTGCGTGCCACTCTGCTTAATCTCAAGACGCACCGTTCGGCTCCCGCTCCTCTCCATCAAACTGGAAAGAGCCGAAAAGACGCGCAACGAATATCGTAGCGCGTCCCGGCCGCACTTGCAAGTCCCGAAAGATTTCCTGACCCCAAACTACTTGATTTCGATGGTCGCGATGCCTTCGAACTTCTTCTTGATGGTCTCAGCCTCTTCCTTGGTCGCGCTTTCCTTCAACGCCTTGGGGGCGCCGTCAACCAAGTCCTTGGCTTCCTTCAGGCCGAGCGAGGTAACCTCGCGTACAGCCTTGATGGTGTTGATCTTGTTGGCGCCGAAGTCCTTGAGAATGACCTGGAACTCAGTCTTCTCCTCGGCCGCCGGAGCCGCCGCCCCGCCGCCGCCAGCCGCCACAGCCACCGGGGCTGCCGCTGCTGCCGATACGCCAAGACGCTCTTCCAGCTTCTTTACCAGGGCCGCTGCTTCCAGCAGGCTCAGGCTTACAATTTGCTCTTCCAACTGCGCGAGATCCGCCATTTTCATTCTCCAATCAGATTCGTTTGAATTGCCAATTTCTTACCGAATTGCCTTGGGTCGCCCAATCAGACCGGAAGTTTCCGATGCGCCAGACCCGCGCACTTCCCGCCTGCATCGCGACCAAACCCGTAAAAGCAGCTTCTGGCTGCCAGCTTTTTGCTTCTAGCCCCTCCCCGAAGGAGTTGGAAAGCTTCAACTTCAGCAACAAGAACTGAAAGCTGGAAGCCAAGGGCTGGAAGCTGGCCGCCTACGCGGCCTGAAACTTTTCCTTCTCCACGCCCTGGCCCAAAACCACCGCCAGGTCGCGTCCAGTTGCGTTCAGAACTGTTGCCAGCCGCTGCGCCGGAGCATTAATAAGGAACAGCAGCTTCGAGAAGAGCTCTTCCTTGCCCGGCATGGTGGCCAGCGACTTGACCTCTTCCACGCTCAGCAGCTTGCCATCCACGATGCCCAGCTTGAACTGGAACTCCGCGTTCTCGCCAACCCACTTTGAAAATGCCTTGGCCAGCACCACCGGGTCGCCGGAGGTGAACGCCACAGAGCTCACGCCCTTCAGACCCTTCAGCGCCGACTCCACCTTGGTGCCTTCGCCGGAGATCGCCGCCAGCTTGTTCTTGACCACGCGATACCTGCCGCCCGCTTCGCGAACCACCTTGCGCAGCGCAAAATCCTGCGCCACGGTCAGCTTGGCAAACGTGCCCACAATCGCGGTCGTCGAGGTCTCCAGTTCCTTGCTCAGCAACTGGACCTTCTCCGCCTTCTTCGCCTTCGAAATTGCCATTTGTCTCGCTCCGCTTCGACAGGGGTCAGGGATCAGGGATCAGGGGTCAGCTCTTTTTACATGCCGCCTCGATCCTCGCTCCTTTTTCCCTCTCCTCACCCTTTACGGGCGCATGCTCCGAATTCCGTTTCAACTCTTCAGATCAGGCTTTGCGGAAGCTGGGCGTTTACTGATCCCTGATCCCTGATCCCTGATCCCTCGCTTCTTAGTGTTTTCCCGCCGCGTCGGCGACGGCCGAATCCAGCGGCACCCCAGGCCCCATCGTCGAGCTCAGCGTGACGCTCTTGATGTACTTGCCCTTCGCCGCGGAAGGCTTGCTGCGGACAATCGCACCAATCACCGTGGTCGTGTTGTCGATCAGCTTCTGCGGGTCAAAGCTCAGCTTGCCCACCGGTACATGCACCAGGCTGGTCTTGTCGGCGCGAAACTCCACTTTGCCGGCCTTGATCTCCTTGACCGCCGCGGCCACATCCAGGGTCACGGTTCCCGTCTTGGGATTCGGCATCAAGCCCTTGGGTCCGAGCACCTTGCCCAGGCGGCCAACCACCTTCATCATGTCCGGGGTCGCAATCAGCGCGTCGAAGGCGGTCCAGTTTTCCTTCTGGATTTTCTCCACCATTTCCTCGCCGCCCACAAAATCGGCGCCGGCTTCAGTGGCTTCCTTTTGCCGATCGCCGCTGGCGATCACTGCTACGGTCTTGGTCTTACCCAACCCGTGCGGCAGCACAACGGTGCCGCGCACCATCTGGTCGGCGTGGCGCGTGTCCACTCCCAGGCGCATCGTCAGGTCGACGGTCTCGTCGAACTTGGCGTACTTCACCTGCTTGAGCAACCCTACCGCCTCAGGCAGTGCGTACGCAGCCTTGGTCACAGCCGCGCGCGCCTTCACAATGTTCTTGCTGTCTTTTCCCATTCTTCCCTCGTCTCCCACCGCATTTGCCGGCCCCGCATTGCAGGGAACCCCGTGGCTCGCCGCTAAAGCAAATTCCGCCTGGGCGAACTCTTGAACGGGTCCAAATGCCGTGGTGCTTATGACTGACCGGAGATTTCCTCCGGGCGCATCTTTGAATCATAGCCAAACGGCAACCAAAATGCAACTTATCGTGTCTTCTCAATTTCGAATCCTGCGTCGATTCTTGATGCAGCAATACGCAATCGGGATGTTGCAATACGGAAGCGGCCATATCGGAAAAGCTGCTCACCGCAAGGCCAGCACCGCGTCACCCTTGTCGGAATTGGTCTCCATCGGCAGTCCCACCCGCCGCGCCACATCCTGAAACCGCGCTTGATCGCGAATCCCATCAAATCCTGGATCCACCAGCATCGTCACGAGCCACCAGGACCGCTGCCGGTAAGCATCCTGCAAAGCCGCGTAAGCTGCCTCGCTTTGACCCGAGGTGAAATCCAGGCCCGCCTTCTGGTATGAGCCGATGCTGGCGCCGCCCTTTCCATTCAATAGCCGCCGCACCTCGGCGCGCGCCTCCTCCAGCTTGCCGGCAGCCGCCAGGCGGTGGATCTCAACTGACTCGATCAGGGATTCATCCCCCGTCTTCTGCCGGTAGATTTGCGCCTCGCTCAGGGCCTGGTCGAATTTGGCCTCCGCGATCAGAACGGTGCCCAGGTACCCGTGCCCCGGCACAAAATCCGGGTAGAGGTCGATGATGCGGCGCAGTTCGGCCTCGGCCTCTGCACTCCGGCCCGCATGAAGATAGCCATCCGCCAGGTCGCAGCCTACCATCGGCGAGAGTGGGTCGAGTTCCTTGGCCTTCCTGAGTTCCGCGATGCTCTGGTCAAAGCGGCGCATGTCACCCAAAAACTCCCCATACCACTGATGGGCGACAGCGTCGTTCGGGTCCAGTTCGATAGCCTTTTTGAAATCCCGCTCGGCGTTCGCGAAGTCCCAGTCCTGCCGGTAAGTCGCCAGGGCCAGGGCGTTGTAAGCCTCGGCCGCGCCGGGATCGATAGACAGTGCCTGCTGTGCGGCGGATTTCGCGCGCTGGAAAGCCTCCTGCGCCGGCAGCGCGCCCAGGGACATCAGGTCGTAGCTGTCCGCCAGACCAATGTAGGCGGGCGCATATTTCGCGTCGATGGCAATCGCCTGTTCGAAATAGGAGATAGCCTGTCTCAAATCCGGCTGGGTGCGCTGATTCCAATAGAATCGCCCGGTCAGATACGCCTGCCGCGCCCGGGGATTGGCAGCCACCGCGGAATCGATCGGAACTGGAGGAGCAGTCCCGGTGAGCTTCATCGTCACTGCGCTGGCGATGGTCGATGCCAATTCATCTTCGCGCGAGAGCATCTCGCCCGTTTCGCGGGTAAAGGTGGCGCCCCACAGATGGCGGTCCTCAATGGCGTCCAGCAACTCGACCGTCACGCGCCATTCATCGCCGGCTTTGGCGACGGTGCCCCGCAGCGCCAGAGCCGCATGGAGTTCGGCTGCGATCTGCGGCAGCGGCAGATGCCTCCCCTTGAAGGGCATCACCGACCGGCGGGAAATGACCTGCATTCCCCTGGATTTTCCCAGGTCGTCGATCAGGCTGTCGGTGAGCCCATCCACCAGCAGATCGTCGGGAGAGTTCTGGTTCTCGAACGGCAGCACAACAATCATGCCCCGCTGCGTGCTCTGGCTCTGCTGCGCGGGTGGTGCAGCGGAGCGCGCTTTGACCGACCAGAGTCCCACGCCCAGCAAGCCCGCAAGAGCCAGGGCAACTCCGGCCCACAGGTAAGGATGGGCGCCGCCGAACGTCTTTGCGGGGATAGCAGTGGGGATGGGAAACTTCCCCGCGGCTTCGCCCGAATCCGGGGATGGGGCCGACTCAACCGCGGAGGCGCCGGAGCGGGCTCGCAGCCAGGCGTCTATCTCGCTCGTGAACGCATAAACGCTGGCCCTGGCCCGATGCGTGAGCCGGTGGACTGGCAATCCCTCATGCTTCTCCCACAACTGCACCGTGCGCGGATCGCGATCGAGATACGAAGCAATCTCTTTCCAACTGTTCAGTTTCACAGATGGACGCGGCTCAGATTCGAGAAACCGAGCTTTCGGAATTGTTCCCATAGATCGATGGCGAGGCAGTGCATCAAAGGCCCCTGGGACAAACCCTGCCGGACAACCCCGCCGGCCCGTCCCTTTTCGCTCTACACCCTCGCGGTTTAGCGCAAGTGTAGCTCTTTCCAAAGGAATTAGCATGAAGATTCAATCACAAACAACAAAAAACTGCCCGTTCGCCAGATCACGCATCCGCATCACGAAATTTAGCGAAATGGGAACGGTTCGCCTGATTTCCGTTGCACCTGCCGCGCGGCGCACCTACAACAAGGCTCTACGTCATTTTTGAGGCCGCATAATGTCCTGGAAAAAGCTTGCCCTTGTTTGCCTTTCCCTTTGCTTTGCAACCAACGCTTCAATCTGGATAACCGGCTGTGGTGGCAGTTCGAAACCGATCAGCATCACTCTCACGGCATCGTCGGCTACGGTTGACCCTACAGACTCCATCACCATAACCGCGGCCGTGGACCACGACCATGGCAGCGATGGCGTCACCTGGACAGTGAGCGGCGGCGGAACGCTGTCGAACACTTCCAGCACCTCGGTGACCTATACCGCACCTGCGCCTTCTGCCTCCTCTTTCACTGCAACTATCACCGCTACCTCTGTCGCCGAAACATCCAAGACTGCGACCATCACGATCACTGTGCCCGCCGCGCCCTCGATCACCACCTCCTCGCTGCCGCCGGCCACTGTGGGAACGGCGTTCTCTGAGACGCTGGCCGTCTCGGGTGGCATATCTCCATACACCTGGAAATTGACCGCCGGCACGCTGCCGAGTTGCCTCACACTGACAACCGCCGGCGCTCTTTCCGGCACGCCTCTCGCCTCTTGCACGGGAAGCTACGATGTGACCGTCGAAGTCACCGACTCCGGCACACCCAACGCGCTTGCCGCGACAGAAAAGCTGACCATCGTCATTAACGCCGCGCCGGCAATCGTGCTGCCCGCGCCGGCGACTCTTCAAGCCGGCGTGTACAACGTGGCGTACACCGGTTCCGTCGCGGCCACCGGCGGCGCAGGCACGCTCACCTACAGCATCACCGGCAATCTGCCCACAGGCCTCACGCTCAACACCAGCACCGGCGCCATCACCGGTACGCCCACCGCGGGCGGCACATTCAGCTTCACCATCAAGGCCGCCGACGCCTTCGGCGATTCCGCCACACAGGCTTACTCGATAGCAATCACCTATCCGGCGCTCTCCATCACCACGTCCTCGCTCCCTGCAGGGTTGTACAACACCACCTATGGCCCTGAGACCCTGGCTGCGACCGGGGGTTCCGGCAGCGCAGCCAACTTGAGCTGGTCGGCCACGGGGCTCCCCGCAGGCCTGAGCCTGTCCTCAGCCGGAGTAATCACCGGCAAGCCGACAGTCACCGGCGCCTTCTCGGTCGTCATCACCGTCAACGATTCGGTTGCCAAGAGCAGCGCACAGGCCACGCTTTCACTTAGCGTCACTTATCCGACGCTGTCGATCACCACTGCTTCCCTGCCCAACGGCGTGTTGAACGCCGCCTATCCAAATACCACCTTGGCCGCAACCGGCGGATCGGGCTCGAGCGCCAACTACACCTGGTCATGGACTGCAGCAAGCGGATCAAGCCTGCCCGCGGGATTGAATCTCTCCGCGGCCGGCCTGATCTCCGGCACGCCAACCGCCGGTGGGAGCTTCTCCGTAGTCCTCAAGGTTGCCGACTCGGTGTCGAACACCACCGCCACGGAAACGCTGCCCCTCACCATCACCTATCCCACGCTCTCTGTAACCACTAAGTCGCTGCCCAACGGCCTGCTCAACGCCGCTTACGCCCCCGTCACGCTTGCCGCCTCAGGCGGATCTGACAACAGCTCGAACTACTCCTGGACATGGGCCGCGGCCAGCGGGTCATCTTTGCCCGCAGGCCTGAATCTCTCCACAGCCGGCATCCTCTCCGGCACGCCAACCGCCGGCGGCGCCTTCTCGGTCGTCGTCACCGTCAAGGACTCGGTTTCGAACACCAGCGCCAGCGCCACGCTCGCGCTCACCGTCGCCTATCCAGCGCTCACCATCCCCACCACCGCGCTACCCAACGGCATCCTCAATGCCACCTATACCCCCTACACACTGACTGCGACGGGCGGCTCGGATAACACCGCGAACTACTCCTGGACTTGGGCTGCCGCTGCCGGCTCAAGCCTGCCTCCGGGCATGAGCCTTTCAGCGGCAGGCGTGCTCAGCGGATCGCCCACCTCAGGCGGCTCCTACAGTGTCGTCCTCACCGTGGCCGATTCGGTCTCGAAGACCAACGCGTCGGTCACTCTGCCGTTCACCGTCGGCTTTACCACGCTCGTGATCTCCACCAAGACGTTGCCCGCGGCTTACTTCAACACCGCCTACGGCCCCGTGGACCTGGCCGCAACCGG
The DNA here is from genome assembly GCA_050014515.1 of Occallatibacter sp. Classification (GTDB taxonomy): domain Bacteria; phylum Acidobacteriota; class Terriglobia; order Terriglobales; family Acidobacteriaceae; genus Telmatobacter. Next base: position 62,094 of record JBEKDE010000010.1, read on the forward strand.
CGGCTCCGGCAACAGCGCCAACTACAGCTGGACATGGGCTGCGGCGGCAGGCTCCTCGCTGCCCGGCGGACTCAGCCTGTCCTCGGCCGGCGCCATCACCGGCACGCCTACCGCAACCGGAACGTTCTCCGTGGTTGTCACGGTCGCCGATTCAGTCTCCAAGACCAACACCCAGGCCACGCTTTCCCTTTCGGTCACGTATGCCGCGCTCTCCATCACCACCACCGCAATTCCCAACGGCGTGCTCAACGCCGCATACACGCCCTACACGCTGACCGCAACCGGCGGATCGAACACCAGCTCGAACTACACATGGTCATGGACCGCAGCCAGCGGCTCGTCGCTGCCGGCAGGCCTCGCCTTGTCCGCGGGTGGTGTGATCTCCGGAACACCCACTGCGGGCGGAAGTTTCTCCGTCGTCCTCAAGGTTGCTGACTCGGTGTCGGGCACCAACGCAACCGCGACGCTGCCCGTTACCGTCACCTACCCGGCCCTCAGCATCACCACCAAGTCGATCCCCAACGGCGTGCTCAACGCCGCGTACACCGCGTTCACGCTGGCAGCCACAGGCGGATCGGGCAACGCAGCGAACTATTCCTGGACCTGGGCCGCAGCCAGCGGATCGTCGCTGCCTGCCGGCCTCAGCCTCTCCGCTGCCGGCGTCATCACCGGCACGCCCACCGCTGGCGGAAGCTTCTCTGCCGTCATCACGGTAGCCGACTCGGTTTCCAAGACCAACGCCTCGGTAACACTGCCCATCACCATCGGCTATCCGACGCTTACCATCACCACCACCGCGCTGCCCAACGGCGTGCTCAACGCGGCCTATACGGCGTTCACGCTCACTGCAACTGGCGGTTCAGACAAAACAGCCAATCTGAGCTGGAGCTGGGCTGCGGCCAGCGGATCGTCTCTACCGGCAGGCCTGAGCCTGTCCACAGCCGGCGTTATCACCGGCACACCCACCGCGGGCGGAACCTTCTCCGTAGTCATCTCGGTTGCTGACTCGGTATCGAAGACCAACGCATCCGTCACGCTGCCCATCACCGTCACCTATCCGACGCTTACCATCACCACCGCATTGCTGCCCAACGGCCTGCTCAACTCGGCGTATACGCCGCTCACGCTTGCCGCCACAGGCGGATCGGGCAACTCTGCCAACTTGAGCTGGTCCGCTACAGGCCTCCCGACAGGCATGAGCGTGTCGACAGCAGGTGTACTCTCCGGTACCCCAACCGTGGGCGGAAGCTTCTCGGTCGTCATCACCGTAGCCGACTCGGTATCGAAAACCAACGCATCCGCCACACTCCCGCTCTACATCGCTTATCCCGTCCTCTCCATCACTCCCAACAGCGCGTTGCCGGCAGGCTACGTTGGCGTTGCATACAGCGCAGCCATCACCGGATCAGGCGGAAGCGGAAACTATTGCTACATAGTTCCCACCATATTGACTCAGGCGTCCACCCTGGACGGCCTCGGTATGCCCGCGCCCAACGCCACCTCTTGCGGCGGCTATTCCGCCCCGAGCGGTTATGGTTTCTACATCGGCAGCGCCCTGGGAATCTCCGGAACGCCCACGAGCTCGGTGACTCCGCCCTACAACATCCCGTTCAACACCACGCTGATCGACTTGACCACCGGCAACTCCGTCGTCGGCTCGTACAGCATCGCGATTACTGCTCCACCCGCGCTCTCCCTGCCCACGCCCAACCCCGTCACCCTGCCGGCAGCGGCGGTGGGCACGTCTTACACTGGCTCAATCAACGCCACCGGCGGCGCGGGAACGTATACCTGGACGGTGAACGGCGCAGCTCTCTCCGCGGGAGGCTCTGCCAACCTGGGCAACGGCACCCTGGTCGCCTCCTCCAATGGCAACGTGCTGAACATCAGCGGCACGCCCAGCACGAGTACCCCAATCGGAACCCCGCTTTCGTTCACGGCAGCGGTTTCTGACTCCGCCAGCCAGAGTGCCGGGCCTGACACCTACACCATCGCCGTCAATAATGCCGGTGCGCCAGTCAGCGGACAAATCATGTTGGAAAACTGCGGTGGGACACTGCCGACCATCACGGTCTCCATCAACACCAGCCCCGTGCAGACCACCACAACCGACAGCAACGGCAACTACTCGTTCGCTTCTATTCCCAATGGCAACTACACCATCACTCCCTCCATCACCGGACCGGAATCGGTCTTCTACCCAGCCACCATCCCCATCTCGGTCGACGGAACCCCGCTTTCCAACGAGAACTTCACCGCGGCCCTCGGCTACACCGTCTCCGGCAACGTGACCTTCGGCTCGACCACCCCAACCGGGCAGGTCTACATCGCTCTAAACTCCACCAACTGCGGCAGCAACTCGCCCGGCACCAGCATCACGGAAGCGACGCTCAAAGCCGGAGGAGCGTTCTCTATCCGTGGCGTGCAACCCGGTTCATATACTCTCTCCGCGTGGATGGATGCTCTGGGCCACGGCGCACAGAATGCCTCCGACCCAATCAGCACTTCTACCAGCGTAACCGTGAGCAACGCCAACCTCACGGGACAGGCCATCACGCTGACCGCGCCCGCCGCCATTACCCTCAGCTCGGCTCCCACCATCAAGGGGGTCAGCCCGGCAAGCGAAACTGCGCTGGTCAGTTTCGGCGGCGTCCCCATGATCAACGGCGCGGAAGCGGCCAGCTCCTACACGCTTGAATGGAGCACCAGTTCCACATTCGCCTCGGTCACAGGCAGCGAGTCCCTGGCAGCAGTTGGCACAGGAGGCGCACAAATTTGGTTCGTGACCGGACTCACCAATGGAACGCAATATTACTTCCGCGTCCAGGGTGTGGCGGGCAGCTCGACTAGTCCGTTCTCGTCCATCTATGGCCCGGTCACGATCGACGCGCCCTCCGGCGGCAACGCAGTCTCCGGCACCGTAACCTTCAGCGAAACAGCCACCGGCCCGCTCTACGTAGGCTTTTACAACACCAGTACCGGCGAGGTCTATGCCACTGCGGTCGGCAGCAAGACCAGCCCGCCCGTTAGCCCAGCATCATACAACGTCAATGTTCCCACCGGTTCCAACTACTACTTCTTCGGGATCATCGATCAGAACAACGACAACCAGGTGGACCCCGGAGACATCACCAACGTCAACCTGATTAACAACACCACGGTGATCGGTCCTACCACCACGACCCAGGACCTGACGATGCCCAGCGGCAATAGCGTCGCGCAACTGACCACGCAAGCCTCTCAGTTCAACAACAACGGCACGATTTCCTACCAGTACAACCTGGCCTTCAAAGTCCAGGGGAACGCGAAGCTGCCGGTCGCGGTCACCCTCGCTTCCGGAGCAAATGTTCTTGTACCCGCCGACTACGGCCTTTGCACCAGTTGCGGCAACACGCAGGAATTCAACTTCTACGTATCGCTCTACAGCTTCCCGCCGGTCACGGGCAACCCCTACGGCCTTCTGATCACCTATAGTGATGGCACTTCCGAGACGCTGACTCCAACGGTCGGCAACATCCTGAGCGCCTACGCAACCGATCTGTTGCCTGACAGCACCGGCGCGAGCTTAACTCCAACGTTCACCTGGACTGACCCGGCCAACGCGTCCGACTACACCTACCAGTTCCAATTGACCGATCAGAACGGCAACACCATCTGGCAAATCCCCGGCCAGAACTCCAACTCCAACGGCTTCGCCAGCACCATCACGTCGATCACCTACGGCACAGATCCAACCGGAGGTGGCAGCACCCCGACACTCACCCAACTCGCCACGGGCACAACCTACACCTGGTGGATTCAGGTCGACGACGCCAACCAGAACCAGGCCACAACGCAAGTGCAGTTCACCACCACGGGCACGGCTCCGTTTACCCTGCCTGCACCCGATCCAAGTTCGCTCGGTCCCGCCACCGTCGGCCAGTCCTACAACGGCTCCATTACCGCATCAGGCGGCGTGGCCAACTACACATGGACGGTCAACGGCACAGCCGTGAACCCCAGCGGATGCACTCTTTTAAGCATCGGCGACGGCCTCAGCGTCTGCAACAGCAACGGGAGTAGCACACTGTCCGTCGCCGGAACGCCGACCACCGCTGAGGTTGTCTCCTTCACCGCCTCAATCACTGACAGCACCAACACGACTGACTCCAACGGCACGCTCACCTATACCGTCACCGTCAACAGCGCGAATCCGCTCACCCTGCCCAATCCATCCACAAACGTCGGTTCCGCTCTCGTTGGCTACGCCTACGGCGCAACGCTCGGCGCATCGGGAGGCACCGGCAGCGGCTACGTCTTTACATTGAACGGAACCGCACTTCCCACCAACGGAACGCACGTAAGCATTGGGAACGGCTTAAGCGCGTACAGCGCCGGCGGCGCCACCTTCTACGTCACCGGAACGCCAACTTCGACCACCGCTGTCACCTTCACACTCTCCGTCAAGGACAGCTCAGGCGACACCGACACGGGAGGTACGCTCACCTATACCATCGACGTCAGCAACCCGCCGTCAAGCACCAATAACAGCAACCTGAGCGGCCAATACGTGTGCAGCGCCGGAGGCTTCGTCGACAGCGATGGAACACTTTGGAAAACAATGTTCAGCCTCCAGGCGAATGGCAGCGCCGGCACCTTCACAAACGGCGTGTTTGATTCCAATGGCACGGACTATGCCGCAGCAGAGACCGGAACGGTGACCGGAACCTTCGGCGTCGGTTCTGACAACAACGGCGTCGCAACCTTGACCTTCAATCCCACCGGCTCATCATCCCTTACATTCAAGGTGGCAATCGCGCTGACCAATGCGGTTGAACCGGCGCAGGAGTTCTCCATGATCGAAATCGACGACCTTGGCGCAACTCCCTCCGGCCGCACCGGGCAAGGAACTTGCTATCTGGCCACAACAAGCGCCTTTACGTCCGCCACCGTCAGCGGCCACAGCTTTGTCTATCTGGCGGATGGCGAAACCAGTACTCCCGCTCCCAGAACCAGCATCGCCCGCTTCACCACCTCCAGCGGAAGCGTAACCGGTGGCGTCATTGACCAGGCCGTCGGCATCCCCGCAACCGTCAACCACGTCACCCTCACCGGTGGCAGCTACACACTGCCTGCATCGCCGAGCTTTACCACCACCGGGCGCTACACGCTCGCGCTCACCAGCAGCGCAGGAACCGCCAACTTCGTCGTCTACATCATCGATTCCGCGAGAATGTTCATCATGCAAACCGACGCGGCGACAGGCTCCTTTGGGGGCAATGTGCGCACCCAGCAACAAACCACATACTCCGCAGCCAATGTAGACAGCAATATGGTCGTCTACTTCCAGGGCCTGGACGCTTCCGGCGGCTCCCTCTCCGGATACAACTCCTCAGTCTTCCAGGCCAGCGGCAACGGCGCCGGCAATTTGACGATCAACGAAAGCTACCAGGATGACAGCGGGACCTACTCTGTCGGCGGAGCAAACGGCACCTATGCACTCACGTTCGACACCACCAATCCCGGCCGCGTCACCTTCGTACCAGGTTCGGGAACAGCCTACCTGTATCTCTACAACAACAACGCCGCGGGTCTACTGGTTGTGGACGGTAGCGGCGATCTATATGGCGGATTTATCGATCCGCAGACCCAGACCACCTTCACCGATGCTGCCCTTGCCGGAACCTACATGTTCAGCCAGTTTTCATCACTCAAATCTCGTGACGTAAGCGTGGGAGAACTTGCCCCTGCCAGCAACGGCGATGTTACCGGCGGCCTTTCCACCGGCGGGGAGGGTGCCTTCGACTATGACTCTCCTGAGACTGGCCTCACCTATAGTTGGCTCTCCACCACCTACGGCACCATCTCTGTCGCGGATAACGGGGTCGTCGGCTACAGTTGCATCGACATCAGCTCCACAAAATTCGTCTGCATCCAAAACACCAAGGCCTTGCCAGTCCTCCAGGTCTTCCAACAGTGAGAATCGCGCAAGCCTGACTCAGTTAAACCGTGAGACCCCGCCGCAAGAGCGGGGTCTCACCTTTTTTGCCCTCAGCATCCGTGCTCTCGAATCAACCCAAATGCCCATTCCCACCCCCAACCCTTTTGTGGGAAACTTGCAACCAAAGGAATCCGCCATCCGTCCCCAAAAACACAGAGGTCATATGAGCTTTCGTAAGCTGGCACTCGCTGTCGTGTCCTGCGCCGTCTTTCCTGTTGTTGCATTCTTCGGTGCCGCGCCCCTGCTGTCTCAGGGCTTGAATTCCAACTTTGCCCGCGACCCCGCGCAGCCCATTGATCAGCAGTACACTGACCTGATCCACAAGTACACCACCGATCCCTCCTTTACCTCGCCGCTGGTGGACTATCTGCCCGCTTCAAAAACCGTTCCCACGCCCGCCAAAATTCTGGGCGATGTCTCCGGCGCGCCCAACTTCCTCCCCTACGCCGAAGACGTCTACAAGTATTTCCGCCTGCTTGAGTCCACCAGCCCGCGCGTGAAGGTCTACACCATTGGCCACTCCGAAGAAGGCCGCGAAATGATCGCCGCCGCCATCGCCGACCCCGAGCTGCTGGCCAGCCAAAAGGCCAATAACGAGCGCCTCGCCAAGCTCGCCGATCCGCGCGCCATCGGCCTCAATGACGACACCGCCCGCAAGCTCATTGATCAGTCCTACCCCGTTTACTACATCACCGGCACTATCCACTCGCCGGAAACCGGCGCGCCCACTGCCCTCATGGAGCTGGCCTATCGTCTCGCCGTCGACGATTCGCCCTACATCAAGTTCATCCGCTCGCACATGATCGTGCTCATCACTCCGGTAGTCGAAGTGGATGGCCGCGATCGCATGGTCGACATCTACAAGTGGCACAAGGCCCATCCCGATCAGCAATATCCTCGCCTCATCTACTGGGGACACTACGTCGCGCACGACAATAACCGCGACGCCATGGGCATGACCCTCAACCTCTCGCGCAACGTGCTCGACACCTACATCGACTGGCACGCGCAGGTACTGCACGACCTGCATGAGTCCGTCCCGTTCCTCTACGACAACACCGTCGGCGACGGCCCCTACAACGCCTGGGTCGACCCCACCCTGGCCGACGAATGGGCCGAGCTCGGCTGGAATAACGTCGCGCAGATGCAGACCCTCGGCATGCCCGGCGTCTTCACACATGGCGACTTCGACACCTGGAGCCCCGGCTACCTCATGTTCCTTGCCGGCATGCACAACGGCATCAGCCGCCTCTATGAAACCTTCGGCAACGGCGGCGCCGACACTGAAAAACGCATCCTCAGCCCTGAAGAGTATTCACGCACCTGGTACCGGCAAAATCCCCCTCTGCCCGTCGTCACCTGGTCGCAGCGCGACAACAACAACTACGAAGAATCCGCGCTGCTCACCACCATCTCCTATTTCTCCCAGCACACTCATCACTTCCTTGAGAACTACTACACCAAGAGCAAGCGCTCCGTCCTGAAGCCCACTCTCGAAGGCCCATCGGCCTACGTGATCCCCGCCGACCCGGCCGAAGCCAATCGCCAGGTGGAACTGCTCAAGGTGCTCAAGCGCCAGCATGTCGAAGTGCAGCAGCTCACTGACGCTGCCACTTCCTCCATCCCCGCGGCCAAGCGCGGCGACAAGCCCACGCAGCAGACCTTCCCCGCCGGCTCCATAGTCGTTCGCATGGATCAGCCTTACTCCCGCGCTGCCGATGCGCTGCTCGATCGCCAGTACTGGGCGCCCGACGATCCCCAGAAGCACCCCTACGACGACACCGGCTGGTCGTTCAGGGATTTGTTCAACGTCAAGGTCGTTCGCATCGTCGATCCCGCCATTCTTCAATCCAAAATGGCTCCAATCAACGATCCATCCACGATCACCGGAAAAATATCCGGAGTAGGCTCGGTTCTTGTCGTCGCCAACAACGGCCAGATCTCGCTGCTGTCTCTCGTATACAAACTCAAGGGAGCAACCGTTCAGGTCACCGAGAAAGCATTCGACGACGACGGGAAGCATTACCCCGCCGGCTCGCTGCTGATCACCGGCGCCGACGACGCGCAGCTCACGCCCATCCTGCATGACCTTTCGCTGGACGCAGCGCATCTCGCCGCCGCGCCCTCAGTTGCCACACATCCCGCAACCGCGCCGCGTGTAGCTTTCATGCACACCTGGCTCGCAACGCAGACTGAAGGCTGGTGGCGCTACGCCTTTGACGCCGTCGGCGTGCCCTACGACTACATCAGCACGCAGACCGTCGCCGCCGAAGCAGACCTGCGCGGCAAGTACGATGTGATCGTCTTCGCACCGGTCGGAGGCGGCGGCTCGCAGAGCATCATCAACGGCATTCCCATGTGGAACAACCCGATGCCCTGGCAGAAGTCGGACCTCACGCCCAACCTCGGCCGCGTCGATTCCACGCCTGACATCCGCCCCGGCCTCGGCTATGACGGCCTCGCCCACCTCAAGCACTTCGTCGAGCAGGGCGGCCTGCTCATCACCTGCGAAGACACCGCACAGTTCGCCATCGACACAGGACTCGCCCCCGGCGTCAGCTCCGGCGCGCGCGGGGACACCCGTGTAGTCGGCACCGTTCTCAACGCCGTCTTCGTCGACAAGGAAAGCCCGGTCGCCTTCGGCTATGGCGCCAACGTACCAGTCATCAGCGCCAACGGCATGACCTTCAGCGTGAGCAACACGGTCGGCGGCCGCGGCGGACGCACGCTGATGGATCCCTACTCCGAGCGCCCCACCGGCCGCGGCAGCGTCGAAGACAGCGACGAGCCTACCGCCCGCAAGATCACCGAGCCCGAGCCGCTCACCAAGCAGCAGCCCTGGGAGCCCCGCAAACTAAACGAAGAGGAGATGCGCAATAACCTCAGCCTCATTCCCGCCGAACTGCGGCCCGACGTGATCCTGCGCTTCTCTGACAATAAGTCGCTCCTTCTTGACGGCCTGCTCGACAAGGGCGGCGCCATCGCCGAACACGCCATCGTGGTCAACGCGCACCTCGGCCAGGGCAATGTGCTGCTCTTCGGCAACAACCCCGTCTATCGCGGCGAAACCGTGGGCAGCTACGCCATGGTCTTCAACGCCATCCTCAACTTCCAGCACCTCGCCAACCCGCCCACCCCTTCTGAGAAGAAATAGCGGGCGTCATCAAGTGTGAACCGAATCCGCTGTGCCCCAACCATTCGCCGCTTTCCCCCGGTACGTCACACTTGGGGACCGGGGGAAGGCGGTGCGCCAGTGCGAGCCCCCGCGAGCAGCTGCCGCAAGGTGCCGGCTGCTCCATGCAATGGTCTTTCCCTGAACGCCCCTTTTGTGTCACACTGATTCCCATGGGAAGCAAAGACAAAGGCAGAAAAGAAGTTAAGAAGGCGCCGAAGCCCAAACCCAAACCAGAGCCCGGCCGCAAACGCGAAGGGTTCGCCCCAGCCCCGCCCAAGTAAGCGCGGCATCGGCTGCCCGCTCTCGGATGCGTCACCAGAAAAGCAAAGGCCCTCCGTGTCGCTGGAGGGCCTTTCTGCGTCTAAACTTCTCATCTGCCGCAAGTCCTAGAACCAGACACTGAATCAGCCGTATTCCGAATAGGACCAATCGATTCAATCATGAGGTGCAACAGTGCCGTCGAAAGTTAGCGCCATTCTCCCTTTTATCCTTTTTCTTCCATTCGTCGCTCCCGCCCAACAGCCTGCGCCGCCCCCCGGCATCCCGTCGAATGCACAGCAATCCGTGACTCGCCAGCCTCCGCCGCGGTCCCCACTGCCCGCTGTCGTTCCTGCCGGCCGCCCCGCAATCGGCCTGGCCCTTGAAGGCGGCGGCGCGCTCGGCTTGGCCCACATCGGCGTCATCCAGTGGTTTGAAGACCATCACATCCCCATCGACCGCATCGCCGGCACCAGCATGGGCGCGCTCGTCGGCGCCACATACGCCACCGGCCACTCGCCCGCCGAGATGCGCGCCCTCGCCACCAGCAGTAACTTCGCCAACATCTTCGCCCTGCAAACCCCCTACGTCGACGCCAGCTTCCGGCGTCGCCAGGACCGCCGTGAGATCCCCTCAGTGCTCACCGTCGGCCTCGCGCACGGAGTCCAACTGCGCAATGCCGTGCTCACCGATCGCGGCGTAAATGAGTTTCTCGCGACCAATCTCCTCAACTACAACCGCTCGCAGTTGGATTACAACGATCTGCCCATCCCCTTTCGCTGCGTCGCAACTGACCTCAACACCTTCTCGCCCGTCACCTTTTCCAGCGGCTCGCTTGCCCAGGCCGTGCGCGCCTCCGTATCCATTCCCGGCGTCTTTTCACCGGTGCAGGACGCCACCGGCCATTACCTCGCCGACGGCGGTATTGTGGACAACCTTCCCACCGACATTCTCCGCGATGACCTCCATGCAGGCGTGGTCATCGCCATCCGGCTCGGCGACTTCGGCCCCGGAACGCCCGACGTCTCCTCCATCATCAGCGTCATCAACCGCGCATTTTCCGTTGGCATTATCCGCAACGCCAACCAGAACGCCAAGCTTGCCGACCTCATTGTGAACGTGCCCGTTTCCAGTTACTCGGCCACCGACTACACCAAGGGCGGCCAACTCATCCGCGAGGGTTATCTCGCCGCCGAGGCCAACAGCAAATTCCTGCTCCCCTACGCCCTCAACCCCCAGGACTGGGACGCTTACATCGCTGACCGCAACCAGCGCCGCCAACCGCAGCCCGGCGTTCTCCGTGAAGTCAAGGTCGACGGCGGCGTGCGCGGCGCGCAGCTGCAAGTCGAAGCCAATCTCAAGCCGCTCGAAGGTCAACCCATCTCCGCCGCCGCCACAGAGAACGCCCTCAATCCCGTCCAGTCGAATGGCGTCTTCAGCGCCACCTACCAGACCTTCGCTCCCCAGCCCCCGGCTTCAACCGGTGCGGCCCCCGCCATCAACGCGCCAACCGCCGGCGCAAATGCGGAGAACCCTGACGGCGGCATCCTCGTCCATCTCGGTAAAGATCCCACCGGCCCTCCCTATCTGATCTTCAGCCCCGAGCTCGCCGCGGAAACTTCCAACGTCACCCAAACTGAACTCAGCCTTCGCCTCGTCGATCAGAACCTCGGCGGCTACGGCTCGGAACTGCGTGCCAACGGCGATGTCGGCTATAAAACCGTGCTCAACGCCGAATACTACCGCCTCCTCACTCCCGGCGGATTCTTCATTGAACCCCGCACCGGCATCGTCCGCGAACCCGTCTACATCTGGGCCAACCAGAAGCGCGTCGCAGAACGCCTCGAGCAGAATCTAGACGCAGGCTTTGAAAGCGGCTACACCTTCAGCAACTGGCTCCAGGTCTCCGCCACCTGGCGCGCGGAAGACACCCACTGGAGCCTGACCACCGGCTCCGGCGGAGGCCCATACCTTTCAGGCACCGCTCAGGAAGGTCTGCTGCACATCGTCGTCGATCGCGAAACCTCCGGCACCATCTCGCCTTCCGGCTTTCGCCTCAGCGCCGCCGCCGGCGCCTTCTACCACGCTCAATCCAGCGCCAACGCCCCGCTCGTCATGGCATCGGCCGCGCGCACCTGGCTGTGGAAAGACACCAACATCTTCGCCCTTACCGGCGACCTCAACTCCTACCTGCGCGCCAACGTCGCCCAGCCTTACCGCTTCACTTTGGGCGGCCCGCGCATGCTCTCCGCGTCCTCCATGGACGAATATCGGGGCACCGACACCTCCCTCGCGCGCGCCGGCTACCTGCACCGTCTTGCCGCGCTCCCCACCGGCCTCGGCGAGGGCCTCTACAGCGTCATTGGTTATGAAGCCGGAGAAATCTGGTCGCCCGAAACCCGCGCCATTCTCCGCCAGGACGTAACCGCCGGACTGCTTGCCGCCACACCCATCGGATCCGTCTCCGTCGGTGGCGCGGTGGGCGACGCCGGACACCGCAAGCTCTTCATCACCATCGGCCGAATCTTCTAGCAGGCTGCGGAAAAACTCATCGGAAAGGGCACGAAGTGTCAGGGTATGACTTCAGTCGTGCTGCCAGATTCTTAAAATGAGAGAGATGTGGCTTTCGCCCCACACCAACAATCCGCCCTCCTGAAACATTCTTCTCTTTTCAGGTTGACATCCGACCCAAGCAGTCGCATACTTGTGTCGGATGCCAACCCAAGAGAACAACGACGACCGCATTGCCCTGTTGCAGGGAACCCTCGACCTGCTCATCCTGAAAACCCTCGCCCTCGGTTCCCACCACGGCCAGGGCGTAGCACGCCTCATTCAGCGCCAGTCAGAAGAAGTCTTTTTTGTCGACCACGGCTCGCTCTATCTCGCCCTGCAGCGTCTCGAAGACAAAAAGTGGATCTCCGCCAAGTGGGGCGTCAGCGAGAACAATCGCAAAGCCCGCTTTTACACGCTCACCCTCAAAGGCCGAGAGCAGCTGGTCGAAAAAACCGGCGAATGGCGTCGCCTGGCGCGCGCCATGGGATTGATTCTCGACAACAACCTGTTCCCCAATCGCGAGGAGGCCTGAGCATGTTCCATCGCAAGCGCAGTCAAGAGGATTTTGCCGAAGAGATCAAGTCGCATCTTGCTCTCGAATCCGACGAGCTCCGCCGTGAAGGCCTCAGCGGCGAAGAAGCCCACCGCCGCGCCCGCAGCACCTTCGGCAGTGTTCCTGCTGCGCAGGAGCGCTTCTATCTGAAAGACCGCTGGGCTTTCTTCGACAAGACCCTCCGCGACCTGCGCTTCGCCTTCCGTTCCTTGCGTCAGAGCCCCGGCTTTACCATCACCGCCATCCTCACCCTGGCTCTTGGCATGGGCGCCAACACCGCCGTCTTCAGCGTCATGAATGCCGTGCTCCTGCGCTCCCTGCCTGTGTTTGAACCCAATCGCCTCGTCCACATTGAAACCTCCAACCCGCCGCGCGGCACCGGCACAGTCGACACACATCAGACCCTTTCCTACCCCGTTTACGACGCGATGCGCCACCAGACCGATGTTTTCTCCTCGGTCATCGCCTACGTTCCCTTCTCCAACGTCAAGGTCGCCGTCCGCATCGGCACCGAGCCGGAAGTTGCTGAAGGGGATATGGTCAGCGGCGCTTTTTTCTCCGGACTCGGCGTCAATCTCCCACTCGGCCGCGGCTTCACAGCGGAGGATGAAGACCATCACACACCCGTCGCCGTCCTCAGCTACAACTACTGGACCCGCCGCTTCGCGCGCAGTCCCGACGTTCTCGGCAAAACCCTCTACGTCAACGGCATTCCGATGACCATCATCGGCGTTGCTGCCAGCGGTTTCGAAGGCCTCGAAGGCGGCAGCTCAACTGACTTCTGGCTTCCCCTCCAGAACGTCGTCGCCCTCAACGCCTGGGGCAATCCGCCTGAAGATGGCAAGATCTACATCAACAATCCCACCTGGTGGTGCCTGCGCGTCATTGCCCGCCTTGCGCCCGGCGTCAACCGCACCCAGGCTTTGGCCCGCATCAAGCCCGCATTCCAGTCCGCCGCGTACATCGGCCTCGGCGCGCCCATGCAGGGAGAGAATCCGCCCGTCCTTCAATTCGAAGACGCCAAAAACTTCCCCGGCGCGGATCAGCGGATCGGCAAGCCGCTCGGTATTCTCATGGCCATGGTCGGCCTCGTCCTGCTCATCGCTCTCACCAACGTCATCATGCTCCTGATCGCCCGCAACGCCACCCGCCAGCGCGAATTCAGCCTCCGCCTCGCGCTCGGCGCCGGCCGCGGCGCGTTGCTTCGTCTTCTTTTTATGGAAAGCCTTCTGCTGGTCGCCGCGGGAGGCCTGCTTGCCTGGGCGTTCGCAGTCGCCGCCACACGCATCCTCGGCCAATGGGCGCAGATCGAGTCAAGCCTTGCACCCGATCGCACCGTCCTGCTCTTCACCCTTGCCGCACTCGCCATCGCCGCCCTGCTCTTCGGTCTCGCGCCGCTCCGGGTTGCTCTCGCAGGCAAAGTAGAACTCGCCCTCAAAACCTCCGCCGCCACGTCCAACAGCGACGCCGGTAAATCCCGCTCCGGCCGCATCATCGTCACCTTCCAGCTCGCCATGTGCGTCGTGCTCCTCGTCGCCGGTGGACTGCTTATCCGCACCATGCGCAATCTCGAAAACACCCCGCTCGGCATGGACCTCAACGGCCTCGTCGTCTTCGGCGTGAACCCAAAAATTCCCTCCATCCCCGAGGGCTACATCCTCTACGCCGACCTCACCCGCAGACTCCGCGCCCTGCCCGGCGTCGAATCAGCCACGCTCATGGAAGAACGCATTGGCTCCTGGTGGTCTGACAACTCCGCCATGCGCGTCGATGGCCGCCTTCCCGACACCGGCGGCGGCTCTGACACCGTGCGCAGCAACGTCATCGGCTCTGACTTCTTCCACACCCTCGGCGTGCCCATTCTCTCCGGCCGCGAATTCGCCGATTCCGACACCGTCAACTCCCCGCACGTCGGCATCATCAATGAGGAGTTCGCCCGCCGCTTCTTTCCCAACGTCAACCCGATCGGCCACACCATCGGCACGGACGATGGTCGCTACACCATGACCGTCATCGGCGTCGTCAAAAACCACAAGTACCGCAGCATCGACGAAGAGCCCATCCCCATGGCCTGGTACGACTACGCGCAGATCCCCTACGTCGGCGGCATGCACTATGAGCTCCGCGTCCACGGCGACCCGCTCGCCATTCTGCCCGCCGCGCAAAAAGTCGTCCAGGAGACCAATCCCAACCTGCCGCTGCTCCGCCCCATGACCCAGCGCGCCCAGTTCGACACCACCATCTCCCAGCAGATTCTCTTCGCGCGCCTTGCCGGCTGCTTCGGATTCCTCGCCGTCGTTCTCGTCGCCACCGGCCTCTACGGGACACTTGCTTACCGCGTCAGCATGCGCACTGCAGAGATCGGCGTCCGCATGGCCATCGGCGCGCGCCGCGAACAGGTTGTCTGGATGATCCTGAAAGACAGCCTGTTTCTCACTTCGATCGGCATTGTCCTGGGTGTTCCGCTGGCCATGCTCCTCGGCCGCGCGCTTACCGCTTCGCTCTACGGCGTCAAGCCTCTCGATGCGATCAGCTACCTGATGGCAGTCACAGGAGTATGTGCAGTCGCGCTGATTGCAAGCGTTGTTCCCGCAAGCCGCGCCGCAAGCGTGGATCCGCTAACGGCGCTGCGCACCGAGTAACTGCTCATGTTCGCCGCGCTCGTGTTATCCGGCTGACAAAACATGAAGGCTCCGTGCCCCATTCTTGCGGCGTGTTCCTGCCGCAAGAGTGGCAAGCAGTACTCTGGTGCGAGCCCCGCGAGCGCCGGCCGCACTGCAAGTGCCTACTCGTATCGCAGCGCCACCATTGGATCAACCTTCATCGCCCGCCGCGATGGCAGATACGAAGCCACCAGCGCAATCCCCATGAACAACAGCGCAACCCCGCCAAACGAGACACCGTCGATCATGTTCAATCCGTAAAGCACCTTGCGCAACAGGTACGACACGCCCACTGCGAAAATCATCCCTGCGAACAGTCCTGCCACCACGGGCCGTGTGCTCTCGCGCAGCATAAGCACCATCACATCGCGCTTTCTGGCTCCCAGCGCCATGCGTATGCCAACCTCCCGTGTGCGCAATACGACCATGTAGCTCACGGTGCCGTAGATCCCCATCGACGCGAGCAGCAGGCCCAGCAAGCCAATGCTGGTCGCGATTGCGGCTGACATGCTGGACGCAGCGAAGGCCGGAGTCTGCAGCAGCATGTCTTCAAGAGTGGACGCGGACACTGCCACGTCAGGATCCACCGTCGCCAGCGCTGTTCCAACAGCCCCCATGCTCTGCTCCGGCTCCGCCTGCGTGCGAATCAGGATCGGGTAATCCTGCGCCCGATCCTCCGGCATGGGCACATACACCAGTTGCGAATCGCTGCCATCCATCAACACGCCGCGCGTATCCCGCGCCACGCCGATCACCTCGTAGGACTTCCCATCGGGAACAAGCTGGTTCTTGGTTTTGAACTGGCTATCCGTTCCCATGCGCAGACTGCGGCCAATCGGGTTCTCACCCGGCCATAACTGTCGCGCTGCGGATTCGCTCAAAACGACCACCGGTTCCGGCTCTCCGGCCTGCGTCTGAAACGCGCGTCCAAACAGCACAGGAATGCTCATGGCCTGAAAGTAATTTGCCTCAACGTACCGGTAAAAGAGAACAGCCTTGCTGTTTTTGCCGGAAGGCACTTCTCCATTGAGCGTGATATCGGCGGCTCTCAGCACCCCGCCATCCGGCGCGACGCCGCTGGTAATCGCAGCCACTCCGCCGACAGACGCCAGTCGTGTCCGCAACTGGCGCACCAGCGCTGCCTGGGTTGTCGCGTTGTATCTCGGCCCGTCCGGAAACTGGAGAGAGAGGCTGACCGAGTGCTTGCTGTCGTACCCCGTCTCCATCTTCAGTGCGCGAATGGAACTACGAATCAACATACTTCCCGCAATCAGGAGCATGAGTGAAATGGCTACCTGCGCCGCCATCAGAATTTCGCGCATGCGCTTGCCGCGCCTCGGCGAGGTTCCAGCATTCGCCTTCAGCGCAGAGGAAACGGCCGCTCCGGAACTTTCCAGTGCCGGCGTCAGTCCAAACAGGATTCCGGCCACCACGCTGATGCAGAAAACGTAGACAAATATCCCCAGGTCCGGCGTCACGTGAAAGATGAATGTGCCGTATTCAGCCGGAAATGCATCCGCAGCTGCAACCACCACGATTTGCAGGAATGCCCAGCTGAAAAGGAATCCAACGAATCCAGCCAGCACGCCCAGCATCGTACTTTCCGTCAGCAACTGGCGAATCAGGCGCAGGCGGCTTGCTCCCAGGGACAGGCGCATGCCCAGTTCGCTCTGCCGTGACGCCGCACGCGCCAGTTGCAGGCAGGCCACGTTCGCACAGGCAATCACCAGGACCAGGCCCACCGCCGCCTGGATCAGCAGGAGTACATAGTCCAACCCGCCGAGATCCGCCCTCACAGGAATCGGAAACGGCGAGCCCGGCCATACCAGCGCGGTGACCGGTTGCGCCAGTTCGGATTTGGGTTCATGCAGGGTGCGCAGGCGTTCCGCAGTCGCTGACATCTCCGCCTGCGCCTGTCCCATTGTGGCGCCGGGTGCCAGCCGCGCATTCAGGCGGCAACACCGGTTCTCCCGGTCGCGCAGCCAGTTCGCATCTGGATGGATCATCGGCTCTGAACTCAGGGGAAGCCAGAAATCCGGCGCATCCACATTCGTTCCCACAAAGTTGTGCGGCGTAATGCCGGCAATGGTGAACGAAACTCCATTCAGGCGAATTGCTTTTCCCAGCACCGCGGGATCGCCGCCAAAACGCGCTTGCCAGTAGTTTTCGCCAATCAGCGCAAGCTGTGTAGATGCAGCTTTTCGATCGTCCGCATCCTCAAACGTCCGGCCGCGTATCGCTCCAACTCCCAGCACGGAAAAGTAGTTGTTCGACACAAAATGTACGCTGGCCATTTCGGTGTTCTGCGTGATCGGAAAAAATCCTATTCTGCCGAGCAGCGAACCACCACCCGTGTCGCGTGCCGTCATCACGCCACCCGCGCCGGTCAGCGTAAGCGTCTCCATGTTGGTGCTCGCCGTCAGCCCGCTGAAGGCGTGAATGTTGTTTCGGTACACCTCGTAATCCGGCAGGCTGAACTGCGGAACCGTGTCGCCGGACTGAAGGTTCAGCGCCACATTGACCAGCCGCCCCGCGTCCCGTCCTTCAAGCGTTCGCTTGAAGAACGCCTTGTACGCGGTATATGCCGCGGTGTTCGCTCCAATCCCGATCGCCAGCGCCAGCACCGCCGCAATGGTGAACCCGGCATTGTGCATTAACTGGCGCGCCCCGAAGCGAATATCCTGGAGCACCGTCTGCGGGAGCACCATCAGGTCGATTTCGCTCATTCGCTCCTTCAGCGCGCTCTTGCTCCCAAACCGCACCCGCGCGTCGCGCCGCGCTTCCTCGCGCCCCAGTCCCTGCTCCACATTTAACTGCTCCCGCATGGCAAGGTGGAACTCAAGCTCCTCATCGTTCTCGCGAGCCAGTTTGTCTCGCCTCAAGAGTGCGCGCAGCCGTGAAAACATACCCATCGCAAGCTCCCGTAACTACGCCTGATCAAATCCCAGCACCAGCCCTACGGCATTGGTAATCTTCCGCCAGTTCTCCCACTCCACCGCCAGTTCTTTTCGCCCCAGTGCCGTCAATTTGTAGAACCGCGCCCGCCGATTGTTTTCGCTTTGCCCCCACTCGGATGCAATCCACCCATCCTGCTCCATGCGATGCAGCGCCGGGTAAAGCGACCCCTCTTCCACGCGCAAAACCTCATTCGAAATCCGCTGGATATGCAGTGTGATTCCCCACCCGTGCATCGGCCCCTGCTCCAGGCTCTTCAAAACCAGTAGCGCCAAAGAACCTTGCAGGTTGTCGCTCTTCGTCCGGGTCATTCTCTTTACCCCTAGATATCTATAGAAGAATCTCGCTGTTCCCTTCCGCTGTCAAGTGTCTCTCAAGGGGCTCTCCTGTGAAACGCAAAAAAGCCCCACCCGCAAGGGTGAGGCTTTCCCGTCCTGCACTTCAGAGCTTCTTGCGGCTACGCGACCACTTCAATCCCCATCGAACGCGCCGTGCCCTTGATGCTCTTGATTGCCGTCTCTACTGAGGAGGCGTTCAGATCGGGCATCTTCTGCGTGGCAATTTCGCGCACCTGCGCCTCGGTCACCTTGCCCACCTTGTCCTTGTTGGGAGTTCCCGCACCCTTGGCCACACCGGCCGCCTTCTTCAGCAGAACAGCCGCGGGCGGCGTCTTGGTGATGAAGGTGAAGCTGCGGTCGCCATAGACCGTGATCACAACCGGGATAATCAGCCCGGCCATTTCCTTGGTCTGCGTGCGCGCATTGAACTGCTTGCAGAACTCCATGATGTTGACCTGGGCCTGGCCCAGTGCCGGACCTACCGGCGGTGCAGGCGTAGCCTTGCCCGCTTCAATCTGCAGCTTGACGTACCCTGAAATTTTCTTCGGAGGTGCCATGATTTTCCTTCGGAAACCAGCTTCTAGCTTCTAGCCGCTAGCCTTCAGCTGGTTTGTTCCTGTTCAAATTTTGGTGACGCATCCCCTGCTTTCACCTACAACCGACGGCGGCTAGAATACCCGGTCGGCTAGAAGCTGGAAGCTAGTAGCTAGAAGCTGCGTTACTCAATCTTTTCCACTTTGCTGAACTCGAGTTCGACAGGCGTCGAGCGTCCGAAGATGGTCACCATGACCTTCATCGTCTCGCGATCTTCGTTGATCTCGTCCACCACGCCGTTGAAGTTCGCAAACGGCCCGTCGGTAATGCGGACCTGCTCGTTCTTTTCAAACTTAATCTTCATCCGCGGCTTGTCCTTCGACGTCTCGCTGCGGAACAGGATCGAACTGACTTCTTCCTCACTCAGCGCCACCGGCTTGTCGCCCGTGCCCAGGAAGCCCGTCACCTTCGGCGTGTCTTTCAACACGTGCCAAAGATGGTTGTCCAGTTCCATCTCCACCAGCACATAGCCGGGCAAAAACACCCGCTCCACCGTGCGCTTCTTTCCGTTGACAATCTCCGTCACCGGCTCGGTGGGAATCATCACCCGGCCCACCCTGTCCTTCAGGCCAAAGGCCTGCACACGGCTTTCGATCGACTCGCGCACCTTGCGCTCAAAGCCCGAGTAGGCGTGCAGAATGTACCACCGGAAGTTCTCGTTACGCTCCGGTGCGGCCTCTATAGCCTGTGCGGGTTGTTCTAACTCGTCTGCCATCATGCTCTCGTTTCGCGGCCGCACTTACTGCTGCGTTCCGCCCAGTTGTTGCAGCAACCGGTTAAGACAAAACGCGAAGATTCCGTCCACGATAAAGAAGTACAAGCCGAAGATGAATACGGCCACAATAACCACGGATGTCGTGGCCTTGACCTCTTTCCACGACGGCGTAACCACCTTGCGCATCTCGCCGCGGACATCGGTCAGGAATTGCGTGAACTCCTGCCACGAATCAACAATCTTGTTAACAAAGCCCGGCATCTTTTGACGATCCTCCGAGTTTGCCAGCGCTGCTTTCGTTGCCATACTTCCATTCCTTCGCGCCCGGCGTCATGCCGCGCGCATCCCCTAAAAACAGCCTCCAGCTCTTCGCTGTCAGCTTCCAGCCCGTCCCCGGTAGACTGCAAAGTCCGCCGGTGCTGTGAAAAAGCCGGTAGCTCAAGGCTAGCAGCTCAGGGCTCACTTCCAAATCTGGCAGGGGCGGAGGGATTCGAACCCCCAAGTTCGGTTTTGGAGACCGACAGTTTAGCCGTTGAGCTTACGCCCCTAAGAACAGTGATCAGTGAACAGGGAACACTGAGCAGAAAGAGCTCGTTGAAACCAGCTTCAGACTGTCCACTGCACACTGTGCACTGCTTTACTTCGTTTCCTTGTGCGCCTGGTGCTTGCGGCAGCGGTTACAGAACTTCTTGAACTCCAGACGGCCCGTGGTCGTCTTCTTGTTCTTCGTCGTCGAGTAGTTCCGTTCCTTGCACTCAGTGCACTGTAATGTCACAATTTCCCGCATTTTTCGCTCCCCTTCGGGTCGCCAGTGAACAAGTGAACAAGTGAAGAAGTGAAGAAGTGAACCGCAGCTGTTCTTGCTTATTCACCTTTTCACTTGCTCACTGTTTCACTGTCCTGCTTCACCCATT
>JBEKDE010000011.1:0-75595 GCA_050014515.1 Occallatibacter sp.
GTGCGCCAGCCAATTGCATCTCCGTCCACATCGCGATAGCGCGCAAAGCCGCCCAGCTTTTCGAGATCTTCCTTGCTGAGTACCTTGCCGCGATCCTGCGGAGTCGTGGGATAGTCGAACGGCTCCGACATCCAGTTATTCATGCCCAGGTCAAGATCCGACAGCACGAACACCGGCGTCTGCAGCCTTTCCGCCAAATCAAACGCCGCGTAGCCAAACTCAAAGCACTCTCTCACCGAGCCCGGAAGCAGTACCACGTGCTTGGTGTCGCCGTGCGAAAGAAACGCAACGGAAAGCAGATCGGCCTGCGAAGTGCGCGTCGGCATGCCTGTTGAAGGCCCTGTGCGCTGCACGTCAAAGATCACGCCGGGAATCTCAGCGTAGTAGCCGAGTCCGCTGAACTCCGCCATCAGCGAGATGCCGGGGCCCGAGGTCGCCGTCATTGACCGCGCACCCGCCCAGCCCGCGCCGAGCACCATGCCAATCGCGGCCAGCTCGTCTTCAGCCTGCACCACCGCGTAAGTCGCCTTGCCATCCGGCGTCACACGCAGTTTCTTCAGCAGATCGGTCGTCGCTTCCACCACCGAAGTTGAAGGAGTAATCGGATACCACGCAACCACCGTCACGCCCGCAAACACAGCACCCATGCCGCACGCCGCGTTGCCGTCGATGATGATCTTTCCCGCGGTCTGGTCCATCCGCTCAATCACATACGGATCAAGCTTGGTCAGCTTCTCAGCCGCGTAGTCAAACCCTGCCTTCACCGCGCCGAAGTTCAACTCGAAGACCTTCACCTTCTTGGCAAACTGCTTGCGCAGTCCAGCCTCCACAACCCCCAGGTCGATCTCCAGCAACTGCGCTGCAGCTCCCACGTACACCATGTTGCGAACCAGCTTGCGCAGCTTGGCTTCAGGGCAGATGGAGGCAGTGATGGTGTCAAACGGCACCGGGTAGAACACCACATCGTCGCGGTACTGCTTGAGGTTCAGCTTCTCCTCGTAGATCGCCACGCCGCCTGTAGGCAGCGCCAGCGTATCCTGCTTGGCAGTGTCGGGATTCAGCGCCACCAGGACCTCGGCGTCGCGCTTCCGCGCCACATATCCGTCCTTGCTCGCGCGGATGGTGTACCAGGTGGGAAGGCCGGCAATGTTCGACGGGAACAGGTTTTTTCCGCTGACCGGAACACCCATTCCGAAGATGCTTTTCAACAGCACGCTATTGGCGGATTGCGAGCCGGACCCGTTCACCGTTGCTACGTTGATGCTGAAGTCGTTAATCACGCGCTCGCGCGCGCTCGTTATACCCTGTTCTTGTCCCAGGGTAAGGTTCCCAGTTGCCATGGGTCGGGATTCCCTTCAGGTAGATTCTGGAAAGACTCAATCGTCTCTAGGTCTTTCTTTCCCGCTTGTGATTATAGTCACTTTGAATTCGCGCTGTCCCAGTATGGGGACCAGAGGCGTTACTCCTAAAGGCCCATTTTGGCTCAACTGAAAGTTGCACTTCCAAACCCGGCCCGGCCCATCTCGAATAACTCCCGTGTTCTCAGCCTGCAAGAACCGTTCGGTTGGAGTCCCTTCGCCATCGCAGCAGCAGCGACGACGCAATCACCACCAGCGCCAGCGTCAGCCCGATCCAAAGCCCATAAATCCCCCAGCGCAGCACGAAGCACAAAACCAGCCCCAAAGGCAGCCCCAACACCCAATACCCCACCAGGTTCGCGATCATCGGCACCCGCGTCTCGCCCAGCCCCCGCAGCGCCCCGGTAGAAACAGTCTGAATCCCATCGAAGATCTGAAATGCCGCCGCCAGCCAAAGCAGGCTCGGACCTACCGCCATTACCTGCGGATCGGTCGTATAAAGCGCAATCAGCGGCCTCGGAGCCACCAGGAACACAACCGCGGCCAGCAGCATGAATCCCGTGCCCAAAGCCAGCGCCATCCAGCCGGCGCGCCGTGCCCGCGCCCGGTCTCCAGCGCCTACCGCGTGCCCCACGCTCACCGCGGCCGCCGCTGAAACCCCCAGCGGCACCATGTACGTCAAAGCGGCGTAGTTCAAGGCGATCTGGTGCGTGGCCAGCGCCACCGGCGTCAGCTCTCCCGCCATTAGGGTAGCCAGGTTCCAAGCGCCGACCTCCAGCACAATCTGCCCCGCCGCCGGCGCGCCCAGCTTCACCAGCTGCCGTATGCGCTCCAGGCTGGGCCCCGCCCAGTGCCGGAACAGGGGATGACCGCGCTTCCGCTCATAGCGCCAGGCAAAACCGAGCAGCGCCGCAGCCATAAACACCCGTGCAACCACCGTCGAAAGAGCCGACCCGTTCACTCCCAAAGCCGGCATGCCAAACCTGCCGTAGATCAGCACCCAGTTCAGAAACCAGTTGATCAGGTTCGCTCCGACATAAGTCACCGTAATCACCCGCACCGAGCCCACGCCCTGCAGGTAGCGCCGCGTCCCGGCGTAGACGAGCAGCGGCAGCGTTCCCCAAAGCATGATCCGCAGATAACCGCCGGCAAGCCCCGCCACCTCCGGCGTAATGCCGAACCGCGCAAAGCCGAAGCTCGCCAGACCCATCAGCAGCATCAGCGGCGGCGTTACCACGCACGCCAGGTACATCCCCTGCGCCAGCCAGCGATGGCATTCGTCGTGATCCTTGCGCCCGAAGGCCTGCGCCACCAGCGTATCCAGCCCCAGCAGCAGCCCAATCCCAAACAGCGACGGCGTATAGCAGACCGCGTTGCCGACGGCCACGGCGCCAATCGCCGCCGGCCCCAATCTGCCCACCATGATGGTGTCCACCACGCCCTGGGCCATCCAGCCCAGTTCGCTCAGCACCACCGGAACCGCCAGCGTCACCATCGCGCCCAGTTCCTGCTTCCAATTCGCCTGCCCCTGCCGCATTTACCCAATCTATATGTTGCCCGTTCCGGGTACCGCAATCTTCGTACAGGGCGCCCTGCGCGTGTTTCGACTCGCACTCCTGTGCTGTGCCCGATCCATTCGCCTTTTTTCCGGCGAATGGGTGCGAAACGCAAACTCTTGATAGCCGGATCAAAAGGATGGCTGAATCAAATGAGGACAATCCGCCCTCCCCATCAAGGATTCCGCAGCCGCGCCACCGGCTCGCTCCCCAGATCCATCAGGTCCGCCTCTCCAAATTGCGCCTTTTCAATGCCCCGCTCGGCGTGCGACGAGCTCTGCGCGGCAATGTGAATCCACTCATGCACAATCACCCGCGCAATCGCCCCCGCCATCACCGTATTTCGCTCATCCGCATCCATGCCCTGCGCCTGCGCTCCCAGCACCCCGCCAATTTGCGTACAATCCACGTGCGCAAACGGCTCGATCCGTCCATTTACCTGCAGCACCCAGCCCAGCGCCACCACCCTCGTTCCCCCGCCACCGGGTTTATCCTTGAATTGACCGGCAAACTGGCCCTCATGAGGTGCTGAGTGCAAAAGGTAGTGCCACTTTTATCTGCTGTTTTTGGATTTCTCTCCCTGGCTGCAGTCTCACAACCGAACCTGACCGCCGAAGCCCAGCCGGGCCCCAACTTCGTCCGATTGGATCGAGTCACAGCCTTCCACGCGACAGACAACGGCATCGACATCTACAGCGGGACCGCCCTGCTGCGGATCACCGCCCTGCGCGACGACGTGCTGCGCATTCGCGTGGGGCCAACCGGCGAGTTGCCTGAAGACGCCTCATGGGCCGTCCTGCCCGCGTCCCGCACCGCCGGCGTGACCGTCATGCCGCTGCAGAGCGACAAAGCAGTCGGCTTCACCACCGCAAAACTGCGCGTCTCCGTTCAAAATGATCCGCTTCAAATCACCGTCACCGATCTCGCCGGCCACGTGATCCTCGACCAGCTTCCCGGCAATCCGATCGAATACCACGGCACCGCATTTCGCGCCTCGTTCAAGTCGCCCGAAGACGAGCACTACTTCGGCCTCGGCGACAAACCCGGTCCCCTCGACCGCCGCAACGAAGCCTTCACCGACTGGAACAACGACTCCTTCGGCTGGCAGGAATCCACTGACCCCATCTACAAGTCGATCCCATATTTCATCACCTATCGCCGCGGCGTTTCGGCAGGCGTCTTCCTTGATAACACCTGGCGCTCCAGCTTCGATTTCAACAAGGCATACCGCGACGGCTACTCCTTCGGCGCCGAAGCCGGCCCACTCGACTTCTACGTTCTCTACGGCCCGTCTCCCAGGCAGGTAGTCGAATCCTGGGCCTGGCTGGTAGGAACCACCCCGCTGCCGCCGCTCTGGTCTCTTGGCTACCAGCAATCGCGCTACAGCTACTATCCCGAGGCCGAAGTCCGCCGCATCGCCTCCAAGTTGCGCAGCGAGCGCATTCCCTCCGACGTGATCTGGCTCGACATCGACTATCAGTTCAAGGATCGTCCTTTTACTGTTGATCCAGAACGGTTTCCGCACTTCGATCAGATGATCCAGGACCTCAAAGCCGAGCATCTGCACACCGTGGTTATCACCGATCTGCACATCGCCGACCAGCCCGGCATCGGCTACAAACCCTATGACGAAGGCATTGCCGGCGACCATTTCGTCAAGAACCCGGACGGCTCGATCTATGTCGGCGATGTCTGGCCCGGCAAGTCCGTCTTCCCTGACTTCACCCAGAAAGCCTCCCGCGACTGGTGGGGCACGCTCTACGCCGATTTCGTCGGCAGGGGCATCTCCGGCTTCTGGAACGACATGAACGAGCCGGCCATCTTCAACGTCGCCTCCAAAACCATGCCTGACAACGTGCAGCACCGCATCGAGGAACCCGGTTTCAAGACCCGCGTCGCTACCCATCTTGAAGTCCACAACATCTTCGGCATGCAAAACAGCCGCGGCACCTTTGAAGGCCTGCGCAAGCTCGAGCCGGACACCCGCCCCTTCGTCATGACCCGTGCCAGCTACGCCGGCGGACAGCGCTACGCCGCCACATGGACAGGCGACAACTCCAGCACCTGGAACCACCTCCGCCAGACCACCCCGCAGCTCATCAACCTCGGCCTCAGCGGCTTTGCCATGGCCGGCGCAGATGTGGGCGGCTTTGCCGGCTCGCCGCAACCTGAGTTGCTCACCCGCTGGCTTGAGGTTGGCGCCTTCCAGCCCATCGACCGCGACCACACCGCCAACGGCACCCTGCCCCAGGAGCCATGGGAAAACGGCACCGCGAAAGATGTGGAACTGCGCCGCCATGCCATCGAAGAGCGCTACCGCCTCATGCCCTACATCTACACCACGGCAGACGAGATGAGCCGCACCGGCCTGCCCATCATGCGCCCGCTCTTTCTTGAATTCCCCGCTGCCACTGCCGACTCGTACGGCGCGCCCCTTGATCTCGGTCCCGGCAACAACATGTTCCTGCTCGGCCCCGATCTCCTCGTCGCCCAGAGCCCCTACCCCGACGAGGTCGACAACTACTCCATCACCCTTCCCCCAACCGCCTGGTACGACTACTGGACCGGCGCCCGCGTTCAGGGCAGCGCCCAGAAACAGGCCGTCGAAAATGCGGCAGTGTCCGATCAGGTCGTCCTGCTTCACAACACCGCGGAAACGCTGCCCGTCTTTGCCCGCTCCGGCGCCATCATCCCTGAGCAGCCCCTCGTTCAGAGCACCGATGAGAAGCCACAAGGTCCGCTCACCCTGCGCGTCTACCCTCCCACGAAGCCCGGCCAGACCTGCACCGGCAGCGTTTATCTCGACGATGGCGTCAGCTACGCCTTTGAGAAGGGCAACTTCCTTCGTGAAGCATTTACGTGCGCCCTCACAGCTCAGGGCATCACCGTCACCATCGCGCCCAGGGAGGGCAGTTTCGCCCCGTGGTGGAGTCAGCTTGCGATTGAGGTCTACGGCCAGTCCAAGCCTGCCTCAAGCGCCAGCCTCGGCAACAACGCTCTCAAGGCCAACTACGACGCGGAGCATCACCGCGTCACCGCCGTTGTCCCGGACGACGGTAAAGGCCTCACGTTCCAACTGGCATACTGAGTAGGTGTTCCACCTGACCCCAGCCACCGTCGCCCGCATCGACAGAAACGTTGCGGCCGCCGCCGGATTGCCGTCAAACTCGCCCGAGGGGCTGTCATTGGCGGGTGGGCTTGATCGAAGCGCGCGTCTCCCCTTCGGCTTCGTTCACGATCGTTCACGCTCGTGCATCGGCCGCGGTGAGCCTGCGTTCTCGGCTGCAAGGCAGGGCTTTCGCCGATGGGCCATGTTTGACCTCGGATGGGCGCGTGTAGCCAATTCCGCCGCACTCATCGAGCCCGGACAAATCATCGCCATGGAAGCGCGGACCCTCGGACTCTGGACGTTGAACCTCAGCCGCATTGAAGAAACTGTCGACACCGCCAGCCGTTTTGGCTTTCTTTACGCCACAACTCCCATGCATGTCGAGCAGGGCGCCGAGCGCTTTCTGCTGGAATTCGACGCAGCCACCGGCGATGTCCACTACGTGCTCGAAGCCATCTCGCGGCCCCGCCATTTGTTTGCACGCCTCGGCTTGCCCATCAGCCGCGCCTTCCAGCACCAGTTCGCCCGCGAATCTCATCGCCGCATGCGGGAAGAAGCTCGTGTTTCGGGAGTATTACTTAGCTAAGATATGGTTAGCCAAGTTCGAAGAGCTAGTCTTCAATGACCTGGCCGTACCCCGCCTTTGGTAACCGCATTCCGAGTGACACAAAAGTGACATTTTCCACCCCGCGATCCTGATAACCTAGAAGCATGAAATTCGGTGTGCTTGTCTTTCCCGGTTCCAACTGCGACCAGGACACATACAACGTGATTGCCGAAGTGGCCCACCAGCCGGTTACCTTCCTCTGGCACGACTCGGAAGACCTCAAGGGCGTGGATGCCGTGCTGGTTCCGGGCGGTTTCGCCTATGGCGATTACCTGCGCACCGGCGCCATCGCCCGCTTTTCTCCCGTCATGCAGGCGGTTCAGCGGTTTGCCGCCGGCGGCGGTCTCGTGCTCGGCATCTGCAACGGCTTCCAGATCCTCACCGAAGCCGGGTTGCTGCCCGGCGCCCTCATGCGCAACGCCGGCCTCAAGTACATCTGCAAGCAGGTGCACATTCGCGTCGAAACCACTGACAGCCCCTTCACCAACCAGCTCGCAAAAGGTCAAGTCCTCCAGATCCCGATCGGGCACATGGAAGGCAATTACTTTTGCACGCCGGATGAGTTGCTCCGGCTGGAAAGTGAAAACCGCATTGCCTTCCGATATGCCACTCCCGGCGGCGAAATCACTCCGGAAGCAAATCCCAATGGATCTCTCAGCAACATTGCCGGAGTTCTGAATTCCGGCCGGAACGTTTTAGGAATGATGCCCCACCCGGACAGGTCAAGTGAACAGTTGCTCGGCTCAGCGGACGGATGGAAGATTTTCTCCTCAATGATCGAAGTTTTGGCAACACGGTAGTTTTTTGTTGCAGCGGTTGGGAATCGGCAAAAAATTGATTGATATTCATCATCACCTGATTTACGGAGTGGACGACGGCTCGCCCGATCTGGCCACCTCTCTCGCAATGGCCAACGATGCTGCCGCGGATGGCATTACCCACATCGTCTGCACACCCCATTCAAGTGACCGCTACCCTTATCAGGCAGAGCTGATCGCCGAGCGCCTTGGAGAGCTGCGCAGGCTCCTGAATGGCGTCGTCGAGCTGAGCCTGGGTTGCGACTTTCACATGAATGCCGACAACATTGAAACCGCCCAGGCCAACCCCCTGCGCTACTCCATCAACGGCAAAGGCTACCTGCTCATCGAGTTTCCCGACCAGGTGATTCCTCCGCAGATGACCGACGCCATGCGCAACCTGCAAAGGGCCGGCTACACGCTGATCATCACCCATCCTGAACGCAACCCGGTCCTGCAACGCAAGACCGAGATGCTGGCCGACTGGATGCGCGAGGGCAGCCTTGTCCAGGTCACCTCAAGCTCGTTGTACGGCCGCTTCGGGCAGTCGGCCGAGGCCTTCGCGAACGAACTGCTTGAGCGCAACTGGATCCACTTCCTCGCCACCGATGCGCATCACCCCCAGTGGCGTCCGCCGCATCTGAAAAAAGGATACGACTACGTGACCCGCAAGGTCGGCGAAGAAACCGCGCGCCGCCTTTGCTTCACCAACCCGCTGGCCGCAGTCGAAGGCGCCAGGTGGCCCGCGCAGCCCCAGCCCGCCGGACTATGGGAAAACATTCCGCTGAAGTTCGATGCGAGCCGCTTCCCCGCCAAAACAAAATCAGCATCCAGGAAGACCGCTTCAACCCAGGACAGCAGCGGTTCAAAGGGATCAAGTCCCGGCAAGGATCAACCCAAAGGCTTCTGGAACCGCCTCTTCGCCCGCTGAATCATCTCTCCACCTTCGCTGCCTTGTCAGCAGTGCCCCGTGCAATCATCCATTGTGCGTACATTGCACAATGGGTGGGAGAGCACAGATGTTAGAGCGAAACCAGAGTAAACGTGCCCCTGCCGAGAGTACGCGAGGTGGCCTTTTCCTGAGGAAAAAGCCACTTGGCATCGTGCCTCCTGGGTACAGCTACTCTGGTTTCGCTATAGGCGGACGGCGAACACCTCAACCGCAAATGGTCTGAATAACCTCTCAAGTTTCCAATTGAAGACGCTGCATTGTCTTCTCAGCCAAGCCCCAGCCCGCCATCCACCGCCAGCACCTGACCGGTCACAAAGCGCGGCCCTGTCGCAAAGAAAAGCACCGCCTCGGCCACATCGTCCGCTGTCCCATTGCGCCGCATCGGCGTGCGCGAGGCAAACCGTGCCCCGGCGCCGTCTTCCGCATCGGGAAACTCAATCCACCCCGGCGCAACGCAGTTAACGCTCACCTCCGGAGCAAAGGCCTTGGCCATCGCCTGTGTCAGCATGTGCAGCGCGGCCTTTGAAGCGCAGTAGTGCGCATGCCCCGCCCATGCGTGCATGCCGCCCAGCGAGCCGATGTTCACAATGCGCCCTCGCGCCTCGCGCAGATGCCTGAGCGCTTCGCGCGCCACCAGAAACGGCCCCCGCGCGTTGGTCTCGAACACCGCGTCCCATTGCTCCACGCTGATCTGCTCCAGCGGAACCGACTCAAACACTGCGGCGTTGTTCACCACAATATCCAGCCGACCAAACTCGCCAACGGTCGCAGCGATCGCCGCGCGCACTGAATCCTCCGAGCGCACATCGCCCTCCACGGCCAATGCACGCACGCCAAGCGCGGCAATCTCCCGCGCGGTTTGCGCAGCCTCGGCTTCAGATTTCAGATAGGTAATCGCCACATCCGCGCCGGCACCGGCCAGAGTCAGCGCAATCCCGCGCCCAATACGCCGCGCTCCCCCGGTAACCAGAGCCGATTTGCCGCTGAGAGGTAGATTGGGCATCAGGGGTGGGCTGGAATCTTCTGTGTGCAGCGTTGGAAAAGCCCTAGTTCGGCTGCGGCTGCGCGGCCGGCGGAGGCGTCGTGTCCGATTTGGGCTTATCCGTCGTTGAATTCGCCGGCGGAGTGGCAGGCTTCGCCGCACCGGAATTGTCGTGCGCTTCATAGATCGAGTACTGCGCGCCCGGCCGCTTCATCTTCACTTCGATAGCCAGCGAAGGCTTGTCGATCTTGTAGTCCTCGCCATAGGTCTGGTAGCCGCGCGCAATCACCTGCAGCCGCACCGTGTCTCCCAACGGCAGCACATCGATAATGGCCTTGCCGTCCTCGTTGGTCTTCAACTCCATGTTGCCCTCGTCCTTGTCTCCCGCCATGGGATGAAAGACGACGGCTGCATTCTCAATCGGCTTGCCGTTGAAATCGCGAAGAATCGTCACTTCAACACGCGCAGTCGGCGGCGGAGCCTTGTACTTGCGCCCGCGCTTGCTGGTGTCGTCCTGGCCATTGGCAACAAGCGAAGTGACAACCAGGCCGAACCCGGCCACAAAGACGAAGAGACGAAAGAGAGTGCGACGAACCATGGCCTTCATTGTATCTGGTTTTAATCCTCTATATGAAGAGACGGCTCCGAAGGCCGCTCGTGAGTCGAGGAACTTCGAAGTCCTGCTCCCCCCGAAAGCGTATGTGCTCATCCATCGAGCGTCTCTTTATTCGATGGATGGGAGACTGAACCGTGTTCACTTGGAACCCCAGCGATCGCCACGCGCCTTCACGAAATGCCGGTAGACATATCCCCATGGAATCGCGAGATACACCAGTACCACCAGGGAGCAGGCGAAGATGTCCGGTTGCAGCGACTCGTCCACATGCCCCGCAAGCCACTGGGGAAACGGAACCAGCAGAAGCCAAAGCGTCTTCCAGAGCACCTCCCATAGCAGCACCGGCAGCATCTTCAGCGGGTAGCGCAGTCCCAGCGCGCAAAGCAATGAGAATGCCGCCAGCATGCAGGACGCCTGGGAAGTCCCCACAAGCGCCCCGTGCCGCGCCGGGCTGATGATCCCCGGCCACAGAAAGATCCCCAGCCCAGCCACGATGAACAGGTACATGCCGCGGAGCACATAGATGCGAAGCAGCGAAACCTCACCCATGGGAACCTCGTTTTCTTCCCGAACGGAGCCTCGCGGGCCGGAATTGTCTTTCTCGAGGGAACCAGCCATCTCCTTATTCATCGCCATCCTCCTCCGGGCGCTCGCCCTTATCGCTGAAAACCAGAATGTCTCCCGGCTGGCACTCCAGCGCTCTGCAGATCGCCTCAAGTGTTGAAAACCGGACCGCCCTCGCCTTCCCAGTCTTGAGAATCGAAAGGTTCGCCAGCGTAATATCCACCGCCTCCGATAACTCGGTCAGCGACAGCTTGCGCCGCTCCATCACCTCGTCCAGCCTGATCTCGATTGGCATGGCTAGATCGTTCCTTCCAGTTCATCGCGCATCGCGGAGCCGGCAGCAAACACTCGGCTCAGCACAAACACCATCAGCACCGCCAACCATCCTCCCGCCGAAAAATCAAAGCCCGGCGTCCCCGTCCCCAGGCTCGGAAAAGACCTTTCGATCAGGACCGATGGAAGGTTGAGCAGTTGCAGCACCATCAGCGCCCAGCCGATCGTCTGCAGCCTGCGGGCGTTGGCATGAATAAACGGGTCGCCCTCCCGCACGGTTTCAATGATTTGTGCCAGCGCCACAAACAGCCTGTCGATCGCCACCGCCATTGCAATCCCCAGCAGCATTTCGAGGCGCAGGCCGGTTATCACCGATCTCACATCGGGCCCTTGCGGAACCAGCATCGCAGCCATTTGAGAGGCGAAAATGAAGGACAAGAGCAGTCCTACCATCACCGCTGCGAGAAACAACCTGTTGATGAGTAAACCGGTCTTTACTACCAGCCGAGAAGTCCTGATCAGCTTGTCTTTTTCCAGCATAGCCCTCTCCTTATCGATAAACGATATGAACAAATCAGCATGCTGTCAAGAAAATTTATTGATAATCGATAATTCTAGCCATCTCAGCTGGCTTGCATCATGCAAAAGGTCTGATCTGCACGCCTGCACCGAGGGTCCATCAATGTATGTGAGCGTAATTCACTAAGATTTTAACGATCTTCCACTTGACAACCCACAGCCCGCTTGCCTATCGTTAGCAATTGGAAGGCACGAGTGCTAGCACCCAGCCGGATACACTGCTTCCAGTGGGTTAAAATCTCCAATCGCTGGAGCCGCACTCAGCAGATTCCAAAGCTTTTTTCTCAAAACCAACAGAAAACTCGCGGCCCGGGCTCAACCCTGTCCGCCTGTGAAGGAGAAGCGAAGCAATGGCAACATCCTCTGTAACAACCACGTTTACCCCCCTCCACGACCGCATCCTGGTCCGCCGTCTGGAAGAGGGCGAAACCATCCGTGGCGGGATCATCATTCCCGACAGCGCCAAGGAAAAACCCCAGGAAGGTGAAGTCATCTCCGTCGGCAAGGGCAAGTCCAACGACGAAGGCAAGGTCTTCCCTCTCGACGTCAAGGCGGGCGACAAGATCCTCTTCGGCAAGTACTCCGGCACCGAGATCAAGATCGACGGTGAAGAGTTCCTCATCATGCGCGAAGAAGAAGTCCTCGGAATCATCAAGAAGTAAGCGCGCCATCCGCGCAGGGGTCAGTGAACAGTGCTCAGCGGTCAGAAATGGACCCATACGAGAATGTTCATCCTGACTGTGAATTCCGCCAAAAACTACGGCTCAAAATTTCAAACCTGAATCTGATCACTGAACACTGTTCACTGATCACTGGAGAAAAAAATGGCAAAGCAAATTCTGCACGGTGAAGATTCCCGTCAGGCGATTCTGCGCGGCGTCAACACGCTCGCGGACGCCGTCAAGGCGACGCTCGGTCCCAAGGGCCGCAACGTCGTAATCGAGAAGAAGTTTGGCTCGCCCACCATCACCAAGGACGGCGTGACGGTGGCCAAGGAAATCGATCTGAAAGATCCGCTGGAAAACGTCGGCGCGCAGCTCGTTCGCGAAGTCGCCTCCAAGACCTCCGACGTTGCCGGCGACGGCACCACGACTGCCACCGTTCTGGCCCAGTCTATCTTCAAGGAAGGCGTCAAGACGGTTGCCGCCGGAGCCAACCCAACCGCTCTCAAGCGCGGCATCGACAAGGCTGTCGTCACCATCATCGGCACCCGCGACAAGGACGGCAAGTGGACCGAGGGCGGCGCACTCGGCGCGCTCTCCAAGCCCGTTGACGAGGGTTCGGTTGCCCAGGTCGGAGCCATCTCCGCCAACGGCGATCAGGAGATCGGCGACATCATCGCTCATGCCGTCAAGGTTGTGGGCAAGGACGGCGTCATCACCATCGAAGAGTCCAAGACCATGCACACCGGTCTCGAAACGGTCGACGGCATGCAGTTTGACCGCGGCTACCTCAGCCCCTACTTCGTGACTGATGCGGAGCGGTTGGAAGTGGCCCTCGACGATCCCTACATCCTGATCTACGAAAAGAAGATCAGCGCGATGAAGGATCTGCTGCCCCTGCTCGAGCAGGTTGCACGCGGCGGCAAGCCCCTCCTGATCATTGCTGAGGACGTGGAAGGCGAAGCGCTGGCGACCCTCGTGGTCAACAAGCTGCGTGGCACCCTCAACGTGGCCGCCGTCAAGGCGCCCGGCTTTGGCGATCGCCGCAAGGCTATTCTGGGTGACATTGCCATCCTCACCGGCGGCAAGGCCATCACCGAAGACCTCGGCATCAAGCTCGAAGGCGTCAAGCTCGAAGATCTCGGCCGTGCCAAGCGCGTCACCATCGACAAGGACAACACCACCATCGTGGACGGCGCAGGCAAGTCC
Source organism: Occallatibacter sp. (assembly GCA_050014515.1). Taxonomy (GTDB): domain Bacteria; phylum Acidobacteriota; class Terriglobia; order Terriglobales; family Acidobacteriaceae; genus Telmatobacter. The sequence goes on from JBEKDE010000011.1 coordinate 13,265, forward strand.
TCTGATATCGAGGGCCGCGTGAAGGAAATCCGTTCGCAGATCGAGAAGACCACCTCCGATTACGACAAGGAAAAGCTGCAGGAGCGCCTTGCCAAGCTGGTTGGCGGCGTTGCCATCATCAAGGTCGGCGCAGCCACTGAGACCGAGCTGAAGGAAAAGAAGGCTCGCGTTGAAGATGCGCTGCACGCAACCCGTGCTGCGGTCGAAGAAGGCATCGTCCCCGGCGGCGGCGTGGCGCTGGTTCGCGCCATCCCCGCGGTTGACGCGCTGATCAAGACGCTCGAAGGCGATGAGAAGATCGGTGCGCAGATCGTGCGCCGTTCGCTCGAAGAGCCCCTGCGCCAGATCGTCGCCAATGCCGGCGAAGAGGGCGCGGTGGTCGTGGCCAAGGTGCTTGAATCCAAGCAGCCCCACTACGGCTACAACGCAGCTACCGGCGTGTTCGAAGACCTGGTCAAGGCCGGCGTCATCGATCCCACCAAGGTGACCCGCACCGCGCTGCAGAACGCAGCCTCGATCGCCGGACTGCTTCTGACCACCGAAGCACTGGTTGTCGAGATCCCCGAGCCCAAGGCTGCGCCGGCAGGCGGCGGCCACGGCGGCGGCATGGACGGAATGTACTAGCCACCTGCGGTGGGGCAGACGCCGGATACCCTCTGGGTGCGCCGCAAAAGCCAGCCGCAACAACAAAGGCCTCCAGCTTCGGCTGGGGGCCTTTTGTTCTTTTCGCCGACCAGCCAATCCGGCCCGCGAGTCACGAATGCCGCGGCCGCCAATGCCGCCGCTCACCTGCTCACTCGCCATGTGCGCACAGCCCACGCTAACTCGCGGCCTTTCTTCGAACGCTTATCACATTCAATTTCAAGCTGCCGGTCTTACAATCTGTGGCCATGAATACCTCACAAACTTTTCCTGCTCGCAAGAACACAGCCGGCCTAATTCAGAAACAGATGGCCGGTGAGTTGATGCTCTTTGACCCCGGATCAAAGAAGACCTTCTGCCTCAACCAATCCGCCGCCATCGTTTGGCAAAACTCTGATGGCCGCACCTCCGTCGAACAACTTGCAAACCTGGTCGCAGCTCAGACCGCCATGCCCGCCGACATCCGGGTTGTCGAGTTCGCCCTCCGCAAGCTCGACGAATACGGCCTTATGGAGCAAATCACCCCACCCACAACCGGCGACGCGAACCTTGGGCGCCGTCAGCTCTTCATCAGGCTGGGCTGGGCCGCTGCGCTGCTCATTGCCATGCCACTGGTGACCACGGTGAAGCCTCCGAAAGCCTATGCCGCCAGCGGTGGAACACCCACATTTTAGAGCGCGATTTCGTCGGGCCGCGGTGAACTCCGCGGCCCTGCTCTGCTCGCTCACGAGCGAAGATGAGTCCCGCAAACGCGCAAATGCCACGTTACTTACCGGTTCTCGTTCTTCAGATTCCCATTGACACTCCATTCACATTTGCCCAGAATCAACTGCATGAACACCACAGCGACCTTTCCCCTTCGCCGGAACTCGCCCAGCCTGATTCAGAAAGACGTGGCAGGAGAGTTAATGCTCTTTGACCCCACCACAAAGAAAACCCACTGTCTGAATCAAGCCGCAGCAATCGTCTGGCAGCACGCCGACGGCGCTACCTCCCTCGAAGAACTGGCTCGCCTGGTCGCTGAACAAACCGGCGCGCCCGCGGACGTTCGTGTGGTTGAGTACGCCCTGCGCAAGCTCGACGAAGAGGGACTCATGGAGCATGTCGACGAACCCGCGAGCGACGACGCGAATCTCGGCCGCCGCCAGCTCTTCGGCAAACTCGGCTGGGCAGCTGCGCTCATCGTCGGCGTGCCGCTGGTGATCGCCGTCAGCCCGCGCAAGGCCTACGCTCTCCGCTGAGTCAGGGCCACCCTGTTCAGCAGTTCCTTCCTGCCCGCGCACCCCTGCGGGCAGGCTCCTACAGGCGCGCAATAAAATCCGGACTCGCGGCCTGCCTTTTGTGGAAGTGTGCCGCCATAAATCGCCAGACAGCCACGCATTCCGCGCAAATTGCGATTGACAGCCCACAAAACTTCGCCCACACTAGCCTCATGATCATGACCCCCACGCACCTTCCCCTGCGTCGTGACCCCGCCGGTCTGGTTCAAAAGGAAATGGCCGGGGAGTTAATGCTCTTTAACCCCACCACCAGGAAGACCCATTGCCTGAATCGCTCCGCCGCGATCGTCTGGCAGCACGCCGACGGCGCCACCTCCCTTGAGGATCTCGCCCGCCTGGTTGCCGAAGAGACCGGCACACCCGCCGACATCCGCGTCGTCGAGTACGCCCTGCGCAAGCTTGATGAGGAAGGGCTGATGGAGCATGTCGAAGAACCAACCAGCGAGGACGCAAACCTCGGCCGCCGTCAGCTGTTCGGCAAGCTCGGCTGGGCTGCGGCACTGATCGTCGGCCTGCCGCTGGTGCTCACCATGACCGCTCAAAAGTCCTACGCTTTGAGGACCTAAACGCAGCGGCTATCCATGCGCGCCGGCGGTCAGGCAGGTCGCTGAAAGCCGGCGCTAAAGTGCGTCTCAACTGGAAGCAGCCCCAATCGGGAAAATTCCGGTCGGGAGGTAGTCCAATCGGAAAGCAGTTTTGACAGGAACATTGATCGCAAATTCTCCTCGCCCCGTCTCGCAGTCTTCGTACCAGGCTTCGCAGCACTTCATCGCCTATGGCACTCACTTCCTTATTTCCACCAATCGACCTTCCCTGCTTCCGGACCTGCTGACCCGGCTCCCGCTGGGCGCGTCTTTAATCCCCTCCCAGACCGCGCAGGCCCCAGACCATGTCTTCGCCGTAGAAGTTTCAGACCAGGAAGACTTCAGCGCCGTCGTCAAATCCGATGGCCGCCGCAAGGCCGTCGCTGAAAATGAAGAACAGCTTCTGTCGGTCTTCGAGCAGCAGGTCGTCAACCGCGTAGCCAACAGCGCGCGCGACCGCGTCTTCATTCATGCCGGCGTAGTAGGCTGGCGTGGCCGCGCCATCGTCATTCCCGGACGCAGCACCCATGGAAAAACCACGCTGACCATGAACTTTGTGCAAGCCGGCGCAACCTACTACTCTGACGAGTTCGCCCTGCTCGACTCCGAAGGCCTCGTGCATCCCTACGCCCGCCCGCTTCAGGTCCGCATGCAGAAAGGCAGCCTCGTCCAGACCCTGGTTCCCGTCGAGCAGCTCGGCGGCTCAGGCGGAGTCGGCCACGATCCCATCCGGCCAATCATGCTGCTGGCCTGCCGCTATCGCGAAGGCGCAACCTGGAACCCTACTGAAATCACCCCCGGCGCAGCGGCCCTCGAACTCACCCGCCACTCCACCTCCGCCTATCGCTATCCCCACGCTGCGTTCCACGCCACCAGCCAGGCCGTCGCCGGCATCAAGGCCTTTCGCGGAAACCGCGGCGAAGCCCCCGAAGTCGTTGAGTGGGCTCTCAAACTGCTCGATACCCTGTAATGAATGCTGGATACTAAAGGCATGACGGCCGGCACTCCCGAATTCGAGTTGCTTCTCGATTGCCTCCGACGCAGCCTTCAATCTGACTCCACACCGCCCGCCTCGCCGCTCGCAATCCCTGAAAATCTCAACTGGCCAGCACTGCTCGCTCTCACCGAGCAGCACGTCGTCCTCGCACTCGTTTATCCGCAACTCGCGCCCCACGCCACCGAAGAATTCGCCGCTGCGTGGCACAGCTCCTGGGCCCACGCGCAGTTTCTCGCCGCTGAGCTTGAATCGGTGCTGGCCGCCTTCGCCAAAGCAGGCATCGAGGTTATGCCTCTCAAGGGTCCAGTCCTGGCCGAGGCCCTCTTCGGCGATGTCGCCGCCCGCGCTTCCATCGACCTCGACGTACTCGTACAACGCCACCATCTCGCCACCGCGCAAACCGTGCTCACATCCTCCGGATTCGAAGCCGAGCCCATCACCAAGCCCATCTCCGGCCTCGCCTACGATCTGCCCTTTCGCCGCGGCGAAGTCCTGCTTGAGCTGCACTCATCCTTCGGACGCCCCGAGCTCTGTCCCCTTAACAGCGACGAAGCCTGGTCGCGCAGCCAGACTGCCACATTCCGCGGCCAGCCCATCCGCATCATGGCGCAAGAAGATTCGATTCTCTACCTCAGCTATCACCTGTTGCGCCACGACTGCGCGCGCCTGCAATGGATAGCCGACCTGGCCCGCGCCCTCGCCATCCTTGCTGCAAACGATCCCGGCGAGGCTCTCCTCAATTCCGCGCGCAACCAGGGCATGGATGAGCTTCTATTCTTCTCCAGCGCCCTGGCAGCAGAGACTCTGCAAACGTCCCTGCCCGCAGCGCTCTCCACCGCGCTCCTGCAACAACCCAAGATTGTTGAGAGCGCGCGCGAGTTCCTTGCGCAAAACCTGGCCCGCCAGGACCCAGGCGATTCATCCGCCGCGCGTCCCGTCCACGCCGCCTGGAGCTTCTACTCCACCGAGCGCAGCCCCTGGCGTCGATGGACGCGTCGCCTGCGCGAACTTGCTCCCACCCAGGCCGACCGTCTCTGGGCAAAGTCCATGCACATCCCCTCCCTCATCGTTCCGCCACTTCTGCCGCTGGTGCGACTCTTCCGCGTCCTCGGCGCCTACGGAATCGCCGGCGCATGGCGCAACTTCATGCAAGGGACCCGCTGAATTCGCGTCCCCGTCCGGGAACCGCAAACCACTCCATTGCGTATGAACATTCAGCACGGGATTCGGCTGCGCGATAACGGCTGCCGCACCCGCTCGTCAGAATCTACAGTTCTTTTCATTCATTCAGCGCCGCGGGTTCGCGGTTTGTTCAATAACACGGAGGCTTGTGGTGGCTGCAGCGCGGAAAACAAGGCGATTCTGGATCTGGTTGAGCGTCGGGTTGGTCATTCTCCTTCTGGGAGCAGGTGTCGGTCTTGCGCGCCTGGCCAAGGGCAACAGCATTGATCCCAATCGCATTGCCAAAGTCGCGCGCGGCGATGTGGCCCGTTCCGTCATCGCCACCGGAAAAATCCAGCCCATCACCAAGGTTGAAGTCAAAAGCAAGGCCTCCGGCATCGTGGAAAAGCTCTTTGTGGACATCAATAATGTAGTCCACAAAGGCCAGGAACTGGCCCAGCTCGATCAGCAGGAGATTCTGGCGCAAGTTGAAGCGCAGCGCGCCCAGCTTGGCGCCGCGGAGGCCAACGTCGGCACCTACGAGGCCAACATCGAGCAGGACAAGGTGAACGCCGCCGCGCCCGACCTGCCCATGTACAAGCTCACCCTCGAGCGCAACCAGGAGATGGCCAAAGACGGCATCGTGAGCCAGCAGGCCCTCGACGACGCCAACAAGGAGTACCTCGCCGCGCTCACTCGCCGCGACTCCTCCAAGGCGCAAATCGGCGTCGATACCGCCAAGCTTCGCCAGGCCAAGGCCCAGGTTGCGCAGAGCCAGGCCAGCCTCAAGCAGCTAGAAGAGCAGCTCAGCTACACCACCATCACCGCGCCCATGGACGGCGTCATCCTTTCCCGCGACGTCGAAATCGGCGACGCGGTAAGCTCCATCCTCGTTCTCGGCTCAACCGCCACGCTGGTGATGACCGAGGGCGACGTCAATGAAGTCTACGTGCAGGGCAAAGTGGACGAAGCCGACATTGCGCACGTCTATCTCGGCCAGCCTGCCCGCATCAAGGTGGAAAGCTTCCGCGACCGGGTCTTCAACGGCAAAGTCACCAAGATCTCTCCCATGGGCGTCGAAAAGGACAACGTCACCACCTTCGAGGTGCGCGTCTCCATCAACAACCCCAACGGCGAGCTGAAGGCCCTGATGACCGCGAACGCCGAAATTCTTCTCGACGAACACAAGAATGTGCTCACCGTCCCCGAAAACGCCGTGGTCTACGACAAGGAAAAGAACACCTCCGTCCAAGTCCCCGACAAGAGCCAGAAAGACGGCCAGCGCAAAGTCGACGTAAAAGTCGGCCTCTCCAACGGCAGCGTCACCGAAATTCTCAGCGGTTTAACAGAAGGCCAGGAAGTGGTTCTGCAACAGTGAAACAGTGAATGAGTGAAGAAGTGAAACAGTGAAACAGTGAAGCAGTGAAGAAGTGAAAGAGTGAAGCCGTGAGCGTGAGGCAGTGAGAATCTTGAAAACTGAACGGCCGCCACACTGTTCGTCGCCGCACAGGTTTGTTCAGATTCGGACAATTTGGGTCCCAGGGATCGTCGATTTCCACGTTCGGCCCACAGATTTGATTGAAGTTAGCTCGAGAAGGACTTTGGCACGCCGGATGCACTGAAAATGCCGGGACAAATTGTTCGCTAATTCACTGCTTCACTCTTTCACTTGTTCACCGTTTCACTCGTTCACTGCTCCACCTTCACCCATTCATTGTCCCGGAGGAACACCATGAAGAAACTCATCCCCTTAGCGGCAGCGCTCGCTCTCGCGGCCATTCCGGCCTTCGCGTCTGAAGCCACTTTCGAGCGGAACCTGTCCGTAAGCGGCAAGGCTGAACTCTCCGTAGCCACCGGCGCCGGTTACGTGCACATCACCCACGGATCAGACGGCCACGTGCATATCTCCGCCCGCGTCCGTTCCAACTGGGGCGGCAGCGATGACAAGGTGCGCGAAATCGCAGCCAATCCTCCCATTGAGCAGACCGGCAACATCATCCGCATCGGCCACCACGAAAACCTTCACAACATCAGCATCGACTACGACATTGAAGCGCCCGCCGACACCTATCTCGACGCCACCACCGGCTCCGGCGATATCACCGACGACGGCGTAGGCGAAAACACCAAGCTCAACACCGGCTCCGGCTCCATTCATGCCTCCGGCCTCAAGGGCGGCTTCAGCGTGGGCACCGGCTCGGGCAACATCGTTGCCGAACAGGTGGGCCAGGGCGATGTGAAGGCTGAAACCGGCTCCGGCTCCATTGAACTGCACAACCTCAAAGGCGCCCTCCACGCCCAAACCGGCTCCGGCAACATCAGGGTCAGCGGCTCTCCGGTCTCCGATTGGAAGCTTGGCACCGGTTCCGGCAGCGTCGAGCTCACCACCGGAAACGCCGGCCTCACTCTCGATGCCTCCACAGGCTCCGGCAGAATCTCCACCGATCACGAAATGACCGTGCAGGGATCGTTTGACAAGCACCACATCACCGGCAAACTCAACGGCGGCGGCCCGACCGTCCGCGTTGACACCGGCTCCGGCAACATCGAAGTGCACTAGCAGACTGCGTAAAAACTTACTCGGGCGGTAGTCCGGGGATTCATCCCCAGGGTTAGCGCCAGTCAAATCAACCCGGGCTTGATAGCATTCTTCGGAATTGGCGTAGGCCGAAAGCACACGCTCAAGTGACTTTTTCCTCAAGAAAAAGCCACCTCCAACGGAGCTGAAAAAGTCTATACGTATTCCGAAGATGCTCTAGCCACTGAGGGAAGGTCGGCGCAGTCCGCGGACTGCAACGGAACTCCTCAAACATTCGGGCGCCGTTCCATCGCGCCCAACAAGTTGTTCCTCAGGCGAGGTCTGTAAGGCTCCTTGGGAAGGCCTCGCCTGCCTTTTTCCCTCCCCCAAAAATCACTCAATAAAATAAGCCTGTCGCTGAGCGCAGCGAAGGACCTGCTTCTTTCACTCTTTCACTCATTCACTTTTTCACTGTTTCACGGGATCAAGTAAAACGGGTTCGGATACTTCACCGAGTATTCCGCCTCCGGCTTCCCTTTCAAATCGCTCCACTGGTCGCCCACGTTCTCCACAATCGTGTACCCCTGCGCCACAATCGTCGCGCGCTCGGCCGACTTGTACGCCTCGGCGCTCAAAGCCTTCTGTTCCGGCGCGCGCAGCATCAGCTGCTGCCAACTGGTAAATCCCTGGCTGCGCAGATTCTGCTCCGTCGCCGCCCGCTGCTCTTCCGGCCTGCCCGTCAAAAAGAACACGCTCACGCCCAGCCTCTGCGCCTCTTTATAAAGCCGCAGCGTGCCCGGAATCGCCGGCGCCGCCGCCGTCTCCGCCCACGCGTTGAACGCCTTGCTGTCGTAGGCGAAATCGGCCTTCTGCATCTCCTCCCAGTTGGAGAGCGTGGTCTCGTCAATGTCCAGCACCAGCGCCAGCTTTTCGGGGTTCTTTCCGTCATGCCTGTCTTGGCTGGACTTCACGCGCCCCCTCAAAAACGCAATCGCCCGATCCGCCTGGAAATCCAGGTCCTTCGCATAGCAGCCGCACGTGCAGGTGCAGGCGTGATATTCCTTCAGCTGCTTCTTCAGATCGTCGAGATTGAGAATGCGCTCCGCCGGCGCATCCGTGATGAAAATGCCCGCAGGCGTTTGCCCCGCAGCCTGCTGCGCAACCAGATTGACCGAGCCAAAACCAAAAGCCAAAACCGCCGCGATAAGAACAAGAAACTTCTTCACCGTAATCAACTCCCTCTGAAATCCTCGCTAAAGTGAGAGCCACGCGGCACTGTGCCCCATCCATTCGCGCTTTTCAGCGAATGGGTGGGTAGCAGCACGCTGATGCGAGCCTCCCGCGAGCGACTGCCTCAAATCTGATCGATCGACAGCGCAGCCAGCTCCTTCACCAGCCGCACCGTCTCCACTGAAACCGTAACCACCTGCCCGATCAGCCGCACAATGTACTCCGCATCGTCCTCCCGGTTCGGATCGTTCACAATCCCCGACCGCGCATCTGTAGAAACCCTGTACTGTTCCACCACCCACTCCAGCGCGCTCCGGTTCCCCAGCCGGTACTCATACACCTCCGGCGGAATTCCGCTCAGCGTCAAAAACTCGTTGTACTTCAACTGAGTCTTGTCCCTCGACAGCGTCATCTTCTCCACGCGCCAATCCAGCTTCCCCGTCTCCGTCCGCACCAGCGGATACTCCGCCTGCAGCTCATACTCAATGTGCAGCTTCATCAGCGCCGCGCCAATCTCCGCATACCGCTTGAAATCCGGAGCCATCGGAATCCGCGGCAGCTCCCGCTTCAAATTCGCCGCATACCGCGTCCTGTACTCCGGATGATGCAGCAGCCCAGAGACAAAAGAACATATCTCTTGAGGTACCCTGTTTCCTGAAATGATCGCGACGCTTGTTCAACCGCAAAGTCGGGAAAGCCCTCTCGCCGACTCACGACACTTTCACTGTACCTTCCGGGAACCGTCTATGATTGAGAGGAAGCGGAATCAAGCTGTGGCGTTCAGGATCACGACTCGAGGCGGACAAGAATGCCGATTCAGTTACTAGACCACGCAGACGGCGTTCGCCGGGCGATCTCGCCGGGGATCGCATTAAAGCAGAAATCCGCTCTTGGCCAGTTCATGACGCCCGCCCCTGTCGCGCGATTCATGGCCTCGCTGTTTCCTGCCAGCTCCGACCCAACCTGCCTACTTCTCGACGCGGGAGCAGGGGTCGGAGCGCTCACGTGCGCATTCCTCGACCGGTGGGCGGTCTCCGACGGGTTCTCATACAGTAGTACAGAAGTTGACGCATACGAGATAGACCCAGCATTACGGAAGCACCTCGTTCAGACGATGGAGGACTACCGCAAGAGGCTCCCCATGGCATATCGCGTGCTTTCTAATGATTTTATTGAAGCCGCCGCGATGCAAAACCTGTCCCCGAGGGGATATACCCACGCAATTCTGAATCCGCCGTACAAAAAGATCAATAGTCTATCGGCCCACCGCAAAATTCTGCGCCAAGTTGGCATCGAGGCGGTCAATCTCTACTCTGGCTTTGTCGCGCTGGCACTATCGATGATGAAGCCGGGGGGCCAGCTCGTCGCTATTGTCCCACGCAGCTTTTGCAATGGCCCTTATTACCGTCCATTCCGCGAATTCCTCCTAAACCGGGCGGCGCTGCGGCATCTACACCTATTTGCCTCAAGAACCAACGCCTTCAAAGACGACGACGTTTTGCAGGAGAATGTAATCATTCGCCTTGAGCGCGCCGGGGTCCAAGGCATCGTGACCGTCTCCAACTCAACCGACGACAGCTTCAGCGACCTCGTCACGCACGAGCAGCCATTTGATCGCATCGTATTGCCCAACGATCCAGACAAGTTCATTCATGTTCCGACCTCCCTGGGATACAACACAATCGAACTCTCGAAGGGCGTAAAATCTACGCTTGCGGACCTTGGGATTGGAGTTTCAACAGGCCCAATAGTTGATTTCCGACTGCTCGAATACATCCAACAGGTCCCGGACAGAAACACTGTACCGCTCCTCTATCCCAGCCATTTCAGCGGCCAAACAACCCATTGGCCCAAAGAAGGCATAAAGAGGGGAAACGCAATCCAGCTAAACGACGACACGAGAAAATGGCTTTACCCAAATGGCTTCTATACAGTCGTCCGCCGGTTCTCGTCAAAGGAAGAACAACGCCGCATCGTCGCAAGCGTTGTTAGCCCAGACAGCTTTCCCGGAACTGAGTTGCTCGGATTCGAGAATCACTTGAATGTCTTTCACGAGGACAAACACGGCATGCCGGAGGCGCTCGCGTATGGATTGGCAGTGTTCCTCAACACGACGGCCGTCGACGAAAACTTTCGCCGGTTTAACGGCCACACGCAAGTCAATGCGACCGACCTTCGGCTCATGAAGTATCCTGATCGACGAACTCTGCTCTCCCTTGGCCAGTGGGCGAAGAGTCAGATTGCTCCATCCCAAGACTCAATGGACGAGCTTACACAGGAACTCGCAGGATGAACAAGAAAGCTCTCATTAAATCCGCCCTGAAAATTCTGGCGGCATTAGACCTCCCGAAAGCACAACAGAACGAAAGATCCGCACTCTCGTTGCTGGCATTGATGAACCTTGGGCCCAAAAAAGAATGGGCTGACGCGGAGAGCCCCTTGATGGGCATCACCCCAATCATGGATTGGATTCGAGACAACTACAATAAACCCTACGCACCCAACACCCGGGAGACCATTCGGCGACAAACCATGCACCAGTTTGTTGATGCCGGCATCGCCGTTTATAACCCCGACAAGCCAACTCGTCCGGTGAATAGCCCCTCAGCCGTTTATCAGATTGAACCATCAGCACTCGAATTGCTTCGCAGCTTCGGCAAAGCGGAGTGGGAAACAAACCTCAGGCTCTATGTTGCGGAACACCAGTCCTTAACCGCTCGCTACGCTAACGCACGCGTCCAGAATCTCGTCCCGGTTCAAATTGCGCCTAACAGGGAAATCAAACTCAGCCCGGGCGAGCATAGCGAGCTGATCCGAGACATCATCCAAAGCTTTGCCGCCCGGTTCGCGCCGGGAGCTGTCTTGATTTACGCCGGAGATACCGGCGAAAAATGGGGATACTTCGAGGAAGCGCTCCTCGCTAAACTCGGCGTGATCGTTGAAGGGCACGGCAAAATGCCCGACGTAGTTCTTCATTATCCAGACCGCGACTGGCTTCTCCTCATAGAGTCCGTTACCAGCCACGGTCCGGTCGACGGGAAGCGCCACGCGGAACTCGCAAAACTCTTCGCAAGCTCAACCGCAGGCCTGGTCTACGTGACGGCATTTCCCACTAGATCCGTCATGAGCCGCTATCTAAGTGAGATCGCATGGGAAACGGAAGTGTGGGTCGCCGACGCGCCCTCCCATTTGATTCACTTCAACGGCGAACGCTTCCTCGGCCCTTACTCCACGACCGCGGCAAATTGAACGCGTCCAGCACCGCCGCATCCACCTTCAGCGGATTCCGGCCTGACCGCGGAATCGGGTACTCCGCCACCACAAACCACTCGTATCCCCGCGCGCACTTCTCCAGCAGCGCCTCGAATGCCCGCCGGATATTGCCTTCATTGTCAAATTTGCCCCGCCCAAACCGCTCCAGCGTCTCGTAGTACGCCCTCACCGGTGCGTGCGTTGCCTTCAGCTTGAAGTTGCTCATAGGGTCAACACAACTCTAACGCCCCGGCCGCCTTCCATGCAGGCGGTATCGCGCCCCTCGAACCCTCCTCGTCACCCAAGCAATCGCCCAGTCATCACCAGAAAAATAAATCCAAGAAAGTCCCAAAACCTTTGCAGATAATTATCCCCCGGTGGCGCACAATCATTTCATAGCCCACAAAGAGGCGAAGCAACAGGCTCATGCGAGCATCCCGGGTGCCCCTGGTCCAGGGAAAGCAAGAACTCCCTGCGAGCGAAAAGCAACCGTCTGCCGCACTGCAACTGCAGAGCCTCCGCTCCATGCGATGGCGCCAGTAAGTGCATTGTTCTCAGATATCTGCGCATAACTCCTTTGTTCTCTCATATCGGCAGCGAGCAATCCCGCAATCCAATGAAAAGAAGCCACTTATTTTCAGAAGGAGATGGGGGGTAGGAAAGGATCTCTCATGTCTGTCATCCCGCCTGAATGTCTGCACATCATGCCCAGCGGAGCCAGGTGTCAAGCCATGGCCCTCAAGGGCAAGCCATACTGCTACTTCCATACTGGCCCTCGTCGCAGCAAGGTTTCGAAGGCCTCCGGAGCCATCGGCGCCCTGCATCTGCCCGTTATGCGAGACCGGGCCGCCATCCAGACCGGCGTTGCCCAGATTCTTAACGCGCTCTCCCGCTCCGGCATTGACAACAAGCATGCCAGCCTCCTCCTTTACGGTCTGCAGATCGCCTCGCAGAACGTTGATCGTACCCCAGCCCGCGGCGGCGAAAAACCAGGGCCTGCCCTCTAATTCCCAGGGTGCCGGGTGCCACATTGCGCTTCTTTTTGCGGAATGGGTGGGAAAGCACGAAGCCCGTGCGAGCGTGCCGCAAGCTACTGCCGCACCGCCTGTGCCGTTAAACTAATTTCATGGTTCGCGTACTTCGTCCTATTCCAATTGAATCCCTGAAATTGCTCGTGTTCGATCTCGATGGCACGCTGATTGACTCGGCGCGCGACCTCTGCAACAGCGTCAACGCTACGCTGCGCGAGTTTGGCTGCGAGCCGCTGCCCGACCCGGTCGTCTCCAGCTACATCGGCGACGGCGCCGTCATGCTGGTTCGCCGCGCACTCTTTGGAGTCGATGCAGTCAACATCGACGAGGAGTTCCTGGCCCGCGCCTACGCATGGTTCCTCGACTACTACCGCGAGCACAAACTGGACTATACCTACGCTTACGCCGGAGTTCTGGACGCTCTCGCCGCCGTGCGCAATCTTCCCGACGGCTCCACGCGCAGTATGTCTGTGCTCACCAACAAGCCCGTGCGCCCCGCGCAGGCCATCTGCGACGCGCTCGGCCTGGCGCCGTTCTTCCGCCATGTCTACGGAGGCAACAGCTTCCCCATCAAGAAGCCTGACCCGCTCGGCCTGCGCACGCTGATGGAAGAGGCAGGCGCGCTGCCCGAAGAAACCGTCCTGATTGGCGACAGTGAAGTGGACGTGGCCACAGCCCGCAACGCCGGCGCATGGGTCATCGGCTGCACCTTCGGCCTAGCCCCCGACGGCCTGGCCGCCAATCCGCCCGACGTACTGGTGGACTCAGCCTCGGAATGGACCGAGGTTCTGACCCCGGCAAAAGCAATTTTGCCCCAATCTGTGTGAAATTCAAAGGAATTCGCATCTATTTCCCCGGCCGACGCGTCTATTGCACAACGGATTCGTCCCGGAAAAGCTGTATCTCGCTCAAGGTTGGCATTACCTTTTCTGCTACCCCTGCAACCTCGGAATCATCCAAAAGGTACAATAGTTCCAAGTTCGACTTTTTTCCCTGGATCATCTTGCACGATCTCGCCACCGATTTTTTGACTTGGAGATCTTGTTCATGCGTTCTCTTGCCCTTGCTGTCCTTTTGCTCACGCCTTGCGCCGCTCTTGCCTGCAACAGCACCACGCCGCCGCCGCCCTCCGCTCCAGCCCTCCATGGCACGGTCGCCGATCCCACCGGAGCCATCGTCCCCGGCGCTGAAGTTGACCTGGTCGATCCCTCAGGCGCAGTCACCGGCACCTATCACTCTCAGGACGACGGCAGCTTTCAGGTAGTCGCGCCTCACTCCGGCAGCTACACGCTGGTCGTCTCCGAGCCCGGATTTGAAACCGTGCGCACCCCCATCGTCATCGGCACAGCCGCTGCCGGCGCGCCTGCCACTGCGCACGCAAGCCTGCCCGCGCAGTTGCATATCACCCTGCCCATCGCCCGCTTCGCCACCAACGTCCAGGTAAACGGCGACACCAATGAGGACCTCACCGCGGGCGACAGCAATCGCGACTCCTCGGTTATGAACTCGCAGGATCTGAAAGCGCTTCCAATCTTCGACAACGACTACGCCACAGCCATGAGCGCCTTCCTTGATCAGAACGTGGGAGACACCGGCGGCACCGGGCTCATGGTCGACGGCGTTGAAGCCAACCGCGCCACCGTCTCGGCCTCCGCCGTGCAGGAGATCCGCATCAACCAGGATCCCTACTCCGCGCAGTACTACTATCCCGGCCGCGGCCAGATGGAGATCATCACCAAGTCTGCCGCCGACCACTATCACGGCCAGTTCAATTTTCTCTATCGCAACTCGGCCTTGAATGCGCAGAATGCCCTCGCGCCCACCAAGCCATTTGAAGAGCGCCAGACGTACGAGGGCAGCTTCACCGGCCCCATTCCCCACGCCAAGAAGAGCAGCTTCCTCATCTCCTTCAACCGTGTGGTCTATGACCAGGACTCGGTGGTCAACGCCATCCTCGCGCCCACCGCGGCCGAGCCCAGCGGCGAATTTGACGCCAACGTTCCCACCCCCAGCCGCGACACCGAGTTCAGCGTCCGCGCCGCGCACCAGTTCAGCGACAAGAACTCCGGCTACGTGCAATACAGCTATCAGGATTCCACTGCGCAGAATCAAGGAGTAGGCGGCCAGACGCTGGCTCCCGCCGGCTACAACAACGAGTACCACGAAGACGACTTTGTGGCCCACATGGAGACAATCGTCTCCGCCACCACGCTCAACCAGATTTCGATCGTCGGCGAGCACGACTCCAACCGCAACAGCAACGTCGCGGAAGCGCCCAACGTCAACGTCTCCGGGGATTTTGTCTCCGGCTCGGCGCAGAATGACTCCTTCGGCACCGAATACAACTTCCGCCTCTACGACATGGTCACCTGGACCCGCGGCCGCAACCTGGTCAAGTTCGGCATCGGCACGCCGCACATCGATCGCCGCGCCTACGATGACAACACCAACGCCCTCGGCAGCTACACCTTCGGCCCCACTCTGGCCGCCGATGGCGTCACCGTGCTGCAAACCGCGCTGCAGAATTACGCGAACAATCTGCCCTCTGAATTCACTGAGAACACCGGCGACACCCACTTTGTCTATCACCAGCAGGAGATGGGCGCATTCGTCCAGGATCAGTTCAAGCTGACTCCAAAATTCTCCATCACCCCCGGCTTACGCTACGACTGGCAAAACTTCCTCGCCAACCGGCGCCTCGGCTTCTCTCCGCGCGTCTCCTTTGCCTGGGTGCTCAGCGAGCCGAGCAAGACCGTGGTGCGCGGCGGCGGCGGCATCTATTACGACCGCTTCGGTTCCGGTCCGCTGCTTGACCTCACCCGTTATGACACCGCCCGCCGCCGCGCCCTCGTGCTTTCCCTGAATCCTGCGCAGCTCCCCACTTCCGGCTGCGTGCCCATCACCAACTGCTTCACGCTCTCCGCCCAACCCCCGTCGCTCGCTGAGCTTGAGCCCAACGCCAAACTCCCCTATCAGATCCAGTACGGTGTCTCCATTGAACGCCAGTTGGGCGAGAAGGCCACAGGCGTGGTCAGCGTTTACTCCGCGCGCGGCATTGACGCGTTCCGCTCCGTCGACATCAACGCCCCCACCCCGCAGTCCGACTACACCGAGCGCCCCAACCCCGCTTATGCCCGCATCCGCCAGATGCAACCCGCAGCCTTCTGGGAAGGCGACGGAATGGACATCTCCTACCGCGGCCGCCTCAACAAATACTTCACCGGCTTCGGCCGCTATACCTGGTCGCACTTCGAGTCCAACACCGGCGGCATCACCTGGTTCCCGCAAAACCAGTACGCCCCCAATGACGAGTGGTCAAACGCCAACTTTGACCGCCGCAACCGCCTCGGCATGTATGCCATGTTCCACCCGGAGAGCGTCTTCAATCTTTCGGCCGGCATCTTCGCCAACAGCGGCACTCCCTGGACCCAACTCACCGGCACAGACCTTTACGGCGACGGCCTCTTCAACACCCGCCCCGACGGCGTAGGCCGCAACACGGAAAACTATCCAAACTATGTGGACATGGACCTCCGCTGGGGCCACGACTTCGCCTTCACCGCCAACAAGGATGAAGAAGCGCCGCGCCTCGGATTCTCCGCAGCCGCCTTCGACCTGCTCAACCACCCCAACGCCACGGGCATCGACCAGGTAGAGACCTCGTCGTCCTTCGGCCAGGTAACCTCCGTCGCCCCGCCGCGCAGAATCCAGCTCGGCATGCGCCTCGAGTTTTAAACGGTGCCTTGAGCGAACTCGCTGCGAAATCCAATACCCACTTCCAACAAAATTCCGGGAACCTTTTCCCCCGCTCCCGCGTAACGTCAAGTGTGAGAGTGCGCCCATGAAGATTCCGCGAATGCTAGCCCTCAGCCTGCTCGGAGCCGCCTTTGCCGCATCGGCAACCCCGGCCCACGCCGACCGCGACGCCGTTCACTTCTTCTCCAACATCCAGGTCAAGTCCGGCGCCACCGTCCACGATGCCGTCTGCTTCTTCTGCAACGCCGACATCGACGGTGAAGCGCAGGGCGACGTAGTCGTCTTCTTCGGCAATGTGAACATCACCGGCCGCGCCAACCACGATGTCGTGAACTTCTTCGGCGGCGTCTCGGTTGACGACAACTCCCAGATCGGCAATAACCTGGTCAGCTTCTTCAGCCTCATCCATCTCGGCAACAACGTCTCCATCGGCAGGGATTTCGTCTCCATGTTCGGCGTCGTACATGCGCCGGAATCGGTTTCCGTGGGCGGAGACCGCGTCGCCATGCCATTCATGATCATCCTCGCCCCGCTGATGCTGATTGGCCTGATGGTTACGCTGGTGGTCCGCGCCGTCCGCAATCACCGCCGCGAGTTCTACATGAATTACCCCTTCCCACCCCAGCCTTAGCCGTCGCCAACCGGGTTTTGAAAGGGCGCGATTTCAATCGTGCCGCTGGAGTTTCAAAATCATCCTCGGCTTCAGCCGCCGGGGATTGATCTCCCTCGCCACCCCTGTCCCGATTCTCTTCGCAAATTGTTAAGTGAACATGTTCATTTTTCTCTTGACCTCTCGTATGAACCGGTTTATCTTCACTTTTGAACACGTTCATTTTCTGGATGAAGGAGGAACCACAATGTATGTCGCCGGATGCTACCTCAGCTATCTCGCTATCAGCATCGCCATCACCGTATGGGTCGCCCGAACCCTCCACCACAGCGGACGCATCTTCCTGCTCGATGCCCTGCACGGCAACGCCCCGCTTGCGGATTCCGTCAACCAGCTCCTCGTTGTGGGTTTCTACCTGATCAACGTCGGCTACATCGCCCTGGCGTTGAAAACGGCTGATCCGCTCACCAACTTTCGCCAGGTCATTGAACTGGAGAGCGCAAAAATCGGCGTCGTCCTGCTCATCCTGGGCGCGATGCACTTCTTCAACATGTTTATCCTGGCAAGGATGCGCCGTCGGGCAACCGCCGTAGCTACAGTTTGAATCCCGAATTCGCAATGAAATCAGAGTGAGGAGGCTCCAATGTATCAGCCACACTACTACATTCTGTATTCCGTAATTTGCGCCCTTCTGGTTGTCGGGCTTTCTCAGGTACTGCGCCACGCCGGATCGGTTCTTCTCGAAGACGCATTTCGAGGTAATCCCGAGTTGGCGCGCTCCATCCTCCACCTGCTCGACATCGCCTACTACCTCGTTTGCCTGGGCTATGTAGCCGTTTCGTTTCGTACATTCCTGCCTTTGAATGGAGCTGGACAGGTCGCATTTGTGCTTGCTATCAAAGTTGGGATCTTCCTGCTCCTGCTTGGCTGCATGCATTTCTTCAACCTGTTGCTGCTCGCGATCTTCCGCCGCCGCACATTCGTCGCCCCGTCACCCGTAAACTCGTAATTGCCATGACACGCAAATCCACGCCAAAATCCGAAGCAACCCGCTCGCGCATTCTTGAGGCCGCGCTGCGCGTCTTTGGCGAACGCGGCTTCCAGACCGCAACCATGCGTGAGATCGCCGCCGAGGCCGGCATGGCCCTCGGCGCAGCCTACTACTACTTCGACTCGAAAGACGCTATCGTGACGGCCTTTTACGAGCAGGCCCAGCAGCAGATGGTGCCCGAAATCGAGCGCATCCTCGACACGCGCCGCACTCTCGAATCGCGCCTGCGCGGCATCATCGGCTACAAGTTCGAGTACTTTGCGCCCAACCGAGCCCTCATGAGCTCGCTGTCCGCGCACATCGATCCCAGCCTGCCGCTCTCGCCCTTCAGCACTGCCACAGCACCCATCCGCGACCGCGACATTGCCTTCTTCGCCCGCGCCGTTTCTGACTCCGGCGTGCGCCTTCCACCTGGCATCCTGCCTTATCTTCCGCGCCTCCTCTGGCTCTACCAGATGGGCCTCATGCTCTACTGGGTCTATGATCGAAGCCCGCAACAAGCACGGACTGCGCTTATCTTTGAGAAAACCCTCGGCATCGTGCTGACCCTCATCAAACTCGGCAGCATTCCCCTGCTTCGACCGCTCACCCGACCGGCTGGCGAACTGCTCAAAGCCATTTACGAAGAATCATGACTCAGCGGGAGGAAGCATGAACCAGATCACCCGCCCGCTGCGCATCGTCATCCCCGGCGGCAGCGGGCAGATCGGCCAGATGCTGGCGCACCGCCTGCAGCAACGCGGCCACCATGTCACAGTGCTCACCCGCGGCCCATACGCCGCGCAATGGCAGACCGTGCACTGGGACGGCGAACACATCGGTCCCTGGACTGAAACCCTGGAGGGCGCCGATGTCTGCATCAACCTCGCCGGCCGCAGCGTGAACTGCCGTTACACCGCCGAGAACCGCGCCGCCATCTACAACTCCCGCATCAATTCAACAAGGCTGCTGGGCAGCGTCATCGCCGGCCTTGCCGAGCCGCCGCGGGTGTGGCTCAACGCGTCTACTGCGACGATCTACCGTCACACCATGAACCGGCCAGGCCTTGATTGGCCGATGAACGAGTGGAATGGCGAACTGGGCGGCAATGAACTGGTCGGAGGACGCCGCCGCGCCCCGGATACTTGGAACTTCTCCATTGGAGTAGCCAAGGATTGGGAAAGAACATTCTTCGCCGCGCAAACACCGCGCACCCGCAAGGTGGCCATGCGCAGCGCCATCACCTTCTGCGCCACACCCGGCAACGCCTTTGCTATTCTGTTGAATCTGGTTCGCTTCAGCCTGGGCGGCTCGCAAGGCAGCGGCCGCCAGTTCGTCTCCTGGATTCACGAAGCGGATTTCGCGCGCGCCGTCGAGTTTCTGATTGACCACGAAGAGATCGATGGCGTGGTCAACATCGCCTCGCCCAATCCCTTGCCCAACCGCGAGTTCATGGAAGCGCTGCGCGATGCCTGGGGCATGCCGAACGGATTTCCGGCGCCGGCCCCGCTCATCGAGCTGGCTGCATTTTTCCTTCGTACGGAATCCGAGCTCGTGCTCAAGAGTCGGAGAGTAATCCCCGGCCGCCTGCTCGACGCAGGATTCGAATTCGAATTCCCCGCATGGCGAGAAGCCGCCGAAGACCTGGTGCGAAAATGGAAGAACAGGGATTAGCGAACAGGCAACAGAAAGCGGTTCGCCGGGCAGCAGCGCAATCACCGAGAATCAGAAGGATTCGTTTATTTCAACCCACTCATCCGCCTGAACTCCAAGCTCCCATTCAGCCTGATGCATCGCGTCGTCAAGATTCTCGTGCCAGGTATCCGAGACTTGGCCGTTCTCACAAATGTGCATCAAAAAGTAGCCAGCATCGCCCGCCGACTTGCAAATCACCAGCGATGTGAATGGCGGAAAATCCTTGCCGTTGGAAGAATGTTTCGTTCGGCCAGGGCGCAAATGGTGCTGATCTAAAACGGCCTTCCTGATCGCAATCATTCTGTTCATCGCACTCACTGTCTTCCTGTTCCCTGATCCCTGTTCCCTGTTCCCTACAACCTGTTTTTCAATCGTGGTTCGGGATACCCGGTTGCCCGGTTGGATTCTGCGCACCCGGAAGCCGGCGAAGGATGAGAGGAAAGATAAGAGCGACGATGAAGTACGCGCATGTGGAAGCAAGCGCCAGCCACGGCAAACCCGCTCCACAGGCCATGCCGACGCCCGTCACCAGCCAGACCGTGGCCGCCGTGGTCAGCCCCATCACGCGGTCCTTGTCCACAAAGATGAGCCCGGCCCCAATGAAACCGATTCCTGAAACAATCTGCGCCGCCACGCGCGAGGGATCAAGAACCACGCGATCAGGCACAATCACATCGGTGAATCCATACTTTGAAATCAACAGGAAGAGCGCCGCCGCGGTGCCCACCACCGTATATGTGCGCAGGCCGGCGCTCTTGTGGCGAATCTCCCGTTCCAGCCCAATCGCCGCTGAGAGCACAAAGGCGAGCCCCAGCTCAACGAATTGCGCAGCGCCCTGCCCGCTGATCTCCGAGATCTGCATGTGAGCCCTTCCCTAATTTGCCGGCGTAATATCCGTCACCGGCAAATCCTGGTGCGCGAGCAGGATTTCAAACCGTCGCTGCTCTTCCTTCTTGTAGGTCTCCTGATCCGGCCACAGCTCTTTGATGAATCTTGCTTCGTCGGGGTTTGTTGTGGTGGCGACAGTCGAGTTCTTGTACGTGATCGTCACGCGATAATCCCAGCGGCCGTCTTCGGTGGTGTGGTACGCAGGCGACTCAATCTTGACCGAGAGAATCCGTCCCGTCGCTTGAATCTTCTTGAGCAGAGGATAGTGATTTTTGAGGAAGAGTTGCAGGAACTCCTGCTGGCGGCCCCACTGCAGCTTGTAGTAGTACTCCACCGTGTAGGGCTGGTCGGCGCCACCTTGCGGAGGCGAGCCCTGCGCCATCAGCGGCGCGGCGGCGGGAACAGTGAAGACGAGAGCGAGTAAAGCGAAAAGCATTCTGCGCATAAAGCCTCCATGGACAATGTGGTTGCAATTGTACCGTGGAGACTCTATGCGCAGCTGTTCCTCTGGGGGAGGGACATCTCTAAGAACAACAAGAACTTCAGTTCAGCAGTCGGTCATTGGGGAGGGTACGTGCTTTGGCTCGCGCGAGTGGCCCGGTTCCGAGCTGTTGCCCTGGCCCCTGGGGAAGGTATGATCAATCTCCCTCGTGGTTGAGGCCCAATCAGCTCCCGCCTTCGCAATGCGGGTCAAAGCATGTATCCCTTGTGACACCCTTGCAGCTGCAGCGGTTACTAGCAGTGTGCAAAGGTCTGCAGCGCCACGCGATTTGGAATAATCAGTGTTGCTCCATTGCAGGAAACCAGCCGGCGCTGTTTGAACGTGGTCAACGTGCGAGTCACCGTCTCGCGCGACGTGCCGATGAACTCGCCAATCTCTTCATGGGTCAGCGGAAAGTGGAAGCGCGTTCCGGCCTCGGTCTTCTGCCCATTTTCGCTCCAGTCCAGCAGCAGCCGCGCCAGCTTTTCCGGCGCTGAAGCAGACAGGCCCACCGTGCGCAGCTGTTCATAGGTACGATTCAGGCTGCGGCTGATTTCTACGGTGAGCGCCTGATACACATCGAGATGACGCCCCAGGAAGCCAAGAAATTCGCTGCGCTCAATGATCGCGATCTTCGATGGATAAAGCGTCTCCGCGGTCATCTCAGCCTGCGCGCCACTCACTGCCGATGCCATTTCCAGCACCTCGCCGGCCTTGGCGATGCGCAGGATCAGCCGCTTGCCGTCACTTGAATTCATTGAGAGCTTCACCTCGCCCGACACAACGATGTAGATGCCCTCCGGAACCTGCTTCTCTGAATACAGCATGATGTTTGACGGATAGGACGTCGGGTGCACCATCGACTCGAGGTCCTGCCGCGCAGCCGCGGACAACTTGTTGAAGAACTCGCCGGCCATTGGGGAGTGATTTGCGGTTCCGCTTACTGTGTTGTGCATGGTCTGCATGTTAGAGCTCCTCTTCCGCAAGTTGTGCGCCGCTGCGCGTGATTTGTTCTGCCAGGAACTGTGTCCACGGCGTGCCGGATAGAAGTTGTGCGCGTGATTGTGCGTAGATTCCGCGAAGCACCTGCGTTCCCGCGTTGTCTGCGTAGGTCACATTGCGCAGGTCAAGGGCCAGCGTCTTGTATGCCAGCTGCGGCGCCGTCTCCAGCCACACTCGATTGAGTTCAGCCACCCATGGACCGGCGATACGCCCTTCGAGCTTGATGACCGCATCCTGAGGATTTTCTTCGATCGTGATGCGTAACATGTTTGGGCTCATTCCTGCACCTTGCCCTGAGTAAATGCAATGGGCGTGCCAAACGTGCTGGAGCCCGAACACAGTTCTGCGAGCGATTGAATTGAAAGGAGTTATTTGAATTTGATTGAAATGGTGTCGAAGCTGACGAAGATCAAGTGACGAAGACGAAGTGACGAAATAAAGTCACACAGACTAGATATAGTCACTTCGGAGCTAAATGTAGTCGCTTCGGAGCTAGATGTAGTCGCTTCGCTCGATGCCGAGCTTCTTTATCTTCGAATTTAATGTAGTGCGTTTCAGGCCCAGCTTTGCGGCCGCGCCATCGTCGCCGCCAATCTGCCCTTTGGCTTCGCGCAGCGCCTTCAGAATGTGCTCGCGCTCGGCGGCTTGCAGTGTGGGGCTTTCCGATTCCCCGTCGTCCTCATTCTCCTGCGCGGCAGTCTCAAGCTCCGCCAGCGGAACATAGAGCACCGGCCCGTTGGTAAGAATGACGGCCCGCTCCAGAAAATTCTCGAGCTCGCGGATGTTCCCCGGCCACGGCCAGCGAATGAGCGCCTGCATTGTGTCCTCGGGAATGCTCTCAATCGCCTTTCCCATGCGCCGGCTATGTGCCGATACAAAATGCCGCACCAGGATCGGAATGTCGCTTGTGCGTTCGCGCAGCGGAGGCGAGAACACCGGAAATACCTTGAGCCGATAGAAGAGATCGCTGCGGAAGGTCTTTTCCGTAACCATCTTCGCCAGGTCGCGGTTGGTGGCCGCAATCAGGCGCACATTCACCTGGATCGGCCGTGTTCCGCCCAGCCGCTCAATCTCCCGCTCCTGCAATGCGCGCAGCAGCTTCGGTTGCAGGTCGATCGGCAATTCGCCAATCTCGTCCAGAAACAGCGTGCCCTCGTGCGCCAGCTCAAGCCGGCCAATCTTGCGCCCGATGGCGCCGGTGAACGCTCCCTTCTCATGGCCGAACAGTTCGCTCTCAATCAGGCCCGCGGGAATCGCCGCGCAGTTCAGCTTGATAAACGTCCGCTCGCTGCGCGGGCTCAGACGGTGAATGGCGCGCGCCAGCAGCTCCTTGCCCGTTCCCGTCTCACCTTGAATAAGGACAGTGGCGTCGGTCGGCGCAACGGTTGCAATCTCCTTGAGCACTCGCCGCAACCCCGTGCTTTCGCCAACAATGTCGTCGAATCGCCGCTCAAGGTTGATCTCTTCTTCCAGATACTGCTTCTCCTGCCGCAGTTTGTCGCGCAGTTCCGCAATGCGCCGGAAGGCGATTGCGTTGTTCACCGCCATCGCCACGTGGTCTGCCACCTGCACCAGCATCTCCGCCTCGCGCTCCGTGAACGCTCCTTCAACACGGCTCACCACCGCAAGCGCTCCAATCGCGTCGCCGCGATGAATCAGCGGAACCCACAACCCTGACTGCATACCGAGAGAGGTAAAGTGCCTCATGGTCTCGGGCTTGAAGGGCGAGTGTTTGATTTGGTTGAGCAGAATCGGCTCGCGGGTACGGTAGGCTGCACCCGCCGGGGAATCTTCAACCGGAATGCGTACCTCGGCACCAGTGGACTCGGCGCCGCCCGCACTGAGGAACTGCGCCAATAGATCACCGGACGGCGAATCAAACAGCGCCAGCGTAGCTGCGTCGTGCGGGACAACTTCGGCGATGCTGGCGGAGATCGCGCCCAGCAGCTTGCGAATGTCCACATTGGACAGCAGCGCACTGCTCAACTGCAGCATCACCGCTTCTTCCGCGCGTTTGCGGTCCGTAAAATCCCGTGTCACCTTGGAGTAGCCGGTGATTGCGCCGGTATCATCGCGAATCGCCGTGAGCACAACGTCGGCCCAGAAACGCGAGCCGTCCTTGCGCACCCGCCAGGCTTCTTCTTCGATACGGCCGCGCGAGGCAGCCAGCTTGAGCAGTTCCGCGGGACGGCCGCGATCCTGATCCTCATCCGTAAAAAAGAGCGAGAAATGGCGGCCAAGGATTTCGTCGGCCGTGTAATGCTTGATGCGCTCCGCACCGGGATTCCATGTCATCACGCATCCCTCCGCGTCAAGCAGATAGATGGCGTAGTCGCGCACGCTCTCCACAATCGACCGCAACTGCTGGTCGTTGCGCCGCAGCGCCTCCTGGGCGTCGCGCTGCTCCGTCACGTCGCGCACAAAACTCAGCACCAGCGGACCGGAGGCAATCTCGATCGGCTTGAGCATAATGTCGACCGGAAACTCGCTTCCGTCCTTGCGCAAACCGAACAGGTTCATGGCTGCACCCATCTGGCGCGCCCGCGGATGAGCGTTGTAGTTCTCTCTGTGGCTGGGATGTTTGCGACGGAAACGTTCCGGAACCAGGTGCTCGATCGGCATGCCGGTCAGTTCCGCCCGTGTGTGACCGAATAATGCGGCAGCACGCGGGTTCGCGCCGCGGATGATCCCTTCGGTATCCGTGACAAAGATGGCGTCAGGAGAAACCTCGAAGAGATTCTCCAGCGCGAGTTGAGCGACCTCGGCCCTGTCGTGCTTGGTCCCAGGCGCTGCGTCCTTTTCAGGGGAATCGGACGGGCGCATAGATTGAGTTTAACCTTGTGTGGACATTACGCCCTCAAGCATCAAGATAGCAAGCGAATCCTCTGCCTTCTCGTCACGGTTTCCGGGCGCTGGTTCAGAATCTGCTTCAGGCCCTCCTGCAGCGCTTTTCTTTCGCGGAACAGTCTATTTCGTCAAATCCCGAACCCGATCCTGCGCCAGAACGTACGTTGATGAAGGGTCGATGTAGGTGTGATCGTCAAATTCGTGCGCCTGCACATGACGATAGGCCTCCAGCGCCGCCGTTTTTGCTCCGTACTGCTCATAGATCAGCCCCAGTGCGTACCATACCGCTGAATTTGGCTCCGCCATGTTCCCCGCGAACATCGCCTGATCCAGTACCTGCCTGGCCTCAGTCGTCTTTCCTTGCGCGGCATAAATGCAGGCCAAAGTGTGCAGCTCGGCAAAGCCGGAGTTCTTTCCCATCTGCACAGCCTGTTGCGCCGCCTTGGTGATGTCGTCGCCGAGATCGTTGTGGAACAGCCCGATCCATGCGTAGTTGTTGTAGTCGCCGATGGTCGCCTTTCCTGAATCTAGATCCTTTTGCGCGGTCGCTTGCGCTGCCTTGAAGTCGTGCGCCAACTCGTAGGCCCGAATCTGCGCCGCCAGCAGATCGTGGTCATCCGGCTTCTTCTTGAGTAGCGGCGTCAGCATCGCCTGCAAGCTTGCCGGATCATTCAAGAGGCCATACCCCTGAACGGCAAGATTCAAAGCAACCACCGAATCCGGCTCTTGTTCCATCAGCCTCTTCACCGCCGGCATTCCAATCGCTGGTTGCTCCGCATTGATCGCAGCCACGCCCAGCAGTATGTCCAGGTCAGTCTGCCGCTGCCCGCTTGCCTTCTCGCGGTCCGCCGCAATCTCGGCAAGATACGGCTTTGCATCCATCGAGCCGGCCAGCAGAGAGATGCCTGCGAGCCGCATCGCCTCCGGTGTGTCCGCTCCGGGCTTCGAGCTTCCCTTGGTCCAGAAGCGCGGCAGCAGCGGACCTTCAAAAGGATCGTCCCCGCCCTGCCGGTGGGTCAGGTCGCGCTTCCAGTCGAGCAGCGCCTTCGCCAGCTCCGGCTTTCCATGGCCCAGTGCCCAAAGCACTTCGTTCCCGGCCGCGGAATTGTCATCGGTCGAGTCCTTTTCTCCAGCCGCAATGCGATACAGCCCGTCTTCTTTCACGACAAATGTGTGATCGGGGTCCGCACCTGGAATTTGCGCCACCACCGCCCAGCCATGCTCGTCGTCACCCTTGGCAGAGAAGGTCGTGTTGCCGGCGATCAAGTCCAGCATCACGCTCTCGGTCATGTCTGACTTCTCCGCGAGCCGCCGCATGAATCCGATTCCTGCCATCCCTTTCTGGATATCGAGTTCCATCGCTTCCGGCGAAGAATAAGCATGCTTGCTCGTCATCGCGACCATCTGATCGTGAGTGATTGTTCCCGCCAGCATGCCCACCACTCCCAGCCGCACCGGTCCAGCCGGATCGGTTGCCGGCAGCGGCTCCAGCGAAACCGGCTTCAGTCCCTTGTAAAGCTCAATCTGCCTTGCCTCCGCAGCTGCATTATCGCCGCCCTCCATGCCTGCGCTGATCACCTGGGCAGCCAGGTCATACAGATGGAGATTGGCGAGTTGCGTTCCCGCCAACCGGAGGTTCTTGTTGCGGTCGGTCGTCGCGCTGTTTCCCCGGTCCGCTTCGGCAATTCCCGCGGCCGCACCCTTCTGCGCCGCCACGGACGTGATCGCCATCGCTCGATGCGAATTGGTGGACGGCAAGGTCGCAAGCATCTTGTCCAGCTCCGCATATTGCTTCGCATACAGGAGGGCGTACAACAGGTTTTCGCGATACTGCGCGATCACTTCATCGCCTTTGCCCTTGTTCAGCTCAATCAGGTCTTTGTAACCCTTGACGGCCAAGGGCAGGTCCGCGTCCGCCGCATACCTGATTCCCCGCGCGTTGAACTCGTACAGGATGGCGAGGTCGAAGCGCGGGTTGTTATCTTCAGGATCGAGCTCAATTGCTTTCTTGAGCGCCGCAATGGCCCCCGGCCGGTCAAACCCCTTGCCAAACCGTTCACCCAGCGCGCTATGCTCCAGCGTCCAGCCAAGATTGGCAAATGCCGCCGACAAGGCAGGATCGAGTTCGGTTGCCCGTTTCGCCTCCTCCTGCGCTTCGCTGCCGATTCCAGCTTCCAATAGAGCGCGAGAGAGGTGCAGGTGATGCAGTGCGTCGGACGGCGTCGCCGCAATCAGGTTGCGATCAATCTCCAATCCCTCGCGGATATGGCCGGCAGTCAACGCCTTCACGCCTGCCTGGTCAAAGAAGATTCCGACATAATCGCGCTTGTGCAGTTCGAGCGACGCGGTGCGTATGGCCAACGCTTGCTCTGCGGTCAGCGTGCCCGGGCCGGTGTTGAAACGGAATGTCACATTCACCACTCCCGGCTCGGCCGCGCTGTAGGTCTCGGTCAGGGTGGCCGTTCCCAGTTGGGTGGTCTTGTCCGCAGGCAGCGCATGCAGCGTAAACCCGGCAGGGATCAGGATCCTGGTCCGCTGTTCATAGATGTAAGGGCGAAATGTGAAAGTGGACGGGCGGCTCTTCTCCGCCAGCTCCAACTCGTGTTTCGCGTCCGCGGACATATCCGGCCCGGGCACCGGCGGCGTGGTTGAAAACCACTTCGGCATGCTGTTGGCCGTGGTTTGCGGGAATATAGCCACCGCTGCGTCGATCAGCGATGTATCGCCTCGTTTTGATCCCTCTGCAACCAGGGTCAGATTGAACCCATGATCGAAGTCTGAGCTCTCTCCATGCTCCACCCTGGTCAGCTTCTTTGCCAGGTAAGCATTCTTGACGTAATTCTCCATGTCCTCGTGGATCTTGGGCGTTACCTCTCCACCGTAGTCCGAGCGATAGGCCGCGTCGATATATCCGTGTGTCTCTGAAACCTCTTCCACCTGCGATGGGCCGAACTCCGCCAGCTTGAACGTTCTCGTCTCGATCAGCACCGAGTCCTCGGGGCGTGGATCGGGCGTCCTCGTCAACCCGGTCGTCTGCGGCGAAACAACGAGTGCATTCCGCCCCTCATCTCCAAACGGAATGGAGCCCACGGCAAAATATTCCGCGGTAGCATCAATCCACATTGCCGCAGCGCCATCGGCGGCGGGCAGGTACACAATTGCGTGATTAAACCGGTTGATGCCGGGAAGGCTCGCATCGACATCGCGCCCAGGTCCCGTCGACAGCAGCGCCAGATCCGCTTTGATGCCCACAGCCCGCAGCATCGCTACCAACAGCGTCGCCTTGTCCTTGCAATCTCCGTAGTGCCGTTGAATCACTTCCGCTGGCCGCTGCGGAGTGAGCCTGGCCGCTCCAAACTCCACCCCGGTGTAGCGCACCTCATGGTGCAACTGCTTCACGATGGCCTGAATCTTCCCCAGGCGCGTCGCTGGAAGATCCTTGGGCAGAATCGCCTGTGCCTCGGCGGTCACGGTTTGCGGATCAGATAGCGCCGCATAGGCGCTTGCAACCGCAGCCCACGATAGCCCCGTGGAAAACTCCACCATCGGCGTCTGGGGAGTGTTCGTCGCAAGATCGATATCGGATTCGTGTTCGGCCGGCAACCCGGTGGCCTCGTAAACGATGCGCCGCACTCCGTCCGTTTCGCTTTTGCTGACCGAAAGCCCCGGAAGCTCGTGAATCAGGTCTTTGTACGGCACGGATGAGGGCAGTTCCACGATCACTCGCTCACGTCCTACTGGGACGTTCTCGCGGAAGGGAAACCTGTAGAGTGCTCCGTCCGCGAAATAAGGAATCTTTTCATCCAGATTCTCGGTCTCTTCGACAATGGAGCCGACCGCCATTCCCGGCAGCGGCGCCCGGCGCACGTGTTGCGAGGAGAACGTCTCGTCGTCGTCTGCCTTCACCGGCGCATCTGTAATCGTCTTCTGATCTAGTTCGGCAAACGTTCCACTCGACTGCAGCACCCGCGCACGAATTTGCGACGGGTTCTCGAACCACGGGTCCCACTGCATCGACACCTGGCCCCACCCCGTCACAGCGCTATCGCCATCGATGCGGTAGATGAGCCGGTACTGATACTTCAGGGTTCGATCCGCGCCGATCCGATAGATTCCCTCTTCATAGAGAATCTGAACCGGAGAGTCCTTGGTCACCGGCACCGCTGCCGACGCGCTCCTCAGCTCGGCTGCGGTCAGGGTGAAGGGCGCGCCCGCGAAAGGCGCGTCCGGCGCCGGTGCGCCCTGGGCTGCCATGTTGGACGCAAACGAGAAAGAAAGAAGACAAACGACGGATGAGAACACGAAGGCACGGAGAAAACGCATCACTGAGAACACCTTGTTTGCTGCTGAGACTTTGCAATAAAGTTAGCACGCTTCAGTCGTGCCGGCTTCGTGCATGCCCAGGATTCGCTCCGAAGAAGATTCCGTTGCCGGAACACTGATGACTGCCCTGGGCACGTTTTATGACAGGCCCTCAGGATGCAAACCCCATCTCTCCCACAATCGCTGAACCTTTCTCTCCGCTTCACGAATCAAAACCAGCACAGGAGAAGTGCCCAACATGTCTCAGAAAATTGCATTCATTACCGGCGGAAATCGCGGACTTGGCTTCCAGACTGCTCTTGACCTCAAAGCGGACGGCGTGAAGGTCGTCATCGGTTCGCGCGACCTGGCCCAGGGTGAAAAGGCCGTTGAAAAACTGCGCGCTGCCGGCGTCGATGCCGACGTGCTTCAGTTCGACATCACCAAGCCGGCCGACTACCAGGCCGCCTACGACTACTTCAACTCCAAATACGGACGGCTCGACATCCTCGTCAACAACGCCGGAATCGCCGCGGGCAAGTTCCCTGGAACCGGCCCCGAACATACCGCCGCGCAAGTGGAATCCAACCTCCTGCACAAGGTTTTCGAAACCAACTTCTTTGCCCCGGTCGCGCTCACCAGCGCCTTGCTTCCGCTGCTCAAGAAGAGCCCCGCCGGCCGCATCGTCAACCTCTCCAGCATTCTCGGATCGCTCAACTTGCAAGCCGATCCCAACTCACCCATCTATCACGCCAAGTCGTTCGCATACGACGCTTCGAAGACGGCGCTCAATGCCTTCACAATTCACCTTGCCTATGAATTGCGCGACACCGGCATCAAGGTCAACTCGGCCCACCCCGGTTGGGTGAAGACCGACATGGGAGGCGATCAGGCGCCGATGGAACTGAGTGAAGGCGGCAAGACCAGCGCCGCGCTCGCCACGCTGCCAAGCGACGGCCCCACCGGCGGATATTTCCACCTCGGTAAACCGTTGCCCTGGTAGTTGCTAGCCGCTGCCCTGGTAATTGAGGTATGTCCGAATCGGCTGGCGGAACGTCCAGCTCCGTCAGCCGATGATCACCGGGTGCGGTCCGTCGACGACCAATCTGCGAACCGCCGTCAGGCGCCATGCCGTGCGCATGCCCACAAACAGCAGAATCAGCCCGATGAATCCGAAGATCGGGTATTGCAGGTAGAGGATCGGCGATGCCAGACCCCACAGCGCCAGCGGCATTAGCTCATGCGCCCAGTTCATGTCGCTTGCCGATGAAAAAGTGAAAACGCGAATTGGAATCGCCGCCAGCGAGATGGAGAGGTAGGTCAGCACCACTGCGGTCACCTGGTAGCGCGGCCCGCCCACTCCCTCCGAGCCCTTCATCATCGCTTTGCCGATGATCCATCCCACTCCTACCGCCACATAGCCCAGGTAGAAATGGGTCGCAATCGTGAACGCGGCATACGCCAGCATGGAGACTCCGGCCGCAAATACCCCGGACAACAGGCCATTGGTATATGAAGAAGTGCTCGTTACCGGGCTTCCGCTTCGCGCCGCCACCCCGCACTTGGCGCAGGCTAGTTCCAGGTTCACGCGGTAAAACTCATCGATAATGGGGCTGCCGCACAGCGAACACCGCGGCGCCTCCGACTTGATGGCATACACGCTGTCGGCAGCGCGAGGCTTGCGCTGCTGCTCATTCGCGGCGTCTTCAAGCTCCCCGAGTCCCGTAAGCGGTTTCCAGGATTCCGGCATCTGCGCCAAGCTTAGCACGAACCGCAACCTCCTCTGCAACAACAACTTGTGCCATTGTTACCAATGAATGGAAGCGCAATTACGAAAGAATCCGCCGATAGCATTCAGCGGGTGCCTTTGGTTTGCACACGCCAGATTTCCTGACCAACTTGCACATTCCTTCAATCCTGCCTCTCGCTTAAGACAACTTCCCGCACCTTTTCTCTCTCTAAACGAGACAAGGAGGGATTATGTCCCACGGAAAGTTCCTTGTGCTTTCAGTTCTCACTTTGGCTTTGCTGGCTGGCGCTCCCATCAGTGGCGGATCCCTGGGCCATGCCCAGGTTGTAGTCGGCGTCGGCGTGGCTCCCATTTGCCCTTACGGCTACTTCGACTATCCCCCGTACGACTGCGCGCCCTACGGTTACTACGGGCCTGACTGGTTCGTGGGCGGCGTCTTTATCGGTGCCGGTCCCTGGTTCCATGGCCCACATGGCTTCTATGGCCACGTCGACAACCGCTTCGACCCCCGGCACGGTTACAACGGCCCGCTGCCCGGCCGCGGTGAGGCTCGCTTCAACCACTTCCATGCCAACGAAGCCCGCGACGGACAGGGCCATGTAGGCACGGCTCCGCATGACGGCGGCAATGAGCACGCCCTGCCCGGCTTCCGGGGTGGTGGCGGCGGCCATCGCCCGCGCTAAACCAACTTTCAACTCCGCATGAGGAACGGGGCAGGACGCAGCACGCGTCCTGCCCCGTTTTCTTTGCTTGAAAAACGACTCTGCTCACCTATTAAAAATTTCCCTGTGGTAATACCACATATCTTCTGCAATACTTATGTGGCATCAACACAGGAGACCCCATGGGAGAATCAAAACTCGATCTCTTGCAAGGCACGCTTGATCTGATGGTATTGCAAACCCTGGCTGCCATCGGCGCGCAGCACGGCTACGGCATCGCACGCCGCATTGAGCAGGTAAGCGGCGAAGAAGTACTTCTCAACCAGGGCACCATCTACGCCTCCCTGGTCCGCCTGAAGCAGCGCGGTTGGATCGCCGCCGAATGGGGCACCTCCGACAACAATCGCAAAGCCAAGTTCTACTCCATCACCCGCAGCGGCCGCCGCCAGTTGGCAAAGGACGCCGCCTACTGGCAGCGCCTCTCTGACGTCATGGGACGCGTGCTCTCCATGACCGGAGAGTCGGAATCGCAGGAGGCAGGCGCCTGATGGCCGCAACCCTTGCGGACGCGCTCAAGCAGGCTCGCGCGCGCGTCCATTCTTTCTTCCACAAGGCTCCTCTTGACGCGGACCTCGAAGCCGAGATCGCCGCTCATCTTGATTTGGCGATTGAAGAAAACATGCAGCGCGGCCTCACTCCCCTTGAGGCTCGCCGCCAGGCGCTGGTCCGTTTCGGCGCCATCGACACCGCAAAATTCCAGCAGCGCGAAGCGCGAGGACTTATGAATCTCGACATTCTTCTCCAGGATCTCCGCTACACACTCCGCTCCCTGAGCCGCGATCGCGGCTTTACGCTCGTCGCCGTCCTCATCCTCGCTCTGGGCATCGGAGCCAACATTGCCGTCTTCAGCGTCGTCAATACGCTGCTCCTGCGCCCGCTTCCCTTTCCCAGTTCGCAGCAACTTGTCTGGATCGCGCCGCCGCCTACCAAGTGCGGACTCTCCTGCGCAACCTATTCCACCGACGCTTACGACGAATTCCGCACCTCAACCCGCTCCTTTCAGGATGTAACCGGCTACTTCGCCTTTTCCTCCGCAGACAATCTCAACCTCAAGATCGGCAATGGCGCGCCCACCCCCGCCACCAGCATCGACGTCATCGCCAATTTCTTTCAACTCCTCGGCGTGCAGCCCGCCATGGGCCGCGCATTTACGCCGGAGGACGCGCGTCACGGTGCAGCCCCGGTCATCATTCTCTCCGACCCATGGTGGCGTCGTCAGTTCAACGCCGACCCCAACATCGTCGGCAAAGCATTCGACATGAACGGCCAGCAAACCACGGTCATCGGCGTACTGCCCCAGAGTTTCGACTTCGGCGCAGTATTTGCGCCCGGCACAAAAGTCGACGCCATCACGCCCCTCGACCTCTACGGTCCACCGCGTGATTATGGAAACATCATCACCATGATCGGCCGCCTCAAACCCGGCGTCACACTCGCCCAGGCGGTGGGCGATTCGGCCGCCGCATCAAAAGTGATGTGCTGGAACAATAAGCAGCCTGCCAGCTGCGGCCAGTACAAAGATTCCGTGGTCCCCGTTCCCCTCAAGGATTACGTCAGCGGAAAACTCCACCGCTCCCTGATCGTTCTCTGGTCCGCGGTCGGCGGCATCCTGCTCATCGCCTGCGTCAACCTCTCCAACCTCCTTCTCGCCCGCGCCGCCGCCCGCATCAAGGAGTTCGCCATGCGCTCCGCCCTTGGCGCCACCCGTCTGCGCATCATCCGCCAGCTGCTGATTGAAAGCCTGATCCTCTCCGGCTTCGGAGCCATCGGCGGACTGGCCCTGGCTGCCGTTCTCATCGCCTGGCTGCGCCATCAGGGAGCCATCGCGCTTCCCCTCCTCAGCACGCTGCACATCGACGGCGCCGCTCTCGGCTGGACCGTCCTCATCGCCGTATTCGCTGCCGTCTTCTTCGGCCTTGTCCCCGGACTCCGCATGGCTTCAGGCAATCTCCAGGAAGCACTCAAGGACTCCAGCGCCGGCTCCGGACAGGGTCGCAAACATGAGCGCCTCCGCTCCATCCTCGTCGTCACTGAAGTTGCTCTCGCCTGCGTGCTGCTGGTCGGCGCGGGCCTGCTCCTGCGCAGCTTTCTCAAAGTCCTCGATGTCGATCTCGGATTCCAGCCCCAGCGCGCCGCCGCCATCAAGGTGGACTACGACGACAACGCGCCCACAGGCATCGCCAGCGCGCAGAAACGCACCGTGATCTTCCAGCAGATTCTCGCGCGCGTCAGCGCCGTTCCCGGCGTCCAGGCTGCCGGCATTTCAGATTACCTGCCGCTCGGTCAGAATCGAGCCTGGGGAACGCCCTTCCCAAAAGGCGTCAAGAGACCCGACACGACTCCCGGTTCTCCGCTCGTTTACGTCGTCACACCCGGCTACCTCCGCGCCATGGGCACCGGCATTCGCGGCCGCGACTTCACCTGGGATGACGGCCCAAAGAGCGCGAACGTCGTCATGATCGACAAGGCATTCGCCACTTACTTAGCCAAATATGCCAATTGGCCAAACGGCGAAGCCCTCGGCCAGATGCTCGATACCGGTGGGGACGGCTCGCGCATTGTCGGCATCGTTGACGATGTCCATGAAGAAACCACCGAAGGCGAAACCGGCTGGCAAATCTACTATCCCGCCACACAAAACGGACCCAACGCAGCTCAGCTCGTCATCCGCACCACGCTGCCTCCCGCCACCCTGGCCACCAGTGTGATGACTGCGCTCAGAGAACTCAATCCCAGCCAGCCAGCCGCCGAGTTCCGGCCCATCCAGACCCTCGTCGACCACGCCAACTCGTCGCGCCAGTTCTTCATGATGCTTGTCGCAGCCTTCGCCGGTCTCGGCCTTCTGCTTGCCGCCATCGGCATCTACGGCGTCATCTCCTACTCCGTTACCCAGCGCACCCAGGAGATCGGCGTCCGCATGGCCCTCGGCGCAAGCGCATCGCACGTACAGCTCAGCGTGATCAAGCGAACTTTGCGCCTTGCGCTCATCGGCATCGTCGCGGGAGCGGTCGCTTCTCTCGCTGTCTCCCGCGCCATTGCCGCGCTGCTCTTCAACACCCAACCGGGCGATCCAGTCACCTTTGCCGCGATGATCCTTCTCATCGGTGTAGTTGCGCTGCTGGCCGGATACCTTCCCGCCCGCCGCGCCTCGCGCATCAACCCCATGGTCGCCCTGCGCAACAACTAAGCGTGGCTTTTCAGGCGGATTCGGACCTCGGTGCCCGCGTGTGTACCGAAATCCGAATCCGCAATGCGTTTTTTGGACTGCTGCGGTTTCGATTCTGCTCTTTACAGAAGCCTGGATGCCAAGTGGCC
Organism: Occallatibacter sp.; assembly: GCA_050014515.1. Taxonomy (GTDB): domain Bacteria; phylum Acidobacteriota; class Terriglobia; order Terriglobales; family Acidobacteriaceae; genus Telmatobacter. Next base: position 48,358 of record JBEKDE010000011.1, read on the forward strand.
TTTTCCTTAAGAAAAAGCCACCTTGCTCGATCTACACATGTCAACATGTGAATCGAAACCGATCTAGCCGTTTAGTGCATCGGCGCCATCGGATCGGCTGCGACATTGTCGCGCAACTCATTCGCACTGGCTCCGTATTGATCGACGTCATCCCAACTCTCGCCCCGGCTCAATACCCTCCCGGCATGGTCGGCGAGAATGTTGTGGCCGCGCGTGGTGGGATGCAGGCCATCCCAGAAAAGATACGTATCCGGATCGACCGCCGTGCCCTGGGAGCTTGCCGTCACGTTCACCAGCTTGAACCTGGAAGGTGCAGCGATGATCCGATTGAAAAGAGCAAACACGTCAAGCTGCAATAGTTGCAGGTGCTTGTCATGATAGAAATCGCGCAGCACAGCAACATCGCTGGCCAGAACCTCGTTGAAGAGCTCGGCCGCCTCGGTTGCAGGAACAGAGGTCGTTGGGGAGCCGTTGAGTCGAGGCACTAATCCCAGCGGAGGCAGGTTGGGAAGAATGAATTGTGTAGCGCCGGCATCGATGAGACGCTGAATATTGATTCCCTGGTTAATGCCCGCGTTGATCACGTCGTCGGTCGAGGTGGCGTTCAGCAAGTCGTTCGCGCCGCCCCAGACGACAAAGAGCGTTTTGTCGGTGATTTTGGGGCGGGTCGCAAGATAGTCGCTAATCTGCTGCCCGATGTTGTTTACGTCGACCGAGAGCGAGTCGGAGGGACCGAAGGTGAATACCGACGTGCCGCTCCCGGTGAACGCGAAGCCGTATGCGTAGTCCGTTCCACCGTCAAGCGAGGCCTTGACCTCAGGCCTCGATGGGAAGCTTTCGGCGAGTTGCTCAACCCACACGCCAAAGTAGTTTTGGGCTGAAGGCTCCGTGTCCGCGCCGTCGGTAAAGCGGCCATCGGTGTAATCGGCAACTGGACCGGGAATCCGCACCCCGTACTTTGCTTCCGACAGATCCGCGACATTGCCGGTGTCGGAAAGCGAGTCGCCGAAAACGACGATCGATGTGTAGTCCGGCGTACGCCGTTCATCCTGCCTTTGGCCTGCGGCCAGGACCGAGGTGAACAGAAGCACCGGGAGGAGGCAGATCACGGGAAGCGCCAGGCGCGCTGTTGATTTCATCCACAGGTTGAGCGCGGGCGCCGCCGGCAGCGAGGCCGCGGTTGAGGCAGATGTGGGCTTGCTAAACAGATTGATTCGCACGGGGATCTCCTTGCTTGTGGGGAATTGATTGCATCTTCAACGTCCCGTTGCCAATGAACGAGTTCTTCGTCGGAAGCGGGCGGGGACAAACCTCCGTTGGATGGCGCGGGCCAAAAGGCGAATATCTTCAGGTCCTATGGCACTGCGGGCGCCGGTGTGCAAGCACAATAGTCCTTCGCAAAGCTTTCTACAAGGAATTCTTGCGGGGCCCGCAGTGACTCCTGAAACCCGCCTGCGCGCTTCGTGAAATAATCTGCAAACGCCTGCGGTCGGGTAGACGCCGCTACGAGACCGGAAATCCCGCGGATAGCCTCGGAATGATTTTCCGCATCCAAGGGTCTTGAGGTCGCGCGCAGGCCCCGCAAGGAATAGCTTCAGGAAATAAAGTATTTCGAGACCTGCCCGCCGAAAGTTTCGTAGAATCTTTGAAACCCAGCGCCTGTTCCACACCAGGTCCCGTCGGTTTCTGCAGTCAAAGTTGCCCTGTTCGCGTCGCTCTTTTGCCAAATGCCAGAAAAAAAGACAGGCAGTGACAAAATCAAAAACGGTTCGGATGGGCCAATTCTCGGCACGAGTCGAATGGCCACGCTCATACGGGACCACGACTGGAAATCAACGGAGTTGGGACCCATTGAAGACTGGCCGGAGAATCTTGTCTGCGCCGTCAATCTGATGCTCGCGTGCGCCTTCCCTGCGCTGGTGTTCTGGGGCAGGGACCTGATCCAGTTTTACAACGACGCTTTTATTCCGCTGCTGGCGGAGCGGCATCCCTCAGGCCTGGGTCAGAGAGCCGATGAATGCTGGGCCGATGCCTGGCAGATTGTCGGCCCCAACCTTAGTCGGGTGATGGACGGCCGCGAGACCGTCTACCACGAGAACGCCGTTGTCCCCATCATGCGCGACGGCAGAATGCAGGACATCCGCTGGACCTACAACTACAGTCCCATCTTTGGCCCGCGCGGCGAGGTTTTCGGCGTGCTTGTGATCTGCCAGGATGTGACGCGAGAGAAGAAGGCGGCTCAGGATCTGCGCGAGAGTGAGGCCCAGGCGTCGCGTGTGTTGCAGAGCATTGGCGATGCGGTGATTGTCACCGACGCCGACACGCGCGTGATTCGCATGAATTCCGTTGCGGAGCGCCTGACCGGTTGGAGCATTCATGAAGCCAGGAACAAGCCGCTGGGCGATGTGTTTCAGATCGTCAATGAAGCAACTCGTCTTCCGGTTGAGAACCCCGCCGATAAAGTGAGGCGCACCGGATCGGTCGTGGGTCTTGCCAACCACACTGTGCTCATCTCCAAATCCGGAAAAGTCAGCCCGATCGACGATAGCGGCGCCCCCATTTTCGATGACAACGGAGAGATGATCGGGATCGTCCTGGTCTTCCGCAACATCGGAGAGCGGCGCGCGGCGGAGCGCGAAAAAGAGCAAATCACCGAGCGGCTGCGCCAGGTGTTGAACGCCACCACGGATGCGGTTGTCGGCGTCGACCGCAATTGGATCATGACCTATCTCAATCCGAAAGCCGAGGAGCTCTATTCCTCAAACCGGCGCATTCTCGGCCGCAACGTGTGGGAGACCTTCCCCAACGCGTTCTATGAGGGGTCCCCGTACGTTGAACACTACAACCGCGCAATGAACGAGAGGATTCCGGGCGGCTTCGACGCGCATTATCCTGAACCGCTCAATATGTGGCTGCATATTGATGTCTACCCCACACCCGAGGGAATCGTCACCTTTTCCCGCGACGTCACTGAAGAAAGACTTGCCCGCGCGAGATTGAAACAAAAGTCGGAGCAGGTGGAAAGCCAGCTGGCCGAGATCGAAACCGTCTACAGAACCGCGCCCATCGGCCTGGCTTTGTTTGACACCAAGGATTTTCGCTATCTCCGGCTCAACAACCGGCAGGCCGAGTTCTTCGGACTCAAGCCCGAAGATGTCGTTGGCCGCACCCTCACCGAGATGGCTCCTATCGCCGGCCTCAAGGAACTGTTTGAGCAGGTGCTGCGCGGCGAGCCGGTGGTGAACTACCCGCTGGAAGGAGAACTGGTGACGCGTCCGGGCGAGCATCGTTACTGGACGGTCAGTTATTTTCCCGTGGTCGAAGCAGACGGCACAATCCGGGCCATCACCGCGGCCTCGCTTGAAATCACCCAGCAAAAGAAGACGGAACGGGCCCTGTTGCAGAGTGAAAAGCTGGCGGTCGTTGGACGCCTCGCCGCATCCATTGCGCACGAAATCAACAACCCGCTTGAGGCCATCACCAACCTGCTCTATCTCGCCGGAATCAGCGAAAGCATGACGGAGACAAAAGAGTTCATTCATGCGGCGGATCGCGAACTGCGCCGCGTGACGGTGATCGCCAACCAGACTCTTCGCTTCCACAAGCAGTCGAGCAGCCCGCAGGAGATTTCTGCCGAACAGCTGATCGACAGCGTCGTTCCCATGTTTCAGAGCCGCATTGTGAACAACCATATCGAGGTGGAAGAACGCATGAGCGCCAGCCGGCCGGTGCGCTGCTTTGAAGGCGAGATTCGACAGGTGCTCAGCAACCTGGTGGGCAATTCAATTGACGCCATGCAGGCAACCGGCGGGCGCCTTCTCATTCGCAGCCGCAATGGCAGGGATTGGGCCACTGGGAGGCCGGGGCTCGTGATCACGATCGCGGATACCGGCTCCGGCATGCCCGCCGCGGTGATGAAGCACATCTACGAGCCGTTCTACACCACCAAGGGCGTGAGCGGAACCGGCCTCGGGCTATGGGTGAGCGATGAAATCGTCCACCGGCACAATGGGACGTTGCGCTTCAGAAGCAGCCAGAGAGAAGCCCGCCGCGGCACGGCCTTCACCATGTTCCTCCCCTTCGAGGCAATCACCCGCTAGATCGGCTGTCCGGATCGATCTGTTGTCATTCTGAGCGAAGACTTTCTCTTACAGATAAGGAATGAAACTCCAGATAGGCGCAGGCTGGGCTCGATAGGGTGCGATATCTATTTTCCAATGGGCCGGTGCAGGCTGCTGCTTCAGATTGCGCCGGCCCTTCTTTGTTCGATCGCGCATTGCATGCTTACGATGCCCGGTGCGCCTCTACTCGCCAGCCAGGTTTGTAAGTCCGTTGATAAGGGCCGACTCATCGTTGAGCGCCTTCACCAGCACATCGAGCTGCTGTTTCGCTTCGTCGAAGCGGCCCGCTTCCAGTGCCTCGCGGACGCCTGGCAGCGTGCTTGCGCCGTAGCCCGTGTAGGTGCCTGGAGCGTAGATGAGGTGCTTGACCCAGGGGCGTCCGGGAAGGCCATCGGCGGCGATCAGCTTCCGCTCCGCAACGGCCAGGCCGTCATTGATCTGCTTCCGTTTGTCCTCGGACAGATCAGGCGCTTTGGCGCTGGCCTCGGCGTAGTGAGCGGCGGCGGTCTTCAGATTCTGCAATGCGCTGTCGAGCGCGGCGAAGTCCATGGCCGGCGGCATGGCCAGCGCGGGCGGCGGCGCAAGCGGGTTTTTGGGGTCATTCGCCAACTCATAAGCGCCGCTCTTCAACAGGCGCGCACGCGTGGCTGCGTCTGTCTGTAACTGCTTGAGCTCGCTTTTGAGGCTGGCTGCGTAGCCATCGATGGTGAGCGACAACTCGGTGAAGCTCAAGGGCATCACCTCCGCGTCGGCAATGCGCATCACAATGGTGCCGGCGGTCTGCGCGAAGAGCTTGCCATAGACCTCGTCCTTGTCCGCGAATTTGTCCCAGTGCCACGGCGTGTCGTAAGCGGAGTGGTAGGTGCCGCCGCGGTCCTCGCCGCCGTAGCCGATGTTGATGGATGCGACGCCCAGGTGGTCGATGAAGCCGGCGAAATCGGAGCCGCTGCCGGCCGGCCCAAACTCGATGGTCTTGCGCTCGCTGCCACCGGCTTCGCGAGACCCGCGGCCGCGGCCCACGAGCTGGGCTGCCTTCTGCCGATCCCATACCGTCTTGCCGGTTTCAGGGTCAACCATCTCGTGCGCAACGTCGTTTACCATCCGCTCGAAGGACTGCGAGCCGCTGGCGCCGAAGTAGCCGCGGCCGTTTTCGTCGGAGTTGATGTAGATGGCGCCATGCTTCTGCAACTCGCCTGCATGCATCTCGGCCCACTCGGTCGATCCCAGCAGTCCCGGCTCCTCGCCATCCCACGCGGTGTAGATGAGCGTGCGCTTTGGGTTCCAGCCCTGCTTGTGCAGCTCGCCGAGGGCGCGTGCCTCCTCAAGCAGGGCGGACTGGCCGCTGATAGGATCGTCGGCGCCGTTTACCCACCCGTCATAGTGGTTGCCGCGCACGATCAAGGTGTCAGGCTCCTCACTGCCCTTCATGGTTGCGACCACGTCCAACACCGGCTTTGTGCCCCAGTCGGACTCAATCTTGAGGTGAACCTTCGCCAGGCTCGGGCCGAACTTATAGGTGATCGGCAGGCCGCCTCGCCAGGTTGCCGGCACCGTGCGGCCGCCGAGCTGTTCAAGAAAAGGCTTTGCGTCACCCCACGAGATGGGGATCGTGGGAATTTGCACAATCACCTTGCTGTCTTTGATGGCCAGGCGCTTGACGCCGGGTATGGATGGCTCGCCGGGCGTGAGTGGATCGCCTGCGAAGAGCGTTGTATCGGCGACGGAGCCGCGCTGCACGCCCCACTCCGGGCGCATGGGGCCTTCGGGAATGGTATCGCCCTGACCGTAGCCGTCGTCGGCGGGGTCCGAGTAGATGATGCAGCCGATCGCGCCGTGTTCATAGGCGAGCTTGGGCTTAAGCCCGCGCCAGCCGCCACCGTAGCGGGCGATGACGATGGCGCCTTTGACCGAGACGCCGTTGCGCTCAAGCTCCTCGTAATCGGACAACATGCCGTTGTTCACGTACACCAGGGGGGCCGTCACGTCGCCATCCAGGGCGTAGATGTTGTACGGCGGCATGGCTGGGCTCTTGTCGAGCGTGTAGGGATCCTCCGGCACCGGCGGCTCCTCGAGCCTTGCCTTATAGGGCTTGCTGCCCAGCAACTCGAGCACGCGCACCTTCGGCGTGGGATAGAGCACGTCGAACTGCTCGATCTTCGCATCCCATCCCCATGACATGTACTGCTTCACGAGCCATTCGGCGTTGGCGCGCTGCGCGGCTGAGCCCACGTTGTGCGGGTGTGCGGCCAGCACGTGCATATTGTCGGAGACATGCTTTCCATCGGGGATCGCCAGGAACTTGCTTTCCCAGGTGCGCTCTACCGTTTCGGACTGCGGCGTGAAGCCGATGAGAGGTTGAGGCGCCTGCTGAGCGACGACGGCGACAGGCAAAAGAATGAGCAGCGGGACGGCGGCGAGACTTCGCATGAAAGACCTTCCTGGTGGGGAGGCGACAGGGTATCCTCCCGATTTCGCAAATTTTGAAAACGTCCGGTGTGGAGCTGTCGTCCGCAAACTCGTCAAACGGGCAAGAAACACCTGGGCTCAGGGGAGCTGTGTGGGGCTGGTTTTCGCAGACGTCTTCAGTATAGGACGCTTCCAGTATAGTGAGCCGGCTCCTGCTCGTGTCCATCAGGGCAATCGTATGAACCAATTTTGCTGACCAGATCGGTTACGATATCAGTCGCGCCGGAGGCGCAATTCTCGTTAGCCGCGCGCTTCAGCGTGGGAAAAAGGCTCAACGATCGTCCATCAGCCCCATAGGGGCGGCGCAAATTCCAAATTTGTCGTCAAGAAAACCTGGTGGGAAAGAGTTGTGGACACGGACGCAGAGGGAGTTTCGTCAAATCCAGGAGTGGGTCCAGGAGTGGGTCCAAGAGCGGGTGCAGGAGTGGGCGCTTCCCAAGCCGGCGGAGTGAGCCGCTCTGCGCGCGTGTGAGCGGAGTTGGCGGGTTGCGCAGGGGCTAAAGCCCGCGTTCTTTCAATTGGCTCGACACCGGGGATGAATCCCCGGCCTACCTCTGCGAAATCTTCGCCATTCTTTCGCTTGTCGCGTATAATCTTGCAATGGACTTTCAGCTGGTGACGACATACAAGCCGCGCGGTGATCAGCCGCGCGCCATCGACGAGCTGATGGAGGGGCTGGCGGCCGGCGAACGCCACCAGGTGCTGCTCGGCGTCACCGGGTCGGGCAAGACCTTTACCATGGCCAAGGTCATTGAGCAATCCAACCGGCCGGCGCTGATTCTGGCGCACAACAAGACGCTGGCCGCACAGCTCTATCACGAGTTCAAGCAGTTCTTTCCGGGCAACGCGGTCGAGTACTTTGTGAGCTACTACGACTACTACCAGCCTGAGGCCTACATCCCCGCCGGCGACCTTTACATCGAAAAGGAAGCCACCATCAATGAAGAATTAGACAAGCTGCGGCTCTCAGCCACGCGCAGCCTGTTTGAGCGCCGCGACTCGATCATTGTGAGCTCGGTGAGCTGCATTTATGGACTCGGCTCGCCGGAAGCCTACTACGGGATGTTGCTGCTGCTGGAGAAGGGACAGCGCATCAGCCGGCAGGACATTACGAGGCGGCTGGTGGAGATTCTGTATGAGCGCAATGACGGCGACTTCCGGCGCGGGACTTTCCGGGTGCGCGGCGACGTGATTGAGATCTTTCCCACCTACGACGAGACGGCCTACCGCATCGAGCTTTTCGGCGACGAAATTGAGAGCTTGTCGCAGATCGATCCCCTGTTTGGGACGGTGAAGCAAAAGTATTCGCGTTTACCCATCTATCCCAAGAGCCACTATGTGGTTCAACCCGAACGCAAAGCCAGCGCCATCGATTCCATCGTGAGCGAGCTGAACGAGTGGGTCCCCCAGCTCGAATCGGAAGGCCGCATGGTGGAGGCGCAGCGCGTTCACCAGCGCACCCGGTTCGACCTGGAGATGATCAAGTCCATGGGCTACTGCCACGGGATTGAGAACTACTCGCGGCATTTTTCAGGGAGGTTGCCGGGCGAGCCGCCGCCGACGCTGCTGGATTATTTTCCGCGGGATTTTCTGCTGTTCATCGACGAGAGTCACGCGACCATTCCGCAGGTGCATGGCATGTGGTACGGCGACCAGAGCAGGAAGCAGAACCTGGTGGATTACGGGTTCAGATTGCCCTCGGCGCGCGACAACCGGCCGCTGAAGTTTGACGAGTTTGAGAACCGCATTCATCAGACAATTTATGTGTCGGCGACGCCCGGGCCGTATGAGCTGACCAAGTCGGCGGGCGTGGTGGTGGAGCAGGTGATCCGTCCGACCGGCCTGGTGGATCCCGAGGTGGAGATCAGGCCGGTGAAGGGCCAGATCGACGATTTGCTGGCGGAGATTCGCGACCGCGCCAAACGGAATGAACGGGTGCTGGTGACCACGCTGACCAAGCGCATGGCCGAGGACCTGGCCGGCTACTACACCGAGGTGGGCGTCAAGTGCCGCTACATGCACTCGGAGATTGAGACGCTGGAGCGGGTCAAGCTGCTGGCCGGGCTGCGCAAGGGCGAGTACGACGTGCTGATCGGCATCAACCTGCTGAGGGAAGGGCTGGATCTGCCCGAGGTTTCGCTGGTGGCGATTCTGGACGCGGACAAGGAAGGCTTTTTGCGCTCGACGGGCTCCCTGATTCAGACCATGGGCCGCGCGGCAAGGCACCTGCAGGGGCGCGCGATTTTGTACGCGGATCGGGTTACCGACTCGATGCGCCGGGCGATGGACGAGACGGATCGGCGAAGGACGATTCAGCGCGCCTACAACGAGGAGCACGGCATCACGCCGCAGTCAGTCATCAACACCATGGACATGGGCCTGGCGCAGATTCTCAAGGCCGAGTACGGCGATGTCGAGGTGGAAGCGGCGGCTGGGCTGCCGGAGTTTACCTCGCAGGCGGAGTTGGATGTGCATCTGGCGAAACTGGAGACGGAGATGCGGGATGCGGCGAAGAAGTTTGAGTTTGAGAAGGCCGCGAAGCTGCGCGACCTGATCAAGGAGCTTAGGGAGAAGGAGTTTCTGGTCGGTTGAGAGCCGCTCGGGCAACCAAAATTGCGTTTTGCATCATCCTAGTTGCATAGCCAGTAAATCGTTTACCGGCCGCAAATGGGAGCGTGGTAGACGCGGGGACGCAATGGCAATCATCTTACTGGTCGATAACGACCCACTTCAGGCGTTCCAACGCAAATCCATTCTTGAGCGGCGGTTCCAAGAGGTCGAGCGAGTGGGCGATGCTGCCGAGGCCCTGTGCCTGGTGGAACAGCCGCACTTTGCCGGAAAGCTGGGGCTGGTGATCTCGGGGCTAAGCATGCCGGGGATCGGCGGGCCGGAGTTTGTGGCCGAGTTGCACGCGCGCCTGCCGCATGTTCCGGTCCTGGTGCTGGGCAGTGCAAGCGAAGCGCCCGGTGATTACGTCGGCGGATTTGTCCGCTTTCTGACCAAGCCGTTTGCGCTGGACGAGATGGTTGCGGCGGCTGCGAATCTGCTCTCTCAAAATAGCGTATCCGCAGCCTGAAGCATCTACGGGGGGGCAGACGCTCGCTTTTCGCTCGCATAGGCATCCTGGTTTCCCCAGGTCTCACAATCAAGACATAGAGCACGCTGCACCTGAGCTGATTCTTGATCCCGCGTTTTCAAAAGTCCGGTACGCCTCTGCTCCCTCCGAGGACGCTGCTATTTCCCTCCTGGACTGCTGCCGTCCCATTCTCAATCGATGGTGTGAGGCAGATCACAAGCCTAACGCCTATGATGGATTGAGAATACCGTTGTCGGGAGGCCCTCGGGCTCCCTGACCGCGTGCGAGAATTTCCCTGGAGTCCAAATGGCAGCGTTTGGCAGTTTTGCTCTTCTGATAGCTTTGGCACTTGCCGCCTACAACCTGTTTGCCGGGGCTGTCGCCTTGCGGCTGATTGCGACAGGGCAGCCGGCTGCAGTTTCCCCTGAGCGGCTGGCGGATACGGCACGGCGTGCGGGCATTGCGGTATTTGTGGCCGTGACCATGGCCGCCTTCGCGCTGGTCTGGTCAGTCTTTACCAACGACTTTTCCATCACTTACATCGCCGAGCACTCCAATCGCGCACTGCCCGGAGCGTACAAGTTTTCCGCGCTCTGGAGCGGCCAGGAGGGTTCGCTGCTGCTGTGGGCGTGGCTGCTGGGTATTTACGGTTTCATTCTGCGGCTCACGCACAAGACCGACGTAAAACTCTACGCGTATGCAGGCACCATTCTGGCGGCCATCCAGGTATTCTTCCTGTCGATCTTGTGCTTCGCCGCTCCGCCGTTTTCAGTACTGCAAGGAACGATTCCGGACGATGGCAATGGCCTGAATCCGCTGTTGCAGTATCCGGAGATGGTGATCCATCCGCCCATGCTTTACCTGGGCTATGTTGGCTTCTCAGTTCCCTTCTGCTTTGCCCTGGGCGCGCTGATGATGCGCTACCCCGGTGAGAAGTGGATCAAGATTACGCGCGTGTGGACCATGGTGACCTGGCTGTTTCTGACGGCCGGCATCTTCCTGGGCATGCACTGGGCCTACGCCGTGCTGGGATGGGGCGGCTACTGGGGCTGGGACCCGGTGGAGAATGCGAGCTTCATGCCGTGGCTGACCGGGACGGCCTTTCTGCACTCGGTGATGATGCAGGAAAAGAAAGGCATGATGAAGAGCTGGAACGTCTGGCTCATCTTCTCCACATTCCTGCTGACGCTGCTGGGGACGCTGCTCACTCGGGCGGGACTGGTGAGTTCGGTGCATGCGTTTGCACAGTCGTCTATCGGCACGTGGTTCGTGGTGTTCATGGGGACTGTGCTGGCGGTCTGCGCGTTCACTTACATTCTGCAGCGCAGCCACCTGAAGGCCGATCATCATCTGGAATCGCTGGTGAGCCGCGAGTCGAGCTTCCTGTTCAATAACCTGGTGCTGCTGACGGCCTGCTTTGTGATTCTGTGGGGAACGCTGTTCCCGATCCTGAGCGAATACGTGGTCGGCAACAAGGTGACCGTTGGCGCGCCGTGGTACAACCGCGTTGCCGTGCCGATTGGGATCTTTCTGCTCTTCCTCACGGGCGTGGGCCCGCTGCTGCCGTGGCGTGCAACCTCATTCCGCAGCATTCGCCGCAACTTTGTGCTGCCTACAATTGCGCTGTGGGCAACAGTGATTGTCTGCTTCGCCGTTGGCGTGCGGCCGTGGCAGGATGGCGAATTCGATACCGGCAATTTCTACGCGCTGGTCGCCTTTGCCGTTTCGGCCGGCGTAGCAACGGCGATTCTGAGCGAATTCCTCCGCGGGGCCGGAGTGATTTCAAAGCAGACGGGCAAAAACCTGATTGTGTCCACATGGCTGCTGACGCGGAGAAACACGCGCCGATACGGCGGCTACATTGTGCACATCGGCGTGGTGATCGTGGTGATTGGGCTGGCGGGCTCGGCCTTCAACCGCAACGTGGAGCGGGAGCTGGCGCTGCACGACAAGATGAGCATTGGGCCCTACACGCTGGAAGAGATCGGGTTCACGCAGGATTCGAATCTGAATTACAACTCGGACTACGCGCTTCTGGATGTCTATAGGAACGGCGTCAAGCAGTTCCAGATGACGCCGGAGAAGCGGGTTTACCTGGCCAGCGAACAGCCGCAAACCATGGTGGCCATTCACTCCACTTTTGAGTGGGACTTGTACGTGGTGTATGAGGGCACGAATCCCGACACCGGACAGCCGATTATCAAGGCATTCCTGAATCCGCTGGTGGGCTGGATATGGGCGGGACTGGCCGTGCTGGTGTTTGGCACGCTGCTGGCGCTTGTGCCGAGCCTGAGCCCGGCGACCGCTTCGCTACGCATTCCGGCGACGCGAACTATTCCGACCGAGCCGGCGCTGAAGGGCGGCCATTCATGAAGGATCGTGAGCGGCTTTCTTTCTGGTTCAAGGGCATGCAGGTTGCGGCGCTGGCTGTGGCCGTGTGCTTCAGCCTGGGCGCTACGGATGCGGGTACGCGCTATACCAATCTCAATCATCGGATGATGTGCACCTGCGGCTGCGCGCAGATTCTGGGCGAGTGCAACCACGTGGGCTGCACCAGTTCCACAGCCGAGTTGCAGGAACTGCGCACAGGCATTGCGGCTGGGCAAAGCGACAAAGAAATTCTGGACTCGTTTGTGGCCAAGTACGGGGCGGTGGTGCTGGCCGCGCCGACTACGCAGGGATTCGACCTGGTGGCCTGGATTGCTCCCTTCGCGGTGTTTGCCGCGGCGCTGCTGGGAACGATCTTGCTGGTGCGGCGCTGGTCAGTGGGTAGAACCGCGGTTTCGGCCACGGATGCTGCGAGCCTGGACCCGGAAGAGCGCGAGCGCCGCGAGAGGATTCGCCGTGAGACCGGCGACGGGGGGGTTTGAACAGTGAACAGTGGACAGTGGACAGTGCACAGTGAGCGGTCTACAGCGGCTGCGGAGGTTTTTGAGAGATGACAACTGCACAGGGTACGCTGGCGGGCATTCTGCTGATGATTGCGCTGCTGATTTACACCTTCTGGCCGGAAAACGTCTTTGCCAGCCAGCAACAGAAGACACGTTTGGACTACCTGCTGGAACGCAAGGAACAGCTTTATGAGAACCTGCGCGATTTGAACTTTGAATACCGCGCCGGCAAATACCCCGAAGAGGATTTTCAGGCGCAGCGGACTCAGCTTGAAAATGAAGCGGCGCTGCTGCTGGCCGAGATCGACCATTTGCAGCAGGCGTGAATTGGGCTCTCTTCCCTTACCCAACGCACCGGTTCAGAGAAAAAGGATTCGTTTACGACCATGAGATTGACTCGAATTGCACTTCCCACTCTTGCTTTTTGCCTGCTGTTTACAGGCGCAATTGCTCAGGCCGCCACCGTCACCGGCACGGTGACCAACAAGACCACGGGCAAGCCCTCCGCGGGCGACACCGTGGAACTGGTCGACGTGCAGGCGGGAATGAAGACCGCCGCGCATGCGACCACCGACAGCAACGGGCATTATTCGCTGAACGAGCCGGGCAGCGGGCCTTACCTGATCCGTGCCATGCACCAGGGCGCGGGCTACTTTATCGCCGCACCGCAGGGCGCGGGGCCGGGCGACATCACGGTCTATGACTCGGCTGCCAAGGTGGATGGAGTCTCGATTGAAGACGACGTTCTGCAGATCGAGTCGGAGAACGGGCAACTGGATGTTGCGGAGCAGTTCGTTGTGCACAATACAAGTTCGCCGCGCGTGACGCAGTTCAGCAGCAACACCTTTGAGTTTGTGCTGCCCGCGGGCGCAGTGCTGGATGGAGCGGAGGCTACGCGGCCAAGCGGGCTGCCCACCAACGCGATCCCGATTGCGCTGGCGCAGAAGGGCCACTACACCTTCAACATTCCCATACAACCGGACGAAGGCGAGAACATGACGGTCTTTGTTCTGCATTACCACCTGCCCTACAGCGGCAAGTACACGTTCGAGCCGAAAGTGCTGATGCCGGTGAACAGCTTTGTGGTGATGCTGCCCAAGAGCATTGAATTCAAAGCCGGCTCGGGACTGAACTTTCAGGCTGTCACGCCGCCGGATCAGAATCCCGCGGTGCAGACGCTGCTGTTGCGCAACGCACTGCCGGGCAAGGCGCTCGAGTTCAGCGTCTCGGGCAATGGATCGATGCCGCGCGAGCAGCAGGGTGGAGCGAACAGCGGCGCAGCGATGGGTGGCCAGGACAGCGGACAAAGCGCCACGGCCACACCGGGCAACCAGCCGGGCGGCGGCATTGGAGAACCAATCAACACGCCGGACCCGCTCAGCAAGTACAAGTTGTGGATTCTGGGCGGACTGGCATTGTTGCTGGTGGTTGCGGCGGCGTTCCTGCTGCGCAAGCCGGCGGGCGGCGTGGCTGTCACGGCGGCGGCTGCCGATCCCACCTTGCCCACCTACGCAACGCCTGCGACTCCGGCGGCGAAAAACACCGCGCTGCTGAATGTCATCAAGGAAGAGATGTTTGCCCTGGAGAGCGAGAAGATCCATGGCACTATCTCCGCCGATGAGTATGCGCAGACCAAGGCCGCGCTGGAGACGGTGCTGAAGAGGGCGTTGAAGAAAAGCTAGTGGACCAGGGACTGTAGCATTTTCGGAATTGGTGTAGACCGAAAGCACACACTCATGTGACTCTTTCCTCAAGAAGGTGCCACCTTTCACGGTGCTGAAAAAGTCTATATGTATTCCGAAAATGCCCGAAGGGACTGGTTGCGGTGAACAGAAGAACGCGGGGATCGATTGATTCCCGCGTTTACTTTTTCTGACTCGACGAATGCGGACTGTGCACACAGGAATCGGGCGTTACTTTTTCTGCCGTGAAGTGACCTCAGCCAGTCTCACTACAAGGTATTCTCCCTGGTCGCTGTCGAGGGGAAGGAAGCTCACATCGTGCGCATCACCCTCGGGCCAGGAGAGATTCTTCATTTCGAAGTAATAGACCCCACCAGCTTCCGCGGTGAAATGAAGCAGGCCTGTAGAGGCCTCGTCTGACGACACACCAAATTGCGTGGTCGCGCAAAGATGATGCACGCCTGGGTCGACTGAGAAATAGAAATAGGAATCTCCGTGAGTGGCTCCCATGGGCTTGCCATCTACGTCGATCCTGCTTGTGTGAGTGATGAAGCGGAGGTTGATGTCTTCTTCTAGAAAATAGACACGCGCCTTGCCTGGTTCAAGCGGAGCAGCGCTGCTGCTCTTCAGGAACTTCACGTCGAACTTGATGTTTTCGGGGCCACAGCCAAAAAACTCTCCGCTTGCAGGGGCTGTTGCCTGTGCCACAACAGGGAGAGAAGCCAAGGCAAATGCGAAAACGGGAACGGCAATCCACTTCAGCATCGGTCCAACCTCATGAGTTCAGTTATTGGAGGACTCGCGCGGCGGTCGGTTAGGTCCAATTTGTTTACGGCCGGGACGAATAGCGACGAACTTCCCGCTATTCCAATTTGCGTGTTCTCTAGTATCCTGCCCGAATGAAGACTTTGCTTCGCACGCTGCTGTATCTGGCGCTCGTGGTGTGGCTGGGCGCGGAGATCTTTTTTCCGGTTGTTGCGGCCATTACCTTTCAGACATTGCAGCCCGATACGCATAAGGCCGGCACGATTGTGGGTGAGCTGCTGCGCATCCTGCACGGCATGGGACTGGTGTCAGGCATGGTGGCTCTGGCGCTGCTGGCGCTTGCTCCGGCATGGGCCATCTACAAGCCGCGCACGGTGCTGGCGCCGATGGCTGCGGTGGTGCTGATGATCGGGGCTACAGTGTACGCGCAGTTCGGCATCATCCCCGCCATGGAGCGCGACCGCGAAGCTGCCGGCGGAGCGATCAATACTTTCGACACCAGCAATCCGCTGACGGTGGACTTCAACAAGCTGCACAACCGCAGCGTGGATGTGGAAGGTCTGGTTTCGTTGCTTGGTCTTGCGACGGTGGTGCTGGTGGCTCGAGCGGAGAGCGTTAGAAACTAGTTTTCAGTTGTCACACAGCGGCCCTCCAACGAGCCCTTGTCGATTTAACTTTTCCAGCCGGCTACACAATTGAGCCGAGAACTGATCACTGACAACTGAAAACTGTTGCCTGCTCTTGTATCATCGAAGAGGCCCTGAAGCGCGTATTTCATCGTGCAGGGGCCTTTACGGGACGTGCATGAAGACTGGCATCATCGGCCTGCCGCAGGTAGGCAAGACATCGTTATTCAAGATTCTGACCAAAGCCAAGCTGGAAGAAAAGGGCTACTCCAATCCGCGCGAAGAACACATCGGCGTGGCGCGGGTTCCCGACGAGCGGCTGGACAAGCTGTCGGCGCTCTACTCGCCGAAAAAGACCACCTATGCGACGGTGGAGTACGTGGACGTGGCGGCCATCGGGCAGGAAGCACTGAAAGAGACGGCGTTCCTGACCAGCCTGCGCAATGTGGACGCGCTGATCCACGTGCTGCGCGCGTTTGAGGACGACTCGATTCCGCACGTCGGCCCCATCGACCCGCTGCGCGACATCAAGAGCGTGGAGTTTGACCTGATGCTCAGCGATTTGACCCAGGTGGAAAAGCGTCTGGAGCGCCTGGAAAAGGACCTGAAAAAAGGCCGGACCAGCGATCTGGAACGCGAGCAGGCCTTGCTTCTCCGCTCAAAGGAGGCGCTTGAAAAAGAGCAGCCGCTGCGCGAACTGGAGATGACGGCGGACGAAAAGAAACTCATCAAGGGCTTCATGTTTCTTTCCCAAAAACCCATACTGTATGCGCTCAACATTGGCGAAAGCGCCACGCTGGGCGACGACCTTGAAGGCGCCGTGGGCGCTTTTAAATTGGATGAAGTGTCCAGCAGGCCCAACGCCGGCGCGACGGCGATCTGCGGCAAGGTCGAAGCGGAATTGGCGGAGATGGACGACGCCGAGGCTGCGGAGTTCCTGGGCAGCTACGGCCTGCGTGAGAGCGGTCTGGTGCGGCTGATTCGCAAGAGCTATGAGTTGCAGGGGCTGATCAGCTTCTTCACAGCGGGCGAGGACGAGTGCCGCGCGTGGACCATTCCGCTTGGCTCGAAGGCGCCGCAGGGTGCAGGTGCGATTCACTCCGACCTTGAGCATCACTTCATTCGCGCGGAGACCATCCGCTGGGATGCGCTGCTCGCAGCCGGATCGGAGGCCGCGGCGCGGAGCAAGGGCACGCTGCGCCTGGAAGGCAAGGAGTACGTGGTGCAGGATGGCGATGTGATGCACATCCGGCACAGCGGGTAGGGCATGCTCAAGATTTCCATACTGCTCGGCGCTATCGCCGCGCTCGCCGACGTGGCGGGTGGGCTGGTGCTGGTGCGCGCGCAGGGTGTCGAGCGTTACCTGCGCTACTTTGTCGCCCTCGGCGCTGGGTTCTTGATGGCAACGGCGCTGATCGAGATGGCGCCGGAAAGCCTCAAGCTGAGCCCAACGCTGGGTCCGGTGCTGATAATGGCCGGCTACTGCGTGGTGCACCTTCTGGAGCACACCATCAGTTCCCACTTCCACTTTGGCGAGGAGACGCACCACCACGAGTTCGTCTCGCACCGCACCGGCAACGCGGTGATGGCCGGCTTGAGCGTACACGCGCTGTTTGACGGCGTGGCCATCGGCTCGGGCTTTGTGGTGTCGAGCGCGATGGGATGGCTGATTTTTCTGGCGATTTTGCTGCACAAGGCGCCGGAGGGATTCACCATGGCGTCCGTGATGCTGGCCAGTGGACGCAGCCGGAAGACAGCTCTTTATTCAGCCGTCGCGCTGGCGGCGGCTACGCTTGCCGGCGTGCTCGTGATTGAGCTGGCGCCAAGCCTGCTGCCCTACGGCTTGCCAATCTCGGCAGGCGTAGCGCTTTATGTGGCGGCCACCGACCTGGTGCCCGAGGTCAATCGCGAACCGGGAATTCGCATGGCGCTGGTGTTCTTCGCGGGCGTTGCGGCGTTTCTGCTGTTGCGGATCATTTTGCCCGCGGTTTAGGGCTTTCCGATGCCCAGCCGGCTGGAGTAGAGGCGCAGCAGAAGCTTTGCATAGTCCCAGGCCACCCTTGCGTTGGCTTTGCTGGCCCCTCGGTAGCGCAGGCCGAAGACAAACGGAACCTCTTCCACCGATTTGATGTGGCCGCGGACCAGGATTTCCAGCAACAGTTTGAAGCCGTTGGGTTGGAAGGTGATGTTGTCCACACAACGGCGGCGCACCATGAAAAAACCGGACATCGGATCTTCCGCGCGGATGCCGGAGTGCTGGATGGGCCATGTAGCCCAGACGGCGGCCGAGGAGAAGAACTTGCGGGATCGGCTCCATTCCCCAGTCGCGCCGCCGTGGGTGTAGCGGCTGCCGATGGCCAGGTCGCGGCCGGCATCAATGGCTGCAATGAGCTTCGGCAAAAGCTCGGGAGGATGCTGCAGATCAGCGTCCATCACGCCGAGGATGGCAGCGTCTGTGTGCTTCCAGCCATAGAGAACAGCTCCAGACAAGCCGCGCTCCCCTTTGCGAACCAGCAAGCGGACGCGGGGGTCTTCCTTTGCGATCGCCGAGACTACTTCGCCGGTGCGGTCGGGACTGTCGTCGTCGACCACGATGATTTCGTAGGGAATATTCAGCGGATCGAGGACGGAGCGGACATGATCGAGAAGGCCGCCGATGTTTTCAGCCTCAGAGAGAGTAGGAATGACCAGCGCCAGTTTTTCACGCGCGGGATGCTGTTCAGATTCCACGGGCGCTATAGCGATTCCAGCGTTGCTGTCCACCGGAGCCGCTCCTCTCTTTCGACGCGACCAACAGGGAGCGGGCGAACCGGCAAGAATCCAGAAAGAGCACTTCTACTTTGGAATTGCTCTAGCATCGTTGCCCCTCCCTCCCGGTCCATGTAGGATCGATTTGGCAATGATCGATTTGAAGGCGATGAACCATTGAGTCTGAAGCCAATTATACGGAGCTGGCACGGTTGAGGCGAAACAATTCCCTGTTCGATCTGCTGCTCATTCTGGTGCTGGCCGCGGCTGGTTTTGCGGTAATGGGCTACCACCCCGGCGCCGAGGACGACGGCGTTTACCTGAGCGCGGTCAAAGCCGATCTCAACCCCGCTCTCTTCCCTCACGACTCCGACTTCTTTCGCCTCCAATTGCAGGCCACAGTTTTTGACGGCTGGATGGGGCATTTCGTTAAAGCTACCGGGATGCCCATCGCATGGGCCGAGCTCTTGTGGCAATTCCTTTCCCTCTTTGTGATCCTCTGGGCCTGCCTGAGCATTGCGCGGCATCTGTTCACTGAGCCACGAGCCCAGTGGGCCGGGGTTGCGCTGGTGGCGGCCATGTTTACCCTGCCCGTGGCGGGTACCGCGCTCAGCCTGGTAGACCAGTACCTGCATCCGCGCGGCGTTGCGACGGCGCTCATCCTGCTGGCAGTGGCGCGCATCCTGGCCGAGCGAACCTGGCAGGCCGCGGCACTGCTGCTGGTATCGTTTGCGCTGCATCCCATCATGGCCGCGCTGGGCATCTCCTTCTGCTTCATCCTGAGAATGACCACCCTGGAGCCGGTGCGCGCGTGGGCTCGGGAGCTCGGCGAGAGGCTCAAACCCCGGCAAGCCACGACGGTGGCCGCTGCTGCTCCGCTGGCATGGATGTTTGACCCGCCGAACCCCATCTGGCGCAAGGCAGTGGCGTCAAAGAGCTACTTCCTTCTGAACCGGTGGGCCTGGTACGAGTGGCTGGGAGCACTGGCGCCGCTGCTGCTGTTCTGGATGCTCTGGCGCATGGCGAACAGGCGCCGGGAAACCCGGCTGGCGCGCTTTGCGCTGGCGGTGCTGATTTATGGGGTCTTTCAGCAGGTGGTTGCGCTGGCAATGCTGGAGACTCCGGCGCTGGTCCGGCTCACGCCGCTGCAGCCCATGCGCTTTCTTCACCTGGTTTACTTCTTCATGGTGTTGATCGGCGGCTGCCTGCTGGGCAAGTATATGTTGAAGACCAGCGTCTGGCGGTGGGCTGTGTTTCTGCTCGTGGCGAACGGGAGCATGTTGTTTGCGCAACGGCAAATCTTCAGCGCAAGCGAGCACCTGGAAATGCCCGGACGGGCCTCGGCCAATCAATGGGTGCAGGCATTCGCATGGATCAGGCAGAACACGCCGCAGGATGCGTACTTCGCTGTGGGAGCGCGGTACATGGCCGCCTCCGGCGAGGACAACCACAGCTTCCGCGCGCTGGCTGAGCGAAGCCAGCTTGCTGATGCGCTGAAGGATACGGCAGTGGTGACGCAGGTTCCGGAGCTGGGCGCGGCCTGGGAACGGCAGTCCGAAGCACAGGCGGGCTGGGAGCACTTCACGCTCAATGATTTCGAGCGGTTGAAGAAGCAGTTTGGCGTGGACTGGGTGCTGGTGAGTTACCCGGCAACGCAAGGATTGAATTGCCAGTGGCATAACGAGACTCTGACGGTGTGCCGGGTGCCATAGGGGCTGCGAACAGTGCGCGGGCGTTCAGAGCCGCCGTCTTTGCGCGATTGGATCAAATCCGACAGAATGGATGAGTTGCCTTTGGGGTCGGAGCCACGGATCAAAAGCATGCAGCGGCGGCATTCGCCCTTTTATGCGGGCTTGCGCCCGGCTGAAGTTTGTAGACTCTGAACAGGAGATTCCCGGCGAGGAGACCGGACCATGCTCAACCTGAGCCAGCGACTGATTCTCGGATGCGTGCTGCTTGCGGGCCTGACGGTGGCGCTGGCTGTGGCGGCTCATCGTGCGCTGGCGGCCGCGGGAGAGCCCAAAATGGCATGGTTTTATTTGGTGGCGGCGCCGCTGGTGGCGGCGGGGACGGCCTATTCCGTGCTACAGCCAATTCGCAAAGTGTCGCGGGATGCGCGCAGGATTGCGCAGGGCAATCTCGAACATCGCGTGGAATGGAGCAGCCGCGACGACTTCGGGGTGATTGCAACCGAGCTGAACCGGCTGGCCGTGCGCCTGCGTGAGTTTCGCGATACCGAGGCAGGACGCAGGCAGATGGAGTTTCAACTTTCTGACGCCGTGCTGCAGTCGATCTTTGAGCCGATTATTGTGACCGACGGCAAGGGGCACATCCTCAAAGTGAACCAGGCGGCAACCGAGATTCTGGGCGCGGCGGCCACGGATCGAATGGCGCTGACCAACACGCCGGGCGGCGACAAAATCCTGAGTGCGATTCGGGACGCGGTGCAGATGCAGAAGGCCGTGGCGGCAGAAGACGAGGCGGCAATGCTGCCTATGCGGATTGGAACGCAGGAACGCAGCTACAGGCTGCGCACGACGCCTATGCGCGACTCCGATGGGCGGCTGCTGGGCACTGTGACCACTCTGGAAGACGTGACCAGCCTTCAAGACACCGATCGCTTCAAGACCCAATTCATCACCGTGGCCAGCCGCAAGCTGCGCGACCCGCTGCTGCGGCTGCGGCGCGGGCTCTACGCGCTGAGCCAGGGATTTGGCGGGGAGCTGCAACCGCTGCAGGTGGAGTTGGCCGGCGCGGCCAGCTACGAAGCGGAAAAGCTGGACGACCTGATGGGCGACCTGATCGAAGTGGCCGAGCTGGATACCGGCAAGCGCGAGTTCAAGCTGGAACGGCTGCGCCCGCTGCAGGCGCTGGGTGAGGCGCGCGACCGCTTTTGCGACGAAGCGGCACGGAAGCACATCCGCGTGGAGGTGCGCGCATTTGCCGACCTGTCGGTGGTGAACGCCGACCGGCGTGCGCTCCGGTCGATTCTGGACAACCTGCTCGCCAATGCGATTCGATTTACGCCTGAGGAAGGTGAGGTTCTGTTGGCTGCCGAGGAAGTGAAGGACTTTGTGCAGTTCACGGTGCGGGATACAGGGCGCGGCATTGAGGCCGAGCGGCTCACCACAATCTTCGACCGCTTCAATCCGTTTTCAGACAGCGGCACCGGGCTGGGGCTGGCGCTGGCGCGCAGGCTGATAGAGCAACTGGGCGGGCAAATTGCCGTGGAGAGCCGGTTGGGACACGGCGCAACGTTCCGCTTCACGCTGCCGGTGGCCCTGGTTGAAGCTGTTCGCCATCCAGTTGAGGTGGGCTGAGCGATGGCGGAACTACAGCTCGAAAAACAACAGGAACCGGCCAAGCTTCGCATCTACCTCGGAGCAGCTCCGGGGGTGGGCAAGACCTATCACATGCTGAACGACGCCCACATCCTGCGCCAGCAGGGTGCGGACGTGGTGATTGGCCTGGTGGAAACGCACGGGCGCAAGGACACGGAAGACCAGGTTCGGGATCTGGAGATCGTGCCGCAGCGGGTGATTCCCTACCGCGGCGTGAACCTGAAAGAGATGGATGTGGACGCCATCATGGCGCGCCATCCCAAAATTGTGGTGGTGGATGAGCTGGCGCACACCAACGTGCCCGGCAGCAAGAACCGCAAGCGCTACGAAGACGTGCTGGAACTGCTGGAAGCCGGCATCGACGTGATGACGGCGGTGAACATCCAGCACCTTGAGACCCTGAACGACGCAGTGAGTCGCTCGGCCAACACCACCATCCGCGAGACCGTTCCCGACAATTTTCTCAAGCGCGCCGACGAGGTGGTCAACATCGACATCACCGTGGATGAGCTGCGCTCGCGCCTGCGCCAGGGCAAGATCTACGCGGCGGAGAAGGTGGAGCAGTCGCTCGCCAATTTCTTCCGCAAGGGCAATCTGAACATGCTGCGCGAACTGGCCCTGCGCACCACGGCAGAGCAGGTGAGCAGCCGCGCGTCAGAGTACCGCCGCAACCAGGGGCTGGAGCAGGCGCCGATTCCGGAGAAGGTGATGGTGTGCCTCAGCACGCGACCCGGCACTGAGCGGCTGTTGCGCGTGGGCGCGCGCGTGGCTGGCCGCCTGGCCAGCAACTGGTACGCGGTCTACGTGACGCGGCCCGACGACAAGGGCCACGAAGACCCCGAGGCTTATCACCGGCTGGAAGAGTACCAGCGCATGGCCCGCGACCTGGGCGCGCAAGTGGTCTCACTCACCGACCGCAATGTATCGGACGCGCTGATCCGCTTTGCGCAGCAGGAGAACATCTCGCACGTGGTCTTCGGGCAGTCCGCGCGCTCGCGCTTCGACATTCTGTTTCGCGGCTCGGTGCTGAACCGGTTTCTATCAGAGGTGCGCGACGTGACGGTGCAGGTTGTGCCGATGCAAAAGCCTGCTCGCAAGGCCTGAGCCCGAAGTCCAGGTCGAAGATCATTTCGTCAACCAGATTTCGAATCCCATGGAGTCCTCGTCAATCTCGTAGCTTTTGAAGCTCGCCTCCCAAAGCATGTCCTGAAACTCCTCCCGGGTGTAGGCGCTCCTGATGAGCATGGTCCTGAATACCGCCTTGGTCATGATGCTGTTGAACCAGGACAGCCCCATGGCGTCGACGCCGCGGCTGATCTCGCAGGGTGAGGCGTTGCGCTTTAGGTCGATAATCAGTCCACGGCCTCCGGGCTTGAGTACACGGCACATCTCCTGAAGGGCTTCTACCGGCTTGGCGAAGTTTTTGAAGGCCGCACGGCAGAGAAGGAAGTCAAAACTGGCGGCTGGAAATGGCATGCTGGATGCCGACCCCTGCAGAAAACTGGCCTTCGCGCCGGCGTCGGCAGCCTTCTGCGCGGCGATCCTGATCATGGAGTGGCTGATGTCAAGGCCGGTGATGGAATAGGCGCCTAGTTTGGCCAGCTCAATGCAGAAGTAGCCGGGGCCTGGCGCGACTTCGAGTACTGCGCTGCCCTTCGGAAGTTGGGCGGAGATACCGCGCGCCAGATCAACGTATTCCTTCATCATTTCGGCGGTATTGGCTGCGTACCATTTCGCGGCTAACCCTTCAATGCCGCGGTCGGCGTGGGGCTTGCGCATAGCCAGGGTTGTCATTTGGTTTTCCTCCTTCATCGGATGATTGGGCTATCGCATTGTTGAGTGGACTTCGTTGAAGCAAGTCGAAAGGCTTTGAGACGCAGCTTCCCTGAGGGCGCAGAAAAAGCGTCCACGTCTACTGTTCTTACTTGGAGAACGAATGTCTCGGCGTGATCAGAATCGACTGCCGACGCACGGCTATTCGCAGAATACGCGGACCTTGGTGTTGTCCTGCTTGGCGTCGACGTCGACGGTCAGCTCCTCAAGGTGGTCGATCAGCTCGGTCAGATTCTCTGGCTTGATCTGCGAAAGCGTCAGCGGAACACCGTGCTTGCTGAGAGCCTCGTCAAGCTGCGCGTGAGCCTGCGCGGGAATGAGGCTGGCGAGGCGAACGCCGGCGTACAGCAACTGCATGGGCACGCGAACGTTGACCGTGGTCGGCTCGTTCTTGTCGTTGGCCTCGACCAGCACGCGCAGGAATTTGGCCTTCGTCTTCAGCTTGGGCGGGTCGTCGGCGCGGGTTCCGTTTGTTGTGGAAGGCGGACCTTCGAGAGCGGCGATGAGCCGTTCGGCTTCTTCGGCGTTGATCTTGCCGGCGGCAAGCATTTCCAGGATCTGACGGCGGTTCTCGTTCATAGAATTCCTCCAATGAGATGAATCGCAAAGAAATGGGCAATCGCTGGCAGGACTTGATGGATCACCACCAGCAGCAGCGAGTGGATGACTTCGGTCACGGCCAGCAACCACGCATTTGGGTCAAGTTGGGTCAGGCAGACTGCGGTGATGCAGACGGCGAGAATCCAAAGAGGTTCGCGGCCGGAACTCCAGGCACTTTCATTGCAGGCGAGGAGCAGGCGTTCTGCCTCGGCCGGCGTGATACGGCCAACAGCTACGAGAGTGAGAATGGCGCGGCGATCAGATTGCATAGCGGCCTCTACAGGATTTGAACCAGCACCTCGGTGTGGCTGGCTTCGGTGACGCGGATATGGGTCCCGGGCAGGCTGCACAGGATGGCCCAGCAGATGGCGATGGCGCGGAAGGGGTTGATGTGGCCGCACAGACAGACCGCAATAATCACCAGAAAGATGAGCGGCGAAAGCAGGATGAGGGGAATCCAGAGCAGGAACAGCGGGACCCAGAGACGAGGCATGCGCCAGTCGGGAGTGTGGACGCCGATAACGGCGAAGTTGGGAGTCATTTGAGGGCCTCCAATGCGCGAATGGCTTCTTCGGCCGTGATTTCGCCGTTCTTGAGCCGGTCAAGGACCTCGGCGCGCGAGGGTGAGGGGTCGGTATCGACAAACTGCAGTTGCCCTGCAATCCGGGTGAGACGGGCCTTGATGGTGGGGTAGCTGACGCCGAACACCTGCTCCATCTCCTTGATCGAGCCATGGGAGCGGAGAAAGGCGGTGATGAAGACCTGGTCTTCCAGGCTGAGGCGAGCCAGCTCCGGCAGGGCGAACTGGCCTTCAATGGAAATGTGCTTTTCAGGGAGGCGAACCCGCTCGATCACCAGCGCGGATCCCTGGGCGATGCGGAGCAGGTCTTGCCAGTCGGAAACGTGTTTGTTGGGTTCAGTCATGAGTGTGCTGTCCGATTTATTGAGTACTTGGACTACATTACTCAATATTTTCAATTATTGCAAGATATTTTATTGAATTATTTGATTTCTTTTTCAAATTGGGGTCCAGATACGGATCATAGGCCCCGTGAAAGGGGGCGGCTCCCTTCCCGGAGACCGGAGACGAATATCCAGCCAGACAAGCGGCGGCAGCACTGACAGCAGGCAATTGCGTCTACACCGGACGTGTCATTGTTCCGAACCAAAGATTCCTTTAAGGTGAATAAGCGTTCTGTCGAGATTGCGCCAAATGACGCAGCAAAAATTGAGCTTAGGCTGCCTTCAGTTTTTGAAATGGCCGCAACGCTCCCGGTATAAGGACAATTCATGCTTCTTGCTCTGCTCGAAATCGGCACAGTTTCAGCTCTCGCGGTCTATTTGATCCGCTGGAGGGCCGGTGTGCGCCGCCGGAATTCGCAGACATGGGAGTCCCTCCTGGCTCGGCTGAGACCAGACTGGAGCGCGCGCGCGTTGAGCGACCATTTCCTTTGGACTGACAAGCTGGACTCCACGCCGGAAGAGGCCTGGAGTTCCATGGACGGCCCGAAGGGGCTTTGGGTGATGTACCACAACGCCTGTGTGATGATGGAGATGGCCGACTATGCAGCCCGCAACAGCGAGACAGTTAATCCGCTGGTGTTGGATACGCTCCGCATCGACGCCATTCACATTCGGCTCTTCGTTCTGATGGCCATCGGGCAATATGCATTGAGCGAGGCCAGCCAGAAAGTCCGCGTGAATGCATTCCGGGCTGCGTCCATGTATCTCATCATGGCGTCGCGGATGATGCGGCTCCTGCAAGAGAATGCTGCAGGCATTGTTCCCGACTTTGTCGCCGCGATGTAGTTCTTCCAGCTTCCGCTGTGCACAGTTTTACCGCGGCTGGAGCGGTTCCAGGATTGCTATACCTCGGAGGCAATCCACCCGAGTCGACCGGCCCCAGGAATCGGGCAACAGGAACCGGGTTCTGGTGGCCGGGGGGGAAGAAGGGGCGGCCTGGCACTCAAGCCTGATATGGCTCATCTATCCGGAACCGCTCCAGATGGCCATCTGCCGGATTCCGATCTGCGCGATCAGTCTGATGGGGACGCGGAGCAGCGAAGGCGGACCTGTGGTAATTTTGAGAGAGCGGCCTTGAACGAGCTCGTAGCTCAGTTGGTAGAGCAACGCCCTTTTAAGGCGTGGGTCCTGGGTTCAAGTCCCAGCGAGCTCACCAAAGAAAATAAACGACTTAATCAATGGTGATCTGAGACTCAAAAAGGCTGCTGTGATACAAAAGTGATACATCGCCTTGGATTCTCACAACAATCTCTCCAGAATGTAAGTTTTTACCGACATCGCAGTTGACGTCGCTACCCCGTCGAGCCTTTGTCTCCGGGTAAAGACCATATCCCCTTTATTCCTTCTGCATAGGGATGCATAGGAGCGCAAGGCGGGCGTCTGATTGATTATCTGTCCGGCGTAGATGTGCGGCCTCCCACTTTGATCACCACGAATTGCGAGATCCCATTTTGTACACCGCACCGAGCTGCACCCGAGCGCATTCGCAAGCGTAAGACGTTTCATTACTGCTTCTTGCAAAGAATAATGCCTGGCGCATGGAACTGCACGAGAACTTGTATAAAGCGGGGAAGGACTATCCCCCTAAAGGCAAACTCGCTCTGGCAGCATTGGGAGATGTGCTAGGACAGGACCGCAAACGAGAACATTCGTTCGCCTCTGAAGCAGCCAATGCCGCGCTCTGAATTGAGCTTGGATTGGTTTTTACACGCCTGCCCGTCGATGTTCGGACCTCCGGACCATAAAATAATCGAAGATCCCGAGGGTAGATTCATCAGAAGAACTGCTCTTTAATACCGATGGAGACAGCAAAGAGCAAATCGCGAATTCCTCCGCAAACGCTCGATCCAGGGCGAGTGCTGGAGGAGTATTATGGCAAGCTCCAGAAGTGGGGCGTTATCCTGAGCCGGGGCGACCAAGCGATGGCTCAGGAGATTGTTCACGATCTCTGCCTTCACTTCATCGTAGCCCGGCCGGACCTCAGCCAGATCGCCAACGTGGACGGCTACATCTACACATGTCTTCGTCATATTTACCTTTCGGCCATGGCCCGTTCTTCACGGGAA
>JBEKDE010000012.1:0-79335 GCA_050014515.1 Occallatibacter sp.
AGGTCGGCCCCTGCCGGCGCGGTTTTCTTGATCTGCTCGATGATCGTGGGCAGGTATTGGGTGTTGTAGTGCAGGCGCGAGTAGGCGTTGGGGAGATTGGGGTCGCCGTTCCAGCAATGTTCGGCGCGGGGGCCGTAGGTCACTTCACCGCCATAGGGTGGGTTCTTCGTCGAGTCGAGAAAATCCTGCATGCGGTAGACGGCGTCGTTGAGCATGTAGGTGTCGTCGGAGCCGACGTAGATGTGGATCTTGCCGGCCAGCTCGGGGCCGATCTTCTGCCAATCGCGTTCGAGCTTGGCTTCGAGATCGAAGTGGTCACGCCAATATTCCGCTACCTTATGGTCGATTTCCCCGGTCTCCTTGTTGAAAATCTGAGCGGGGTAGCCGTCGGGACCGACGGGGCCGTAAACGGCCTGCCAGATGTCGAACTGCTCGCCGCTGCGGCCGTGGTCGCCGAGAGCGAGTTCGTAGGCGTTGTTGTCCTGGGTGGTGATGAGGGTGTGGCCAAGGTAGTCGCGCATCGCGGGCTGCAGGATGCGCTTGTGGGCGCCTTCAAGATAGAAGGCATTCTTGTCGTTGTAGAGGTCGATGTTGGTGAACGCGTGGAAGTCGATGGGGTCAGGGCAGGCGGCGAAGGCTCCGTTGTAGTGGTCGGGATAGAAGACTTGGACGGCGAGAGCTTCCCACCCGCCGGTGGAACCGCCATAGACAAAGCGAGCCCAGCCTTGGCCGATGCCGCGGAACTGCTTTTCGATGGCGGGGATCAGCTCCTTCTCAATGGCGTCGCCGTAGGGGCCGACGTTGGCGGAGTTGACCGCGTAGGAGTCGTCGTAGAAGGGATTGGCGTGCTGGATTTTGATGATGAGCACGCGGGGAAAGCCGGGGGCGATCCATTGCTGATAGAACTTGTAGGCTTCCTGCTGCTGGATGCGGTTGTACCCGGCGAGGTGGAAGCGCTGGCTGTAGTCGGGCTTGAGATCGGGATCGGGCGGGGTGGTGCGGAAGTCGTCGAAATCGGAGACGAAGTGGTCGTGGAAGATGATGAGCGGGAAGCGGGCGTTGGGGTGGTCGTCGAATCCTTCTGGGACCAAGACTACGGCGCTCAGGAACATGGGACGGCCCCAGAACTTGGTGAGCACATCGCTCTGGATTTTGATGTGGCGGACGTATTTGGTGTCGGCGGGCGTGGGGATGGGGGGAATGACTTGCGAGAGCGAGACGGCGATAGGAGAGCGCAGCCATTCTTCTTTGTCGCTTGGGATTATGATCTTTCTCGGCTTTGAGTAGAGATTGCCGGGGGAGATATTCCAGTGTTGGCCTTCACCCTGGTCCATGTGGAGCTTGACGGTTTTGCCATCGCTGCGGTGGAAGGTTTCGTATTTGTTGAGCACGGCCTGAAGGGTGTATTCGCCGGGAGGAACGTCTTTGAGGCTGCGGATTGGATAGCCCCAAGCTGTGGCGTCGACGATCGCAGGCTGACCGGGCTCGAGGCCATCGACGGTGAGGCCGAAGACGAGTTGGGAGCGGGGCGTGTCGTCGATCTGATTGCGCGGCTCGTCGCTGGGGTCGGTGGAGAGAAGCAGAAGGATGCGGCCGTCGAGGGGCTGGGCGCTGATTTCTTTGGGGAACGAGACAGAGAAGGATTGCGCGGACGCGGCGGCGGGAATCAGCAGGGTGAGGGCCAGGGCTGTGCGGATCATGATGGGAAGTCTACAGGCTTTACCTTCTAGCTGCCAGCTCCTGGTATCCCAGGTCCGAGAATCCGGACCTGGGGCACCCGGTTGATGATTTGGATCAATTGCTTTGTACGCTACTTGGAGAGGTTGGAGCTGCTTTTGATGAAGGCGGCTACGCGGTCGTGGAGTTGCTTGAGGCTTTCATCGCGGACGTAGACCATGTGGCCGGATTCGTACCAGTCGTACTCGATGTTCTTGGCCAGCGACTGCGGAATCGGCAAGTGCTTTTCTTCGTATTGTGCGGCGAAGAACGGCGTGGCCAGGTCGTAGTAGCCGCCGTTGACCATGATCTTGAGGCGGGGATTGGTCTTGAGGGCCTCGGCCAGGTCGGGTGCAACGTTGGGGGCGATGGGGTTGCCGTTGTGCTTGAAGTCCCATGGGAATCCGTTGCCGAAGAGCGCCTGAGGCAGGTAGGTCTGACCTTCACCGTACTTGAGATCGTGGCGAACGTAGTCATTGAAGAGCGAGACGTAGGCCGAAGAAATGGCCGAGCTCTGCGGATCGTATTCGGCGCTCTCGCTGAGGGGGTTGAGGTTCGGACCGGAAAAACGCGTGTCGAGACGGCCGGTGGTCAGGTCCTGATCCTGCTGGAGGGTCTTCTCGAATTCACCGCCGTTGACGCGGAGATTGGCGCGGAGCAGATAGTCGACGGGCAGGCCGGTGTATTCATGGAGCTTTTCGGCGACGGACTGCTTTTCTTCAGCGGTGATATCCGTGCCTTGAGCAAGGGCATGCGTGTAGGGTCCCATGGCAAAGTCTTCTACTTCTTTGAGGAACGGCTCGAGGGCCGGCGGTTGGGTGGGCAGCTTTTTGTGGTACCAGCCGGTGGCCGCGTAGGTGGGCAGGGCAAGCACGTAGGGCAGGTCGACGCCGGGATTCGCGCCGGGGCCGTCGATGTCGGTGGTGAAGTTGAATATCTGCGAAAGAAGGATCACGCCATTGAGGTCGATATTTTTGCCGTTCTCAAGAATGTCAGCGAGGACAGCGGAGCGAGTGGTGCCGTAGCTTTCACCAAAGATGTACTTGGGCGAGTTCCAGCGGCTGTACTTGGTGATGAAGCGGGCGATGAAGCGGGCGAAGGCGTTGGCGTCTTCGTCGATTCCCCAAAATGCCTTGTCTGGGTCTTTGCCGATGAGGCGGCCGAAGCCGGTGCCTGGCATATCGATGAAGACCACGTCGCTGACGTCAAGCAGGGTATAGGCGTTGTCGACCAGCTTGTAGGGGGCCGCGGGCAGGTGCTGATCCGTGTCGGTAACCACGTGCTTGGGACCGAGCGAACCCATGTGCAGCCAGACGGTGGAGCTACCGGGACCGCCGTTATAGAAGAAGGTGATGGGGCGCTCTTCAGCCTTCGCGTCTTTCTTGAAGTAGGCCACGTAGAACATACGGGCAACGGGGCTGGCGTCCTTGGGCTCTTTGGGCTCGGCGAGGGCAAGCTGGCTACCCGGGATGGGCTTGCCGTCGAGGCCGAGTTGGGAGTCGTCGGAGTCAGTGCCGCCAACGGTGATCGTGCCGGCGACGGCGGTGTACGCAATGTGCTGGCCGCCTGCGTTGATGGAGCCTTCGGTGGTGACTTCAGTGGGAGGGGTTTTGTCAGGTGCCTTGTCGGCGGTTTTATCCGTTGTGGTTGTCTCAACCTTGGTCTTGGTGGTTGTGTCGTCAGTCGCGCGGGCCGCGGCGGGGAGGACCAGGCAGGTGCCCGCAAGCAGCGCGGCAAGATGTCGTGCATTTGATCGCATTTCTTAGTTCTCCAAAGAAGGAATTCTGTGAAGCTCGGCACTGGGAATGGTACGCAAGATTCGTCGGGGTAGTTCTACTTCTGCGGTTTGTCGAAAGGCTGTTTTTCGGTGATTCTTGGGCGGCTTTCGGCCTGAAGCTCCTTGGAAACCGCTTCGACTTCACGGAAGACGCGGAGCAGGTTGCCTCCCAGGATCTTGCGGCAGTCTTCAGCCGAGTAGCCGCGCGCCATGAGTGCAGCGGTGATCTTGGGCAGATCTGCGGGGGAATCGAGGCCTTCGGGCAGCTGGCCGCTGACGCCGTCGAAGTCTGAGCCGAGGCCTACGTGATCGACGCCGGCAACTTTGGCGATGTGGTCAATGTGGTCGATGAGCATGGAGAGCGGAGGGCGCGGAATGCGGTCGGCATACTGGCGCTGGAGCTTTTCGATATCGGAGTAGGTGATCTCCTTCCCTTCGGCCTTGAATTTGGCTTTGAGATCGGCGACGGCCTTGTCGACTTCAGGCTGCTGGGCCTTTGAGGCATCGCGGTAGGCTTGCGAAATGAAGCCGGAGTAGAAGTTGACCTGGACTACGCCACCCTTGGAGTTGGGTCCGCCGGAGTTGGCGACGGCGCGAAGCATGTCGTCGGTCATGTTGCGGGGTGCGTCACAGAGGGCGCGGGCGCTGGAATGAGATGCGATTACCGGAGCGCGGGTAATAACCAGGGTGCGGTAGAAGGTGCGATCGGCGACGTGAGAGATATCGACCATCATGCCCAGGCGATTCATCTCGTAGACAACGTCTTTGCCGAATTCGGTCAGGCCTTCCTTGGTGTGAGGGACTTTGGCATCGTCGATGTCGCCGGAGCTGTCTGCCCAGTCGAGCGAGTTGGACCAGGTGAGGGTCATATAGCGGACGCCGAGGGCGTAGTACTGGCGGAGCAAGGGGATGGAATTCTCGATGGAGTGGCCCCCTTCAATCCCCATGAGCGCGGCGAACTTGTGATCGCGATGGGCCTGCTCAATGCCTTCGGGCGAGGTGACGAATTCGATCTGGTCAGGATGTTTGGCGACCTGCTGCTTGACCGAGTCGATCAATTCAAGGGTGCGGCGGGCGTAGTGATCCTTATATAAGGTCGGTTCGACCCAGATGGAGAAGAACTCGGCGCCCAGGTTGCCCTTGTGAATGGAGTCAAGGTTGAGATTGCCACCGTCGAGCGGGTCGCCCAGGTCGAAGTGCTCATCGACGAAGCGCTGCGGGGTGTCGGCGTGGGTGTCAATGATGATGGCGGAGCGATGCACTTGTTCGGGGCTTTGTGTTTTGGCAGGCATTTGCTTAGAGGGGGCGCTGTTGGTTTGGGCAAGGCAAAGGGCAGAGACGGAAAGGGCAAGGAAAAGGAGCGATGCGCGGGTGCTCATAGGCTTGGGATGAGTGTATACCGGGGAGGCTTGAATTTGGCGTTATCAGGTGGGCGTGGGGGAGGGAATCCGAACCCGCGTGGATGTAGCTAGAGTTTCAGGAAGTTATCGAGCGCAAGCGCTTCTTCGTCGGTGGAGGTCTTGTCCGGAATGAAGATCTCGGATGACTTGTGCCACTGGCCGGACTGATCAGAGGCGAGGCCGTTCATGGTGACCTTGTAGGCTTTGGAGCCGTCGTCGCCCTGGGCTGTGGCAAGAATGACTGCGTCATACGAGATACCTTTATCCGTAATGACAATGACCTTTTGACCTACCTCAAACATGCGAATCCTCCCCAAAATGTCTGGATGGTAGGAAGTCTAACTCATTTTCATTGGGATGAGGGGGAATTCAGCGGCAAGGTCGAAGAGGCTGCGGAAGAGCGGCTTTGCCCGGTTACCAATGGGTTATTCGCGATGGGGTTTGGTGGGATGAACTGGACTGCCGGTGTGCAGAATGGGTTGTAAAAGAAGGTGCGCACAGAGATTCCGCTTGACAATTGACGGTATTGGTTGTCTTGTTATAAGCAGGTTACCACCGTACCCCATTTCTTTGCACTGAAGTCTTGGGGGATATCCCTGAGTTGTTTCCCTTGGTTGATCGTGCAGTAAACATTTGGCAGTCCCAGCCAACTTTCGAAGGAGCTAACGTGAGTGAATCCATAGCAGTACCGCATAAGTCCGGAGTTTCCGAGAACTTTATCGCAGCACTGGCATACGTTACCTTTGTGCCGGCAGTCTACTTCCTGATCATCCCACGCTACAACAAGAGCTCGTATATCCGTTTCCATGCGTGGCAGTCGCTGATTCTGGACGTATTTGCGTTCCTGGTCAGCGTGGTTTTGAGCATTCTGGTAGCTCCTGCATTTCACACGGCGCCTTCAGCCACGCTGGTGGTGGATTTTATACGGGTCATGTGGGGAGTCTGGTTTGGCCTTTGGGTGGTGACGGCGATTGCCGCGCTCAAGGGTAAGAAGTTCAAGATCTGGATTATCGGCAACCTGGCCGCAAAACAGGCAGGCGAATAGCAGTCCTCGCCACACAGATTATTGCAATGGGCTCCGCAGAGCGGCTTGTGTCTTTCGCCAATATGTATGCGGCAGCCTGGCGTAAATTGGTGGGATTGAAGAACGGCCCAGGGTTTTGTCCACACCGGCGGACGGACTCTGGGCCGTTTTGCGTTTACAGGCGGTCAGAGTTGCTCGGAAAGTCTTCGGGAAGTGCGGGACACTGTGGTATGAAAAAGATTCCGCTCGCACTGGTTCTTGTCATCTGCTTCGCGGCACCGTATGCTGCGCAAGCGCAAGGTGTGGTGGTCGTGCACCGTCATCACCATCATCGTCATTACCGTCATCACCGCCATCCTAACCAGTAGAGGTTGATGGGGCCTGGCAGGAGGAGATGGCTGCTCTCGACGCTGGCGCGCCTGTACAGTAAAAGGTCCGGGAACGGTCTGGCTCCAGCTACATCCACTAAAGGATTTACGGGCCACAGAGAATTTACAGCCTACAAACGATTTACAACCGGCGAACCGGCTGTTAGACTCGGCCTCACGAGGGATGGCCATGCGGCGAAAAATCCTGCTCAGCTTGTTTGCGCTGCTTGTTGTGGGTGGAGTTGTGAGTGCGTCGAAGAATGCGTGCGCCCAGCGCCGCGGCGGAGCCAGACCTGCCTACGTCCGGGGAGGATACGGTTTCAGCCGCGGCCGTTACGTCTCTCCCTATGGATTCAGCTATCCATATCTGCCCTACGACTCCGACTTTGGGGGCTCGTACGGCTACGCGCCCCAGCCGGTCTATTTTGTTCAGCAGCCGCCGGCGTTCGATGAGCCGCCTGCAACCCCCGCCGTTCGGGCGCCGTGGCATCCGGTAGTCACGGAATACAAATGGCCTGCCACGGCAGCGGTTCCAGCTCCCTCAAGCTCCGAGACCGAGAACCAGACTCTTGCGATTGTCCTGAAGGACGGCTCAACGCTCTCGGCCGTATCGGTGTTTGCGACGGACGACGGGCTGCACTACGTCGACCCCGACGCGAGACACATGCACATTGCAATGAGCGAGGTGGACCGTGCAGCAACTCTCAAGCTGAACCACGCGAGAAACCTGGATCTGTATCTTCCTGCGGCGCAGTGAGGGTGCGTACCACGCTTCGGCAGGCGGTGAGCTAGTCAGCTTTGGTCTTGTTCAAGCTGAATGAGCCGCGGGTTTCTGCGGCCAAGATCGCTTTGATTCCCGGCTTGTCGCGCAGAACTCGGTATTTGGGTTGGGGGCCGTCGCAGCCCGGTGAGATCGGTCTCGATTTCCTCAGGCGGGGAGGTTTTCAACTGGAGTTTAGGGTGCGCTCGGGGTTCCCCCGACGACTAGAATCTAGATTATCTATGGCTGAATTTACGCATTTGCATTTGCATACTGAATACTCGCTGCTGGATGGGGCTTGCGACGTTTATAAGCTGGTGGACCGGGTGGCGGCGCTGGGGCAGAAGTCTGTCGCAATGACGGACCACGGCAATATTTATGGCGCGGTGCACTTCTTTGAGGCGGCGAAGAAGAAGGGGATCAAGCCGATCCTGGGATGCGAGCTCTATATATCGAAAAAAGACGATCACCGCGCGCCGGGCGAGGGCGACGAGAACAATCACCTGCTGGTGCTGGCGGAGAACGAAGAGGGCTACCGCAACCTGATCCGGATTACTTCAGAGGCCAGCCTGCATGGATTTTACCGAAAACCGCGGGTGAGCAAGCGGTATTTGGCGGAGCACTCTGAGGGGCTGATCGGATTTTCGGGCTGCCTGAGCGGGGAGCTGTGCGAGGCGCTTCTGGGTGAGTCGCGCTATCAGGGTCTGGGTAGTGAAGAACGATACGCTGCGGCCAGAAACGTGGCACAGCAGTACCAGGACATCTTCGGAAAAGGGAATTTCTTCCTCGAAATTCAGGATCAGGGACTGGAGCAGGAAAAGAGGATTCACGAGGCGCTGTTCAGGCTGGAGAAGGACCTGGGGATTCCGATGGTGGCGACCAACGACTCGCATTATCTGTGCGGCGAGGACCACCATGCGCACGACGTTATGCTGTGCGTGCAGACCGGGTCGAAGGTGCACGACAAGGAGCGGATGCGCTTCGACAGCAACGAGTTTTTTGTGAAGAGCGCGGACGAGATGGGGCAGGTGTTCAAGGAAGCGCCGGACGTGTTGCAGCGGACGATGGAGATTGCCGAGCGGTGCAATTTGAAGCTGCACGCGGTGGACAATCCGTTTCCGGAGTTTGCGGTGCCGGAGGGTCACACGATCGACAGCTACTTTGAAGAAGTTTGCCGGAAGGGGTTGCGCAAGCGGCTGGACACGGCGGTGCGGCAACTTGAACTGCGCGGGGTGCAGCGGTCGGCGGTGCATGAATACGAGTCGCGGCTCAGCTTTGAGATCGGAATCATCAAGCAGATGAAGTATTCGGGGTATTTCCTGATTGTTTGGGACTTCATCAAGTATGCGCGCGACAACGGGATTCCTGTGGGGCCAGGGCGCGGATCGGCGACGGGGTCGCTGGTGGCGTATGCGATGGAGATCACCAATATCGATCCGATGCAGAATGTGCTGCTGTTTGAGCGGTTCCTGAATCCGGAGCGCGTGACCATGCCTGATATCGACGTGGACTTTTGCCAGAACCGGCGCGGCGAGGTGATCGAGTATGTGACGCGGAAGTATGGGCGCGAGCAGGTGGCGCAGATCATCACGTTCAACACCATGGCGGCTAAGGCGGCGATCAAGGATTGCGGACGTGCGCTGGATATGCCATATGGCGATGTGGACAGGATTGCCAAGCTGATTCCTACGACGGTCGGGATGACGATCGACCAGGCTCTTGAGGATGTTCCCGATCTGAGGAAGGCGTACGACAGCGACGCGACGATCAAAGAGCTGATTGATACGGCGAAGAAGCTGGAAGGGTTGGTGCGCGGGGCGGGCGTGCATGCGTCGGCGGTGGTGATTGCGCCGCGGCCGCTGACCGAGCTGGTGCCGCTGAACCGTACCAAGAACGACGAAATTGTCACGGCATACGATATGAAGGCCGTGGAGAAGATGGGCCTGCTGAAGATGGACTTCCTGGGCCTGGCGACGCTGACGGTGATCACCGACTGCCTGAAGCTAATTGAGCAGACGCGCGGGGAGAAGATCGATATCGACATGGTGCCTCTGGACGATCCGGATACGATGAAGCGGGTGTTTCACACGGCGCTCACATCAGGCGTGTTTCAGTTTGAATCGAGCGGAATGCGGGACATTCTGCGGCGCTACAAGCCGGACACGGTGGAAGAGCTGACGGCGTTGAATGCGCTCTATCGGCCGGGGCCGATGGACATGATCGACGACTTTGTTGAACGCAAGTGGGGACGGCGCAAGGTGGAGTTTATGCTGCCGGAGCTTGAGGGGATTCTGAAGGACTCGCTGGGCGTAATTGTGTACCAGGAGCAGGTGATGCGCATAGCCAACGTGCTGGCAAGCTACAGCCTGGGCGAGGCGGACCTGCTGCGGCGCGCGATGGGGAAAAAGAACGCCGAAGCAATGGCGGAACAGCGCGACCGGTTTATCAGCGGAGCGGCGAAGCTCGGACATCCCAAGGGGCCGGTGAACGAGATCTTCGACCAGATGGCGAAGTTTTCAGGATACGGATTTAACAAGTCGCACTCTGCGGCGTACGCGCTGGTGGCGTACCAGACCGCCTATCTGAAGACGCATTATCCGGTGGAGTTTATGGCGGCGCTGCTTACCAGCGAGACATCGAAGCCGGACAACGTGGTGAAGTACATCAGCGAATGCAAGGAGCTGGGCATCGAGGTGCTGCCGCCGGATGTGCAGATTTCGGGGGCACAGTTTACGCCTCAAATCACGCCGGAGGGTCAGGCGATCCGGTTTGGATTGGCGGCGGTGAAGAACGTGGGCGGAAATGCGATTGAATCGATCATCAAAGCGCGCGAGGAGGTGGGTGGACGATTCAAGAGCTTGTGGGAGTTCTGCGAGAAGGTGGATCTGCGGGTAATGAACTCGCGGGTGATTCAGTCGCTGATCAAGGCAGGGGCGCTGGACTCGCTGGGCAAGCGCGGTCAGTTGATGGCCGCAGTGGACAAGGCGATGGATCGGGCGCAGAAGGCGCAGAAGGATGCGGCGCAGGGACAGACTGGGCTGTTCGGTCTCTTTGACGAAGGACCGAAGGCCGGACGCGATGCGGACGATTTACCGAAGGTGGCGGATTGGGAGGAAGGCGAGCGGCTCGCGAATGAGAAGGAAGTGCTGGGATTCTTTGTGTCGGGACATCCACTCGACAAGTATGCGAAGAAGCTGCGAAATCTGAGCGGAGTTATTTCAACAGCGGAGGCATTGGAGCGGAAGCCGCCGGAGAAGCGCTGGGGATCACAGGCGGACCCGGCAGACGAGATCCAGGTGGCGGGGATGATTCTGGGACTGAAGGTGCAGAAGACCAAGCGAGATCAGAAACTTTATGCGCAGGCTGCGCTGGAGGACGCGACGGGCAAGATTGAGCTGGTTTGTTTTCCCCGGGATTACGAGCGGCTGGCAGCGCAGTTGAAGATCGAGGCGCCGGTGCTGGTGCGGGGAACGCTGACCGGGGACGACGATGCTGCGCCGAAGATTTCAGTAAGCTCGATCCAGTCGCTGGATGATGTGCAGGTGAAGCTGCCGAGTGGAGTGCGAATCCGCATCAATCTGGAGCGAGCGACGGAAGAGATGTTTGCCGGATTAAAGAGCGCTGCAGATGCTGCGCCGGGGCCGGGGAAGGTGATGGTTCACCTGAAAAAGGCGGGTGAGTACGAGGTGATCCTGGAGCCGGAGGGGATGAGCGTGGCGGCAGACCGCGGCTGGATGGAGCGAGTGGAAGAGCTGGCAGGCAAGGGGACGGTGCAGGCGCTTTGATGAAAGACAGGGATTAGGAATTGGCTTAGATGCGGGATCACTGCGGACTGAGAGCTGTCCGCGTTGATCCCGCTTTTCCTTCGACGCGCGTTTTATTGACTGGCGAAGCTGTCGCCTGACATGCCGCGGTTGCCTATCGGGATGTCCGTGTAGCCGGAGGAGCCGGTCTTGTTGTAGGTGACGATGGTGGTGCCGACATCGCGGGCCATGAAGCACCAGCCTTTGAGGCCGGGCTTCTTGGGATTGGCATGGGCTTCCCAGGCCATGCCACCTGTGGAGAGGGTGTAGGTGTAGTTGGGATCTGTTTTGTTGGGATCGAACTTGAGGTGCTCGATGTTCTTACCGGCGGGAGGGTAGGAGCCGGTGAGCATCTGATTGAGCGGGCAGGTTTTCTGGAGCGTGAGCTGACAGTTGTGCTCGATCACCTCGATGGAGGAAAGGAACATGTAGGCAATTGCCTCTTCGCGCTTGAGCGGGACTTTGCCGGAAGCGTCCTCGACATCAACTGTTGCCTTGGTGGCAAACGGGCCTGTTGTGGGCGGGGGGCCAGAGGCTGTTGCCGCGGATGCGGCCGAACCAGATGATGCTGCGTAGATCGCAGCAACTTCGTCGGGTTTGAGCGCGCGGTTCCAGATGCCTACGTCGTCGATGGAGCCGGAGAAGAACCGGCCGCCGAAGCAGGAGCAAGCGCCGATGGTGAAGACGGTTTTTTTACCGGCGTGGCCGCCTCCTTTATCGGTAGCGACGGGTTTACCGTCCCAGTAGATGACTCGGTTCTGGGTTTGCGTGTCGAGCGTGGCGACGATCTGATGCCACTGACCGATGAGGGAGTCCAGCGGAGGTTTGAATTGGATATTGCTTCCAGCGGCGGTGAAGAATCCGACTTTATTGTCGTCCATGAACTGGAGGTCAAGGTCGTTGCCGACCTCGCACTCGCCGGCAACGTAAAAGATGCGGTTTGCCTTTGAAGGGAGTTCCGCCAGGTTGACCCAGGTCATGATGGATGAGGCTGTGTCAACTCCTCCCTTCTGGGTGGTGGTGATGAACGCGGTTCTGCCGTCGAGCTTGAGGTAGCGGCTGTTGGCGGTGGGGATGGGCGCGCCTGATGCTGCGATGCCGGCAGAGCCCGCTGCCTTGTAGGTGGTGGTGCCAACCAGGCTCAGGCCGGAGGTGGAGTCGAAGCGATAGAAGGCGAGCGGGTGGGTGGATTCGACTGCGGTTGGGAAGCTGGTTTGGGCGTTGATTGCGAGGGAAGTGAGAGTGGCAATGATTGCGGCGGTGATGACCGCCCGGTGGGCTTGCAGAGAGACGAACATTGATGACGTGCCTTTCTCGTGCGTGCTTTCAATGGCTCGGCTGGGAAAGCCGTGATTTGATGCGCTGCCGCGAGGAGCTGGGATGCCAGTGAAGTTTGCACAGTCTATTCCATCGGCTTGAGAACTTTCAATCGAAAGCGCGCATGAAGGGAAGGTTTCCCGAAGAGGCCAATCTGCAGGATCCACCGGCTCGCTTGTGAGCATTAGACTTTGAGGGGCAAAGGATATTGAGATTCTGAGCAGGAGAGCGGGGGACTTGTGCTGTATCGGCGATTAGGTAATGGGCCGCTGGAGGTTTCAGAGCTTAGCTTCGGGACGTGGCTGACGGTTGCCGGAGGGATTGCGCGCGATCAAGCGATCCGGTGCATTCATGCGGCTTTGGACCATGGAATCACGCTGTTCGACACGGCCAACCAGTATGGCGCGGGCGCAGCGGAGCGTGTGCTTGGCGAGGCGTTGAGAGCCTATCCGCGCGACCGGTATTTGATTGCGACCAAGCTATTTTTTCCCGTGGGCGACGAGCCGGGCCAGGGTCTCTCCGCGGCACAAGTGGAGAAGCAGCTGGACTGCTCGTTGCGGCGGCTGGGGGTGGACTACATCGATCTCTACCAGTGCCACCGGTTCGACAGGGAGACGCCGCTTGAGGAGACGCTGGGCGCGCTGGACAAGGCAGTGAAGGCAGGCAAGGCGCGCGCGATCGGGTTCAGCGAGTGGACAGCGGAACAGATTGATGCGGCTGCGGCGATTACGAATGAATGCGGGTTCACGCACTTCTGCGCGAGCCAGCCGCAGTATTCCATTCTGTGGCGCAAGCCGGAGCGTGAAGTATTTGCTGCCTGCGCGCGGCATGGAATTGGGAACCTGGCGTTTTCACCACTGGCGCATGGAGTGTTGACGGGAAAGTACAAGGCCGGTGAAGCGCCTCCGCCGGAAAGCCGCGCGGCCAGCGTGGAGATGAACGTATTCATGGAGACGGCGGGGCGGCATTACCGCTCGGATTATCTGCTGAAGGCCGTTGAGCGGTTGAAGCCGATTGCGGCAGAGCTTGGGTTGACGATGGCGCAGATGGCGTTGGCGTGGGTGCTGCGCAGAGCGGAGGTCGCATCGGCGATCATCGGTGCGTCGCGTCCGGAGCAGATTGCGGACAATGTGCGGGCGGTGGGGACGACACTGCCGGATGATGTTGTGGAGCGGATTGACCGGGTTGTGGAAGGGGTTGTGGTGTCGGAGTGACTGCGTCGAGGGCGTCAGCTCCGCAGCGCTAGCGAGTTGCCAAGTCACCGAGGAACGTTCTGGAAGCGGATTTCATGCCCGATACGTTAAGAGTGGGGCAGGAAGTAGGCGTCCACGGCGCGCTTGAGGGTGTCGCGGTCGATATGGGCCTTGGTCCCTTCAAAGCGGGCGGCCCAGCGAACCTGATTCACAACGTCGCGGGGATAACAGGCGCGCAGCTCCATTTGAAGAGTGTCGTGGATGATGTCGATTAGCTCACGGCAAATGCCTTCGTCGGCCGAAACTTCGTGATCTTTGATGAATCGATCGAAGATCTCAATGAACTGCTCATCGGTGGGCGGGCCGACGTTGATCTTAGTTTGAATACGGCGCAGGAAGGCGGCGTCGACGAGGGTGCTCGGATCGAGATTGGAGGCAAAGCACACCAGCATCTCAAAAGGCATCTCGATCTTCTTGCCGCCGGCGAGGGTGAGGAAGTCGATGCGGCGATCGAGGGGAACGACCCAGCGGTTGAGCAGTTCCGCGGGGCTCACGCGCTGACGGCCGAAGTCGTCGATGATGAGGACGCCGTTGTTGGCTTTCATTTGGACGGGGCCGACGTAGAAGCGCGTCTGGAGATTGAATTCGAGGTCGAGCATCTCGATGGTTAGTTCACCGCCCACCAGAACAGTGGGACGCTTGCAGAGCACCCAGCGCTCGTCGCGCTCTTTCGGTTCAGAGAGAGTGTTGCGCTTGTGGATCGCCGGATCGTAGACGGTGATGATCTGGCCATCGACTTCGACAGCATAAGGAATCCAGACCTCTTCTTTTGAGAGGACCTGCGAGAGGGTTTCGGCGATGGTTGTTTTGCCGGTTCCGGGCGGGCCGTAGAGGAAGATGGCGGAGCCGGAGTTGAGTGCGGTGCCGAACTGGCGCAGGGATTTGTCATCGATGACCAGGTGGGCAAAGGCGCGCTGGACGTCGGGTGGATGGACGGCGACGTCACGCACGCTCTGGCGGCGGGACATGTTGACGTAGCTTTCGAGAGTGACGGGCGCGTGGCCGGCGTAGTGGCACTGGGCCAGCAGTTCGAGGGCGCGATTGCGGCCTTCGGAAGTGATGGCGATTTGCGGAATGTTGCCAACCATCCCCGACACCTGGCAGAAGCGTTCGGTGCGCAGGCGACCGAAAATATCGCTTGAGATTTCAAAGCCAAGCTTCATGCGCTCGCCGAGTTCAAGAACGGAGATGGTGCCGGATAGATAGAGGATCTTGAGAGCAAGGTCTTCAAGCACCGCCTGGCGGACGTCGATATCGCGGAAAGACTGAGGCTTGCGCGTAGCTCCGCCGAAGAGATCTGTTTTATAGAATTCCTGCATGATTGATCCGGTTCCCATGATAACCCGCAACCCCGGCGGTCAAGAAGACGCTGATGACCCGCTCGAACCAGCTTAGTTGCTTCCCCCCTTGCAGCAGGGAGAATTGAATGATTGGGGTATCCAGTTTGTGAAGGGGTGTGTTTCTGTTGAGGTCAGGGCTGGCACAGGCGGGCCGCCCATTGGCGGATGGATTCGGCAGACGGGCGTTGACTATTTGCTTCACTCGTTGCGAGTTGTACGGCAAAGTTGCCAATGGTGGTGCTCTCGGGGTGGCCGATTTCTACGGGCAGGCCGGTGCGCTGCTCAGTGAGCGTGACGAGCAGCTTATTGCGGCTGGCTCCGCCGAGGATGTGGATGCGGGTGAAGCTGCGGCTGAGCATGTGCTCAAGGCTTGTGAGTGCGGAGGCGTAGCGGGCAGCGAGGCTTTCGAAGATCAGGCGGGCAAAGATGGGCTCGTTGCCGGGCGTGTTGGGGATGGGTGGGAAGCCCAGGCGGGCGAGTTCGCTGTTGATGCGCTCGGGCATGCTGGAGTCGAGCATGAGGGTCTCGGCGTCCATGTCGAGCAGGCCCTCTGCGCGACGGACGGAAGCTTGCTCGATGAGGTCTTCGATATTCCAGGCGCGGCCTTCGGCGGACCAGGCGTCCATGCACTGCTTGAGTACCCACATGCTGTTGACGAGCGAGTGAACAAGCAGGTCGCCGGTGGCCGCGCCGAGGTTGGTGTAGCCGGCGGCGAGGGCTTCAGGGGTGGTGACGGGCACGCTGCTGCGCGTACCGACCAGCGACCAGGTTCCCGACGAAATATAGAGAGTGGAGTCCAAGCTGGTGGAGATGCCGGCGATGGCGGATGCCGTGTCGTGGCATGCGGGGGCGATGAGATGGGTGTCACGAAAGGCCACGAGTTCCGCGAGTGGGCCTTGCAGACGTCCGACGATGGTGCCGGTGGGGACAATGGGTGGAGCGGCGTCGATGGGGAGATCGAGCAGCTTGAAGAGATCGCGATCCCAGTCACCGGTGGCGAGATTGACAAGGCCGGTGTGGGTGGCGTGGGTGTATTCCGCTACGCGGCGACCACCGAGCCAGTGAAGGATGTACTCGGGCATAGTGACCCAGGGAGCGTGTGCGTCGATGCTGCAGGATGGGTCGGCCATGAGCTGGCAGACGGTGTTGATGCGGTGGGGCAGCACGCCGGTGCGCTGGTAAAGATCGAGTGGTGAGATGAGCGCGTCGGCGCAGTTCTTGGTTAGGATGGTGCGTTCGTCGCGATAGCAGAAGGGATCGCGAAGTGGATCGCCGTCGGGGCCGAGGCGAACGTAGTCGACGCCCCAGGAATCGACGGCGATGGAGGCGATACCTTCAGGGGCGGAGGCTGCGGCTTTGCGTAGGCCGAATTCGAGGCCGGCAAGGATGGTTTCAAGGGGCCAGTGCAGACAGGATTCGCGATGGATGGGGCCATTGGGGATACGATGGATGACTTCGATGGTGGGAGAGTCGGCGTTCCAGCGGAGCAGGGAGACTCGGCAGGATTCGGCGCCCAGATCGATTGCTACTCTTGCGGGTTGGGGCATCGAAGTCTGGACTCCGGTTTGGATGTTATGTCTCCCACCCACGCCGCAAAAAACGCGTCATGGATGGGGCACATATTCTTCAGCCCAGAGAGCGAAAATCAACGGAGGATTGCGTCGGTCAAGCCGCCGTCAACTGGGATGATGTGGCCGGTGGTGCAGCGGGATTTTGGGCTGGCCAGGAACAAAATCGCCTCCGCACAGTCGGTTGGGTCGATGGGTTGATGGGTGAGCGTGCGCTGGGCGTAGTAGCCGGCCAGCAGGTTGCGCAGTTCGTCGTCGGAGAGCGACTCCTCAAACGGGATGTTGTACTTGGTGAGCGAGGCGCGGACGCGGTCGCGGGGGAACATAGTTGAGCCTTTGACGACAGTTGCGGGGCTGATGCCGTTGACGCGGATGCGCGGAGCGAGGCCGACGGCGAGTTCACGAATCAAATGCGAGAGCGCGGCCTTGCTGACGTCGTAGGCTTCGCTGCCGCGCTTCGGCACCACCGCGTTGGCGGAGCTGGTGAGCACGATGACGGCATCGAGTGCTTGTTCGCGGAAGGGCTTGGCGGCTTCGTCGGCCAGCAGGTAGTTGGCGGTGACGTTGACCTTGAGGGTGGTGTCCCACTGGTCGTCGGAGACGGCGCCATCGGGCGAGGACGGGAAGAGAGCCGCGGTGTTGATGAGGATGTCGAGGCCGCCGAAGGCCGCGATGGTGGCCTTGATCGCATTCAGAATGGATTCGCGGTTGCGGATGTCGACAGGCGTGACGGCGGTGAACTCCTTGGGGGCAACGGAAGCGAGTTCGGCTACGACGCGCTGCGCGGCAATTTCATCGCGGTCGGCAACGACAACGTGGGCCCCACGGGCGGCGGCAAGAAGAGCAACTTCGCGGCCGATGCCGCTGCCTCCGCCGACTACGAGAGCAATGCGGCGGCTGAGTTCCTTTTCAGGGGGCTGGCGGCGGATTTTTGCTTCCTCCATGGCCCAATACTCGATGCGAAAGGCTTCAATTGCGGGGAGCGCGACGTAGTTGGTGAAGACCTTGAAGCTGGCCGGATCATTCGCCGGGCCGCATTGAGGGAGGGTGCCGGTTACTTCGCCTTCGGCGAGCAGGCTTGCGCCTTCCATGACATGGATCGCGTTGGTGTAGAACTCGCCGGTGATGCGGGCTTCTGTCTTGCT
Organism: Occallatibacter sp.; assembly: GCA_050014515.1. Taxonomy (GTDB): domain Bacteria; phylum Acidobacteriota; class Terriglobia; order Terriglobales; family Acidobacteriaceae; genus Telmatobacter. The sequence continues at coordinate 17,472 of JBEKDE010000012.1, forward strand.
TTTGCCGAAGCTGAACATGCCGAGGCCCTGGATGAGAACGATGGTGGGATTGGGATCGCGCAGGGCGGGTGAATCGGGCGTGGCGAAGGAGTGGTAGTAGTCGGCGTACTGCTGACGGTATTCGTCGAGAGAGACAATGATCTGCTTGCGCAGGGCGAGCAGATCAGCGCCTTCGGGCCAGGGAATGAAGAGCGGGCGGATCTTGGTGCGGATGAAGTGATCGGGGCAACTGGTGCCGAGGAAAGAGAGATCCTTGGCGTGGACCGAGTTCACGAACTGGATTACGTCAGGAGCACAGGAGAAGCTGGAGATCCAGCGGTTTTTGCTGCTGATGCGGCCGCGGAGATACGGAGCGATCTGGATGGCGAGATCGTGCCGATCGACGCGGGCGGGAACGAGCTCTCCGCCGAAGCGGGTCTTGCCTTTGTTTACAGCATGGCGCTCGATGAACTGGCCGATCTGGTCAATGATGGTGATGGTGTTGAGATAGCACTCGCGCTGGGTGTCGCCCCAGGTGAAGAGGCCGTGTCCGCCGAGGACGATGCCGTCGCAGCCGGGGTTGTCCTCGACGGCCTGGCGCATCATTAGACCGAGTTCAAATCCGGGGCGCTGCCAGGGAACCCAGACCAGCGAGTGGTTGAATTCACGATTGAATTCCTTCATTTTTTCGAGGCCGTTGGCAGAAGCGGCCAGCGCGATGCCCCAGTCGGGATGAAGATGGTCAACGTGCGGGAAGGGAAGAAAGCCGTGCAAGGGCGTATCGATTGAAGCGGCGACGGGGTTGTTCTTGAAGGCGGCGACGGCGTACATGGGGACCATGTCGTCTTCAAAGTCGACACCCTTGTAGATGCGCTCGAGTGAGAGCAGCTTGTGCTGGTAAAGCGTGGCGAAGCCTGCGCGCTTGATGCTGCCGAGGTCGCCGCCGGAGCCTTTTACCCAGAGGATTTCAACCGGTTCTCCAGCGAGCGGATCGATTTCAGTGATTTTGGAACTGGTATTGCCACCGGCGAAGTTGGTGAGGCGCAGGTCGGAGCCGAGCAGGTTGGAGCGGTAGCGGAGCAGCTCGGGCTCATCGAAAGTGGCGACCAGTTTCGGATCCCAGCGGTCTTCAAGGAACTTCAGCGTGGCAGGCGTTGCGGCGGTCAAGGTCATAGATACCACTTTACGAGGGATTTTTGCGGCGTACACAAGATATCATAGCCGATTGGCAATAGAGAATCTATTCCGTATTAGAAACTTAGATAAAAATGGGTTGCAATGACGGTGTTCAGAAGAGTGGTCAGGATTCAGGCAAGTCGGCGAGAGATTCGGCCGAGACTGCCCTGTGGCGGACGTAGTTATAAGGCGGGATGGTGTAGCCGCGGAGGATGGAGATTCCGAGCTGGATGAGGCGCGGGCCGTAGGTCTCCACTTCATGAGAGATGGAGCCGATGATGGCGCTTTTTGCTTTGCGCATCTCTGCGATGACCTCGGGAATGCAGTCCTGGCCGACGATAGCGAAGTCGGCTTCGCGGCCAGCTTGGCGGGCGGCGTCGAGAACGCCGAGAGCGCTGGAGTCGGTGGCGGCAGCGACGAGAATGTGTTCACCCTTGGTGCTGCTGCGAAGGAAATCAGCGACGGCCGATTGGCTGGGCTTGCGCGTGCCGCGGCCTTCGAGGCGGATAAAGCGAAGGTCCGGGTTGCCGGTAAGGCGTTCACGGATGCCGTCAAAGGCTCCGCTGATGCGACCTTGAACGAAGCTGCCGGCCTCGGCGAATCCCACGCCGAGAACGGCGTCGACTTTGCCTTTCCATTTTCGGAGCGCGAATTGAGCAAGCAGGCCGCCGGCTTCATAGCCGCATTCGAAGTTGTCCACGCCAAAGTAAGTGGCGTTGGGGTGAGGAACGTCAATGGCGACGAGAGGAATCTCCGCCTTCTTGAAGATGTGGGCGACTCGAGGGCCGGCAGCCTCTTCCACCTGAAACTCGAGGACCAGGTCAACGCGCTTGGCAACCAGTTCTTCGGCGTTCTGGATGGCGACGTCGGGATCGAACTTGTTGTCGAGGACGATGAGCTCTACGCCGGCGGCGGCAGCGGCAGCAGTCACGCTTTGCGAGACGGCGACGGAAAACGGAAGGTCGGCTGATTGCACGGCGAGGCCGAAGCGCAGGCGGCGGGGACGCGAGACGAGGCGATAGAGGCCGTTCTGGGATTGGGCCACATAGCCGCGGTGGGTGAGAGTCTTGAGAATGCGATAGACGCTGGTTTTGGAGATGTGAGTGCGCTGGTAGACATCTTCAAGCGATACAGGCCCGTGGCTCTCTTCAAGCAGCTCGATGACGTCGAGCGCCTTGGAAAGGATTGGAATCAGGTAGAGCCGCTTGATTTTGGACTTGGGCAAAAGTGTCACTCCCTGGAGTCTCAGGCTGATGATCAGATTTCATCAGCATAAATGGTTCATGCGTAGCTGCCGACGACTGTGGGGCGTTTGGCGCGCTCGGCGGAGACGCGTTCGACGTACCCGCCGGCTTTGAGGGCTGCCAATGGGTCGGAGTGTAGCCCGCGGGCTTTGCGCCAGTCGGCAGCAAGAGGCCGCACGTCGGTCCAGAATGCGCCGCGGAAGAGTTCTTCGGCGGCCACGAGCTCGCAGGAGTTTTGCAGGGCGGCAAGCTGCTCGCGATCGACGAGCGCAGCCTTGAGCCAGAGCTCCTGGGCAGTCACAACGGTCTGAACAGTGGCTTCGATCTTGCCTTTGAGGTTGTGGCTCTGGTCGACCATGAACGCTACGCCGTCGGGCGGCAGGCCGTTGGAGGAGCTGAGGTGTAGCTCGTGGAAGATGCGGAAGATCTGGTAGGGATCGATGGAGCCAAGGGTCAGGTCGTCATCGGCGTAGCGGCGGTCATTGAAGTGGAAACCGCCAAGCATGCCGGTATGGAGCAGCCAGGCGACGATCTGCTCGATGTTCTGCGCGGCGTAGTGGTGGCCGGTGTCGACCAGAACGCGGGCCTGAGGACCGGCCTGCTGCGCGAGGTGCGAGGACATGCCCCAGTCGGCGATGTCGGTGTGGTAGAAGGCGGGCTCGAAGGGTTTGTATTCAATGAGCAGCCGCTGAGTGGGGGCGAGATGAGCTTGGGCAATCGAGAGAGCTTCTTCAAGCCAGTCGATGCGCTTGCGGATGGATTGTGTGCCGGGGTAGTTGGAGCCATCGGCGAGCCAGAGGGAGATGTCGCGGGAGCCAAGCTGCTTGCCGATTTCGATGGATTCAAGGACATGCGCAAGAGCCTGGGCTCGGATTTCGGGCGAGGGATTGCAGAGAGAGCCGAATTTGTATTGCTGGTCCTGAAAGAGATTGGGGTTGATAGAGCCGGCACGGACGCCATAGCGGCTCTCGAGGGCTTTCACTTCCGGCACGTCGACGAGGCCGTTGGGAAGATCCCATAGGACATGGAGGGCGACGGTGGGCGTGACGCCGGTGAGCCTGTGGACCTCGGCCGCATCGGCGAACTTCTCTTCGATGGTAGTGGCGGCGGCAGGCTGAACGAACTTTCCGAAACGCGTGCCTGTATTGGCGAAGCCCCAGGAGGGAATCTCAATCTGGAAACCTTCGAGAACCTGGGCGGCACGGTCGAAGGTGGCGGATTCGTGTTGGGTCATGGCTGATTCCTTGTCACAGATGTTTTGCAGAGTCGCCGCGGAACTGGACCGAAATGAATGCGCATCCAGAGATGTAGAAAGACGTATCGTATTCGATAGGCACTGACTTTGTCTATTGCAACATCGAGAGAAGCGAGGGGTTCGATAAAGAAATTACGATTTCCTGTCTTTTGAAACGTCAACATTTGCCGATAAGCTTCGTCTAGATGGTCATCGACACCTGCTGCATTGCAAGGGAATATTCACCAAAGAGTCAATAAGAGATTTTTTGTGACTATGCCTAACTTTTTACAGTGTCTGGATGAGCGTAGAGAGTAAGCTGGAAGCGCTTCCAGTAAGTAGCGGAGTTTGGGGTGCACGTTTGCGGGGGACGTAAAGAATGCATGTCGAAATTTTATAGCTGGTTGTGATACCTTTGGCATCCAGAACCCATCTTTCTCGCGGGCAGTCGGTCGGACTGTCTGCAAGTCTGTGATTGGAACCCGAGCTCTCTTGTGGATTCGAGGCGGTGCCCTCGAAGAAAGGTTCAGGAACACTCCTATGCGTGCCCTGCGTTTCTCTCTCCTTTGTGTATTGGCCAGTGCATTATTTTGTGTAACTGCGGCGATGGCCCAGAGCGGCGCGCCCGAGGTACGGATCGTCAATCAAATAGACGAAAGTCAGCTTGTAACGCTCAAGGGAACTGTGCATCCGCTGGCCAATGCAAAGAACGATCGCGGAGCCGCGCCTGACAGCACGCAACTGGACCGGATTCATTTGGTATTGAAGCGCAGCGCTAGCCAGCAAGCGGCGCTCGACCAGCTGGTCAGCCAGTTGCACACGCCGGGGAGTGCGAGTTATCACAAGTGGCTGACGCCGGATCAGTTCGGCAAGCAGTTTGGGCCGTCCGATCAGGATATTGCGACGGTGGAGACGTGGCTGACCGGGCATGGCTTCAACGTGATAGGCGTCAAGCCGGGCAAGCAGGTGATCGAGTTTTCAGGAAACGTGGGTCAGTTCCGCAGCGCCTTCCACACGCAGATCCATAAATATGAAGTAAACGGCCAGACGCACACGGCGAACGCAACTGACCCGCAAATTCCAGCGGCTCTTGCGCCGGTGGTAGGCGGATTTGTTTCACTGAATAACTTCCGGCTGAAGAGCTATGCCGAATACGGTGGCAAGGCAAGCTACAACACGCAGAACCACACTGCGACGCCTCAATGGACGTACGGAACCACCCAGAGCGAGTATTATGCGCTGGCGCCGGCGGATTTTGCGGTTCAGTATGATTTGACACCTCTCTACACCGCCAGCGTGAACGGTACGGGCCAGTCGATTGCAATCATCAACGAATCGAATGTGAACATCGATTTGGTGAATCAGTTCCGCACGCTCTTCAAGCTGCCTGCCAATCCGCCGCAGGTGATTATCGATGGGAACGATCCGGGCGTCGACGGGATCAATAATCCGGATGGTCCGAACGGAGCCTCAGGGGAGGCTTATCTCGACGTGGAGTGGTCGGGTGCGGTTGCTCCCGATGCGACGATCGACCTGGTAATTGCAGCAGACACGGAATTGCAGAGCGGGCTGGTTCTGGCCATGGAACATGCCGTGTATGGGAATATCGCGCCGGTGATAAGCCTGAGCTTCGGCGGGTGCGAAAGAGACCAGGAATCGTTCAACTCTTTTATGAACGCGCTCTGGGAGCAGGCTGCCGCGCAGGGCATTACCGCAATGGTATCCGCGGGCGACAACGGCTCGGCGTCATGCGACGACCAGGATGCGCAGTACTACGCGGTGGCTGGCCAGGCAGTGAACGGCCTTGCTTCAACGCCGTACAACGTGGCAGTGGGCGGAACAGATTTCTATTACAGCGATTATGCCAACTCGAGCCTGCTCAATACGCAGCTCGCCACGTACTGGGACACTACGCCCAGCCAGCTTCCCGCCGCTTCTATCAAGCAAGTGATTCCGGAGCAGCCGTGGAACCAGAGCCAGTTCGGGCTGAACGCAATTAACTATTATGCGGAAACGGGCACGACGGCGATCTGGGCCGGAAGCGGCGGCGCCAGCAACTGCGCGACGGGTTCCGGATCGAACGGAAATGGTGGATGGGGCACGTGTACGGCAGGGTATGCCAAGCCAACGTGGCAGACGGGCACCGGTACGCAGTCTGACACAGTGCGCGACCTTCCCGACGTATCACTCTACGCGGCAGGCGGTTGGGCCACCAACTACAGCTTCTACCCGGTCTGCGCCAGTGACGGGGACTGCCAATCTCCATCGGGCAACAATCTTGTCCAGATATCCGAATATGGCGGGACTTCCGCCTCCTCACCCGCCTTCGCGGGCATTATGGCGCTTGTGAACCAGAAGTATGGACCGCAAGGGCAGGCCAACTATGTGCTTTATCCGCTGAAGACGCAGTATCCGGCCGCATTCCATGACGTGAAAAACGGGACCAATTCGGTACCGTGCAACATTGACACAACAGGCTCTGGGCAGCCCGAATCCCCGGATTGCATCTCCGTTTCGAGCAGCCTGGCATACGTTATTGACGATCCAAACTATGAGTCGGCGAAGGAAGGGCAAATCGGCACCGGTACAACGCCGGAGTACAACGCCGCTGCCGGCTACAACCTGGCTACAGGCCTGGGAACGGTGGACGCGAATGTCCTGGTGACTGACTGGAGCAAGATTACCCTTGCTGCGTCCACGACCACGCTGACTCCTTCGAAGACGAGCTTCACACATGGCACGTCAATCACGGTGAGCGGCGCTGTGACGGGTAAGGGGACGCCGAGCGGCAGCGTTGCACTGATGACCAACAGCACAGAGCCGGGTGAGCAGGGGCAGGGATTTGCCGGACTGCTGGATGGCACCAGCACCGGCAGCACTTTCGTGCTGAGCGGAGGGGCCTTCAGCGGCAGCACCAGCACGCTGCCTGGCGGCACATACGACATCTGGGGATCATATAGTGGCGACGGGATAAACGCGCTGAGCACGTCGACGCCGGTCCAGATCACGGTGAACCCGGAGAGCAGCAACCTGAGCCTGATCGTTGAAGAGACTTCCGGCGGTGGGACGATTCCGACAGGGACGACGGGCATCACGTATGGAACGCTGCTGACACTGGATGGAGAGACTGGTCCGAGCAGCTGCGCAACGAGCTGCCCTGCAACCTACACGATCCCGACCGGAACAGTTACGTTTTCAGACAACAACTCCGCGATTAATACAGCGGTGATCAATTCCGAGGGGGACGCGGAATACACGCTGCCCACGGCATTCAACGCAGGGTCGCACTCGATCACGGCGGCGTACTCGGGCGACGGCAGTTATAACCCAAGCACCGCATCGGCAAGCACGTTTACCGTGATCCAGGCGACGCCCGCTGTTGGAATCGCAAGCACCGCTTTCAGCGGGTCTTATTCGAAGGGTTCGGCCAATACGCTGTCTATAGGGGTGGAAGGCTTCGGGAACGGCAATGCTCCGCTAGGCACAGTCACCCTCACCGGGGTGCCGAGTGGAACTCCGACCAGCGCAACGCTGGTGGCCGGAGTGGACCCGCTGATTGGCACGACCATCGGGCAGGCCACAGTGACGATTCCCGCAACGGCGCCGGCAGGAACCTATAACATCACTGCGACTTATGTCCCCAACACCGCTTCCGCGATCAATTACACGAGCGGCGCCCAGGGCACTCTCTCGCTGCAGATCACCGGGGCGAGCGGAGTTAACACAACGACCACGGCGTCGGCTTCGGCTAGCGGCACATCGCCCAACGCACTGGTTACGGTGAATGGCACGGTGACTGCGGCCAGCGGAGGCCCCCCTGCCGGGACGGTGTATTTCCTATTTGCCGCCGATGACGGAGGCTCATTCGAGTATGTGTATTCCTCCGAGCAGGTGGCGACGCTGGTTGCCGGTACGGGCAACTCGTCGACGTTCACCATGGCGTTCGACAGCGACACTCTGCCACAGGGTGTCAATCAAATCGCGGTGGCATATTCGCCGGCCAGCGGCTCTTCGGACAACCCGTCCACTGCTGTGGTTACCATCAGCGACCCGCTTGCCGATTTCACTCTGATTGCAAACACGACGATTATCCCTGTGATTTCGGGTAGCAGCGCATCGACGAACATCAATGTGGCTTCAGAGAACACCTTTGCTGGAGCAGTGGACCTGAGTTGCACTGTGCCAAGCGGTTGGAGTTGCACCATACCGGCTTCAGAGACCCTGACCGCGGGCGGATTCCAGGTTGGAACTCTGAGCGTGACCGCGCCCAAGACTGCGACGGCGGGAAGCTACAACGTGCTGATCACAGGGAAGGATGCGGCGACCGGCGAGTATGTTCACACGCTGGGGCTGAATGCCCAGGTAACGAGCACGGCGCCGGGATTTGCGCTGAGCAACAGCGGCGGCGTGACGGTGTTGCCGGGTGCGACGACCGGCAATACTTCCAACATTACCGTGACCCCATCGAATGGATTCACGGGTGACGTGAGTTTGACTTGCGCGGTGACAACCACGCCGACGAGTCCGACCAGCCCGGCAACCTGCAGCGTGACACCCACAGTGGACATTACGGGGACCGCGGCGCTCACGGGAACTCTGACTGTCTCGACAACGGCGATGACAACTCCTGGAGCATACGCCATAACGGTAACCGGCAAGAATGGGACCGTCAGCTCCACGACGGCAGTGAGCGTTACGGTGAGCACACCGCCCAGCATTACGCTGAGCAACAGCGGTGCGATCAGCTTCCAGGCAGGAGCGGCCACCGGTGATACGGCGACGGTTACGGTTACACCTTCGGGTGGATTCACCGGGAATGTGACCCTAGCCTGCGCGGTGACGCCGACGGCGGCGGTAAGCCCGGCTACATGCTCCGCTGTGACTCCGGTGGATATTACCGGGACCACGGCCGGCACGTCGACGGTGACGGTGAGCACTACCCCGACGACCACACCAGGAACCTACACGGCGACGGTGACCGGCACTGCAGCCGGGGGCATCACGTCGAACACAGGTGTCGCGGTTACGGTGACTGCTCTGCCTGCTCCGGGAATTGCGCTCAGCAACAGCGGCGCACTTACCTTTGTTGCGGGAGCCACGACAGGCGATACGGCAACGATCACGGTGGCGCCGTCGAACGGATTCACCGGCAACGTGAGTTTGACCTGCGCGGTGACGACTACGCCGGCGAGCCCGACCAGTACGCCAACCTGCACTGTTACTCCTTCGGTGGACATCACGGGCACCGGGTCGCTTACGGGGACACTCACGGTTTCGACAACGGCGACGACAACCCCGGGCGCCTATGCCATTACTGTAACTGGCAAGGATGGAACCGTCAGTGGGACGACGACGGTGAACGTGACGGTTAACGCGCCGCCGAGTTTTGCGCTGACGAATAGTGGCAAGATCAGCTTCCAGGCCGGTGCGACAAGCGGCAACACGGCGACGATTACCGTGACGCCCGCGGGAGGATTCACTGGGAACGTGGCGCTGACCTGCGCGATTACGCCGACGGCTTCAGCGAGCCCCGGAACCTGTGCAGTTACGACGCCGGTGGATATTACCGGGACCACGGCTGGAACGTCGACGCTGACTATAACCACATCATTAAAGACTACGACCGGTACGTACACAGCGACGGTGACGGGTACATCCGGGACTATCACGGCGAGCACTCCGGTGAGCGTTTCGGTGACTGCTCCGCCGCCTCCGGCGATCACGCTGAGTAACAGCGGCGCGTTGAGCTTCATTGCTGGAGTGGCGACGGGCAACACCGGAACGATTACGGTGACTCCGTCGTATGGGTTCACCGGAGTGGTGGACCTGAGCTGCGCGGTGACGCCGACTGCAGCAAGCAGTCCCGCGACATGCAGCGTAGGCCCGATGGTGGACATCACTGGGACAGGCGCACTGACGTCAACAGTCACGGTGACTACGACCGCATCGACTACACCTGGAAGCTATACGGCGACGGTAACCGGGACGGCGGCAGCCCCGGGCTCCGCGACATCGAGCACTGCGGTGAACGTGACGGTGCTGGGTGTTCCGAGCTTCACGTTAACCAACAATGGGCCAATCACGTTTGGAGTGGGCGCGAGCACGGGCAACACCGCGACGGTCACGGTGGCGTCCGTGAACAACTTCGCTTCAACGGTTGGATTGAAATGCGCGGTGACGACTACGCCGACGGCTGCAACTAGCCCGGCGACGTGCTCTCTGGCGTCGCCCACGGTACCTGGCGGCTCGGGGACAGATGTGCTGACAGTCGGGACTACGTCATCCACCACGACAGGGAACTACGCGATCACGGTTACCGGCGCCTCGGGAGCGATTACTCAGACGACGGTGGTCAACGTCACGGTGAACGGAAGCTATACCGTGGTGGCAACCTCGCCGTCTTCGATTGCGCCGGGTGCTTCTGCGACATCGACGGTGACGATTGCCTCGACGAACGGCTATTCGGGCAGTATTACTGTGACATCATGTACTCTGACTTCGTCTCCGTCTGGCGCGTCGGACCCGCCAAGTTGCTCAAGTGGCAGCCAGACGGTGACGCTGAGTTCCACAACAACGAGCGGGACGGCGACGGTAACCGTGGATACAACGGCAGCGAGCACGAGTGAACTGGTCCGGCCGCAAATTGGGCCGGGCAGGGTCGGCTCAGGTAAAGGCTGGCTGGGCGCGGGAAGCGGCGCGGTTCTTGCGCTGATTCTGTTCTTCGGGATTCCGGCGCGACGGCGCAGCTGGCGGTCGATGCTGGGGATGGTGGTGCTGATGGTGATTCTAGGCACTATGGCCGGTTGCGGCGGTGGCGGTGGTGGCGGTGGTTCCAAAAACCCTGGGACGACTGCCGGAACTTACACCTTTACCGTAACCGCGACTGGAACCCCGGCTCAGAGCAGCGGAAACACGACCACGTTTACCGTGACCGTGAACTAACCACCTAAGGGCACCTGCTGTGCGGCGGGTGCTCGCAATTCGCTCGCACGGGCCTGTGGGTGCTTTCAGAATTTGCACCGAAGTGCGACAAGCAGGTCCTTGGACTGCGTTGGGCAGGCGATTATTCAAAATCCGTAAAGCTATTTTCCCAGGCTGTCGAGGGCGAGGTTCAGGTCGAGGACGTTGACGCGGGGTTCGCCCAGGAAGCCTAGTTGACGCTTGGCGGTGTTCTGGGCGATCAGCTGGCGGACTGCGTCTTCGCTGAGCTTGCGGGCTTGGGCCACGCGCGGCGCCTGAAAGTTGGCGGCGTCTGGAGTGATGTCGGGATCGAGACCCGAGCCGGAAGATGTGACCAGGTCGATGGGGACCGGGTGGCCGGGATTCTCCTTGGAGAGCGCGTCAATTGAGGCCTGAATGCGGTCGACAAGCGCTTTGTTGGATTGGGCGAGATTGGAACCGCCCGACGCCGTCGCATCGTAGCCGTTGCCCGCATTTGAGGGGCGGGGATGGAAGTACTTGTCGGATGTGAAGCTCTGGGCGAGCAGCTCTGAGCCGATAATCTGGCCGTCCTTGAGGATGAGGCTGCCGGCAGCCTTGTGCGGGAAAATGAGGCCCGCGACGCCAGTGACCGCAAGAGGATAGGCCAGTCCGAGCAGAATGGTGGTCACGATGGTGAAGCGAATCGATGTCTTCCAGACCGAATGGGTTTTGGTGCCGGCGTCTGAAGCTGTAGTCGATGTGGAGTGCATGGTTGCTTACCTCAGGGGCTAAAGCCCCGAATTCCCAAAAATGCTACTGACGGAATGGCTGAAGCCATGGCCTTTCAAAGCATCATGCCAAGTGCAAAAACACCAGGGCTACGTCGATTGCCTTGATGCCGATGAAGGGCACGATGATGCCGCCCACGCCATAGATGAGCAGATTGTTGCGCAGCAGGACATCGGCTGCCTTGGGCTCGTATTTCACGCCCTTGAGAGCCAGCGGGATGAGCGCCACGATGATGACCGCGTTGAAGATGACTGCCGACAGAATCGCCGACTGGGGTGAGTGCAGATACATGATGTTGAGCGCGCCGAGGACCGGAAATACACCGGCGAACATGGCGGGAATGATGGCGAAGTACTTGGCCACGTCGTTGGCGATGGAGAAGGTGGTGAGTGCGCCGCGCGTCATCAAGAGCTGTTTGCCGATCTCGACGATTTCAATGAGCTTGGTGGGGTTGGAATCGAGGTCGACCATGTTGCCGGCTTCCTTGGCGGCCTGGGTGCCGGAGTTCATGGCAACGCCTACGTCGGCCTGCGCAAGGGCGGGCGCGTCGTTGGTGCCGTCACCGGTCATGGCCACAAGTTTGCCCTTGGCCTGTTCGCGCTTGATCAGGTCCATCTTGTCTTTGGGCTTGGCCTCGGCGAGGAAGTCGTCTACGCCGGCTTCGCGGGCGATAACGGCGGCGGTGAGCGGGTTGTCGCCGGTGATCATGATGGTGCGGATGCCCATGGCGCGGAGACGGGCCAGACGCTCCTTGAGGCCGCCTTTGACGATGTCTTTGAGGTAGATCACGCCGAGTGCCGCTGCGTTTTCAGCGACGACCAGCGGCGTGCCGCCGGCACGGGCGATCTCTTCAACCTGTTCGCGGACCTTTTGCGGTAGCTGAGAGCCTTGTTCTTCCAAGAAACGGGCGATGGCGTCGACTGAGCCTTTGCGGATGCGGGTGCCGGGAAGATTGACGCCAGACATGCGGGTCTGCGCGGTGAAGGGAACAAACTCGGCGTGAATGCCGCTGAGGTCGCGGCCGCGAAGGTTGTACTTTTCTTTGGCGAGAACGACGATGGAACGGCCTTCGGGGGTTTCGTCAGAAAGAGACGCGAGTTGCGCGGCATTGGCCATACGTTCGGCGCTGACGTCGGGAGCGGGATAGAACTCGGTGGCTTGGCGATTGCCGAGGGTTATGGTTCCGGTCTTGTCGAGGAGCAGGGTATTCACGTCGCCGGCGGCTTCCACGGCGCGTCCGCTCATAGCCAGGACGTTGTATTGAACCAGGCGATCCATACCCGCAATGCCGATCGCCGACAAGAGGCCGCCGATGGTGGTTGGGATGAGGCATACGAGAAGAGATACCAGAACGAAGACCGTCTGCGGCGCATTGGAGTAGATGGCGAATGGCTGCAGCGTAACCACCGCGAGAAGAAAGACGATGGTGAGGCCGGAGAGCAGGATGGATAGCGCGATCTCGTTTGGGGTCTTCTGCCGGGTAGCGCCTTCAACGAGCGCGATCATGCGGTCGAGGAAAGTTTCACCGGGATTGGATGTGATGCGGACTTTAATCCAATCGGAGAGAACTTTGGTGCCGCCAGTGACGGCGCTGCGATCGCCGCCGGCTTCGCGAATCACGGGAGCGGACTCGCCGGTAATGGCGGACTCGTCGACCGAGGCCACGCCTTCAATGACTTCGCCGTCGCCGGCGATGTAGTGGTTGGCTTCAACGTAGATGACGTCGCCGGCGCGGAGCAGGCCGCTGGCTACTTCTTCAAAGCCTCCGTCGGCGGTATAGCGTTTCGCAATGGTCTCGCCCTTGGCTTTGCGCAGAGTGTCCGCCTGGGCCTTGCCTCGGCCCTCGGCCATGGCTTCTGCGAAGTTGGCGAAGAGAACGGTGAACCAGAGCCAGAGGGTGATCTGGAGATTGAAGCCGAAGCTGGGGCGATGGTGGATGGTGTCGTCGATGAGGATGGCGGTGGTGAGGACGGAGCCGACCTCGACCACGAACATGACAGGGTTTTTGACCATGCCGCGGGGATCGAGCTTGCGCACCGAATCGAGGAGCGCCTGGGCCATGATTTCCGTGTTCCAAAGACTTTTCTTCGTAGCCATTTGAGTCCGTTTCGTATATGCAGCTTCCCGCTCTTAGCTGCTAGCTTCGGTTGTTGATGCATCCGGCATTTGTGCTGAATCCTTATGAGCTAGAGGCTAGAAGCTAGCAGCTGTTTTCTAAAACACCTGGCCGGCTTTCAGCAGCAGGTGCTCCAAAATGGGTCCCAGGCTCAGTGCCGGGAAGAAGGTGAGCGCGCCGAGAATCAGGATCACGCCGACCAAAAGTACAGTGAACAAAGTGCCGTTGACCGGAAACGTTCCCGGCGAGGGCGGCACGCTCTTTTTCTGGGCCAGGTTGCCGGCCAGGGCGAGCACAGGAACCATCATCAGGAAGCGGCCGCCGAGCATGGCCCATCCGAGCAGCACGTTCCACCACCAGGTGGTTGCGTTGAGTCCGGCGAAGGCCGAGCCGTTGTTGCCGACTGCGGAGGTAAAGGCGTAGAGAATCTCCGTCAACCCGTGCGGGCCATGGTTGGTGAGCGCAGGCAGGCCGATGGTGGGCGAGAGCACCATGACTGCGGTGAGCGACAGAATGATGAGCGGAAAGATGAGCACGTAGAGCATGGACATCTTCACGTCGTAGGATTCGATCTTCTTGCCCAGGTATTCGGGGGTGCGGCCCACCATGAGGCCGGCAATGAAGACGGCGAGGACGACGAAGATGAGGATGCCGTACATTCCGGCTCCGACGCCGCCGAAGACCACTTCACCAAGCATGATGTTGGTGAGCACGACCATGCCGCCGAGCGGCGTGAAGCTGTCGTGCACGCCGTTGACTGCGCCGCAACTGGCGTCGGTGGTGATGGTGGCAAACAGTGAGGATTCGGCGATGCCGTTGCGAACTTCCTTGCCTTCCATGTTGCCGCCGGGCGCGGTCGCGGTGTGGGCTTGCGCAGCACCGTGAATGAGCGGGTGGGGCTGCGATTCAGCCCAGTAGACAGCGGAGAATCCCGCGGCGAAGAGCACAAACATGGCTGCCAGTACCGCCCATCCGTGTCCGGGAGACCCGGTCATGCGGCCTAGCGTGAAAGTGAGGCCTGCGGGAATGATGAAGATGGAGAGGATCTGAAGGAAGTTCGAGAATGGCGTGGGGTTCTCAAAGGGATGGGCACTATTGGCGTTGAAGAAGCCGCCGCCGTTGGTGCCCAGCATCTTGATGGCTTCCTGCGAGGCGACCGGGCCCTGGGCGATGGTCTGCGTCTGTCCCTCGATGGTGTGGGCGGTGGTGTATGCGTGCATGTTCTGCGGCACGCCCTGGGCCACGAGAAGCAGCGCGTAGATGAACGAAGCGGGCAGCAGAACATAGAGCAGGATGCGGGTGGTGTCGACCCAGAAGTTGCCGATGGTGCCTGAAACTGTGCGCTTGATGCCGCGAATGAGGGCCACTGCAACGGCAATGCCGATGGCTGCGGAAAGGAAGTTGTGATAGGCGAGGCCGGCCATCTGGGTGAGATAGCTCATGGTGGTCTCAGGCGTATATGACTGCCAATTGGTATTGGTGGTAAAGCTCGCTGCGGTGCTCCATGCAAGATCGGGACCGACGGCGGGCAGATGCTGGGGGTTGCCGTAAGGGATCACGCCCTGGAGGCGCTCAAAGGCGTAGGTGACCAGCATGCTCACGGCAGAGAAGCCGAGAACGGCGAAGGCGTACTCGCGCCAGCTCATCTCTTCACGGGCATTGACGCCGGAGAGCTTGTAAATGAGCCGCTCAATGGGCCGGAGGACGGGGTCGAGCCAGGTGCGGTCGCCCTCAAGCACGCGGGCCAGATAGCTGCCCACGGGACGAACGGATGCAAGCAGGATGATACAAAAGATGGCGAACTGCAGCCAGCCATTGGCAGACATGCTAGAACTTCTCCGGGAAAAGCAGGGTGAGGGTCAGGTAGCCAAGCAGGAGGACGGAGAGGACCAACGCGATCGCAGTAATCAGATCGATGTGCATGGTGCGGCTACCTCAGCTTCTGACAGCCCTTGACGTAGAGAAACGCCAGAGCAAAAAAGACAACGGTGAACAAGAACATCACTAGATCCTGCATTCGATCTCCCACAGTTTCAGGCTACAGGACGCATGCGTCGTGAGCCGGTCAGGGCACTGAAATGATTGTGCCGTACGCCAGGTTCGAGTATCGACAAGATTTCCTAAATAAAGCGTAAGGGACGGAAAGAGTGGGAGGAATTGCCATGAATTCTCGGGAAAAGCCGGAATATCAGACCTCAGCGCGTGATTTGAATCACTCTTCGTTTCCGCTCCAACCTTCGGGGATGAAGCGGTAACCGACCCAGGGCTCGGTCTGGATGTACTGTTTGCCGGTCTCGGCTTCGAGCTTTTTGCGCAACTGGCCGACGAAGACACGCAGATATTCAGGTTGGTGGGCCGATTGCGCACCCCAGATGGAGGTGAGTAGAGCGCGATGAGTCATTACCTTGCCGGCGTGGCGGGCGAGGTGAACCAGCAGCTCGAATTCTTTGGGTGTGAGGTGGATGGGCTTGCCGTTGACGGTGATGCTATGGGCAGTGGCGTCCACGACAAAGTCGCCGGCTTCAATGGCGGCGGTGGCACGCTCAGGAGCCCGGCGAAGGTGGGCGCGAACGCGGGCCAGGAGTTCCTGAATGCCGAAGGGCTTGGTTACGTAGTCGTCCGCGCCGGCGTCGAAGGCTTCCACCTTGGAGCGTTCGTGGTCGCGCACGGAGAGCACGAGGATGGGGGTTGCGGAACGGGTACGGATGGCGCGTGTGACTTCAACGCCAGTGAGGCCGGGCATCATGAGGTCAGTCACCACCAGGTCGGGCGGCCAGTCGCGAAAGACCTGGAGGCCTTCTTCGGGATCGTTTGCGGTGCGCACATCGTAGCCTTGTGCGGAGAGTGCGGCGCGAAGCACGCGGGTGATTTGCGGCTCGTCGTCGATAACCAGAATTCTGCCGGGCATGAACGCTCTTTCCTCGGTAATACCATCATAGGCCCCACCACCATTATGCTAAGGCTAAGACCATCCCGAGGATAGAGATGAACGTCAGCTCGTATGCGCGGAACACGGCGCGCTGGATTGTGGCCAGCGTGGAAGTGATTCTGACTTCGTTGGCGCTGGTTTGGCTGGGCGCGAATTCAACGGCGGCGGGGATGGTCTTCCTGGTGCTTGTGGTGTGGTCGGCCACGCAGACCGGGGTGAAGCTGTCGGTTTACGTAGCGGTGCTGTGTGCGCTGGCGTTCGACTACTTCTTCCTGCCTCCGGTGCGTTCGATTGAGATAGTCGGGGCGCAACAATGGGTGGCGATGATTTCGTTTATCGCCTGTTGCCTGGTGGTGAGCCGGGTGGCGGAGCGGGCGCGGCGGCAGACGCAGCAGGCAGAACAGCGCAGGGAAGACGTGGAGCGGCTCTACGAACTGAGCCAGGAGATGATGCTGCACGACGACGCGGAAGGGCTGATTCGGGATCTGCCGCGGGTGATCGACCGCATATTTGCTCTGCAAGGCGTGGTTTTGTATGTGTGCGACCAGGACCAGTTCTACGCTTCGAGTGCCTCCATCCCGGACAGTGCAAAGTCTGCCATGCGGGCCATGACCCAGGGATTCAGCCCGACAATTTCGACGGATTCGGATTTTTACATCATGGCGCTGATGCTGGGGTTGCGCCCGGTGGGGGCGCTGGGCTGGCGGCCTGCGCTGCTCTCGCGCGAGGTGGCCACGGCTGTGAGTGCGCAGGTGGCGATTGTGCTGGCGCGGTCGATTGCCATTGAGGCCTCGACGCGGATGGAAGCGGTGCGCGAGGGAGAACGGCTACGGACGGCGCTGATTGATTCATTGACGCACGAGCTGCGAACGCCGCTGACTTCGATTCGTGCTGCTGCGACAACGCTGATTGAGACGCAGGGGCTGGATGATGCGGCGCGGCTGGACCTGGTGAGCATTGTGGACGAGGAAGCGGCGCGGCTCGATCTGCTGATTGGCGACGCCGTGGAGATGGCGGAGATCGATGCGAACGTGGTGCAGGTTCATTCCACGCCACAGCATCCGCGAGCGCTGCTGGAGCAGGCGGCGGAGGAGTCGCGGGCCGCATTGACGGGGCATAGGGTGACCATCAGTGTGGAGGAGCCGGATGAGCCGGCGTGGTTCGATCCGCACCTGCTGGGGAGGGTTTTGCGGCACTTGTTGGAGAATGCGGCCAGTTATACGCCGGCGGGCAGCCGGGTTGCGCTGAGTAGCAGGAGAATAGGAACCCGGCTGGAGTTTTGCGTAGAGGACAACGGACCGGGGATCGACGCGCTGGATCTGCCGCTGATTTTTGAGAAGTTCTACCGTGGCAAGAAGGGCGCGAGCAGAGGCAAGGGATCGGGGATGGGGTTGGCGATTACGCGGGCGATTTTGCTGGCGCATGGAGGAGCAATTGAGGCGAGCAGCTTGCCGGGACAAGGGGCGAAGTTCCGGTTCTGGGTGCCGCTGGTGGAGAAGGAAACAGGAAGCGCAGGGTAAGTCGAGCAACAAGATGCCACAGCTCAGACTGGCTCCTCGTTCCAGTCGCAGGGAATTTCGCGGTGCTGGTCGGAACTTTCAACGGCCCACTCCAGTAGTCGGGCGGTGCGCCAGGCTTCTACGGCTTTGGTTGGGGCTTGGGCTTTGCCCAGAAGCACGTCGCGGACTCCGGCGTAGAAGAGACGGTAGTCGCCGGGGATGGGCTTGATGGGGCGGGAAATGATTGCGCCGCCTTCTTCGATGTAGAGGATTCCCCAACTCGCGGGCGACTCTCGGCCCCATTGCGGATCGGCTATGCGGGTGATTTGGTTGAGGACGGCTTCCTGCGGGTCCAGGCCGGTCTTGATGTAGTTGCCGCGGTCGCCTCGCAGGTGGAAGCGGGGACCCGGGGGCGTGGACAGCGAGTTCGAGCCGAGGACTGCGGTGAAGTTGGGATAACGCAGGCGGAGGGTGAAGGCGTCGTTGGCGCGGGCCCAGGGTCGTTCACACAAGACATCGGCGGAAACGGATTCGGGCTTGCCAAAGAGGGTCAGTGCCTGGTCCGCGAGGTGGGTTCCGAGGTCGAGCAGAACACCACCACCCTGCGCGGGATCTTCCTTCCATAGGCGGTTCGAAGGCGGGTCCGGGCGCCAGCGGTCGAAGCGGGATTCAAAGTAGACCACGCGGCCTAGAGAGTGCTCGTCGAGCAGTTGATGAATTGTCTGGAAGTCGCTGTCCCAGCGACGGTTGAAGAATGGAATCAGCGGAGTTTTGCGGGCCTCAGCCAGCCTGATTAGCTGGGAGATTTCGGCGGCGGTGGTGGACATGGGCTTGTCCACGACTACGGGCCTTGCGGCATCAAGGATCTGGCGGGCGACCTCAAAGTGGGTGCCACTGGGGGTGGCTACGACGAAGAGGTCGATGGAGGAATCAGCAAGGGCGGCTTCAAGGGAGCGGTGTGTTGTGATGCCGGGGTAGCGCGCGGCGGCGTTCGAGAAGTTGCGCTCGACGACGGCGGCGAGTTCGATGCCCTCGACCGAGGAGATGAGCGGGGCGTGAAAGACGCGGCCGGCCATGCCGAAACCGATGAGGCATGCGCGAATCATGGACCCTCCGCTCTTTCCCGTCAGCCTTCCAGTTTATAGCGGGTTTCGGCAAGGTGGTAGAGGCGGCGCCAGACCAGGCGGTTCATGGTGACGACCATGAGGGAAATCATGATGGTGGCGAGAAGGATGATGGGGAAACGTCCGCTGTCCGTGGCGGAGCTGATCTCGCTGCCAAGACCGATGGTTTGCAGGGTGCTGTCTTTGAGGTGGGAGTATTCGGCGTACACCGACGCGTTCCAGGCCCCGCCGGAGGCTGTGACCATGCCGGTGATGAGGTAGGGAAAGATGCCGGGGAGAATGAGCTTTGTCCAGCGCTGCCAGCGGGTGAAGTGGTAGAGCGAGCTGACTTCGCGCAGGTCGGACGGGATGGACATGGCTCCAGCGATGACGTTAAAGAGGATGTACCACTGGGTGCCGAGGAGCATCAGGGCGATGGAGCCGATGCCCAGGCCGCCGCCGATCTTGACCAGTCCGATGAGAATGATGGGAAAGAAAGCCGTCGCGGGGATGGAGGCGAGCACCTGGGCGGTGGGCTGCACGATGCGAGATAGCCGCGGATTGAGGCCGATGGCGACGCCAACGGGGACGGTCCATGCGGCCGAGATGAGCAGGGCTGCGTTTACGCGGCCAAAGGTGGCTGCCGCGCCTTCAAGCAACAGCTTCAAATCCGGCCAGGTGACGGTTCGGAGCATGATGACAGCTTGCAAGGCTCCCCATGCGACAACTGCCACGGCCGCGATGGCGATCATCCACAGCACCGGGGACGGACGGGTGGATTTTTCTTCGTCGACGGGATGGACGATGCGGCATTCCTGGGTCTGGGAGAGGCGGCGATAGATAGGCTCCTCGATACTTGTCCAGACGCGGCTGGGGAGGGAGCTAAGCAGGTTGGAACGGCGCAGGAGGGTGAGAATCGGCGATTTCACCCTGTCGGCAGACTCGACTTGTTCGAATTTGAATTTGTCGCTCCATGCGATGAGCGGGCGCCAGACCAGCTGGTCGGTGGCGACAACGATGAGGATGACGGTGCCGATGCCGAACATCAGCGCTCTGTAATCGCCGGAGTTGGTGGCAACCTGCAAATAGCTGCCGATGCCGGGGAGCTGGTATGTGTAGTTGGCGAAGGGAGAGATTTCGCAGGCAATGAGGGCGAACCAGCCGCCGGCGACGGACACGATGGAGTTCCAGACCAGCCCGATGGTGGCGTAGGGCATTTCAAGCTGCCAGAAGCGCTGCCAGGCGGAGTAGCGATAGATGCGCGAGGCCTCAACCATCTCCCTTGGGATGGATTTAAGCGAGGAATAGAAACTGAAGGCCAGGTTCCAGACCTGCCCGGTGAAGATGAGGAGAATGACCGCCATCTCGATTCCCAACTGGTGGCCGGGAATGAGGGCGACCATGAACAGGACGACTGGGGGAAGGAAGCTGAGTACGGGGATGGACTGGAGAATGTCGAGTACGGCAACCATCCAGGGCTCAATGCGCGGATTGTAGGCAGCGATGTAGCCATACGCGATGGCGAAGACGAGGCTGAGCAGATAAGCGAGCCCGATGCGGACCAGCGAGTAAAAGGCGTAGAGAGGCAGCGCGCCGATGGAGTGAGAGATTTCAACGACAGGCGCGGGTTTGCTGAGCCAGTATCTTCCCGTGCTGACGATGGCGAAGAAGATGGCGAGACCACAGGTGGCCACGCCCACGTCAATAACGAAGGGCCAGGTGCGCGCGGTGACGAGAGTGCGGGCGAGGGGATGTTGTAAATTCACTCTTCACTCTCACTTGCGGCAATTTCTTCATCTTGCGCGTCAGGAAGGACGAAACGACGGCGGCCTGCGTCAAAGTCGAAGATTTCGGCGTAGCGGCCCCAGGTGACGGCGGTTTCCATCTGGCGCAGAGATTCCTCTTCGCTGAATTGCTCGTCGAGCATGTCGAGGA
Organism: Occallatibacter sp.; assembly: GCA_050014515.1. Classification (GTDB taxonomy): domain Bacteria; phylum Acidobacteriota; class Terriglobia; order Terriglobales; family Acidobacteriaceae; genus Telmatobacter. The sequence goes on from JBEKDE010000012.1 coordinate 38,397, forward strand.
AGAAGTCTTCGGGGACGGAATGGTCGCTTTTGGATTCAAGCGCGCGGCGAATCTGGCGCAGAAGGAGGACGTTTTCGACGGCGGCGTCGCGGAACAGTTCCTTCTGGCGGAGAATTTCGGAATTGGCGAACTCGGTGCCGCTGGGGGTGATGGCGGCGTCGCCTTCCTCGATTTTGAGGAAGCCGAGGAGCTGGGCCGCGTCGACGATCGGAAGCAGATCGTCGATTTCAAAGGCCAGGTCGTCGGCGAGGCGGTAGATGTCGTCGCGTCCACCTTTATCGAGGAGGAGTTCAAGCAGGCCGGCCATGCCGCCAGGGCGGGCGTGGGGCAGCATCTGGTAATGCATCTGACGCTGGTCGCGGACCTTGGTTTCAGGATGCTGATGGTCGGGGGCCTGGGTGGGGGCGACATCGGGCCTGGTGAGGACCTTGTAGATGTAGTCGACCAGGTTGGTGAAGGCATCAGACTTGCGGTCGCGGGGCTGGGCGAGTTGGACGCGGAAGTCGGTTCGGATGTGGCCGGGATTGCGGCCGAGGACGATAATGCGGTCGGCGAGCAGGACGGCTTCTTCAATGTTGTGGGTAACGATGAAGACGGCCTTGGTAGGCATGGTCTTGTTGGCCCACAGTTCCAGCAATTCAGAACGGAGGTTTTCTGCCGTCAGAACATCAAGCGCGCTGAAAGGCTCGTCCATGAAGAGGACTTCGGGTTCGACCACGAGGGCGCGGGCAAAGCCAACGCGTTGCTTCATTCCACCGGAAAGCTCTTTGGGATACGCGGCTTCAAAGCCGTCGAGACCTACCGTGTCAAGCATCTTCATGCTGCGTTCGCGCCGCTCGTCGGGGCTTACGCCGCGGGCCTGGAGGGGCGCTTCGACATTTTCAAGCACCGTGAGCCAGGGAAACAGGGCAAAGCTCTGGAAGACGATGGAGACGTTGATTTCGACTTCGGAGATAGGCTTTTCATGCCAGAAGACCTGGCCGGCAGAGGGAGTTGAGAGGCCGGTAAGCATGCGAAGCATGGTTGATTTGCCGGAGCCGGACGGGCCGAGGAGGGCGAGAATTTCGCCGGGAACGATGGAAAGGTCGGTGGCGGAGATGACCTGAATGCGGTTTTCGCTGGGCTGGGCGTAGTACTTTTCGATTTTTTCGGCGCGAATGATGGCGTCGACTGCCGGAGCCGCGGCGGTGGTGGGCTGGTTGGGGATGACCGCTTCCTGCATGCAGGGTTCTCCGGATTAAACTGGGGCGCCAAAGTTGCGACCGGTTGATGTTGCCAGTGTATTGAGGGTCAGTTGCTGCCAGATGAATTGTCACGCGCTGGGTGCAGGGGGGATTGGGAAGGTATCTTCGGTTATCCCACTGCGCCGGGTTAAAATTGTTGCATGGAGTTGCCCAAACAGAGCGTATCATTCTGGAAATCGATTCCGCCAGAGTCGCAGGCGATTCCTCAATGCCAGGGCCGGTAAATTTCCCCAGTTTGATGCCGTCCCGGCGAACCTGATTCACGTCTAGGAGAGTATGCCTGAAACGATATCCAAACCCAAGGTGCTGGTAGCCGACGACGAACGGGTGATCGCGGATACGCTGGCCATGATCCTGAACCAGAGTGGCTTTGAGGCGCGAGCGGTGTATTCCAGCGAGAAAGCGCTCGAAGTGGTTCCGGTGTTCAGCCCAGATATGTTGATCTCCGACGTCATCATGGGCGAGTTGAACGGGATTGACGCGGCCATCCGGATCAGGGAGATGCTTCCCAATATCAAGATTCTGCTGTTTTCAGGCCAGGCGGCGACGGCCGATCTGCTGGAAAAAGCGCGAGCGCAAGGATACGAGTTTGAGATCCTTGCGAAGCCGGTGCATCCGCAGGATTTGCTCACCAAGCTGCGGAGCTGACTTCATCCACTGGTCCGAGAATCCGGACCCTTCGACAATCTCAGGACAGGCTCTGGGGCGCCCAATCATTTGGATGGGTCAGACTTGGGTTACCAGCCGCCGTATTGATATCCCCGCTCCCCAAGAGCGAGGGACCGGGGGCCCCCGTTGTTTTCCTGGATAACCCCATCTGAATTACCGCTTAAGAGTGTCGAGTTTGTCGAGGACGCGCTTCAGATCATCCAGCTTCTGGCCGGCTTCGGCTAGCTTGCCTTCAGAGGTGAGGCGCTGGTAATCGGAAAAATCCTTGCTTGCCTGGGAGATGAGTCCGTTGAGATCGGAGGCGGGTTGTGTTGCAGCAGCCTTTGACGCTCCGGGAACTGGTGCGGGCAGAGGAGCTTCGCTGCTGTTGAGGGTCGAGGACTCAGAGCCGTAGAGAGAAGCCAGTGCTGCTTCAAAGGTAGGCGCGTAGGCCAGGCGGTCCTGAAGGGCAAGGACGACCAGGCGCAACTCCGGCATGGGGCTGTTGTTGGCCTGCAGGTAGATGGGCTCGGCGTACAAGAGCGCTTTTCCGCAGGGAATGACGATCAGGCTGCCGCGCAGCACGCGCGAGCCTTGCTGATTCCAGAGAGTGAGCTGGCCGGAGAGCTGCGCGTTTTGATCGATGCGCGCTTCAATCTGCTGCGGGCCGTCGACCAGGCGGGTTTTGGGGAAGTCGTAGACCACCGACGTTCCGTAGTTTGCGCCGTCGCTGCGTCCGGCGATCCAGCCGATGAGGTTGTTGCGGTTGGAAGGCGTGAAGGGCAGAATCTCTACGAATTCAAGGCCGGTTTCGCCGGGGAGCTTCATCAAAACAAAATTTGGCTCCATCGGCTGGATGGCTTGCCCACCGGCCTGTCCGGTGGATTGGGTTGCAACGGTCCACAGGTCTTCGCGGTTGTAGAAGACCTCGGGATTGGTCATGTGGTAGAGGCCGTAGACCTCGGCTTGCAACTGGAGAAGCATTTCGGGATAGCGCACATGCTTGCGCAGGCCGGCAGGCATGGTGGATGCGTCTTTGAACAGCGATGGGAAGATGCCGCGATAGGCAGCCAGAATGGGATCTTCGTTGTCGAAGACGTAGAAGGTGGTGGTGCCATCGTAAGCGTCGATTACCGCCTTGACGCTGTTGCGCATGTAGTTTATTGAGGTGCCATTCAGCTCGTAGTGACTGGAATAGGGATACGTGTCCGAGGTGGTGAATGCGTCCATGACCCAGTTGAGGCGGCCATCTTCGCCGATGACGATGTAGGGGTCTTGATCGAAGGTGAGGAAGGGCGCGAGTGCTGCGACGCGGTCACGAACGTTGCGGCGCATGAGCAGGCGGCTCTGGGAGTTGACATCGTCACTGAAGGGGAGCTTGGTGATGTCGCCGCGATCAAAGGCGAGCAGCAGGCGGCGGAAGAAACCGCCGAGAACAATGCCGCCTTCACCTTGATAGGAGGTGAGATTGTTGGTCTGGCCCTCGGGGTAGTTGAACTCCTGCTGGTGGGTCTTCACGTAGACGTCGGTGTTGGTCATTTCACCAAAGTAGATCTCGGGGCGGGTGACGTTGAGGCCGGCGACGGTGCTCTGAACGGGCATGTTTGAGAGCATCAGCGTGGGCAGGCCTTCGGGCGTAAAGCCGTTCACGGGGTTCATGGTGATGCCGTAGCCGTGGGTGTAGATGAGCTTGTCATTGATCCAGTTGCGGCTGCTCTCGGGGAGCTTGTTGACATTAAGCTCGCGCACGGCAAGCATGACTTCGCGCTGCGCGCCGTCGATCGTGTAGCGATCGATGTCGATGTCGGGGAAGTCGTAGTAGGTGCGAATCTCCTGGATCTGGCGGAGGGTGTCTTTGAGGGCCTGCACGTCCCAGAGGCGGATGTTCTGCAGGGTGGGCTGGTTGTTGGCGGGATCGGTTGCGCCGACGGTGGTTTCGGCAGGGAATTCGGTTTGCGTGAAACGGTCGAGGCCGTAGGCCTGGCGTGTCATCTCAATGTTGTTGACGATGTAGGGCTGCTCGCGCACCAGTTCATTCGGCTTGACGATGAAGCTGGATACGTACCAGCTGACGATGCCGAGAGCGACGTAGCAAAGAGCTGCTGGTACCACAGCGGCGACGAGCCAGAGTCCACGAGGATTGAAGAGAGCTGCACCAATGGCGATCATCGCGCCGAGGATGAGAGCCGCGCAGACCAGGAGCATTCCGCCAAGGGTGACATGCGCGCCGGTGTATGCGACGCCATCGAAGATGGTGTGGTGTTCGAAAAGCTGCTCGAAGCGGCTGAGATAGACGCGCAGGGCGAGGGTGAGCAGGAGGAATCCGGCAGCAAAGGAGATGCCGCGCCAGGGCAATTCAAAGCGGGACCTGAGGCGGGTTTCAATGGCTCGGGCGCTGCCTGCGACGAGAAGAAACACGACCGCAAGGATGGTGACGATGACAGAAAGGGTAAGCAACCAGCCGGCGATAAGCTGCCAGGCAGGGAGGGTGAAGAGATAGAAGTTGAGAGGCAGTCCAAAGATGGGATCGGTGACGGGGCCTGTGGAGTGCGGCGCATACCAGTAAAGCGCAAGAGTGGGCCACTGAGCCTGCATGGCCGCGCCGGTAGCAAGCGAGATGAGCAGCGCGATGAGGATGGCGACGGCGTGCAGCACCGGCGCGACGGGGAGGTTAATCGGATTGCCGCCGATGTAGATGGTGTGGTTTCCGGGCAGGTCGCCCGCGTGGGCGCGCTTGAGAAGCGAAAATGCTCCGTAGAGTATCAGGAAGGTGCCTGCGGCAAAGCCGAAGAAGATTCCCCAGGCGATGCTTTGAGATTTCCAGAAGACTTCACCGTAGCCGAGCGAGCGGAACCAGAGCAGGTCGACCCAATAGGAGAGCGCGGTGCGGCCGGAAAAGAGGATAACGGCGGCGATGGCAAAAAGTACGAGGAAGATGCGGCGGCGTGGCCGGGCCGGCTTGGGTGTTGGAGGCCAATCGATGGTTTCGGGCAATTCTCTACTCACCTTGTTGGTTGCGTACAACCCAACTATTCCACTTTAGTCCTCCCGGGCGGAGTTTGCATGTGGAGCGGTAACCAGGTGAATGAGTGAAGAATTGAACGATTGAAGAAGGGAACAGCCGGTTTACGAACGCACTCCTGGTTCATTCGAAATCTGCGTCAGCAGGGAATTGCCGACAGGGAAGTAGGAGATGGCGTCCGGATCTTTCAACATTCCCTTACGTCCGGACGCCCTCGATCGGGAGACAACTTGCGTCTCCATCTCATGAAAACCAGCTCAAGACAGCACCTAAAACAGAGTGCGCGTGCTGTAGGATTCGCAATTCTTTAGAAGTGAATGACCAGGCCCGAGCTGAGCCGGGTGTTGTTCTGATGGTTGTTGACTCCGTTGTTGAATGTGGTGAGCAGGTAGTCGGCTTCTGCCAGGCGAATGGAGAAGATCGGGTTGATACGCAGGTCGGCGCCGCCGCCGAAGTTAGCGGCGAAGGTGGCACTGGCGTCGGTGTACGCGGGTGTCTTGCCGGAAACCAGCGAACCGCTGGCGTGGGCCACGCCGAAGAGTGCCTGGCCGAAGGGCCGCACAGGGAAATGGTGGACGGGCAGCAGGTAGCGCGGGCCCACGGTGAAGGTTCCCAGCGTGAGGTTGAAGTTGTGGGCGCTGATGGCTTCGCTGGAACCGTCGATGGTGAGGTCTGCAACGATGGCCACGCGTCCGGTCTTCACCGGCCAGGCGAAGGTAGCGCTGCCGCCGTTCATGTTGAAGCAGCCGCACCCGCCGGGAGGCGCGTTGCTGTGCAGGTAGGTATAGTCGACGGCCAACTCGGCGCGGTAACGGTCTTCAGCCGCAGGCGGGGTTGCGGGCGCCTGTGCAGCAGAAGAAACGGCGGAGACCACGGCGATGGTCAACAACAGGGCGTATAGGTCTTTGGTCCTGACTCGCATGGTGTCTCCTTTACTGCACAATGAGCTGAACGGTGGTTGAGTGAGTGTCTGATCCGCCTGTACCGGTGATGGTGAGGGTGTAGGTTTGCTGAGTCTGGGGGAGGGCGAATCCACCGCCGCAACCGGTGAGGGCAGCGGCGGTGGCGAGTGAAGCCAGGGCAACTACAAGGAACAGCAGTTTGCCTCTGAACGCATTGCGCCAGCGGCGGAAGGGCATGAGCAGAAGAAGTGCCAGGGTGGGCGTAGCCACAGGCCAGAGGCTGGCGGGCGATGCAGACCGCGAAATCAGGCCGCTAGGGGTCAGGACGGTCAGCGTGGAAGTCGCCGGGCCGTCGGATGGGTTGAGCTGTGGCGGCGAGAAGGTGACGGTGGAGCCGGGTGGATACCCGGTGAGAGAGAGCGCGACGTTGTTGTTGAAGCTGTTGATTCCGTCGACTGTGACTGTGTAGGTGGCGGTGGTTCCGGCTGTGATAGTTTGCGTGGCGGGTGTAGCGCTGATGGAGAAGTCCGGCGCCGCTGTGCCCGTTCCGGAGAGCGGGAGGGATTGGGGCGAGTTGAATGCGTTGTCGGTGATGGAGAGCGAAGCGCTGAAGCTTCCGGTGGCGGTTGGCGCGAACTTAACCGTGATGGTGCAGGTTCCATTGACCGCAATCGGGCTTGAACTGACGCAGTTGTCGCTTTCGGTGAAGTCGCTGGGGTTGGTGCCGGCCAGAGCGGTTGCAGTAATGGTAAGGGGACCCGTCCCGGAGTTGGTGAGGGTGGAGGTCAGAGCCGAACTGGCGCTCCCTGCGTAGGTGCTGGGGAAGCTCAGCGAGGTTGGATTGAGCGTGACCGCAGGTGCGGTCCCGGTGCCGGAAAGCGGCAGAGACTGCGGTGAGTTGGATGCGTTGTCGGTGATGGAAACGGAAGCGCTGAAGCTTCCGGTGGTGGTGGGCGCGAACTTAACCGTGATGGTGCAGGTTCCATTGACGGCGATCGGGCTGGAACTGACGCAGGTGTCGCTTTCGGTGAAGTCGCCGGGGTTGGCGCCGGCCACAGCTGTAGCGGTGATGGTGAGGGGGCCGGTACCGGAGTTGGTGAGGGTTGAAGTCAGTGCTGAGCTGGTGCTTCCCGCAAGGGTACTGGGGAAGGCGAGCGGAGTCGGGTTGAGAGTGACGGCTGGGGCGGATGCGGTTGTGCCGGTGCCAGAGAGTAGAACCTCGTTGTAGTAGTCGTAACTGTCGCCGCTCTGGGTATAAAGCTCGATGCCTCCGGTGGCCGGACCCAAAGCGGTTGGGGTGAAGGTCACGTTCATGGTGCAGCTTTGGCCGGCGGGGATTCCGTTGTCGAAGTTGCAGTTTCCGCCGGAAGCGATTGAGAAGGGGCCGAAAATGTCGCCATAGGAGTTGAAGTCGACGACATTCAGGGGATTGGCGTGCGCCGCATTCCGGCGTGCTGCATGGGCAGTTCTGGAGTTTGCGCGGGCCACATCGTCGTCTTCCTGATCGGAGAAGTAAAGCGTGGAATTGCCGGTGTTGGTGAGCAAGAGAGTCAGCGGGTTGCTGGTGGTGTTCACGGCGGTGGATGGGAAGACAAGATCGCCGTCAGGTCCGACCTCATCGGCGATGTGGTTGGTCGGATCGTCGATGTAGAGATCGCCGTAGGAGTCGACTGCAATTCCGCCGATGGTCATTTCGGCGGTATTGGCCGGGATTCCGGCGGTGAGCGAAGTGCCTCCGCCGGCGATCTGCCAGATCTGACCGCTGGTGTTGACAGCATAAAGTGCGTTGCCGCCGCTTATGTAAAGATCGCCGGCCGGGTCGGTGGCAAGGCTCCCGACAGTGATCTTTACGCTGGTTGCTGCCTGGAGCTGGGTTGTGACGGCGCCCGATCCGCCGCCGGCGTAAGTGTTGATGATGCCGTTGGCAACGATGCGGACAACATTGTTGCCGGTATCGGCGATGTAGACATTGCCGTTCAGGTCGGTAGCGACTGAAGTCGGCTTGTTGAGCTTGGCTCCGACTGCGTTACCGGTGTCGCCGGAGTAACCGCTTTGCGTGGTGGTGGATGAGGTGGCGTCGCCGGCAAAGAGCGTGATTTTGCCGGTTGCGTCAACCATGCGCACGACGCTGTTGCCGGTGTCGGCGATATACACATTCCCATTGGAGTCAGTTGCAACGCCCTGGGGGCCGTTCAGTGTCGCGCTGGTTGCCGCACCGCCGTCGCCCCCATAACCCGCCACTTTCGCGTGATCCCCGGCGAAGGTGTTGATGATGGTGTTGGGTGGGACTATGCGAATGACGTTGTTGAGTTGGTCAGCAATGTAGAGATTGCCAGTGGGGTCGATCGCCAACTGCTGCGGGCTATTCAGAGATGCGTTCTCTGAGGAGTTGTTATCGCCGCCGTAACCGCCAGTGGTGGATGGTTTTCCGGCATAGACGAAGATGTCGCCGCCGGTGTTGATCTGCCAGACAGTGTTGTAGTCGCTGTCACTGAGGTATACGTTGCCCGAATTATCAAGAACGACGCCGTTTCCGCCGCCGATCAGGGCAGAGGCGGCAGGACCGCCGCTGCCGGTATCGCCCTGCGTGCCTGGAGTTCCGGCGATGATGTTGAACTGGCCAGGGTAGAACTGCAACTGGCCTTCTGCCCCGATGCCGTAGATCTGGATGGTTTGCGGAGAGTTGGAAGCGCTGTCTGCAACCGAGAGGGTAGCCTCGAATGCCCCTGGAGTCTGGGGCCAGAACTGCACCGTGATGGTGCAGGAGGCACCTGCTGGAAGAGCTGTCGAGAAGTTTACATACGTCTCGGTGCAAGAGCCGTTCGGATAGGTGCTGAAGGGCGAGTTCGAGGCCCCGGTGATGGTGAAAGGACTGCTGCCCGTGAACGTGATGGGCGTGTTTCCTGTATTGGTCAGCGTGATCGCAGGCGCGCCTCCAAATCCTGATTGAAGGCCTTCTTGCACGGTTGTTGTGGTGAAGACGTACGGGGAAGGGCTGAGGCTGGCCGTTGACACTGGCGCCGCAGTGCCGGTGCCGGTGAGTGCAGAAGTCTGGGTAGTTGGCGATGCGTTGTCAGTAACCGTGAGGGTTGCCGAGTAGCTGGCCGCGGCCGCGGGCGTGAATGTTACATAGATGCTGCATGAGGCATTCGCGGCCAGGGACGTGCCACAGGCGTTGGTGCCGGTGGTGATGGCGAAATCGGAGGGGTTGGTTCCGCCGATTGCGACGCTGCTGATATTGAGCGCCGAGCCGCCGGAGTTCGTGAGGGTTGCGGCCAATGCGGACGAAGTTGATTTCGCGGTGGTGTTGGGGAAGGCAAGCGTGGGTGTGAGAGTGGCGCTGGGCGCGGCCGCTTCACCATTGCCGCTTACCGGGATATCTTGCGTGGCATTTGAGCCATTCAGGTTGTTGTCGGTCAGCACAATGTCGCCAGCGAGAGGGCCAGCTGCTGTCGGCATGAAGTCAACGGAAATATCGCAGCTCGACCCTTCTCTGACTGAGTCGTCCGCCAAACAGAGGCTGGTGTCATTTGAATTCTCTGGAAAGTTACCTGGGTATAAGGGATTGTCGGCCGTCGCATTGAAGTAAAGACTGACATTGCCAATGTCGTAAATCGTCACGGTCTTCGGACTGTCGGTGCTGGTCGAGCCCACATTGGTGGAGGCGAAAGTAAGCGATGGCGGGTCGGCCAAATCAACCTTCTCAATTGAACTGGTGAGGTTTCCGCCTTCGGCCGAATTGTTGTAGACGTTCCCGGCGCCGTCGACTGCCACCGTTGCAGAAGAGCCGGTGCCGGGGAGCACGAACTGGGTGCCGTAGCCCGTTCCATTCCACGGGACCTCAATGGTGGCAGTGTTCCCTCCGGAAGTTCCTGCGACGAGGACGTCGCCATCTCCGTCCAACGCGATGCCCGTGAGGACGGTGACAGCGGAAAGCGGCACCGTCGTTTGCGTCCCGTAGCCAGTTGCGGTCCAGGGAAGCTTGTAGACGGTCTGAGTGTTGGTGTCGGCGACATAAACGTTCAGGCTACCGTCGACAGCGACACCAATGGGCGCGACCATCCCAGAAACAGTGAGCGAGGACGCCGTGCCATATCCGCTGCCCGTCCAGGGGACTTTCACCAGCATGTCACCGGATCGATCGGCGAAGTAGATATTGCCGAGCCAATCGACGGCAACGCCGTAAGCTGTAGTGGGAGAGACCCCCTTGATAGGAACCAAAACTGGAATTCCCCACGCGCTCCCGTTCCAGGGAATCTTGAAGAGCAGTTCGTTGGCTTCTTGCGTGCCGACGTAGACGTTCCCAGCGCCGTCAACAGCGATGGATTTTGCCTGGCTGAAGCCAGATTCGATCGCAATGGTTACGGCTGTGCCAAAGCTCGTGCCGTTCCAGGGGATCTGGACCACAGTGCCTAGCTCCGTGTTATTCAAGTAGAGGTTTCCAGAGGCGTCGACCGCAATACCTGGCCCGATTTGCGCGCCGGTCGAAAGCGATTCATTGTCGAGGACCCCGGGACCAAAGATTATCTGCGGACCATTGCCTGTCCCGGACAGGTATGTGGAGGCCAAAATATCACCACTTGAGTCGGTGATCACTATGGCGCCATTTCGGGTTCCTGCGACCTCGGGCTTGAAGCCCACGTTCACGGTGCAGGTTTTCCCGACGGTGTAGGCGGTTGTGGTGGAGCAGGTTCCACCAGAGGCATTGGTAAAGTCGAGGTTGATTCCGCCCTGGGTGAGGACCTGAATCGAGGAAACCGTACCGGCGGTGGCAAAGTTGACAGTGACTGCCTGGGCGGCCTGCGCGGTCCCCACATTTGAAGAGAAGACGACTCCTGTTCCGGTCAGAGATTCCTGCTCGGTCAGCGTGGTTGCAGGGCTGGTATTGGGGTCCTGCAGCGTGACTTGAAGCGTTGCCGCCAGGCTGGCCGCCGAGCCAGGCGTGAATGTGACGTAAATATTGCAGGTGCTCGTGGACAGTCCCCCACCGGTTAAGACGTTGCCGATGACGCAGGCATTTGTGCCGGTGGCGATCGCATAGTCGCTTGGGTTCGCACCCGTGATCGAGATTGACTGGATGTTAAGCCCGTCGGCGCCGCCATTGGTGAGTGTTGCGGAGAGTGCCGCGCTGGTTTGGCCCACTACGACACCGCCAAAATCCAAGGCCGGGGAACCAAACGAGACGGAGCCCGTGCCCGAGCCGCTGAGGTTGACGCTGTTTCCGCTGACGGCTGAATTGCAGTAATCGGAGTAGCTGGCGCTGGAGACGCAAACCTGCAACCCAGCCGCAAAGGTGGTGGGTGAGCTTGGAGTAAAGGTGACGTTGAAGGTGCAGCTGGCGCCCACGGCAATGTTGGTCGCGGAGCCGGCGGATGGGCACGTCTCAGCCGAAACCGCAAAATTGGTGCTGTTCTCGATTCCGAAAGAGAAGATGGTGAATGGGACCTGGCCAGTGTTCTTGAGAGTGAGCAACTGTGCCGCGCTTTGCACGCCGGTGGGGCTGGTAAAGGTCAAGCTGGATGGAAGGAGCGTGAAAACAGGAGCAGGAGCGGATCCGACCCCTGAGCCCTCGAGGGTGATGGTCAAGGGCGTGGTGTTCTGCGTGATGCTCTGAGAAACGTCATTCGCATTGCTGGGGATGACAATGCTCCCGGTGGCAGCACCGTCCACGGTGGGCGTGAAGCTTGGAATCACAGTGCAGGAATCTCCCGGTGCTACGGAGCCCGGAAAGGTGCACGTGCCCCCGGCGATGGCGAAGGGACCTGTGATGGTGGGCATGCCCGTGAAAGTCAGGGTAACGCCGCTGGGATTGGAGAGCGTGATGTAGGGGGGGAAGGCAGGGGACACAGTGTTAAGAGAGGTGCTGGTGGCGGTTGTGTAGAGATAGTTGTTGTACCCGAAGAAGTAATTACCAGTCGAGCCCGCAGAGAGGACCACTCCCGTGCTGGGAACAACCAGGTTTCCGTCCGCGTCCATCGTAATGAAGTAAACCCCGTTGGCGTCGCCGACATTGGCGGTCTCCTGGACGATATCCGGAGTGCCGAGGACGGATTTTAGAATGTCGCCGCTGCCGTCGCCGTAAACTTTGTTGATGACGCCCGAAGTGTTCACTTCACGGACGAAGCTGCCGAATTGGTCGACGATGTACACATTTCCGGTTGGGTCGGCGTACAGACCAAAGGGCCTCCACAATTCGGCGCTCCCGGCCTGGCCGCCGTCGCCGGACTCGCAGCAATTCTGTGTTCCATAGTTGGCACCGGATCCCGCAAACAGGCTGATATCGCCGTTTGTACCTACCTTGTAGACCTGATCGTAGGTGTAGGAGGAGACGTAGACGTTGCCCGAGGCATCAACGGCGACGCCATACGGATCGCAGAGCCCCACCGCGGTGGCCGCCGGCGCGGGCGGTCCGAGGGCGGGAATATTGGCAGGGCATGCATTGTACTGACCGGCTCCGGTGCCGTTGCCGGCGAAGGTGTTGATCTTTCCATTGGTCCCGACAACCCGGATAACATTATTGCCGGTGTCTGCAATATAGAGATTTCCGGATATGTCGAACGCCAGACTATAGGGACTGTAGAGAGTTGCGGAAGTTGCGAGCCCGGTGTCGCCGGTGTAGCCCGAGGTGCCGATGGTGCCGGCGAAGATGGTGATGACTCCGCTGGTGTCGACCTTCCAGACCACATTGTTCTGGCGGTCGGCGAAGTAGACATTATCGCTGGAATCGATAGCCAGCCCGGTGACTGCGCCAAGCGCGACCGTTGTCGCCTGGGCATTGGTCGCCGGGGCGGTGTCACCAAAGCTTCCCGTACCCGCGAACAGCGATATGTCGCCTGTGGTGCTGTCGATTTTGCGCACATCGTCGTTCCCGGAGTCGGTGATATAGAGGTTGCCTTTCGAGTCAAAGGCGATGCCAATGGGGGCATTCAATTTGGCGGCGGTAGCCAAGCCGCCATCGCCCCAGGTGGTCGGATCTCCCTGGGTGCCCGTACCATTGAGTCCGGCTACGAGGTTCACTGTGCCTGGAATAAAGAAGACGGCCGAGGAATCACCGGAAGTAGGAGGACCAGACTGCGCAGTGGCAACACTCTGCGCGAGACCGAGGGTGAGCGCTGCGGCTGCTAACATCCAGAATTTGCGGGTCATCGAATGCTCCTTGGGGGGATTGCTATCCAGGTTGCGAGGGTCTTGAAAAGACCCGGATGCGGAGACCGGATTACTGGGCGGAACGATTGCCCACGGAGAAGGCGCGGGGATTCTTGAAGCGGCGTTCCAGTGGAGCGAACTAGAACGCGCGAGGAACCGGGCAACTGGCGGCAATGACTGCAAGCACCTCAGGATGCGACCATTCGTGAATCCGGGACCGGACATTTGATTTCTCCTCAACTACCTTGAAGTGATTGCGTGCAAATCCACCATTCGCCTGTTGGGGAACGGTGAAGATGAACCGTGCCGTCATTGATTCGCTGCTGGAGGGTGGAAAGGTTGTCGCCCAGTGCCGCAAGGGACTCAGCCAAAGGGACCATGGAGGCAGAACCGCAGGTCGGGCAGGTTTCCGGTTTCGCGCAAACCAGGCCGCTTGAGCCCGCTGCGGGAGAGGAACTGCGGTGAGTAGGAGGCGCGCCGGGACCCGCGAAGATGGAGACCTCGCTGTGCTCGATCTGAAACTCCACTCTTCGCTTCCTTTTCACGAAGCCTCCGTATTGCGGCCATCTCGGAGGGCCGGGTCTTGTGGCAATGCACCTGTCTTGTTAGTCTTGGGCAAACCCTTGGGGACAAATTTCACGAGGGCTGGTTGAAAGTTGTTACACAGGACGAAGACAATGTCCTCAAATTGGGCCTCAAGAGTTCTCAATTTTTCTCAAGGTCAACAAGATGCTGAGTGGTAAGAGCTTGTTTCGATTCGAGGGATGCGAAATTGACCCCGGCTCCCGCTCTCTGAAGAGAGACGGGAAGCTGGTCTCGCTGAATCCCAAGACCTTCGATCTGCTCTTGTACCTGGCGGAACATCCGCACCAGGTGGTTACGAAGGAAGAGCTTCTTGCCGCAGTCTGGCCCGGGTCCTTTGTAGAGGAGAGCAACCTTACGCAGCACATTTTCCTATTGCGCAAGGCTCTTGCAGGCAACACGCAGGACGGCCGCGCGGTAGTTACAATTCCGGGCAAGGGCTACCAGTTCACGGCGTCGGTGGAGCGGGTTCCGCTGGACTTGCGTTCGCAGCCGGCGGGCGACCTGGTGATGCGTTCTGTTCAGTCGGTGACGCGGGTTGTTGTGGAGGAAGAGAGCGACGACGAGATTCCCGCTCAGGCGGTGCTGCCGGCACGCCGCCGGCGCCCCGACCTGATTCTTTGGGGAGCGATTGCCGCAGTAGTGGCGTTGGTCGCCGTGGGATCGGTTGTGGAATGGCGACGTCTGCATCCGGCGCCTGCTGGACACATCGACCTGGTGCTTTCGGACTTCGAGAATACAACCGGGGAGCCCAACTTCGATCGCGCCCTGAACCAGGCGCTGGTGATCGACCTGGAGCAGTCTCCCTTCCTCAATATTCTGAACCGCTCGCGGATTCAGGAGACGTTGACCGAGATGCAGCGCGGGAAGGACGAGCCGCTGACTGCGGCGTTGGCCATGGAAATCTGCGAGCGCACCAATGCGCAGGCCATGCTGCACGGCACGGTGGCCAAACTGGGCTCGAAGTACCTTGTGCTTCTGGATGCGAACAGTTGCGTGAGTGGCAAGCCGATTGGCGGGTACAAGACCGAGGTCGCATCTCAAGATGAAGTGCTGCGTGCGTTGGACTCGGGGGTCGGGACAGTGCGCAGGCAACTGGGCGAGTCGGTAGCCTCCCTGGAGCGTTACCAGATTCCGATCACGCAGGCCACCACGCCCTCGTTCGACGCGCTGCTCTCGTTTTCTGAGGCGGGCGAGAGCTTCAGGCACGGGGACATGAAGGCTGCACAGGTTTTGCTTAACCGTGCCGTCGCGCTCGATCCGAATTTTGCCTCGGCTTATCGGGCGATCGGGTCGACGTATTACAACCTGGGGGACTACAACCAGGCCGCGGAGTACTACAAAAAGGCCTTCGACCTGCGTGACCGGACCACCGAGCGGGAGCGGCTGGGTATTGAAGTGATGTATTACGGGTATGGGCTGAACGACTACGAGGAGTCGATTCGCCGTACCCGGCAACTGCTGCAGATTTATCCGAATACAACCAACAGCTGGGTGAGCCTCTCCAACCTGTACACCAAGCTGGGGGAGTATCCGCAGGCGATTGACGCGGCGGAGCACGCCTGCCAGATCGATCCTCAATCGAGCGTGGCGACGGTAGAGCTGGCGCGATCACATTTGCGAGCAAGCCATTTTGCCGATGCCGAGCGCGTGGCCAACACCGCGCATGCCCAGGGCAAGGACCACTGGGACGTTCACAGCATTCTGTTTCAGATTGCTTATGTCGAACACGATACGGCGAAGATGAAGCAGGAAGGCGAATGGGGCCTGACGCACCAGCACGCAAATACTTCGCTCTACGACCTGGCCTTTGCCGCAGCGACCGCAGGACGGCTGCACGAGGCGATGGAGGATTTTAACCGTGCGCGCAGCGAGGCATTGCGGGATGGGGACAAGGATTTTGCCGAGGGGATTCCGTTGCGGATGGCGCGGGTGCAGGCGGTGCTGGGCGAAACAACGCAGGCAGCCATGAGCCTGCGGCAAATGAAGGGAAATCAGGGCGATCCCAGCGACCCGGGCGAACTGGCGTACCTGAAAGGCATGACTGGCGATCTTGCCTACGCCCAGCATTTTGCGGCTTCTTCAGCGAAGAGTGATAGCCGCAATACCGTCATCACGGCGGTCTACGTCCCATTGGTGCGAGCTTTGCTGGCGCTGAAGAACCATAAGCCGGAAGATGCTGTGCGAGAGCTTGAGCCAGCCCGCGTGTATCAACTGCGAGACTTCAATGTGCCGTATCTGCGTGCGCAGGCCGAAGCCGAAGCTGGGCAACTGGATGCTGCCGCCGAGGATTACGGGCTGATTCTCTCTAACCAGGGTGTAGACGCGATTGCACCGGAATATTCACTGGCACACCTGGGACTGGCGCGGGTTCTGGTCCGGCAACAGAAGAACGAGATGGCGCGCAAAGAGTATCACGCCTTCCTGGATGCGTGGAAGGCCGCGGATGCGGACCTGCCACAGCCCCGAGAAGCGCAGCGGGAGATGGCGCAGCTGCATTGACTCGGCGCCGGCGCATTTTTTTCGATTCTTCCCATAACAAAAAGCAAAAATTCAGATCGGGAAATCCTTCTGCTTGCCTTGTGTTGAATGCGGCATTAGCAGATGGCTGCGCGGATCGCTCCGATAAGTCTCTGTTGGGACACAACAGCTGGCAGGGTTGTGCGCGTCGGTTGCAAGTCAGAGATTGGAAGGACTGAGCGGGATGCCTGTTGCCGAACGATCAGAGATCGCCGCAAGTCTGGAGGAGGCTGAAAGGGAACTTCAGTCGCTGGTTCGGGATTCCGTGGACGAAGTTGCGGGCGTGGCCGGCGATTTTGGGGCGCTGGCCCGCGAGACGGAGGGGATGCTGCGCCTCGCGGCTGCGATTGTGGGCTGCGTCGAGACAGCGGGCGTCTCTGCCGTGCTGGGAAGGGTGGCATCTCTCGGAAGCGTGACGAGGCAGTTTCTTGAAGCGCGGCTCAAGGCTACGGTGGGGATTCTAAAGACAGTGAGTGCAGAGGCGAAGCTGCTGGCGCGGCTCACGGAGCTGACGAGTGCGCAGAGAATGATTGCCCGAGAGACGCAAACCTTAAGCATGCTGACCAATATTGAGGTCGCGCGGCTGGGGAAGATGGGCGCCGGCTTTCAGTACCTGGCTCATCAACTGGACGATTTCTCACTATCGGTCGGGAAGGGCACGCGGGAACTGACGATCCACACCGAGGAGCGCCGCGGAGCGATTGAAGAGACGCGCCGGATGCTTGAAAAGGAGCTTCCGCAGATTCGCGAAAGCCTAGCCAGGACAGAGTCGGAATTGGGCGAAGCGCTGGAAATAGTGAATGCCAAGCTTATTGAGCTTTCCGGGACGCCGGAACAGTTTCGCGTCTGCGTGGCCGAGATAGCCGGGCAGATTGCAGGGGTGGTTGCGGCGGTACAGGCCGAAGACATTACCCGCCAGCAATCGGAACATGTGGTCGAGTCGCTGGGATTGATCCGGCGGATGGTGTGCAGCCTGGAGGAGGGAGGGACCGAGGCGGATTGTGCATTGCCACCCATTGTGCCAGGGCTTCTGATTCAGAGCTATCAGTTGAAGGGAATCGGAGAGACGGTTAGCGGATGGATTTCCCGGATCAGGGCCTGCATCGAAGGGATTCTCCGCATCAGCTGTTCACAGGTGGTGGGGATCGGGCCCGCGGTTCTGCTTGAGGTAAGGGAACTGTCGGCGCAGTTGAGAGGGATCGCGGTTCTGGAGCGGGAGAGCCAGGCCGTCAATGGCGAGGTCGAAAGTACGCTGAGCGGCCTTTCGAATCTGATGCAGCTGGTAAGCGAGCACTTGCAGAGGTCGACCGAGGTGCGAGACCGGCTTCGGCTGATCACATTCAACGCGATTATCGAGGCCAGCCACCTGGGATCGGACGCTGACGCCATTCTGGAGATTTCGCAGAGCATCAAGCGGCTGGCAGGCGTATGGAGTGAGATTACCGAGCGATCCGGACAGGCGATGGACGAGATTCTTGCGCTTGTTGGGCAGGTTGAGAGCGAGATGGCGCACTTCTCCGCAGAGGGTAGCAACGAGTTGCGGCAGGCGCAGGCTGAGACCCAGGCGGGGCTTGAGAACCTGAGCCGCGCGGCCGACACCGCAGCACGACAGGCACAGGAGATCGAAGCGGCGACCGGCAGGCTGCAGGGGAGGATTGCAGCGATTGGCGCCCGCGCCGACAGGTTGGACGGATGCTTAGCGCGCGTCGCCAGGGTAGAGAAGCAGGTGGAGGAGATTGAAAGCCACTTTGAAGATGATGCTTCGAGACTCTCCAGCCGATGGGATGAGACAGAGATGGAAAAGCTGTTTGCGGCCTGCTACACCACTGAGATCGAGCGCCGGCTGCTGCTTGCCGCACTGCGGAGAGAGCCGCTGCCGGGCCAGGACCTGAGCCTTGCGGGCAACGATGTAGAGCTCTTTTAGATTGAGCCGGTAATTCCAGGCGGGAGGACGGCTGGTTCCGAGGGGAACGGGGAACGCTGATGAAAAGAATCTTGACCGTGGACGATTCATCGAGTATTCGCCAGATGGTCAGCTTTACGTTGACCAAGGCGGGATACGAGGTTGCCGAGGCTGTGGATGGAAGAGATGGCCTTGAACAGACCAGCAGGCACAGGTTTGACCTGGTGGTAACGGATCTGAACATGCCGAGAATGGACGGCATTGAGATGATTGCCGCGGTGCGAAAGCTGGCGGGATATGCCTTTACTCCGATCCTGATGCTCACGACCGAATCCCAGGCCGAAAAGAAGGATGCGGGCCGCAAGGCCGGCGCCACTGGCTGGATCGTAAAGCCGTTCAACGCCGAGCAGCTGGTAGCAGTCGTCGGAAAACTGGTGAAGTAGCCCGCGAATCCTGAGTTTTCTCCAACATGAATTTCTTCATAACCTACTCGCCAATTGCTCTGTTCAAGCCGATGAACCCATTACGCCATTGACTGGAATGCCAGGGAGCCGGGTGTGCCTTTAACGCAGAAACAAGGGGTTGAATCGAATTTGCTGCTCCTGGAGGGCACGGTCGACATCGCCTGCGCGGCGGAGTTGAAGTCGCTCTTGATTGAGGGGCTGGGCGCGGGGAAATCAATGCGCGTCTCGATGGAACGGGCGGACAGTCTCGATGTGACCGTTGTTCAACTGTTGTGGGCGGCCGCGCGCGAGGCCAAGGCGGGTGGGGTGGAGCTGGTGCTGGAAGGTCTGGTGCCGGGGCCGATTCAGGCAGCGCTTGGCGGAATGGGATTTCGCGAGTTTCGGTCTGCGATGGGAATGAGTTAATTCAGCGGGGTGGGCCAGGTGTCAGGCACGGGCAGCGTCGATCAGTTCAGGCAAAGCTTCTGTGAGGAAGCCCGGGATGTTCTCGTGGAGCTGGAGTCGGCTCTTCTAGAACTGAATGAGAACCGCTCGGACGAGGGTCTCGTTGGCCGGGTTTTCCGCGGGCTGCACACGCTGAAGGGTTCAGGGTCCATGTTCGGCTTCGACGAACTTGCCGAATTTACACATAACCTCGAAACTGCCTTCGACGAGGTGCGTAACGGACGGCTGGCGGTATGCTCCGATCTGATCGACCTGACTCTGAAGGCGCTTGACCGTATTCGCATGCTGCTTGAGGACGACCGAGAGAAGGCAGCAGGCGAAGCGCCTTTGCGCGCGGGGATTCGTTCGCGACTGAAGAAGCTCACTGGCAGTTGTGAGGCGGAGCCGACCAGGGGTGTGACAAATGCTCCGGTGGTTCTCTCCGGCCAGGTGCGCGACTGGCACATCCACTTCGCGCCCGGAGCCGACATGATGCGGACCGGCGCCGATCCCTTTCTGCTGCTGCGCGAGCTGGGTCGGATGGGCGGCCTATCGGTGCAGGCCAGCATGGACGCAGTGCCCCCGCTCAAGGAACTCGATCCAGAGCGCTGCTATGTCAGCTGGGAGATGGTGCTGGCAACGACGGCGGATCGGGACGCGATTCGGGATGTTTTCATCTTCGTCGACGACCGTTGCGAGCTGGTCATCGAGCCTGCTTCCGCTTCGTCTTGCGAAACCCAAGAAGCCTTCAAAATCCGCGAGGTTTGCGCTGCCGATCTGACGGCCATAGGGCTCGCTGATCAGCGCGCGGGGACTGGCGGACGCCGCGTCTACGACAAGGCGGACAATGCCACCAGCCTGCGCGTGCCGGCGGGGAAGCTGGACCAGTTTGTCGATCTGGTGGGCGAGTTGGTGACGGTGCAGGCCAGGTTGAGTGAGCTCTCGGCACGGCGCGACGATCCGGAGGTTGCGGAGGTTTCGGAGGAGATTGAGCGGCTCACGTCTTCGCTGCGCGAGAACTCGATGAACATCCGCATGATGCCCATGCGCTCGACGTTTGAGAAGTTTCGCCGCCTGGTGCACGACCTGGCAAGGGATCTTGGCAAAGATGTGGAACTGACGATAGAGGGCGCGGACACCGAATTGGATAAAAGCGTCATCGACCAGTTGAGCGATCCACTCATGCACCTGATCCGCAACAGCATGGACCACGGCATCGAGGCGCCGGGGATGAGGGGTACATGCGGCAAACGATCGACTGCGACCATTCATCTCTCAGCGCGTCATTCCGGGGCCAGCGTGCTGATCGGAGTATCGGACGACGGTGGTGGTATCGATGCCGAGGCGGTGCGTCATCGGGCCGTTGAGAAGGGCCTGGTGGACGCGGATGCGACCCTCACTGAATCCCAGATCTATTCGTTGATCTTCCAGCCGGGGTTTTCGACGGCCAAACAGCTGACCGATGTCTCCGGTCGCGGCGTGGGGATGGACGTGGTCCGGCAGCGGGTGGAAAGCCTGCGCGGCACCATCGAGGTGGTCAGCAAACCGGGTGTGGGCACCAGCGTCACGCTGCGGCTGCCTCTTACCCTGGCCATTATTGATGGGCTCCTGGTGAGCGTAGGCGAAGCCTACTTTGTGCTGCCCCTGGCGGTGACGCTGGAGTGCATTGAGCTGACCCGCGCCGATGTGGAGCGCGCCAACGGCAAGCACCTGGCCAACGTGCGCGGGGAGTTGATTCCCTACATACGTCTGCGGCAGTACTTCGATATCGCCGGCGATGCGCCCGAGATTGAGCAGATCATGATGGTCGAAACCGGGGAGGGCCGTTACGGATTCGTAGTGGACAAGGTACTGGGCGACTGCCAGACGGTGATCAAGAACCTGGGACGCGTCTACCGCCATGTGCAGGTGGTCAGCGGCGCAACGATTCTGGGCAATGGAAGCGTGGCCCTGATTGTGGACCCAGAGCGGCTCGTGCAGGAGGTGGTTCGCTCGCTGGCGCACGGCGTACGCGGCCGTCCGCTGGGAGCGGGACGGGGGCGGGAAGGCCTTCAATCGCAATCAACAACACCGGCTGACGGCCCTGGCCATGGAGACAGGGCACGTTCAAGGTAAACCACAACGGATTCGCGCCGGGCGAGAGCAGGCGCAGAAGGAGAGGAACGATGAAGTCAGCAGTGTTGGAGCATACGCCGGTCGATTCGGAGAAGAAGAGTGATCGCAACGGACGTCCCGCGCCGGCCTCGGGCGGCGACGGAGCCCGCCTGCGTGCGGCGCTGGAATGCGTTCCCGTCAATATCCTGATGACCAATCTTGATTTTGAAATCACCTATGTAAACCCGGCGTCCCTGCGTACGCTGAAGTCGATTGAGAAGTTTCTGCCGGTACCTGCGGAGCGAGTTCTTGGATCGAGCATCGACATCTTCCACCGGGTCCCCGACCAGCAGCGGCGCCTGCTCGGCAACCCGCGGAACCTGCCTCACCATGTGCGCATCAAGATCGGCCCGGAGGATGCGGAGCTGACTGCCCACCCGCTCTACGATGAGCGCGGAACGTATCTGGGGCCGATGGTGACCTGGGAGATTGTTACCGAACGCCTGCGTCTGGAAGAGGCAAACAGTGGCTTCGCCGGACAGATCGCTGATCTCAAGGCCGATGTGAGCTCGCTTGCCAGGGCTGCGGTTGAAGGGAACCTGACGGCGCGGGGCGATGTGGGCAGGCACAAGGGAGAATATGCGGAGATTCTGCGCGGCGTCAACGAGACGCTCGACGCGATCCTGCTGCCCATCGGTGAAGGCAACCGGGTCCTGGCCCAGATTTCGGGCGGCAGAATCGACGAGCTGATCACGCAGGCTTACAAGGGCGACCACGAGAAGATGAAGCTCGCGGTCAACAACGTGGCTATCGTCGTTCAGGAACTGGAAAAGGAGATGGGGCGGCTGACCCTGGCGTCGAAGGAGGGCCAGCTCTCCGAGCGTGCCAAACCGGAGCGCTTCCAGGGTGCGTACGCCGAGATTGTGCGCGGTGTCAATACCATGCTGGATGCGATTCTTCTGCCGATCGGCGAAGGCAACCGTGTTCTGGCGCAGGTCTCGGATGGCAAAATCGATGAACTGATTACGCAGACCTACAAGGGCGACCACGAGAAGATGAAACAGGCCATCAACAACGTGGCCATGGTCCTGCAAGGTCTGCAGAAGGAGCTTTCGCGCCTTGTGGAAGCATCCCGCGAGGGCCAGCTCTCCGAGCGCGGCAAGCCGGAACAATTCGAGGGCGCCTACGCGGAGATTGTACGCGGCGTAAATACCATGCTGGACGCGATTCTTCTGCCCATCGGCGAAGGAAACCGGGTCCTGGCGCAGATTTCAGCGGGCAAGATCGATGAACTGATCGCCCAGACCTACAAGGGCGATCACGAGAAGATGAAGCAGGCCATCAACAGGGTCGCCGAAGTTCTTCAGATCATGGAAAAGATGCTGATCCGCATTGCGAACGCCGCGAAGGATGGTCAATTGACCGAACGTGGGCATCCTGATCTTTTGCAGGGAGCATATGCCGACATCGTGCGGGGTGTGAATTCTATTCTCGACGCGGTGATTGCTCCTCTGAACGTTTCTGCAAAATATGTTGACATGATCAGCAAGGGAGATACCCCTCCACCGATTACTGACACCTACCACGGCGATTTCAATCTGATCAAGAACAACCTGAACGCGCTGGTCGCGGCGATGAGTGAGATTACTACAGCAGCCGATGAGATCGCCAACGGAAACCTGACGGTCGAGATCAGGGAACGCTCACCGCAGGACAAGTTGATGCAGGCGCTCAAGTCGATGGTGAGCGGGTTGACGCGCACTGTCTCTGATATCCGGGCGATTGCCGGAGAGGTTTCGGCTGCCAGCCAGTCGATATCGACGGCGTCGATCCAGGTGTCAAAGGGCGCGAGCGCCCAGGCCGCAGCTGCAGAAGAGGCCTCTTCTTCGATGGAGGAGATGGTCTCGAATATCAAGCAGAACGCCGACAACGCGCAGCAGACAGACAAGATCGCGAACAAGAGCGCAAAGGACGCGCAGGAGAGCGGCAAGAGCGTGCTTGAGGCCGTGGCGGCGATGAAAGAGATTGCCAACAAGATATCAATCATCGAGGAGATTGCGCGCCAGACCAACCTGCTGGCGCTCAACGCGGCCATTGAAGCGGCGCGCGCCGGCGAACATGGCAAGGGGTTTGCCGTGGTTGCCGCGGAAGTCCGCAAGCTGGCGGAGCGCAGCCAGAAGGCAGCCGGAGAGATCAACCAGCTGTCGGCAAATACGCTGAAGGTCTCGGAGAAATCCGGCGAGATGCTCGACAAGCTGGTGCCAGATATCCAGCGCACAGCGGAGCTGGTGCAGGAGATTACGGCTGCCAGCAAGGAGCAGGACACCGGCGCCGAACAGATCAACAAGGCGCTGCAGCAACTGGAACAGGTGATCCAGCAGAACGCGTCGGCGTCTGAAGAGATGGCTTCGACCACCGAGGAGTTGACCGGGCAGTCCGATCAACTGGTCAGCGCGCTCGCATTCTTCCAAACCGGAGACGAGGAGGCAGCGACAGGTCGCAACGGCGATTCAAGATCGAGACAGCAAGGTCATGCAGCTCAACCAAGAGCCACGAAACCTGCAATCAGCTATGGCGCAGGGAGCGGGAAGGCTGCGTCGAAAGGCGGCGTCAACTTGCGGCTAAAGGACAAACACGATGAACTTGATGGAGAGTTTGAGCGGTATTGACCGTGGGCTGCCGCGCGAGGAGCGATTGTCGCGCGGCAGAGCCACCTCAGTTTCGACGGCGAGAAAGGAGTTCGAGGATGAGCGTTAGCGAAATCACGGAGACACGGCAGTATCTGACCTTCAAGCTGGGCAACGAGATCTTTGCAACGGATGTAGCCAAGGTTAGAGAGGTGCTTGACCTGACGACAGTCACGGCAATTCCCAGGACGCCGGAATTCATGGCCGGGGTTATCAATCTGCGCGGAAGCGTTGTGCCGGTAGTGGATTTGCGGCTCTGCTTCGAGATGTCGAAGACCGAGAGCACGCGCAACACCTGCATTGTGGTGGTAGAGGTGCTGCTCGACGACGAATCGACGGTAATCGGCGCGCTTGCTGATTCGGTTGAGGAAGTGATCGACCTTGAGCCGGACCAGATTGAGCCGGCGCCTCGCATCGGCACGCAGATCCGGACCGACTTTATCAAGGGCATGGGCAAGCGCGATACCCAGTTCATCATGATCCTGGACATCGATCGTGTCTTCTCTGCTGAGGAACTGACAGCGGTCCGCGGGCCGGAAACCAGCAAGCCGCTGATGGAAGTAGCGGCCTAGGGAGGGAATCGAGCGTGGTTGTGCTCTTTTCATACCATGAGCGTTCAGACTCAAGTGATCTCCGGCAGGAACTTTACGCGTCTTTGCGAGCTGATCCACGGCAAAACGGGCATTCGGTTGGGTCCTGAAAAGAGGACGATGCTTGAGGGGCGGATCAATCGACGGCTCAAGTCGCTCGAATTAGATTCCTATGACGAGTATTGCGAATATCTCTTTGGGAGGGAGGGGCTCAAGGAAGAACTCGTTCACCTGATCGACGTGGTGACCACCAACAAGACGGACTTCTTTCGCGAGCCGGGGCATTTTAAATATCTGGTTGAAAGAGCTCTGCCTGAGTTGACCGGGCACGGCGATGGGGGACGGCCCTTGCTGGTGTGGAGCGCGGGCTGCTCGACGGGCGAGGAGCCGTATACGCTGGCTATCGTGCTGAGCGAGTATGCGCTGACGCATCCGGGTTTCCGCTTCCGCATATTGGCTACGGATATTTCAACCACCGTGCTGGCAAAGGCGGAGATGGGGGTGTATTCAGACGACACGGTGACGCCTGTGCTTTCTGCGCTGCGGCGAAAGTACTTCATGCGCAGCCGCGATGCGCGCTCAGACCGCGTGCGGGTTGTGCCGGAGCTGCGGAGGCTGGTTGAGTTTCGCCGGTTGAATTTCATGGATGACAACTTTGGGGTTGGGGAGCAGGCCGATGCAATCTTCTGCCGCAACGTGATCATCTACTTCGACCGTCCCACGCAGGAGCGAATTCTGAGAAAGCTGGCTCATCACCTGGTGCCGCGGGGATACATGTTTGTCGGGCACTCCGAGACGTTGCACGATATGGATCTTCCACTCACGCCGGTTGCGCCAGCGCTTTACAGGAGAACAGATGGCGGAGGCTGACAGGGTTGTGCTTGAAGTGTACGTTCAGCCGGGGGAGTCGCACCTGGTTTCGGAGCCTGCGATTCTACGCACGGTGCTTGGCTCCTGCGTCGGGGTGACTTTTCGCATTCCAAGGTTGGGCATTGGGGCACTCTGCCATCCGATGCTGCCGAATTATCCGGCGAAAGGGCCGGCGACACTGAGCATTGCCGCGAGCCGGCGCTACGTAGACTTCACGATTCGTGACCTTGCGCGCCAGTTCGACTCGCTGGGGGCGAAACGTGGCGAGATTGAGGTGAAGCTGTTTGGAGGCGGCGATGTGCTCCTGGTAAGTGAACTGAACCTGCGGCCGACGGTAGGCCGGCTGAACTGCGAGACGGCGGTGAAGGTTCTTCAGGATGAAGGTTTCTCCGTGATTGCATCCAGCCTGGGAGGGACCTCTGGGGTACACATCGAATTCAACACGGGGACGGGAGAGGTGCGGTTGAGACGGCTCAATTGACGCACGGGCGAAATGAACAGGTTACGTGTGAGGCTGCGGTGATGGGAATTCCCAAGATTCGCGTTCTGATCGTTGACGACTCCGCCGTGGTGCGGAACACGCTGAGCGCAGTGCTCTCATCGGATCCCGGAATCGAGGTGATCGGCACAGCCGGCGACCCGTTTGTGGCAGCCGACCGGATTGCCGAGCAGGTGCCGGACGTGATCACGCTCGACATTGAGATGCCGCGCATGGATGGGCTGACATTTCTCAAAAAGATCATGTCGCAGCATCCGATCCCGGTCGTGATCTGTTCGAGCCTCGCCGAGGGAGGCGCGCAGAGCACATTCAAGGCGCTTGAATACGGCGCTGTGGAGATTGTGACCAAGCCCCGCCTGGGAACCAAGCAATTCCTCGAAGACTCACGGACGCTGCTGTGCGAGGCGGTGAAAGCCGCGGCCTGCGCAAAAGTGCGCAAGTTGCTACCCAGCCATACGGTCGAGCCCAAGTTGACCGCCGACGCGATTCTTTCGCCGGCCACGCATGCGATGGCCGAGACAACAGAGAAGGTGGTGGTGATTGGCGCATCGACTGGCGGCACGGAGGCGCTGAAGACGGTGCTTGAAGCGCTTCCGGCAGATACGCCCGGAATTGTGATTGTGCAGCATATGCCGGAGCTGTTCACACGCGCTTTTGCCAACCGGCTTGACGGCCTGTGCAACATTACAGTGAAGGAAGCAGAGACGAACGACACCGTGATTCGTGGACGCGCCTTGATAGCGCCTGGAAATCACCACCTGCTGCTCAAGCGGAGCGGCGCGCGCTACTACGTTGAAGTCAAGGACGGCCCGCTGGTGTGCCGGCATCGGCCTTCTGTGGACGTTCTATTTCGCTCCGCCGCGCGTTACGCAGGCAGAAATGCAGTGGGCGTCATTCTGACCGGGATGGGTGACGACGGCGCGCGTGGAATGCTGGAGATGAAGCAGGCCGGCGCATCCACGATTGCTCAGGACGAAGCGAGCTGTGTGGTTTTTGGCATGCCCAAGGAAGCCATCAAGCTCGGCGGAGTAGACAGGGTTCTCCCGCTCAATGCGGTCGCTGGGGCGATTCTCTAAGTTGTCATGGCGCGCTTTTATCTGGCTGTTCCCCGAGCCGGAAATTCGTGTAGACGTACTTGCCGGTTCGAAGGTGAACTCGCCGGCTTGTCCCTGCGAATTATGGCTCGAAGATCTCTCCAATTCTGCTGGTAGGATATTGTTACCTTGAGTTGGGAGAGTCCCATGAAACATCTTGTTCTGGCAGCGGCGCCGTTCCTGTGTGCTCTCGTGGCCGCGGGCCAAGCGGCGACTGTAAATCTACCCGCTTCACCCGGTACCGTTGTCTGGGGTTACTATTCGGCTAAGGCAAAGCCAGCGCTCACGGTTCACTCAGGTGACACGGTGCGCATCCAGACGCTTTCAACCTGCGGCTCCACGGAGCGGCTTGAGGAAGAAGGCGTGGCGGCGAGCGACATCCCGTCGTACAACGCTGACATTTATCGCGAAGTGAAAGACAAGGGCCCCGGCGGACATATTCTTACCGGTCCTGTCGATATTGCCGAGGCTGAAGTTGGCGATGTGCTCGAAGTTGACATTTTAAAGATCGATATCGATGTGCCCTTCGCGTGCAATGGATTCGGAGCCGGAAGAGGATTCCTGCCCAACGATTATCCCTACAGTCGCAGGAAGATCATCCCGCTGGACCGGGACAAGATGATTGCACACTTTGCGCCGGGAATCGAAATTCCGCTACATCCATTTTTCGGCAGCATGGGAGTGGCGCCTCCGGAGTCGGCTGGCCGCATCGACAGTGCTCCGCCGTGGATGCATGCAGGCAACATGGATAACAAGGAACTCGTTGCGGGCACCACGCTTTACATTCCGATCAATGCCAAGGGAGCGCTGTTCGAAGTGGGCGACGGACACGCAGGCCAGGGTAACGGCGAAGTGGATATTACTGCAATGGAGACATTTCTGTCAGGAACGTTTCGCTTTGTTGTCCACAAGGATCAGCATCTGCTGTGGCCGCGGGCCGAGACGCCGACCAGCTACATCAGCATGGGTTTCAGTCCGGATTTGAAAGAAGCAACGACGCTTGCGGTGCGCGACATGATCAACTTTCTTGTCGAACAGAAGCACCTGAGCCGCGATGATGCGTACATGCTGACCAGCGTGGCCGTTGATGTGGACATTACCCAACTTGTCGATGGAAATGTTGGAGTCCATGCCATGTGTCCGAAGATCATCTTCACCAAGTAGCCCGAACGACCAACACATTCGTACGATTCCCCCATTGGAGATGGAGACCATTGTGCATTCAAGATGCTTCCTCACAACTCTGTTAGCGATCTCTGTGTTCCTGAATCTTCCGCTGATGGCGCAGGGCACTGCGTCGTCGGCAGGCCTCATTCATACTCCCGAGGTCGACCTGGCCTACGAGGTTTACGGCAGCCCCACAGCGGAGGTTCCGGTGTTTGCCATCAATGGCGGACCTGGGCTGAGCCACAAATACATGATCCAGAATGATGTGTGGACCAGGCTCGCCACCAGGCGGCAAATCGTCTTCTATGATCAGCGCGGGACAGGCAAGTCGACGCGCGTGCAACCCGGCGCGCCGCAGACAATTGATGCGCAGATTGCGGACATGGAGGCGATACGAGCGCACTTTGGATTTGCCAGGATTGATCTCGTTGGCGACTCGTTTGGTGGATTCCTGGCCATGGCGTATGCCTCGGCGCATCCCGAGCATGTGCACAAGCTGGTTCTCAGCGACTCTGCTCCACCGGCGATGAAGGACATTGTGCACCTGCTGCCGGAAGTGTTTCCGGATATTGAGGAAGAGGATGCTTCGCTCCAGAAGAAGTTTGGAGATACCGACGAAGCCGCGCAGCAAAGCCTGGTGAATCACTTTCGCATGATCTTTTACAGCGAAGATCTTCTGCACCAATACCTCGCGAAGATTGGAGACATCGGCTTCACTCCCAGCGTGGGAGCTGCGGTGGGCAGAGAAGCAGACAAGGTGGACATGACGCCCAAGCTGGCTGGGTTCCGGTTTCCCACGCTGGTGATTACCGGGCGGTACGACATGAATGTTGCGCCGCTTACGGCGTGGAGAATGTACAAGGCGATTCCCGGCGCAAAGCTGGTGATCTTTGCGAGGAGCGGCCACTTGCCGTCGTATGAAGAGCCCGACAAGTATGTGCAGGTGGTTGATGGGTTTCTCCGCGAACCATGAAGTTGACGCGAATGTTAGAGGGAAATGCAGCAAAGCGCGAGTCGATTCGTACGATTGGGTGAGACCGGAGAGGTGGACGATGAAGAAACTTGTGTTGCTGGTAATGCTGATGTTCTCAGTCGCAGCTGCGTATGATCTACACGCACAGGACTCAGCGAAGTCACCGGCAGTTCTGACGCCGGAACGCCACGTATTCGTGATCAAGAACTTTCACACCGAGAGCGGGGCAACTCTTCCCGAGGCGCAGGTTGTTTATGGAACGTATGGTCATCTGAACGCCGCGCGTGACAACGTGATCCTGCTGCCTTCACACTACATGGCCAAGTTGCGAGGGTATGAGTGGCTGATGGGGCCTGGACATGCGCTTGATGTGAACGAATACTTTCTCGTAACCAGCGAGTTGTTTGGCAATGGAAGCTCTTCTTCACCGAGCAATACGCCGAAGCCGTTTCATGGGCCTCGGTTTCCGGTAATGACGATCCGCGACAACGTTCTGGCGGTTCACCAACTGCTGACAGAAGATCTGAAGGTGACGCACCTGAAAGCCGTGATTGGCTTTTCAATGGGCGCGCAGCAGGCTTTTCAATGGGCTGTAAGCTATCCCACGTTTGCAGATCGCATTGTTGCTACCTCGGGCACGGCGAAGACTTACGGGCACGGCATTGTGCGCCTGGAAGGGCAGATTGCCGCGATCACGGCAGATGCGGCATTCAAAGATGGAGATTATACCGAGCAGCCGAAGAAGGGGCTGGAAGCCTTTGCGACCGTGTGGACGGCCTGGTTGTTCTCGCAGGAGTGGTGGCGGAGGGAACTCTGGCGGACAACAAATCCGCCGGGAACTACATTCCAGCAGGTGCTGAATGAGTTTCGTACGAACTTCATTCCCGGCGCTGACGCCAACAATCTTATCCTGCAGGCGCGAACCTGGGAATCAAACGATGTTGGCGCGACTCCGGGATTCAACGGCGACGTAGAGAAAGCGCTGCGCTCAATCAAGGTGCCTCTGCTCTATATGCCGTCGGCGACAGATCTTTATTTCCCACTGACCGATGCGCGCTATGAGGCGCAGTTCATCCCGCGCGTATCGCTCGTGCCAATACCTTCCTTGTGGGGACACACCGCGGGCGCAGGGAGCAATCCTGCCGACGAGAAGTTTCTGAACGATACGATTTCAAAGTTTCTTCGAGATGAGCCGGTTGATGCTGAGAAGGTTACGCATATTCCCTAACTGGCGATGAATAGCGAATTGGAGAGGTCGATGAACAGAAGAATCGCAGAAGGCTTTCTGATTGCGGGAGTGGTGTTGGCCATTGCCCTTGAGCCCTATAAGTGTCTAGCACAAGATCCATCAGCTGCGAAACCATCGAGCGCAGCGACGCAACTGGATGAATTCTTTGCAGCCGAGTGGGAGTACCAGCTTGAGCATAGTCCTGAGTTTGCGACCTACGTGGGTGACACGCGCTTCAACGATCGGATGAACGATTACTCCGCGGAGGCAGAGGCGCGCACTGCGGAGCACGCCGAAAGGCAATTGGAGCGTTTGAAGACGCTGCCGTCAGACGGCCTTAATGAGCAGCAGACCATCAGCCGGGAGATCATGCAGCGCCAACTGGAAGCTACGATCGAAAGGTACCGGCTGAAGGAATGGGAGATGCCCGTGAGCCAGATGAATGGCGTTCATCTGGATATCGCGGCGATGTACGCGCAGGTTCCACTGCATACCACTCAGGACTATCGCAATTACATTACGCGATTGCGGCAGGTGCCGCGTGTTTTCGATCAGGTGACGGATGTAATGAAGCTGGGCATGCACGATCACCTGATGCAGCCACGTTATTTGCTGGAGAAGGTTGCGGTTGAGGCGCAGGAGATCGCCTCATCCACGCCGGAGAAGAGTCCGTTTGCGCAACCGCTATTGCATTTTCCCGCCGAGGTGAGCGCGAGTGATCAGCGAGCGTTGAAAGCCGATCTGTTGACTGTGATCTCAAAGGATGTTCTGCCGGCATATTCACGCTTCGCTGTATTTGTGCGCGATACCTATGCGCCGGCGGGGCGGACCGATCCCGGAATCTGGGCGCTGCCGAATGGCGATGCGCTCTATCGGAATGCAATTCGCGAACACGTTCAAACGACGATGGATGCAGACGCCATCTTCGACGAGGGGATGCGCGAGGTTCACGCCATCGAGGCTCAGATGCTGGCGTTGGCGAAGACGCAGGGATATAACGATCTGCCTAGCTTCCACGCCCACATCCAGGCAGATCCGAAGTTGCACGCGACATCCGCGGAGCAATTGCTGAGCTTGTATCAGCACTATGAGGATCAGTCTCGCGCGAAAATTACGGAAGTCGTGCCAGTTGCGCCGACTTTGCCATTGAAAGTGGTTCCGATGGATAGCTTTCGCGCACCCGACGCTGTGCCAGCCGACTACTCGCCCGGATCGATTGCAAGCGGACGCCCGGGCAAAGTGAACGTGAATCTATTTAACCCGCCCGGCCGTTTGCTGTTGAATCTCGAAGCGATTGCATATCACGAAGGCATGCCTGGCCACCATCTTCAATTTTCTTATGCGGACGAACTCAAGGGCCTGCCTGAGTTTCGGCGTTATGTGTCCTATGACGCCTACTCCGAAGGTTGGGCGTTATATGCGGAACTGCTTGGGAAGGAACTCGGCTTCTACCAGGATCCGTACAGTGAATACGGACGGTTGGAGAACGAGATGTGGCGCGCGATCCGGCTAGTTGTTGATACAGGGGTTCACGCCAAGCATTGGACGCGCCAGCAGATGGTGGACTTCTTTAAAGATCATACGGCGATGGACGATCAGAATATTCAGAGCGAAGTGGACCGATACATTTCTTGGCCCGGCCAGGCGTTGAGCTATCGGCTGGGACAGCAGAAGATCCTTGAGCTTCGTGAGCGTGCGCGCAAGGAACTGGGAGCGAGATTTGATGTGCGGCAGTTTCATGCGCGTGTGCTATCGCTCGGCCCAGTTCCCTTGGATGTTCTGGACGCAAGCGTGACGCGGTGGATCGATGCGGAGTCGAAGGCAGGGAAGTAGAGGACTAAAGCGTTGCCCAGAGCGGGAAAGCTTCACGGACTCCTGTCCGGATCGATTTACAATTGCTCGACGATCTGGAACGGTTAGAGCTGTCGGCTAAAAGACGGTAAGCATTCCTCCTGCACGATACGAGAAACAACCAAAGGAATCAGCACAAATGTCTAAGAGTATTGGGTCAGTGTTGTATGCGGCGGGGCGCGTCCTCATCGTTTTTACCGGTTTCTGTGCAACAGGGTTGGGGCAGCAGGCGAGACAGTATACGGTGCAGGACTACGCTGCAGCCGAGCGGTTCATGGGTTACAACGTGAATCCGCTTGCGTACAAGGGTGTGGTCAAAGCGCAATGGCTGGACGAGGGTCGCTTCTGGTTTCGTGGCGTGGATGATCAAGGGATCACGTATGTTCTGGTCGATCCGGCGAAGCGTACGCGCGCTGTAGCCTTCGACCATGTGAAACTGGCAGCCGCGCTCAACGCTGCTTCGAATGGCGCGATTAAGGATGATCCAAGGCACCTGGCGCTTACCGGTTTGGAATTGACAGGCGGAGACACTTCGCTGCAACTGACGAGCGCAGGTGCGGATTATCATTGCGCGCTGCACGCGGATGGAGATTCTTGCAAGAAGATTGTTCTTGAGAACGCTGGCAGGAAATCTTCCGAACGTAGCGAGAAGCACGCGCCGCTATCGATTTCGCCGGACAAAAAGCTAGGTGCGTTTATACGGGACTGGAACCTATGGGTGCGAGACATGGCAACTGGCGCCGAGACGCAACTGACGACGGACGGTGCTACGGACTTCGGCTATGCGACCGACAATGCGGGCTGGAAACATTCGGATGCGGCGATTTTGCTCTGGTCGCCTGACTCGAAGAAGATTGCCACATTTCAGCAGGATCAGCGAAAGACCGGCGAGATGTATCTTGTGCCCGTGACGAACAGCCATCCGGAACTGAAGGCGTGGAAGTATCCGCTGGTTGGTGACAAGGATGTGACAATGATCGAGCGGGTGGTGATCGATGTGGCATCCCATCAAATTGTTCGTCTCAAGATGCCGCCAGATCAACACCGTTCGACCTTGTGCGATGACATTGCCTGCCACGGAACCACGTGGGACGACGTTGAGTGGAGTCCCGATGACGCGCACCTGGTGTTTGTTTCCACTTCGCGCGATCACAAGCAGGAGTGGTTACGGGTTGCAGACACAGCAGCCGGTGAGGTGCGCGATGTGATGGGAGAGACGACCGCGAAGTTCTACGAAAGCGGAAATGGAAAAATCAATTGGCACTACTTGCCGAAATCGAATGAGATTCTCTGGTTCAGCGAGCGGGATGACTGGGGCAATCTCTACCTTTACGACTTCGCAACCGGCAAACTGAAAAATCAAATCACGCATGGGCCGGGCAATGTGACGCAGGTGCTGCACGTTGATGAAGACACGCAGACTATTTACTTTGTGGGTGTGGGCAAGGAGCCGGGGCGCGACCCCTACTTCGAGCACTTCTACAGCATTCGTTTTGACGGGACAGGTCTGCGCTTGCTGACTCCGGAAAATGCGGACCATAGCATCAAGGTTTCGGCCGATGGACATTACTTTGTCGATACCTGGTCTACGCCAACCGAACCGCAGACAACAGTGGTGCGAGACAGAGACGGTAAGACCGTGATGGAAATAGGGAAGCAGGATATTTCAAAGCTGCTTGCTTACGGCTGGGTGCCACCAATTCCGATCACAGTAAAGGCGCGCGATGGGAAGACGGAATTGTATGGGATGATGTTCAAGCCCACACACTTTGACCCATCGAAGAAATATCCGATCATCAATCATGTTTATCCGGGGCCGCAGACTGGTTCATGCGGCAGCCGCGAGTTTATGGCTGCGCACGGAGACCTGCAGGCCCTTGCCGAACTGGGCTTCGTGGTGGTGTGCATCGATGGCATGGGCACGCCGTGGCGTTCAAAGACATTTCACGAAGCCTACTATGCCAACCTTGGCGATAACACAATTCCAGACCAGGTTTCGGGCATGAAGGATCTTGCCGCGCAATATACCTTTATCGATCTTGATCGCGTCGGGATTTACGGACACTCGGGTGGCGGGAACGCAACGGCTGCGGCAATGTTTCACTATCCTGACTTCTTCAAGGTGGGCATTGCCGAAAGTGGAAATCATGATGAGCGGGACTATGAAGATGACTGGGCGGAGAAGTGGGCGGGTCTCGAACAGAAGCAGCCCGGCGGCACGAGCAACTATGACTCCCAGGCAAATCAAAACACAGCCAAAAATCTGAAAGGACACTTGCTACTGGCGCATGGGACGATGGACGATAACGTTCCGCCGAACAATACTTTGCTTGTGGTCGATGCTTTGATCAAGGCTAACAAGGACTTCGATCTGCTGCTGATTCCAAATGTCCCACACGGTTACGGGCCCGCTTCGCAATACATGATGCGGCGGCGTTGGGACTATTTTGTTCAGTACCTTGCCGGGGATGTTCCCCCGAAGGAATATGAGATGAAACCGTGGGCTGCGACGCAAGCCGTGACGCGCGGCGGGCCTTCGGGTTCCGAAGTTGCGGATGAAGATTCCGTGGATGAAATGAATCCGTGAAGGAATCGGCACTTGCGCTTGCGGAAGTCAGCGGATTCACTCGATGCCGAATGTGCCTCTAAATTAAAAACTTATTGATGATTGCTTGCCTGCTCTAGCCGTACTCCCTGTCGTCGTTACGGTGGAGGCGGGGCAGGCAGCGATCCATATAGAAAACAATGCAATCTTGCGAACTTCTTCATGCGTTGCTCACATTTGTCAGTCAATTATCAGTAATCAGGGATTAACAATTCGATAAGTCGGCCCTTTTGTTTCGCTGGTCAACCAGTGTGCGGAGCAGTGTGTCTCGAAGGTGCAATTGCTCTGAAGACTTACTAAACCTATCGAGTTCCTTTTCTATTTCTTTATGTCACTGCGCATAGAAATTGATATGAGGGGAGCGAAACGATTCAGGAATTCCCCAGGTTGAGCAAACGCTTCTTAACCGACGACGCCAAGCGTCGAGGAGAAATCATAAGCATGAAGAGTCATTTCAGGATGGCCGTCGCACTTTCTGTCGCAATTCTTGCATTTGTTCTTGAAACCAGTTGTCAGGCGCAGACCAGCACCTCATCTTCAGACAAGCAGCCGGCAGGTCAGGCATTAGCCGGGCAGACGCCCGTCGTTGATGTTGCTGCCGTGGAAACACCGGCGACCGGGTCTGGCGCTCCTGCGAGCGATGCGGCTCCGGCTGCGGCACCTAATAACAATGCGACGCCGGCAACTGCTGCTACTGCGCCGGCGTCCGTCGCCGTTCCGCTCAAGAGCGATGCGGTGCTGAAGGAGCTTGCTGAAATCAAGAAGCAGATGCAGCAGATGGCGCAGATGGAAGCGGCGATGAAGGCGCGCATGTCGAAGCTGGAGAACGTTCTGAGTGACGCGAACAGCGCAGAAGACGCGGACAAGGATGCGGAAGCGCTGCTTTCAGCAGAGAGCGGCGATGGCACAGGCGCGCCGAGCTATGGACAGACAGCGACTGCCGCAACCGCTGCGGCGGCCCCAGCGCCTCCAGAGATTCCGGCACAAACCACGACTCAGGGCGAGCCATTCCCAGGCGACTGGACCTGGACGAACAACAACGGGCACGCCTCAGACAGCCCGATGGCCACCAAGTATTTCACACCGGAGTTCCGCGCCGACGCCAACTACACCATCGATATGAATCACCCCGAAGATGACACGCTGGGTGGTTCGACCGAGACCTTCCGCTCCGACGAGTGGCAGCTTGAGCAGGTCAGCATCGGCGGCGACATTCGCATCGATAACGTGCGCGGACGCTTTCTCTGCCTGTGCGGCGGCCTGTGGGCCGTAACCACTACGCGCAATGATCCGAGCGTTGTGCGCGGGGACTGGGATTTGTCTGGCGCATACAAGTATGTTGCCGAGGGATGGGGCGGATATCACTGGAACTTCCAGCACGGCGTAAATCTCGATGCCGGCATCTTTGTTTCCTACATTGGCCTGTTCAGTTACTACAACTTCGACAACTGGACATATCAGCCTTCGTTCGTCTCGTCGAATACTCCTTGGTTCTTCAACGGAGTTCGCCTACAGTATTTCCCCACCTCCAAGCTGAAGATCGAGCCGTGGTTCATTAACGGCTGGCAGACTTACGCGCGCCCCAATGGCAAGCCCGGCCTTGGCGGACAGGTTCTTTGGCGTCCCTCGGGGTGGTTTGAAATCGTAAGCAATAACTACGGGTTGGGTGAGGACGATCCTCTCGAGCAGCAAAGCCAGCTTACTGGGGGTACTGGGGCCACGCGGTCGCGCATCCACACGGACAACAGCATCGAAGTGAAATACTACGACAAGCCCAAGAACTTCATGGACAAGATGGCATTCACCCTGACCGGCGATCTTGGCTGCGAATACGGTGGAGGGCCAGCGGGTGGACCTTATCCGGCGAATGGAAAATCTCCCGAGATGGGCACCTCCGATACGTACAGTGGTGGCGTGAACTGCCACAACTCAGCCAACGGAAAGCCGAAACAGGCGTTCGCGGGATGGATGGCGTACCAACGTTTCTGGTTTAAGAAGGATATTTGGGCAGTGACTCTTGGAGGCGGGCAGATGACCAACCCCGGCCGCTACCTAACGCTGCTGCCGCCCATCAACGCGGCCACAGCAGTGACAGGAAGCCCGTACTTTACCGAGAATCCGGGCGACAAGGCGCAGATGCACGACGGGACCGTCACGCTGGACTACATGCCCAGCCAGTTCATCACCTTCCGGCTCGAGACGGGCTATCGGTTCTCCGACGTTCCCTACTGGACGGGGCACGGCGGCATTACTCCTCCGGGTGGAGCGAACGGGAATCCGGCCGACTATCAATGCGCAGCCGGTGGGGACTCAGGTGTCGGCTACTTCCCCACGGCCAACGGCGCCACCGCGGGATTCACAACCGGCCAGGCGCAGGCGATCTCGAACTGCATCGGGCTGGGATTGAACAGTGGCGGCAGCGGGACAAAGGCATTGTGGTGGCCCGATCTGCGCAAGGATCAGACTGTAGCGACCCTGGCAATCATGGTCAGATTCTAAACGCTTCTTCACAACGGGCTTGCAAGGGGCACTGAGCGGCATCGAGATTGGACGTCATCCCGGTGCCGCTGCATTTTGGTCGCTATCGGGGGTAAAATCATTGCGCTGAATTGGGGCCGATACCAGGGTGTGCCGAAGACTCAGGCGTAGAGAGTGGGAGTGCAAGGGATCGAGTCCAATCGCAGGGTCCAGGTATGTCTGGACGAGAGAACGTAGTACTCACCACAGAGGAGTGAAACATGTTGACACGAAGAAATCTTGTATCAGCTCTTGCAGTGTTGGGAACTGCCTATGCTATTCCAGAGGTTGGAGCGCAGGAGAAAGATACGCTTCCTAAGCCCCCGGGCACACTAGCCTTGGGACAGGCGGAGGTGGAGCAACTTCTGCTTCTGATGGACACGGACAAGGACGGAAAGATCTCGAAGAAGGAGTGGATGGATTTCGCGTCCGCGGAGTTTGACAGGTTGGACACGGACAAAAGCGGATTTCTGGACAAGAAAGAAATCGCGCTGTCGAGGCTGAGGGCAACGCGACACTCCAATACGGGAAAATGATTTCGGATCTGCGCGACCGAATCCTGAATATGGACTCATGCGCTTGCTGGGGTGAACGAGTTAGTGAGCAAGCCGATCGACTTCAGAGCCGGCGAGCAGAAACGCTCCTGTGCCGAAGACGTAATTTGCAGTTGGCGAGTAATCTCCCGGCGCTGCGCCAATCGGCTGAACACAACCAATCCGGCCATCCTCATATACATGCGCCAGAAGCCCTGCCCATCCTTTTTCGATCACGGGCAAAAAAGTAGCACGGTCAAGGATTCCGTTGTTGACTCCGTAGCTGAGCGCATACACATAAAAAGCGGAGCCTGAATCTTCAGGCAGCGGATAGGCGGCCGCATCGAGCAAGCCTGGACGCCACAAGCCATCGGCCCCTTGCAGTGAGGCGATCTCTTTGGCCATCTCTTGAAACTGCGCGACGTATTTTGGCCGGGGAGGATAATCGCGCGGCATATCGGCCAGCACTTTGGCCAGACCAGCCATTACCCAGCCGTTACCACGCGACCAGAAGAGACCTCTGCCATTGGCCTCGTGCTTCTTGAGATAGGTTGCGTCGCGAAAAAAGAGGTGAACGTCTCGGTCGTAGAGCAGATCCGATGTGATCCACCATTCGTGGTCCATGAAATCAAGGTAAGTCCGATCGCCGGTGACTTTTGCAAGCTTTGCAAGCACAGGCGGAGCCATAAAGAGTGCGTCGCACCACCACCACAGCGGCGCCTGCTTATCGTCGGGCAGTTTCATCACGGCATCCATGCGTTCGCGAACGGGAGCAATCATGGCGGGGTCATGCTTGCGCTCATAGAGTGCAAGGTAAGCCTGCCCGATGGCCTGATCATCAGCGTGCGCCACGCGTGGTCCCGGTTGCCAGTTGAACTTCTGCCCCATCTTCTCCATGGCATCGCGGTACTTCTTGCCGCCGGCGGCGTCGGGTACAGCGACAAAACCTGCGTAGAGCGCGGCAAAGGTCCAATCCTGACTGAAGTGCGGCTCCGCCTGATTCAATTCCCAGTCAGCAACCTTGCGAATGGCTCGGCGCACATCGCGGTGAGTGAGTCGGGGCGAGAGATCCTTTGCCAATGGGGGCGTTGTCGATGGTTCATCGCCTACCCAGGGTTGTTTTCCGTTGGGAGCGGTCTGTGCATGCAGAGAAGTAGCCGCGCAGACAATCATGGCTAGCGAGAGTGCAAGAATACTTCTCCCGGCGAATCGACTATCACAACTTTGACCAATCATCGAAAACCATCCGCGTAACAAATTAAGCTGTTTCACGACTGTCGTTGCAACGTTGCTTTCGCTGTGATGTCCCGCAGTTCACCATGGCGCGATGGCTAGATTACAAAAGCCGGCGAGGAATGTTCGTCCGCAGACAGTGCAAATACGAATCATAGAAACAATTGCAGTTATCGCGCGAGCCAGCCACCATCGACTACCAGGATATGCCCGTGCAGATAATCGCTGGCGCGCGATGCGAGAAAGACCGCGGCGCCGGCGAGGTCGGCGGGAGTGCCCCACCTACCCGCAGGAATCCGTTCAAGGATCTGCCGGGAACGTTCCGGATTTTTGCGCAGCGCTTCGGTGTTGTCGGT
This sequence comes from Occallatibacter sp., assembly GCA_050014515.1. Classification (GTDB taxonomy): domain Bacteria; phylum Acidobacteriota; class Terriglobia; order Terriglobales; family Acidobacteriaceae; genus Telmatobacter. The sequence continues at coordinate 77,548 of JBEKDE010000012.1, forward strand.
TTCCATGTAGCCGGGAGCGATCGCGTTTACGTTTACGCCCCTTGCAGCCCATTCGTTGGCGAAAGCTTTGGTGAGTTGCCCGACGCCGCCTTTGGCAGCCGCATAGGAAGGCACGAAGATTCCGCCTTGAAAGGTGAGCATGGAGGCAATGTTGATGACTTTGCCGGAGCCCTGCGCGAGCATGTGCTTGCCGGCCAATTGAGTGAGGCGGAAGACGCTGGTCAGGTTGGTGGCTAGAACAGCATTCCAATCCTCCATGGAGTGTTCGGCTGCCGGTGCACGGCGAATGGTGCCGGCGTTGTTGACGAGGATATCAATGGTTCCAAACACGGTGACAACCTCGTCAATCAACCGGGAACAGGCGAATTCATCGCTCACATCGGCGGCAAGTGCAACTGTGCGGACGCCGGTGCCTGCAATGAGCTTCTGTGTCGACACCGTTACCGCTTGAGATCCGTGCAAGGCAACCTGTGCACCCGCTTCCGCCAGTGCAAGAGCAATAACAGCGCCGAGGCCGCGCGAAGAACCAGTCACCAGCGCGGTCTTTCCTTTCAGGCTGAAGCTATCAAGAATCATTGTCTGTGTTTTTCCGATGGTTAGAGAAGATCTGCAACGGATAGTTTATCCATGTCGTCGTAGTCCTGGTTTTCCCCGCCCATTCCCCAGCAGAATGTGTAGCTGGCCGTGCCTACGCCGGCGTGGATAGACCAGCCTGGCGAGACGGCCACCTGCTTGTTGGCGACCACGAGGCTGCGCGTCTCGTGCGCAGGCCCCATGAGGTGGATCACGCGATCGCCGGATGGAATGTTGAAGTAGAGATAGATTTCGGAGCGCCGCATGTGGGTGTGCGGGGGCATTGTGTTCCACACGCTGCCCGGTGCAAGCTGCGTGAACCCCATGACGAGCTGGCAGCTCCGTACTCCAGACATGTGAATGAGCTTAGTGATCTCGCGTTGGTTTGCTGTTCGCGGTGCGCCAAGCTTCACGCGCGGAAGAGCCGCAGACTTGATGAGGCTGGTGGGGTGGGTGAAATGAGCTGGATAACTCAGCAGGTAGAACTCGGCAGGATGGGCTGGATCATGGCTGGCAAAGAAGATTGATTCATTCCCGCGGCCAACGTATAGGGCGTCCAGGTTGTCGAGCTGGAAGCTCTCTCCATTGACGGTGACGGTTCCGGCAGAGCCAACGTTGAGAATGCCAAGTTCGCGGCGCTCTGTAAAATAATTCGCTTTCAATGCGTCGTCGGCGGGGAGTTGAAGGGACTTGTCCAGAGGGACGGCCGAACCAATCACGGTCCGGTCCAGATCGACGTAGGCAAGATCGATCTGGCCCGGCTGAAATAATTCAGTCAATAGAAAGGTTTCGCGCAGCTCTGCTGTAGTCATGGTCTGATAGCGTATTGAATCTGCCAATTGCACGAGTTTCATGGTTCATGATCCTTGAAGCTTGCGGCGAAGTTGATGGTTGTATTTCGAGAGAATGCCGGCTTAGAGAATGATCGACCCACAAGTCGAAGCTTGTAGATCAAGCAAACTGGATTTCTCTAGATCGATGCGCGACGCTACGGGCTAGTATCGCACGGCGGCGCGGCCCCGGTTTGTTCATTGCGTGGGGCTTTTTAGCGATGCCGGTAAGCAGAAAGAACGCGGACGAATTCGTCGACCAGCTTAGCTCGCGCGGACTGCGGATCATTCTACCGTGAAGTTAGCGCAGGCCGGTTTTTTGAAAGGGCAAACCGGTGACTGGCCAATGAGCGGGCTGTGCGTCGACGTTGGGCGCAATCGAGGC